>CAWGAE010000024.1:0-70435 GCA_963820395.1 uncultured Actinomycetota bacterium | reverse complement strand
CAGTTGGTGGCGCACTGCCTGAGCAGGGGCGGGCAGCCGGGGCGCCCATGGCCGGGCCGGTGCGGCGCCCGTTCTCCCCTGCGACAGCCGCGGGCAGAGTTGAACCGCTGCACCGGCGTCATCCATGACGTGGCCTGACGGAGGGCGGCGAAGCATTACTGAGAAGCGTTGATGACCTTGTCGTCTGGCCCTGCGGGCACCGTGTTCAGCGTCGGGATGAGAGGAATCGGTGCCGTGCCCGGGGCTGTTTTCCTTATGTTGGGGATTTGCCGCGTCGTCGCAGCCGCGCTGTCGCCCGTGCAGGTTAGGCCAAGGTGCGCCAACGCCATCTTTGGCGACGGCATTTCGCGGATCTCTTCCAGCCGTTGCTCCCAGGCACACAGATCTCGCATCCAGAGCGTGATGTAATGCTCGCATAGCTCGGGCTGGATCTCGTTCAGGCAAGCCTTCGCGGCCTCGACCGAATCCAGCATCTCTTGCCTGACATCTGCCCTTGCCCGGCTTGCCCGAGCAATAATCCCATCTAGAAATGATTTCCTGGCGCTGAGAAAGACTTCCCAGTAATCGCGGGTGGCTGCCGAGGCCCGAGTTTTCCGATGAAGCAGCGCATACAATCCTTCGGCAAGAACGTCACCGAACTCTTGCCGGGCCGCGCGTCGCGGGTCTTCGAATGGATCGTAGACAAGCTGTGTGGCCTTGACACCTGAACAGCCAAGCCGCCCCGCCGCGGCGTCGCCGTAGAAGAATAGCCAGTCCTCGTTGAAGATATCAGGAAAAAAACAGACCGGCGTCGTGACATCGACCGCCAGAGCCGAACCACTGACGAAGACGTCCTGAAATGCTCCAGTTTCTCGATGCGCATGACAGACGACGGAGTTGTCTGGAAAGTCAGTCAGCGTGAGGCCGACCGAGGGGTAAGAGTCCAACATGGATACGGTCCAGTGCAGATCAGTAGCGCTCGCGTCCCGGATGTCATCATCCAGGAAAAAAATCCGCCGCCAGCCGAGCATGCGAGCCAGAATCAGCCCGATGTTGCGCTTCGGGCTCAGGTCGCTGTCCCGGTCAGCACAGGCCGCTCGCACATCGCTGCTGGCCGAGGGCGACGTTGCGAAGTCGAGAAGTGGATGTGAAAAGTCCCGGGGGAGATCGGTCACGATGGCTTGCGTGAAGGACCGTGCGGCGAGGAGTCGATTCACATCGTCAGTGCGCGTTTCGCGGCTGCCTATGACGACGAGTCGGCTTCCCATGGCTCGTGCCAGCGTGATGGCCTGGTCCAGATGTTCGGCGGGCCTGGATGCTGGCACGATGATGGCATCGAGTTGCGAAGAATGCTCTGTGAGCGACGGGATGGCGCGGTCGATGAGATCTTCGTGCGTGTCATGTTGCCGGACGTCAGGCGAGAGATCGGACGCCACCTACGCCGTCCCCCGATGCGGCCCCGGAAAAGGGAGCGAGCGAGTCATTTGCCGGCGTCCTTTGACCACTGGTAGAGGACTTGGCCCGGTATGTGGAAATCAGGTGTCATGGTCTGTCCCCGTATGACTTGTACGCGCATAACAATGACAAAAGATGTACTAGTGCAAAGCCGGGACGAAACATATTTCTCATTGGCGTCCCTGAGCCGTGCATCGGTCAGGCTGCGCACGGCGCCAAGTACCCCGCGACTGTGAATGCCATTACATATCGTGAGGGTCCGGCCCGAATTATGTGGATTCGGTACACGTGCAAGCAGGCCCACGTCTTCAGTGAGCTTCAGCGAGTCCATCCCCTCCCATTTTGGCATAAATTTATGTTCCTTGCCGTCAAGCTCCGCCGCGAAGATTTCACCGGAGTCTAGCGACGGATCCGCGATTTGCCGCACCGGCAGGTTGATCATTTCGGACAGGCGCTTCGTGATGTCGTTCCATGCGATGCCGCCGAGGATGATGAGATGGCCGGATAGATCATCGGGGGCGATCCTCGGCGCCGCTTTGTAGAAGACGTCCATTGTGGGGTTCTCGGCCCGGATATGTCCGTGCAGTTCTACCAAAGCGTCAAGATCAGCGTACGACAGCAACTCCGTGTAGTTGGGATCGGCCGGATCTGCAAGAGAGCCGGTTTGCTGCTCGGGAAGCTGCGCGCAGACGAGAGTCGCAGGGCCCGTGTCCGAGAAATGCCATGATCGCCTGATCGCCGCGTCTTCTTCTAGGGATGGCTTTCTGGCCGCGTCCCTCAGCTGGAGCAATTCGGTCTCAAGTTCCTCATGGGTTTGTTTTTCTTCCGGACTGAGGCTGTCCATCGGAAGCAGCCGCGGTTCTGCCTCGACGGACCTACGAGTCGCGAAGAAGCGCGCATATGCGAGCAACCGGTCGCGGGGGGGAAGCTTCGGCGCGGTAAGGCTCTCCCACGAGGAGACTGTGGCGGCCGCGAGCCGCTCCTCACCACCGAGCGCTTTCGCCAAGGCGCTCTGGGTGAGGCGTACGTCCGGCCAGCGCTGTTGCCGCAGCTGGCGAAGTCGCAGGGCGAGTTCCGCGAGCGCTGGGGGGGCAGTCTGCATGACCGGTTCACCTCCCGGAGCTTCGTCTGGACCTTTGATCGTGGCGCCAGGTGCGATGTGACGGGCAACCGGCGGATCGCTGCCGGGCGCCCGGCGGCATCTTACCGATTGACGCCCGAACTCGCGCTGTTTATTATCAACATGAATAATAACACTTTGAGAACACGGAAATCTAGTAGACTCTACTGAAATTGAGAAGACTTTAGTAGAGGTTGTTAGGTGCAGGTCCCACGACGTCGATAGAGGTGCCGTTCATGTTGTATCGCACCGGGGCATCTGACGGACAGCCGGTCCCTGCTTGGCGTGGTCAGAGTGCCAGTGGCCCTGATGCCTGCGGCGACTACCTGCCGCACAGAGCCGTGCGTCGCCGGGCGGGACTCGCGCTCTCGGCAGGCGGTGAGCCCGCACAGATGAGGCGCGGGCGCCTCGCATCGCGTCGGGATCGACCGTGATCAACGTTGGTCCGACTGGCAGCGGAACTCTGGCCGGGTTCCCGGCCGCCAGCGCGAAGGCGCCGCATCGCCACCGCGGCGGCCACCTCCCACGGGCGCCACCTCAAAGGCGGACTGCCCCCGGCTCGCAACGGGAAGTAGAAACGACGCTGGGCCGATCTACGGAATCGGCCCAGCGGTCAGCGATCAATAGCTTGCGGCAATGATCGTGAGAGCGATGCTAGCAACATAACCGCCGCGCGTCAGCAGTGACTGGACCGCAATCTCCACGTTGGCGGAAAGGCTCGGTTGCCGACGTGGTCGGCGTGCCACCCCCAGGGTGGATCGGGTCACGCTCGGATCCTGGCGCGTGGCTACGTGATCAAGAGCATCGGACCATCACGGAACTGCCCCCGTGGTTCGGGCACGCCCCGGCCACAGCTCATCTCGATGGCAGCAATCGATGAGGAACAGGCATGTTCGCACCTCAAGGAGCGCCGCAGGACTTGGACTCCTTCAGACCAATTATCGTACTGGCTGCGATTATCTCTGTTGCCTTCTGGCGCGCCTTGCTGAAAACGATACTGATGATCGTGGCGATCATACTTGTCGTCCTGCTTACGTCTGGTGCAGTCCTCGTCTTTCAGAGCGCACATCACGTAATCAGGTAGACGTGGCCCTGCCGGCCGGCGAAAAAACCGGTGCAGTTCAAGCAAGTGCCCGGCCGGCAGGACCAACAGCCGCCAAGACCAACAGCCGGCAGGACCAACAGCTGGCAAGGGCCAGCAAGCGGAGGAATAGCCACCATCTACTCGCCCTTGCTGCGCAAGCATCCTTGCACGCTGCCGGGGACCGATCTAACTCAGGCGTCGGCGCATTCGCTGTTCCGTACGGTTCGGATGACCGGGCGCCGGTTGACGAGGTCCGGCGCGGACAAAACCCAGGGGCTCGTAGAGTGCACTCGCGCCGTTATTGCCGTCAGTACCCACAGCGAAACTGTCTCAGCCCCGTCCTTGGCAACCAGTCCAGAAGTACCTGGATAAGATGCGTCGCGATGCCGAGCCTGCGATGACATGAGTCAACCCAGGAGTGAGCTAAGATGCCGTTCGGTCGCCGAAACCCCAGCCTCCTGGAGCGCAGCTATAACGCCGATAGGCCGAGTGCTGACGGCGTCGTGAACTGCTATGAACCAGGCGGCATCGCGCAGCCGGCTGCGCCATCGCTGTTCGCCATGTTGGCGCTCGCATCCGTAGGCCGCGGTAAACGCATGCGGCGAGTCGCGCAACGCCCGCAACCTGATCTTCCTGAGCAGCCGCCAGTCGTCCTCCGTGAGGCCCCGTATGTCGGACATGCCCCCTGATGATGCCCTACCACGGGCGGCTGGTTCAGTATCTCCCCGGCGTCACTCCACTGGCTGCGGCGGCGGCGTGGCTCAGGGCCTCGGCACCGCCGGGGCAGCCGAGGGCACCCCCTTGACGACTCCGCTGCACAGAGTGACAATGGCCGGTCCCGAGGTGGAATCGGTTCCAATCGGTCGATTCCAGGACAAGAGGTGTTCGCATGGCGGCTTCGCGCCGAGCGACCATCGCGGATGTGGCCGCGCAGGCCGGCGTGGGTGTCGGCACGGTCTCGCGTGTCCTCAACGGTGGGCCGAACGTGCGGGACGCGACGCGCCGGAAAGTACTCGAGGTCATAGGCAGGCTCGGATACCGGCCAAGCCATCTGGCGGCCGCGTTGTCGCGCGGAACGCCGCGGACGGTGGCCATCGTCGTGCCGTATCTGACCAGGCCGTCGGTGGTGACCAGGCTCGCGGGCGCGTTGGCGGTGTTCGACGAGCGCGGGTACGACGCGGTCGTGTGCAATGTCGAGACGGCGCAGCAGCGGGACCGGCACGTAGAGGCGCTAGTGGCCAGGCATCGAGCGGACGGAGTTGTGGTGGTGTCGCTCCCGCTGGCCAAACGGCACCTGACCTCCTTCGAGCAGGCCGCTGTTCCGCTGGTGATGGTCGACGCCGAGGCGCCCAGCGTGCCCCGGACAGTCATCGACGATGCCGCGGGCGGGCGGCTGGCCACCGAGCACCTGCTGTCGCTGGGCCATCGGCGGATCGGCTTTGTCGGAGACACCATCGTCCGCCATACCGATGAGGAGCTCGTCTTTGTCTCGTCGCGGCGGCGGCTGGACGGGTACCGTCATGCGCTGCGCGCGGCGGGAGTCGGCTACGACCCGGCGCTGGTGAGGTGCGGCCCGCACGCCGCGGCGGTGGCGGCGCAACTCGCGGCGCAGCTGCTGGAACTGCCCGACCCTCCCTCCGCGATCTTCGCGGCGTCGGACACGCAGGCGATCGGTGTACTCACTGCCGCCGGCCGGTCCGGCCGCTCGGTTCCTGACCAGCTCTCTGTGATTGGGTTCGACGACATCGACGCCGCGGGGCTCCTTGGCCTGAGCACTGTCCGCCAGCCGTTGGAGCGCAGCGGTGCCGAGGGCGCACGCCGTTTGTGCTCCCTGCTGTCCGGAGAACCGGCGCGGCCAATGCGGCAGGAGCTTGCGCTAGAGCTTGTGCGGCGTTCGAGTTCGGCGAGGTGGCGGCAGCGGTCCGTGACATCGGCAACCCGGGCGCGCTGCCTGGCGGTCGCCCCAGGAAGCTGGGTAGAGGCGCGTCGGCGGCATGTGCTCCACAACTACCCAACGACGTCTGGCCGGGTGGGCCGCGTACGCAGCCGGCCGGCCGATACTGCGCTGGAGGGAAGATGATCGGCGACGGTGGTCACGAGGTCACCTCTCCGCGTCCCGGTCGAGCGCGAGCGGTCCGCCGATCCGGTGCCGGTTTCCACCTGCCCGGTGCCGGCTTCCGCCGGCCCGGTCCCCGCGTCCGCCGGCCCGGTCCCGGACGCCAGCGATCAGGTCCCGGATTCCTCGGTCTGGGCGCACTCGTAGTCGCCGCAGCACTGGGCTCTTCGGTGCTCGCCGCCTGCGGCAGCAGCAGCGCGACCAGCGGTCCCGTCACGCTGAATTTCTATAACTTCACCGATCCCTCGGGCGCCGTCCAGCAGGCGGTCAACACCTGCAGCGCGCAGAGCGACGGCAAGTACACGATCTCCTACAACAAGCTGCCCGCCGCCGCCGACCAGATGCGGCAGCAGCTGGTCCGGCGGCTGGCCGCCGGTGACAGCTCGATGGACATCCTCGGCCTCGATGTCACATGGGAGGCCGAGTTCGCCGAGGCGGGCTGGATCCTGCCGTGGACGGGCACCTACAAGCAGCAGGCGATCACCGGCACCCTGACCATCCCGCTGCAGACCGCCACCTGGCACGGCAAGCTCGTCGCGGCACCTTACAACAGCAACACCCAGCTGCTGTGGTACCGCTCCGACCTGGTGCCGAACCCGCCGAAGACGTGGAACGACATGCTCGACGACGCGGCCCAGCTGGCGAAGGAGGGCAAGCCGCACCTGATCGAGATCCAGGGCGCACAGTACGAGGGCGCGACGGTCTGGTTCAACACGATGGTCGCGAGTGCGGGCGGGAGTATCCTCACGCCGGACGCGCTGCACGTGTCACTGGGCGCGCCCGCGGTGCAGGCACTGACGATCATGAAACGGCTCGCCACATCCGGGGCGGCTGACCCGTCGCTCCCGGTGCAGATGGAGGACCAGAACCGGCTCGCCATGGAGGCGGGCACGGCGGCGTTCGAACTGAACTACCCGTTCGTCTACCCGTCGATGAAGAGCGGCCAGCCGAAACTGTTCAAGAGCTTCAAGTGGGCGCTGTACCCACGGGTGAACGCGAAGGAGCCCGCCCACGTGACGGTAGGCGGCATCGACCTCGCGGTCAGCAGGTACTCGCCGCATCCCGAGCTGGCCTTCCAGGCCGCGCTCTGCCTGCGTGACCCCGCCAACCAGCTGATAGCCGCGACCAAGGGCGGCCTCCCGCCGACGATCGCCAGCCTGTACAACGATCCCGCGCTCTATGCCGACTATCCGTTCCACCAGGACATCCTGCAGGCGCTGGAGACCGCGAGCATCAGGCCGAAGACGCCCGCCTATCAGAACCTGTCCATCGTTATCTCCCACCTCGTGTCGCCCCCGGCCGCGATAAAACCCGTGAGCACCGAGAAGTCGATGGTCAGCCAGCTCGATGACGCCCTCCAGTCGAAGGGCCTGATTCCATGAACACCAGGGCGGCCGGTCCGGGCGCGGCCGCGAGAAAGGCCGAGAAAGGCAGGGGCCGATGAGCAGTAACACGCAGAACGTCGCTGCCGGGCAGACCAGGGCCGAAGTTCGCCGGCACCGACGGCAGCTGTCGGAGGGCAAGCGGGCCGAGCGCAGGCTCGGCTGGCTACTTTGTGCCCCGGCGGTGATCGTGATGATCGTGGTGACGGCGTACCCGATCGTCTACGCCGTCTACCTGTCATTGCAGCGTTACGACCTGCGCTTCCCCAGCCAGGCCAAGTTCATCGGCCTCAGCAACTACGCCGCCGTACTGAGCTCCCCGTACTGGTGGCAGGCGCTGAAGGTGACGGTGATCATCACCGTACTCTCTGTCGCTATTGAACTCGTGCTCGGCATGTTGCTGGCCCTGCTCATGCACCGGACGCTGTTCGGCCGCGGCACGGTACGCACGTCGATTCTCATTCCCTACGGCATCGTGACAGTCGCCGCCGCTTTCAGCTGGCAGTATGCGTGGACGCCCAACCAGGGGTACCTCTCCGCGGCGTTCAACAACAGCGCTCCACTGACGAAAACCGTCACCGCCATCGTGATCATCATCCTCGCAGAGGTCTGGAAGACCACGCCGTTCATGGCGCTGCTGCTGCTGGCCGGCCTGTCGCTCGTGCCCGAGGACTTGCAGAAGGCGGCCAAGGTCGACGGGGCGACGGCGTGGCAGCGCTTTGTGCGGATCACGTTGCCGCTGATGAAACCGGCGATCTTGGTCGCGCTGCTCTTCCGGACGCTCGACGCGTTCAGGATCTTCGACAACATCTTCGTCCTGACGCAGGGCGGCAATAACACCTACTCGGTCTCGATCCTCGGCTACGACAATCTGTTCACCGCGCTGAATCTGGGCATCGGATCGGCGATCTCGATCCTGATCTTCATCTGCGTCGCGATCATCGCGTTCCTGTTCATCAAGGGATTCGGCGCGGCCGTGCCAGGCTCGGCCATGGGAAGGTGAGACACTGATGGCTACCACCGTCAAGCAACGGGTGGGCTGGGGATCCGCCAACATTGTCGCCGTTGTGGCGGCGCTGATCCCGGTCCTGTGGATCGCCTCGCTGTCCTTCAAGGACCCGGCGACGATCACCGACCCGTCGTTCCTACCCCATACGTGGACGTGGGCGAATTACCGCGGCATCTTCTCGAGCTCGCTGTTCACGCGCCCGCTGCTCAACTCGATCGGAATCGGGATCATCGCCACGTTCATCGCCGTCGTGCTCGCGTCGCTCGCCGCCTACGCGGTGGCCCGCCTGGACTTCCCGGGTAAGCAGGTTCTCATCGGGATGTGCCTGCTCATCGCGATGTTCCCGATCATCTCGCTGGTGACACCGCTGTTCAGCATCGAACGCGCGCTGCACCTGTTCAACACCTGGCCCGGGCTGATCATCCCGTACATCGCCTTCGGCCTGCCGCTCGGCATCTACATCCTGTCGGCGTTCTTCCGTGAGATCCCGTGGGAGCTCGAGAAGGCGGCGAAGGTGGACGGCGCCACGCCGTTCCAGGCGTTTACCAAGGTCATCGCCCCGCTCGCCGCGCCCGGAATGGTCACCACCGCGATCCTGGTGTTCCTGTTCTGCTGGAACGAGTTCCTCTTCGCGATCTCGCTGACCTCCACCACCGCCGCCCGCACGGCGCCCGCCGCGCTGGCCTTCTTCACCGGAAGCTCGCAATTCGCCGTGCCCACCGGCTCCATCTCCGCCGCCGCCGTGGTCATCACCATTCCGATCATCATCTTCGTCCTGTTCTTCCAGCGCCGTATCGTAGCCGGGCTGACGTCCGGCGCGGTCAAGGGCTAAGCGGGACATGAGGAGAACCCAATGGCCGACATCATTCTGGACAAGGTGACCAAGCGGTTCCCCGATGGGGCGCTCGCGGTCGACAAGGTGAGCCTCACCATTGCCGATGGGGAGCTCGTAATCCTGGTCGGGCCCTCCGGCTGCGGGAAGTCGACGACCCTCAACATGATCGCTGGCCTGGAAGACATCAGCGAAGGTGAGCTGCGCATCGGCGGCAAGGTGGTCAACAACAAGGCGCCCAAGGATCGTGACATCGCGATGGTGTTCCAGAGCTACGCGCTGTACCCGCACATGACGGTCCGGGAGAACATGGGTTTCGCACTCAAGCTGGCCAAGACCCCGAAGGCAACCATCCACGAGAAGGTGAACGAGGCGGCCCGCATCCTCGACCTGACCGAGCACCTCGACCGCAAGCCGGCCAACCTGTCCGGTGGCCAGCGGCAGCGGGTCGCGATGGGCCGGGCGATCGTCCGTAATCCGGCCGCGTTCCTGATGGACGAGCCGCTGTCCAACCTGGACGCGAAGCTGCGCGTGCAGATGCGAACCGAGGTGTCACGGCTGCAGCGGCGGCTCGGTACCACGACGGTGTACGTGACGCACGACCAGACCGAGGCGATGACTCTCGGCGACCGGGTCGCGGTGATGCGCAGCGGTCTGCTCCAGCAGGTGGGCACCCCGCAGCAGCTGTATGACGAGCCCGACAACCTCTTCGTCGCCGGTTTCATCGGATCACCCGCGATGAACTTCATCGCGGGTGCTGTCGAGGAGGGTAAGGTGCGTACCTGGCTGGGGGACATGCCCCTGACCGGCCACATGCGGCAGTCGCTTGAGCGTGCCCGGGCCGGCCGCGACGTGATCGTGGGCATCCGGCCGGAGGACTTCGAGGACGCGTCGCTCGTCTCGGCCGACAACAGTCCCAGCGGGATGACCTTCCACGCGAACATCGAGGTCCTGGAGTCGATGGGCTCCGACGTGTTCGTCTACTTCACACAGGATGATAAGGGCCAGGCGATGAAGGTCGCCGAGCTGGAGGAGCTCGCCAGGGACTCGGGCCGCGCCGACACCGGTTCAAGCGCCGACACGTTGACCGCGAGGCTCGACCCCGCCACCCGCGTGCGCGAGGGTGCGGACGCCGAGCTATGGGTCGACGTCCGGTCGATACACGTGTTCGATCCGGCCACCGGCAAGAACGTCGCGCTCGGGGACGGCTCCGGCGGCGCGGGTGCGGCCGGCGCCGCTGCCAGCTGACTGATGGCGCAGCCGCCCCGGTGGCCCCACGGGGGCCCGGCTGGGCAGAATGTCAACGCGGCGGCCGTTCCGCATCCGGCGCCGGCGGGCCTTGCGGCTGGGGGCCCGGTGCGAGGGGGCCCTGCGCCAGCGAGCCCTGCGCCAGCGGGCCCCGCGGCTGAGGGCACCGGTACGACGGGCGGGGACGTGAATCACACCCGGGTCGCACGCGCGGCCCGGAGGCGCGGGCCTTTGCGCTCAGCGTGCCGCGGCATCCCGCACGTCAAGCCCGCGCTGCCGCAGCGCCGCCTCCACCCGGTAGATCTCGGCCCAGCGGGCCTGCGCCCCGCGCGGCGGACTTACTTCGAGCCGCAGGCAGGCCGCGCACAGGGCATCGATGTACGCTGCACGCAGCGCCCGCAGGCGCAATCCCTTGGCGGGGGTGCCCATCTGGTTCTGCACCGATTCCAGCTCCGCGCGCAGCCGCCGCAGGGTCGCGCCAAGCCGTTCGATCGGCTCGGCAGTGGTACCAGCGGCGGCACGGTTAGTACGCCATTCGGTGAACGAGCGGACCGCACGGAAACTGCCGAGCACCGCATATCCCGCCGCGGTTGGCAGCAGGATCGCGACGACAAGTTCGAGCGCCGGGCCCACGTCTCAAGTGTCGGCCCGCCGCCTGAACGAGGGCAATCCATGAGGCAAAGCCGCCCCGCCGCAAGCCGCCCCGCCGCATCTGGCCGTGACTCACCAGGAAGATTTGGCCGCTACTCACCGGGAGACGTATGGACAGCAGCACATCCGGAGACCGCTGGTGGCACGGCGCCGTGCTTTACCAGTTGTACGTCCGGTCCTGGCTCGACGCAGACCACGACGGCTACGGCGATTTGCCCGGCGTCATCGCCGGCCTCGACCACCTCTCCTGGCTAGGCGTGGATGGCATCTGGCTGTCGCCGACAATGCCCTCACCCAATCAGGACTGGGGCTACGACGTCAGTGACTATCTGGGCGTCCACCCGGACTTCGGTACCCTGGCGGACCTCGACCGGCTCATCGCCGAGACGGGCAAGCGCGGCATGCGGGTTCTGCTCGACCTGGTGCCGAACCACACCAGCTCCGCCCATCCCTGGTTCGTGGACGCGTCAAGCGGCCGGGACTCCGCGCACCGCGGCTTCTATGTCTGGGCCGACCCGGGCCCGGGTGGCGGACCGCCGAACAACTGGCGTGACGCCACCGGAGGCCCGGCTTGGAAATTCGACGAGCGCAGCGGCCAGTACTATCTGCACAATTTTATGTACGCCCAGCCCGACCTGAACTGGTGGGAACCGGCGGTGCACGATGCGTTCCGCGAAATAATCAGGTTCTGGTTGGACCGGGGAATTGCCGGGTTCCGGATCGACGTGGCGCATGGCCTTTACAAGGACGCCCAATTGCGCGACAACCCGCCGCTCGCTGACCATAACCAGCTGGCCGGACACTTCGATCTCAAGTTCGTTTATAACTTTAACCGGCCGGAGACGCATGGCGTTTACCGGGACTGGCGGGCTATCGCGGAAAGCTACCAGCCACCTCGTCTGCTGCTCGGCGAGACCTGGGTCGGAGATTTCGCGCGCCTCGCCTCCTACCATGGTCAGGGCGACGAACTGCAGCTCACCTTCAACTTTCCGTTCATCTTCGCCGGTTTCACGGCGGGTGAACTGGCCGGGGTCGTGTCGCAGACTCTCGCGCGGCTCCCGGCGGGCGAGTGCCCGGTGTGGACGGCCTCCAACCACGATGTCGGCCGTTTCCCGACCCGGTGGTGCGGCGGCGACGAACGCAAGACCCGGCTTGCCCTGCTTGTGCTCGCCACCCTGCCTGGCACGGCGGTTCTGTACTACGGCGACGAGATCGCAATGACCGATGTGGACGTTCTCCCAGGGTTGCAAAGGGACCGGATGACGCTTCGCGGCCGCGGTGAGAGCGGCAACAGGGACCGGGCGAGGACCCCCATGCAATGGGACCCCTCGCTATCGGGCGGCTTCACCGCCGGGCACACCAAGCCGTGGCTCCCGCTCGGCGACAACGCCGCCCGCAACGTGGCCGACCAATGCGAGGACAAGTCTTCAACGCTCTGGTTCTGCCGCCGCCTGCTCGCGCTCCGGCGCGCGGAACTCGGCGGCCGCATCGCCAGCTACCAGCAGCTTCCCTCGGCGCCGGAACAGTGGATCTACCGTGTCGGCGCGCTCACCGTCGCGGCCAACTTCTCCGGCGAGGCCACGGCACCGTTTGACCTGGGCGGCGAGGTCCTCCTGTATACCGGCGGCACCCTCCGCGGCTCGCCGGAGCGCATCACCCTCGGACCCTGGCAGGCCGTCATCGCCCGGGGCACTGGAACAGCGGCGGCGGCGTCGTGACCGCGGCGGGAACCGGCAATTATCCATAACGGCTGCGCGCGGTGCTCCCTGCCGCGCGGGCATGATGACGAACATGGCGGACCGGGATATGACTAGCACCAGGCCCCAGATCGCTGCGCCGATCGCCGGGCCCGGGCCCGGGCGCCTCGCGGCCTACCTGCGGGCGAGGGACCCCGGCCTGGTGGCCGTCAGACGATCTGTGCGGGCGGCCGTCGTCATGCCCGCGGCCTTTGCGCTTGGCACCGCGGTCACCGACGATATCCAGGTTGCCCTCTTCGCCTCCTTCGGTGCTCTCTCGTTGCTCCTGTTCGTCCGTCTCGGGGGCAGCAGGGCAGAAAGGCTACGGGGCTATACCGCGCTCGTCGCCGTGGCCGTGCTGCTCATCATCCTCGGCACCCTCTGCTCGAACCAGGTTGTGCCCGCCGTGGCGGCCATGGCCGTGATCGGGTTCGGCGTGCTCTTCGCCGGCCTGCTCACGCCGCTCGCGGCTCTCGGCGGCATGTACCTGCTGATGGCGTTCGTGCTGCCGGTGAGCGTAGCCGCACCGCCCGGCCAGATCCTGCCCCGGCTGGCCGGCTGGCTAATCGGGGCGGCGATGGCGGTGCCTGCCATCCTGCTGGTCTGGCCAGTCCCATGGCACGACGACCGCCGGACCGCGCTGGCGGAGGCGGCGCGGCGCCTCGCTGATCTGGCCCAGGCGCACGCCGAAGGCCGCCGCGACATCCCGGCCTTCGGCGCCGCGCAGGAAGCGCTGCGCCGCCTTCGCGACAGCTTCGACGCGACCTCCTACCGGCCGACAGGTACCGGTCCCGGCGAGATGGCACTGGCCAAGATGGTCAGCCGGGCAGAGTGGGTGGGCGCGCTGTCGGTGGTCAGGCGGGACGAGGCCGCTGGCCTGCTTGGCCTGCCCCACGTGCGGGTCGTGCACGGGGCCGTGGCCGGCGCCCTCCGCGCCATCGCCGTCCTGGTCGAGCGCGGCCAGGACGGCGCCGGCCGCGGGCGGGGCGGGGCGGGCGTAGCGGCGCTCACCGCCTCGCTGCGCACCTTGCACGAGAGCCGCGAAATCTCACTCGGCGCGGCCGTGGACCACTTCGTGGCGGAGGCGACCGGCCAGGCACAAGAGGCACCGGCCCAGATCGGGCCGGCGCAGGCCGGGGGAGATGTGCGCGTGCTGGCTTTCGTCGACCCCTCGTTTCACGCACGGGCACTTGGTTTCGCCACCGAGATGCTCGGCGTGCTCGCCCTCGAGGCGGCCGGGGTCGAGCACCCGGACCCCGCCGACCCCGCCGCCCGGCCGATGACCAGGCGCCAAGCGGTCTCCCACATCGTGCATGCGCACCTTACCCCCCGCTCGGTCTGGTTGCGGAACTCCCTGCGGGGCGCGGTGGGGCTCGCCGCGGCGGTGGCCGTGGCGAAGGTCACGGACATCTCGCACGGGTTCTGGGTGGTGCTCGGCGCCATTTCGGTGCTGCGGTCGAACGCGGTCGGGACGGGGAGGACCGCGATGAGCGCGCTGGCCGGCACGGTGGTGGGGTTCGTGATCGGCACCGCGGTCATGGTGGGTCTCGGTTCGCACGTCGTCGTCCTCTGGCTGGTGCTTCCGGTGGCCGTGTTCGTGGCCGCTCTCGCCCCAGCGGTCATCCCATTCGCCGCGGGCCAGGCAGGTTTCACCGTGGCCGTGGTGATCCTGTTCAACATCCTCGTCCCCGCGGGATGGTCGGTGGGGCTTGTCCGGGTGGAGGATGTGGCGATCGGCTGCGCCGTCGCAGTTGTCGTCGGCTTCCTGATGTGGCCTCGCGGCGCCGGGGCCGCGTTCGGGCGCGCCCTGTGCGACGCCTACGCGACAAGCTCCGGCTATCTGCTGGCGGCCGTGGAACGGCTGACGTCCCCCAGCCTGACGGCGGCCACAAGGCCCGCCCGCGAACGGGCCGATGCCGCGTATCAGCGGATGGACGACGCCTTCAGGCAGTTCATCGGTGAGCGGGGCGCGAAGATCATCTCACTGCATACGGCGACGAACCTGGTCACCGGCGCTGTCCGGCTCCGCCTGGCGGCACACTCGCTGGCCACGCTGCCGCTGCGGCTGATCGACGGCGAGCGGTCCGCGGCGGCGATGACGGCAGCGGTAGCAGAGCTACGCCGGGCCTGTATCCGGGCGGACGCCTGGTACCTCGGCTTCGCGGAAGTGCTCGCGGATGTCCGGCGCCAGGTGCCGCCGGTCGACGACGATCACGACCTGTTGCACCGTCACTTGCTCAATGCGTTCGAGACGGCCAGAGCGTCGCGCGACGCCGCGCAGGTGCGGTTGGTGCTGCGGCTGCTGTGGGCCGACGAGGACCTCGAGGACGAGCGCGCGCTGCAACATGAGCTTGCCCGCACGGCCCAGGACTTCGCCGGGCAGAGCCGCCGGCGCCTGGTGACCGTCAAGCGGCGGGCCGGTGGTGCGAAGACCCTCGATGCTGAAACGTGAGTCGGCCGATCCACATTCAGCCGTGCGGGGGCCGCTACCGTGCGCGGGTGTGAGGCACACCACACGCCCGGTCCGCCCATTCCGCCGTGGCTGCTACCATGCGCGGGTGTGAGGCAGACCACACGCCCGGTCCGCCCATTCCGCCGTGGCTGCTACCGTGCGCGGGTGTGAGGCAGACCACACGCCCGGTCCGCCGATTCCGCCGTTCCGGTGCCACATACTGGTGACGACATCGCGCGCGGCCGTTAAGGATTATGTGGGGCCTCAGCTGGTCAGCGGTGCGGGGCGGGCAAGGCGTGCGGATCATCGGACTGGCGCCTGAGTTGACCGGCGCCAGGGACGGCGGTGCTCATGGCCGCCTGGTCAGCGCTAGGCCCGGGTCTGCGTCTGAAAAGCCTCAACCGGGAAGTCTGGATGATGTCGATGGCCACCAGTCATGGCCCTAACATGCGGCGGCGATTCGCCCCAGCTTCGCCGCTGCGGCGAGCCTTCGGGCGCATGATCCGCGCGGTGCGCCACGTCAACCGAACATCGGCCACGGTGCTGGGCGCGTTGCGGCGGGCCGCCGGGATTCACGTGACCGCGGATGGCCCGCTGACCTGGATCCGGACGTTCGACGGTTACCGGCTAGCCGGGTCGTACCTGCCTGCCTGAACTGCGGGCGGCGCCCCGCAGGAGCGCGACCGCCGGGCCCGGCGCATTCCCGGCTGGCTTTCTGGTAAGCGCTGAAACAGTTCGGAAGTTCCGGAGACGGGATGAGCATCGTCGGTACCCGGGTTGTACGGGCAGAGGACCCGCGGCTGCTGACCGCCGGCGCCACCTATGTCTGATCTGTGTGTGCCAGAGCTGACCGGGGCCCTGCGGGTCACATTTGTGCGGAGTCCGCTGGCGCACGCGCTGGTCACCGGCATCGACGTGTCGGCGGCCCGCGACCAGCCCGGCGTGGTCGCGGTGCTGACCGCCAAGGGCCGCAAGCTGCCGAACCGCCCGGCGCCCCGGTGCGGCGCCGGCGGATCCAATCGGCGGCGGGCTGGGCAATGTGATTTCATCTTGTGGCATCGAGCCTCATCCTTCTACGCGGCCTTCATCGCCGGATCGCCGGATTGGTCGGCGCGCGGCGGCAGCCCGACCCGCCCGCCGTGAACCCGCCCGGGCCCGCCGTGAGCCCGATCCGCCCGCCGTGAACCCGCCCGGGCCCGCCGTGAGCCCGATCCGCCCGCCGTGAACCCGCCCGGGCCCGCCGTGAACCCGTCCGGGCCCGCCGGGCAGCTACCCGCGCCCGCCGGGCTGCGGCTGCGCCCCGACCCGGGGCTGAGCTCATCGCGGGGCGGCACCGTCCTCCTCGGCGGCTCTCCTTACCGGCTGCTGCGACTCAGCCCGGCGGCTGCCGCGATGGTCGGCGCCTGGTGGCACGGCACGCCCGTGCCGGACAGGCCCGCGGCGCGGGTACTCGCCCGCAGGCTCCTCGACGCGGGGCTGGCGCATCCCATCCCGGTGGAAGGCCCGGACCCGGGTCAGGTCACCGTCGTGATACCCGTCCGCGACCGGGTGGCTGAACTGACCCGGTGCCTGGCCGGCATCGGCGACTGCCGGTCATCGTGGTGGACGACTGCTCCGCGGACTCTGCCGCCGTCGCGGCGGTAGCCTCGACGGCGGGCGCGCTCTACCTGCGCAGGGCGTCGCGCGGCGGGCCGGCGGCGGCGCGCAACACGGGCCTCGCGACGGCGGGCACGCAGCTTGTCGCGTTCGTCGACTCCGACCACGGCTGTGGTGGTGGTCCCGTACGACAGAGCCTGCCGGACCGCGGCCCGGCAACGTGGTTCCTGTCAGCCGGGAGCCGCGCGGCATGACGTGAGGGCGCCCGCCGCCGGTGCCGCCGCCGGCCGGACCCGGCCGGGATCAGCCGTGGCAGCCTTGGTGAAATGGGTACGTGACGTGCAGATCGTCCGGGCAGGGCCCGGACCCGCGGGTGGTCTGCCGCAGAATGGAGGTCTCGCATGCCGATCGCGACCGTCAGTCCAGTAACTGGTGAGACACTTCAGGAATTCAAGGAACTCGAGCACGCTGAGGTCGACGCCCGGATCGCGCTGGCCCACGAGACATTTCTCAGCTACCGGCTGACCTCGTTCGCCGATCGGGCGTGCTGGCTGCGGGCGAGCGCAGACGTGCTCGACGCTGAGCTTGACAGCGTGAGCAGGCTGATGACGATCGAGATGGGTAAGCCGCTCGCACAGGCCAGGGGGGAGGCCGCCAAGTGCGCCAAGGCGATGCGGTTCTACGCGGAGCGCGCGCCCGGGTTCATCGCTGACGAGCCGGCTGACGCGCAGGCCGTGGGTGCGAGCCGCGCATATGTTCGCTACCAGCCCCTTGGCGTCGTGCTCGCGGTGATGCCGTGGAACTTCCCGCTATGGCAGGTGGTGCGGTTCGCCGCGCCGGCCTTGATGGCCGGGAACGTGGGGTTGCTCAAGCACGCGTCGAACGTGCCGCAGACCGCCCTCTACCTGGAGGACGTCCTTCGGCGCGGCGGCTTCCCCGGGGGCTGCTTCCAGACCTTGCTGATCGGGTCCGGCGCGGTCGAGGGGGTGCTGCGGGACCCGCGTGTCGTCGCGGTGACCTTGACCGGGAGCGAGCCGGCCGGCCGCTCGGTCGCGCGGATCGCGGGCAGCGAGATCAAGAAGGCCGTGCTCGAGCTCGGTGGCAGCGATCCCTACGTGGTCATGCCCTCGGCGGATCTGGACCGGGCCGCCGAGGTCGCGGTCACCGCGCGGGTGCAGAACAACGGGCAGTCGTGCATCGCCGCGAAGCGCTTCATCGTCCACCATGCCATCTACGACGCGTTCGCCGAGCGGTTTGTCACGCGGATGCGCCGCCTGGCGGTCGGTGACCCGATGGTCCCGTCCACGGATGTCGGGCCGCTCGCCACGAAGCAGGGCCGGGAAGATGTCGCCGAGCTTGTGGATGACGCGGTCGGCAAGGGCGCGGAGGTGCTCTGCGGCGGGAGCCGCGTAAATGGGCCCGGCTGGTTCTACCCGCCGACCGTCATCGCGAGGCTGACGCCGCAGATGCGGATGTATGCGGAGGAAGTATTCGGCCCGGTAGCCGGCCTGTACCGGGTCCCGGACATCGACCGTGCGATCGAGGTGGCCAACGCCACCACGTTCGGGCTTGGCTCGAACGCGTGGACCACCGATCCCGCCGAGCGGGAGCAGTTCAGCCGCGAACTCGAAGCAGGCCAGGTCTTCATCAACGGCATGACCACGTCGTACCCCGAGCTTCCTTTCGGCGGGATCAAGCACTCTGGATACGGTCGGGAGCTGTCCGCGCACGGCATCAGGGAGTTCTGCAACATCAAGAGCGTCTGGATCAGCGGCTGAGCGACCAGGCGGCGCTCAAGGTGCTGGCTCACCTGTCACCGCCAGCCGCGACGCGCTGACCCGCCCGGAGGGAGCCAGCCAGTGAACCCTGTGCGCTGGGGGCTGTTGTCCACCGCGAGCATTGGCCGGGTGGTTGGGCAGGCGACTCGGTGCCCTTTGGACGTGCGGACGCCATCGACCAGGCTCGCGCCCTGCAGGCGCTAGCCGAGTCCAGCGAGAACGCCGCGCCCGTGGAGTTGACCTGACGCTGCTTCAGGGACGGGGTGGCGCTGTGGTGCTTCGCAGCACCAGGTGGGGAACTGGATCAGATTGAAGGGCTGCGCCTGGCAGCGGAGAACCTGAAGGCGGCAGGGGCGGCGGCCGGTATCTGAGCGACCGCGATGGCGGCTGGCATCTGAGTGAGCGCGATTACGAACGGCTCCCCGGGCACCGCGGCAATGTAGGGCGCGGTGGCGGATCACCAGCCGGTCAAAGTGAGATCGAAGCTGTATATCGAGGCCCGGTAGAGGTGGCTGCCGTGCTCGACCGCACGCCCCTGATCGTCATAGGCCGCGCGCACCATCGTCAGCAGCGGCGCGCCCTTGGTCTCGCCCAGCGCGCGAGCCTCGGCGGCCGTCGCGGCGCGCGCCCCGATGGACTGCTTGGCAATCCTCAGGTTGATGCCGTTCGCGCGGAACAGGTCGTAGAGGCCGTGCGCCTCGAGATCCTCCGGGGTAAGGCACAGCAGATCCGCCGGAACGTGGTTGCGCATGAGTCCGAGCGGTTCAGCCTCCGCAGATCGCAACCGTTCGAAGACGTAAACCTTCGTTCCAGCGGGAATGCTGAGCTCGAGCGCGAGGGCGTCAGACGCCGGTTCCATGGCGAAGCTGAGTACCCGGGTGGACGGACCGCGCCGGGCCTTGGCCAGGTCGTCATAGAGGCTGGTCAGCTCGACCGGGCGCCGGACCTTCGCATGGACGACCTGCGTCCCCACCCCACGCTTGCGGACCAGCAGCCCACGGTCGACGAGATACTCGATCGCCCTGCGCACCGTCGGCCGGGAAAGGCCAAGCCGGTCGGCCAGGTCGATCTCGTTCTCGAGCCGCGTCCCCGTCGCCAGGCCACCTGACTCGATGAGGTCTTCCAGGTGCTGGGCCACCTGGAAGTAGAGCGGGACCGGGCTGTTCCGGTCCACCTGGATGGACAGGGCGGAACGGTTCACATGTACCTCTCTCGTGCGGCACATCGCGACACTACCCATCATGACATCAGGTCGACAGGTTGCGATCAGATTAATACGTATGCATGTCGGGACAAAACCTTGACCTGCCTGTAACGCGGGCGTAGAAAGACAGCAACTCACCGGTTCTCCGGGCGGCGGGGCGAAACCTCCAGGGAGGCGACGTCGATGCGCGTGCTACTTGCGGGTAACGAGCGAACCGTCACAGTCCAGGCACAGGCACCCCACGGGAGCTTGCGGTGCCTCAGGGGGCCCGCGTGAGCCCCCTGGAGGTTCTCACGATGGGGCGTGTCGGCGTCGACCTGTACCCGCTGCAGGCTGGTGTCGGGCTTGAGGACGTCGAGACCTTCGGCAAGTGGCTCGGCGGCAGTGCGACCAACGTCGCCGTCGCCGCTGCCCGATATCAGCGCCGAACGGCGGTCATCACCCGTACCGGCGACGACCCGTTCGGCAGGTTCGTGCACAAGGCGCTGCGGGCCTATGGCGTCGACGACCGGTACGTCGCCGCGGTCCAGGGGCTGCCCACGCCGGTGACATTCTGCGAGATCTTCCCGCCGGATAGCTTCCCGATCTACTTCTATCGTTGGCCCAAGGCGCCAGACCTGGAGATACGCGGCGAGCAGCTCGACCTCGACGCGATCCGGTCTGCTGGCGTCTTCTGGGTCACCGTTACCGGGCTCTCCGACGAGCCGAGCCGCTCCGCGACCCTCACCGCGCTGGAGGCGCGTGGCGGGCAGGGGATCACGGTCCTCGACCTGGATTACCGGGCGCAGTTCTGGCCATCGCGGCGGGACGCCCGCCGCTGGGTACAGCAGGCGCTGCCGCACGTGAGCGTCGCGGTCGGCAACCTCGATGAGTGTGATACCGCGGTGGGTGAGCGGGAGCCGTTGGCCGCCGCGCAGGCACTGCATGAGTTCGGCGCCGGGCTCGCGATAGTTAAGCAGGGCCCGAAGGGCGTGCTTGCGCACGATCGCACCATGGCCGTCGAGGTGCCGCCGGTGCCCGTCGACGTGGTAAACGGCCTGGGCGCCGGGGACGCGTTCGGCGGAGCGCTCTGCCATGGACTACTCGCCCGCTGGGACGTGGAGCGGGTGGTGCGCTTCGCGAACGCCGCCGGCGCCATCGTGGCCTCGCGGCTGGCCTGTTCCGACGCCATGCCGACCGCGGCGGAGGTCGAGGCGCTGCTGAATGGGGGACCACGGGAGGGCACGAATGCCTGATGGCCTCAGGGCGATCCTCGACGTGCGGACGCGGCGGCCGCAAGCCATCTCCCGGGCAGCCGCCCAGCGGAAGCGCCGCGGCGCGCTGCTCCCGACGAAGATCAGCTGTTCATCATCGCCGCCGACCACCCGGCGCGAGGCGCGCTGCGGGTGGGGGACCGTCCACTGGCGAGGACATGGAGCGCGTGCTCGCCGCGTCGACGCTGCCGGCCCTGCTGCTCGGCGGTGAGGTGAGCGCCGACCAGAACGCCGCCTTCGACCGCTGGCATAGGGTACTTCAAATGCCTGCCGTGCATGGGCTCGTCGTGGGCCGGACGTTGCTCTTCCCGCCCGATGACGACGTGACCGGCGCCGTTGACACCGCCGTCAGCCTGATGCGTGGATGATGTTGTGGACGAGAAACTGTATCTTCGGGATGGATTCGGCGGCGACGGCGCCTTCTCCCTGGTGGTGACGCCGGAGCGCGCCGGGTGGGCCTACTCCGGCCTTCGTGTGCTGGCGTTGCAGGCTGGTGCGGCGCACACGTGGGCGACCGGTGACGACGAGCTGCTGGTGCTGCCGCTGTCCGGATCCTGCACCGTGACCTGCGACGGCGAGAACTTCGACTTGCATGGGCGGCGCGATGTGTTCACGCGGGTCAGCGACTTCGCCTACGCACCGCGCGACGCGACGGTGACGGTGACCTCGGCGGGTGGCGGGCGCTTCGCCCTGCCATCGGCGCGGTGCACGCGACACCTGCCGCCGCGCTACGGAGCCGCCGAAGACGTGCCGGTCGAACTGCGCGGCACAGGTCAGGCCAGCCGGCAGGTGAACAACTTCTGCGCACCTGAGGCATTCGACTGCGACAAGCTCATCGCCGTCGAGGTGCTCACGCCGGGCGGGAACTGGTCGTCATACCCGCCGCACAAGCACGACCAGGCACGTGAGGGCGAGGTCGAGCTCGAGGAGATCTACTACTTCGAGACCCCCGGGCTCGCCTACCAGCGGGTGTACGGCACCGCCGACCGTCCCATCGACGTGCTGGCCGAGGTCCGCACCGGCGACGCCGTGCTCATCCCGCACGGCTGGCACGGGCCGTCGATCGCCGCACCCGGCTACGACCTCTACTACCTCAACGTCATGGCAGGACCGGCTGACGAGCGCAGCTGGCGCTTCTGCGACGACCCGGCGCACGCATGGATCCGCCGCACGTGGCGCGACCAGCCGGTCGATCCACGTCTGCCGCTGACGTCCGCTACCGGCAAAGGGGCCCTACCGTGAGCACCGTCCGCCTCACCGTCGCCCAGGCTCTGGTGCGGTTCCTGGCCAGCCAGCGGAGCGAGCGCGACGGCGTGGAGCGAAGGCTCATCCCCGGCTGCTTCGGCATTTTCGGGCATGGCAACGTCGCGGGCGTCGGTCAGGCATTGCTCGAGGCGCATACCACAAAGTCCGCGGACCTGCCCTATTACCTGGCACGCAACGAACAGGCGATGGTGCACGCGTCGGTCGGTTTCGCGCGGATGCGGAACCGGCTGCAAACCTTCGCCTGTACCGCCTCCATCGGCCCTGGCTCGACCAACATGGTGACCGGAGCGGCCCTCGCGACGATCAACCGGATCCCAGTGCTGCTGCTGCCGAGTGACTTCTTCGCCACCCGGGCCACCAATCCGGTACTGCAGGAGCTGGAGGACCCGCGGTCCTACGACGTGTCAGTCAACGACGCGTTCAAGCCGGTGTCGCGGTTCTGGGACCGGATCAACCGTCCCGAGCAGCTGCCGTCGGCTTTGCTTGCCGCGATGCGCGTGCTCACCGATCCGGCCGAGGCCGGCGCGGTGACGCTGGCGCTGCCGCAGGACGTGCAGGCGGAGGCGTACGACTGGCCGGATGAGCTGTTCCGTACCCGGGTCTGGCACGTGCCGCGTCCGGTGCCGGACCCCGCCGCCCTGGCCCGCGCCGTCGAGCTGCTGCGGTCAGCGCGCAAGCCGCTGATCGTGGCCGGCGGCGGCGTCATCTACTCAGAGGCCACCGAAGCGCTGCGCCGCTTCGCCGAGGCGACGGGGATCCCGGTCTCGGACACTCAGGCGGGCAAAGGCTCACTGCCATGGGATCACCCGTGTGCCGTCGGCGGCGTCGGCGCCACCGGGTCACCTGTCGCGAACGCGCTGGCGCGCGAGGCTGACGTGGTCGTCGGCATCGGCACACGCTACAGCGACTTCACCACCGCGTCGCGCACGGCCTTCCAGGACCCGGGCGTCCGGTTCGTCAACATCAACGTCGCGGCGTTCGACGCCGCGAAACACGCGGGCGTCTGGATTGTCGCCGATGCGCGAGCCGGGCTGGAGGCACTGGCCGCACCGATGGGCGGCTACCGCGTCGACGACGCGTACACCGCCCGCGCGCAGCAGCTGGCCAGCGGCTGGCGGCAGGTGGTCGACCGCGCGTACCACCTCGGCCACCAGCCGCTGCCGGCGCAGACAGAGATTCTCGGCGCGCTCAACGAGCTCATCGGTGAACGGGACGTCGTCGTCCAGGCGGCCGGGAGCATGCCTGGTGACCTGCAGATGCTGTGGCGCGCGCGCGACCCGAAGCAGTACCACGTCGAGTACGGCTATTCATGCATGGGGTATGAGATCGCCGGCGGGCTCGGCGCCAAGCTGGCCGACCCGGGCCGCGAGGTGTTCGTGCTCGTCGGCGACGGGTCGTACCTGATGATGGCGCAGGAGATCGTCACCGCGGTCGCCGAGCGGATCAAGCTGACGATCGTCCTCGTCGAAAACCATGGCTTCGCCTCGATCGGCGCGCTCTCGGAGTCCTCGGGTTCGCAGCGGTTCGGCACCAGCTACCGCTACCGCGACCCGCAGACCGGTCTGCTCGATGGCGACATCCTCCCGGTCGACCTCGCGGCGAACGCTGCCAGCCTCGGTGCCGACGTGCTGCGGACCCGGACCGTGGCGGAGTTCCGGGCCGGCCTGGAACGCGCGAAGGCGTCGGACCGGACGACCGTCGTGTACGTGGAAACCGATCCGCTCGCACCCGTCCCTTCGTCCGAGGGCTGGTGGGACGTTCCGGTGTCCGAGGTCTCCGCACTCGACAGCACCGACAAGGCACGCGCGGCATACGAGGTTGCGAAGCGCGGCCAGCGCGTCTATCTCTGAAGGAGCCACAGGTTATGCGCACCATCCAGCACTGGATCGCCGGATCGGAGACGACCGGGGCGTCGACTCGGTTCGGCCCCGTCTACAATCCCGCGACTGGTGCGCGGCAGGCCCAGGTCGCGCTGGCCGAGCCGTCCGACGTCGACACCGCCGCGGCGGCCGCCAGGAAGGCGTTCGGCGAGTGGCGCGACGTGTCGCTCACCCGTCGGGCACGCATCATGTTCGCCTTGCGCGACCTGGTCGAGCGCAACCTGGACAAGCTGTCCGAGATCGTCGCCGACGAGCACGGCAAGGTCGTCTCCGACGCCAAGGGCGAGGTAACCCGCGGCATGGAGGTCGTCGAGTACGCCTGCGGCATCCCGACGCTGCTCAAGGGCGAGTATTCCGAGCAGGTCTCCACCGGCGTCGACGCCTACTCGTTCCGGCAGCCGCTCGGTGTCTGCGCTGGGATCACGCCGTTCAACTTCCCCGCGATGGTGCCGATGTGGATGCACCCGATCGCGATCGCGGCCGGCAATACCTTCATCCTGAAACCGAGCGAGCGCGACCCGTCCGCGTCGAACTTCATCGCGCAGCTCTACGCCGAAGCCGGGCTGCCCGAAGGCGTGTTCAACGTCGTCCACGGTGACAAGGTCGCCGTCGACGCGATCCTCGACCACCCCGACATTGCCGCGGTTTCGTTCGTCGGCTCGACACCGATCGCGAAATACGTGCACCGGCGGGCGTCCGGCAACGGCAAGCGGGTGCAGGCTCTCGGCGGGGCGAAGAACCACGCCGTCGTACTCCCCGACGCGGACATCGAGTTCGCGGCCAACCAGATTACCGCCGCCGGATATGGATCGGCCGGCCAGCGCTGCATGGCGATCTCCGCGGTCGTCGTCGTCGGCGAGGCGGGTGACGCCCTCGTGGCCAGACTCCGCGAAAAGGCCCGGGAGGTGAAGGTCGGACCGGGCCGCGAGAAAGCCTCCGACATGGGTCCTGTCGTTACGCCGGAAGCCCGGCAGCGCGTTATCCGCTACGTCGACCGGGGCGCCGAGGCGGGCGCCGCGCTCGTGGTCGACGGCCGCAGCCTGGTCGTGGACGGGCACGAGGGCGGCTTCTTCGTCGGTCCGTGCCTGTTTGATCAGGTCACAACCGATATGGACATCTACCGCGACGAGATCTTCGGTCCTGTCCTCGTGGTGCTCCGCGCCGGCACCTTCGACGAAGCGGTCGGCATCGTCAACGCCAACCCGTACGGCAACGGCACCGCGATCTTCACGTCCAGCGGCCTGGCCGCGAAGAATTTCCAGCGGAACGTGCGGGTCGGGATGATCGGCATCAACGTCCCGATCCCGGTGCCGATGGCTTTCTACTCCTTCGGCGGTTGGAAGGACTCGCTGTTCGGCGACACCCACGTCCACGGCCCGGAGGGCATCCGCTTCTACACCCGCGCCAAGGCCATCACCAGCCGCTGGCCGGGTGCGGAGCACCAAGACCACCACCGTGCGCACATGCACTTCCCGACCGCCGTGTAACCAGGCCGGCCCGCCGGAGAATGTTCAACGCCGGTTTCAACGACTGGTTCATGTTCTTCGTCGGCGCGCTGCTTCTCGGCGCCATTCTGCTGAACACCTTCATCCGTCATCGTGCGGAGGCATCGAGATGACAAGCACGCTTGAAAAGAAGACAGCTGTCCCGCTGGTCCGGCTCACCAGGGCCGGCAAGCATTACGACAGCATCATCGCGCTGTCCGACGTATCACTGGATGTCGGCGCCGGCGAGGTCACCTGCGTCCTGGGCGACAACGGCGCGGGTAAGTCAACCCTCATCAAGATCATTTCTGGACTGCACCAGCCGAGCGTGGGTACCTATGAGGTTGACGGCACCGAGGTGCACTTCAGCTCTCCGCGTGAAGCCCTCCAGCGCGGTATCGCGACGGTGTATCAGGATCTTGCCGTCGTCCCGCTGATGCCGGTGTGGCGTAACTTCTTCCTCGGCAACGAGGTGCACAAGGGACCGCGGATGGACATCGCCTTCATGAAGAGAACCTGCAAGGCCGAGCTGCTCGATATGGGCATCGACCTGCGGGATGTCGATCAGCCGATCGGGACCCTTTCCGGTGGCGAGCGGCAGTGCGCGGCGATCTCCCGCGCCGTGTGCTTCGGCGCGAAAGTGCTCATCCTCGACGAGCCCACGGCCGCGCTCGGTGTCAAGCAGTCCGGTGTCGTGCTGAAGTACATCATCCAGGCCAGGGAGCGCGGCCTCGGGGTCATCTTCATCACGCACAATCCGCACCACGCATACCCGGTGGGTGACCGTTTCCTTCTGCTTTACCGCGGCAAGAGCATCGGCTACTACCAGCAAAGCCAGGTCACCCGTGACGAGCTCACCGGGCTGATGGCTGGCGGCGGCGAGCTTGAGCAGCTCAGTCACGAACTCGAGCGCGCCGGTGGCGCCGCCGCCAAAGTTGCCCGGGTAATGGAGGAAGAGGCAGACGAGCTCGGCCTTCCCGGGCAGCCCACCGGTGGTGCCTGACACCACGCACCAGCCCGCCGGTGCGCGTTACGTAACGCACCAGGTCACGACGATGTAGGAAGGACTCTCTTTCTGATGAGCGCGATCGGCTCGGGGGCCACCTCGACGCGGCTGGGCACCGCACAGCTCAGGCTTGGCAGCTGCCCTGACTCCTGGGGGGTGTGGTTCGCCGACGACCCGCTGCAGACACCATGGCAGCGCTTCCTCGACGAGGTCGCCGACGTGGGCTACGAGTGGCTGGAGCTCGGGCCGTACGGCTACCTGCCCACAGACCCGGCGCAGCTGACCGAGGAGCTGGGCGGGCGCGGGCTCAAGGCGGCCGGCGGCACCATGCACGGGCAGAGCGGCCTGCACCGCGCCGCCGAATGGCCGGACATCGTCTCCGCCACCCGCAAGGTAGCCGAACTGACCGCCGCCGTGGGCGCGAAGAACGTGATCTTCGTGCCGGTGCCCGGCTACCGCGACGACAAGACGGGCGCTTACCTCGAGCCGGCGGAACTCGACGGCGATGCCTGGCAGACGCTCATCCGCGCGGCGAACGATCTGGGGAAGGTGGTGTCTGAGGAGTACGGCCTCAGGCTGCAATATCACCCGCACGCGGACAGCCACGTCGAGACCCAGGAGCAGGCGCAGCGGTTCCTCGACGAGACCGATCCCCGCTACGTATCGCTGTGCCTGGATACCGGGCACCTGGCCTACCGGCGCGCGGACAACCTGGCCATCATCCGCGGCTACCCCGACCGCATCGGATACGTGCACATCAAGCAGATGAACCCGGCGATAGTCGAGATCGCCGAACGCGACGACCTCGCGTTCGGGCGGGCCGTCGCCATGGGCGCGAGCTGTGAGCCGCCCACGGGAGTGCCCGATATCGAGGCGGTCACCGAGGCGCTGCTTGCCCTCGGCGCGGACCTGTTCGTCGTCGTTGAACAGGACATGTACCCGGTCGACTTCGATCTGCCGAAGCCGATCGCGCGGCGCACGTACAACTACCTACGCAGCGTGGGAATCGGCCAGCCTGACAGAACCGGAGGTGGGCGGCGATGACCGTTCGGGTTGGTGTCATCGGCGTTGGCATGATCGGCCAGGACCACATCCGGCGGATTACCGAGGTCCTGTCCGGGGGGGCGGTCGTCGCGGTTGCCGACGTCGACGCGGCCCGCGCCGGGCGGGTAGCCTCCGGCTTGCCTGGCGCCAAGTTGCATCCGACGGGTGTCGACCTCATCGGCGACAGCGGCGTGGACGCGGTTCTCGTCACGTCGTGGGGTCCCACGCACGAGGGGCACGTCCTCGCGGCGATCGAGGCCGGCAAGCCGGTCTTCTGCGAGAAACCGCTTGCGACGACGGAGGAGGCGTGCCTGCGGATCGTCGACGCGGAGGTGACGAGCGGCCGGCGGCTGGTCCAGGTCGGTTTCATGCGCCGCTACGACGCCGGCTACCACGCACTCAAGGCCGCGCTGGACGATGGCGGGATCGGTGCCCCGCTGCTGATGCACTGCGCGCACCGCAATCCATCGGTGCCGCCGTACGGCTTTACGACTGAGATGATGGTCAGCGACTCGGCGGTGCACGAGATCGACCTCGTGCGGTGGCTGTTCGACGAGGAAGTCGTGGCGGCCGGCATCTTGAAGCCCCGTCGCAGCAGCAAGGCCAGCACCGATCTGCACGATCCGCTGACCGTGCTGCTTGAGATGGCCAGCGGCGTTCTCGTCGACGTCGAGGTGTTTGTCAACGCGACTTACGGCTACGACATCCGCGGCGAAATCGTCTGCGAGAGCGGAACCGTGGCCCTCGGGGACGTCGACGGCGCGGTGGTGACACAGGGCGGCCGGCGCTGCGGCCACGTTCCGGCCGATTGGCGGGAGAGGTTTGGCGGTGCTTTCGACGCGGAATTGCAGGACTGGCTGAAGGCGGTTGCCGCCGGAACATCGACCGGTCCGGGCTGCTGGGACGGCTATGCGGCTACGGTCGTTGCGGAAAGCTGTCTCGAGGCGCTGCGGACCGGCCGCCGCGCCACGGTGTCCCTGCGCGAACGCCCCGACTTCTACGCGAAGGCGCGGTGAGGCTACCCAATGAAGATCGCACTCGACCCCTCCATGTTCGGTCGTGTCCCGCTGAACGAGCTGCCTGGTCTCGAGGGCCCGGCACCAGCGCTTCACCCGTGGCGGGTGAGGCGGGGGCGGTGTACGTTACCTGGCTTCTCCGTTCCCCGACGCCGCAGGCCGGGCCGGGGTCTGCGTGGCGGGCTGGGCGGCCGCCGCGGCCGGGGCAGTGGCCGGGGCGGGCGTGAGCCGGAAGGAGAGCACGTACGCGACCACGACCGCGACGATCACGAGTGGCATCACCGCGAGCCCGTCCGACAGCAGCAGCAGGGTGGCCAGCAGCACTGAGGTCATCGGCAGCTTGAGCATCGCCGCGCACATCGCCCCCATGCCTATCGCCACCCCGGCGACGAGCGGCAGCCCGGGCAGGTGGGACAGTGCCATCCCGCCCGCCGCGCCCAGGAACAGCGACGGGAACACGGGCCCGCCGCGGAAGCTGCTCAGCGAGCCGCCGTAGGCGAGCCCCTTGCAGACGAGCAGCAGCACCAGTGCCCCCACGGTGAAGCTGGAGGCGTGGGTGACGAGCGGGCCGAGCGCCGATTGCCCGGAGAACAATACGAGCGAGGAGCTCTTGCCGGTGCCTTCCTCGAACGCGATCGCAAGCCCCGCGACGGCCAGGCCCACCACCGGCATGAGTAGCACCATCCGCCGCTCGACGTGCGGCCGCAGGAACACGGCGAGCTGGTGGATGCCGACGGCGAGGAAGGCGGCCGCCACGCCGATCACCAGCGCCCAGCCGAATTCGGCGGAGTCGGGCCGGCTGAACGGGGGCAGGCCCGGAATCGCCAGGGAGAACGTTCCCCAGCCGGTCCAGGCGTTCAGGCCGATGAAAACCAGCGTGCCCACGCCGGCCGCGAGCAGGCCGGGCAGCAGCACCAGCTCCATCGTCGCACCGCCTAGCCCGGTGGCCTCCATCAGCAGGAACGCGCCCAGAATGGGTGACCCGAACAGCGTGCTGATGGCCGCGAAGCTGCCCGCCGCGCCCAGGACCGCTGCCGTCCTGGGCGGCGCGTCGCGTTTGGCGAAACGCACGGCCAGCACGCCGAGCCCGCCGCCGATCGCGATCAGCGGGGCCTCGGGCCCGAGCACCACGCCGAGGCTGAGTGTCGCCAGGGCGGCGAGAATGACGCCGGGCAGCTCGGCCGGCGTGGGCGCGCCACCCGCCTTGAAGCCATCGGCCGGCGAATGGCCCCCGGTGCCGGGCAGGTACCGGATAGCCAGCGCGACCAGCACGCCGGCCACCGCAAGAGGCAGCAGCGGCCACCAGGGCGGTTCCCCATGGAAGCCCAGTTCGGCGGGCAGCTCGGTGAAGATCCATTTCTGCAGGACATCGACCAGCTTGAGGAAGCCGTAGGCCACTGCCGACACCGGTACCCCAATGATCGCGGCAAGCACCAGCAGCGCCACGTACCCCCGGCTGCGCAGCAGCGCAACGGGATCGGGGGCGCTCACCGGCGCTCACCGCCGCCCGCCGCCCGCCGGCCGGCCCGCAGGCCAGCCGCAGCCAGCCAGATCCGGGCGGCGCAAGCGGCAACCACCGCAGCGGCCCGGGCGGTGAGCACCCGACGCACGTTCAAGATTCCTTCCTGCCCCGGCCCCAACTGCCCGGTGCAGGTGCTTGAGGGCAAGGTTAGAGGGCAACAAGAATCGTCTTGCGGCCAGCGCCATAATGCCTCACCTGATCGGGGTGATAACCCACCGGTCGTCGCTGACCGCTCGCGCGCCAGGAAAGGCTATTGCCAGGGCACCTTAACGGCGGTGCGGATGCGGAGTTCCCGTTGGCGCCGTACCCGCGCCCAGGCGGGCTGCCATCGGCGACGCTGCTCGCCGCCTGCGCGCCTACCGACGGCGTGCTTGTCGCCGCCCGCGTTCTCGGCGGGCTCTCTGCGGGCATGGCCTACCCGACAACGCTCGCCGTGATCACGGCCCTGTGGTCCGGGCCGGCGCGCACGCGGTCGATCGCCATGTGGTCGGGTCTCGGCGGCGCCATCTCCGTGCTCGGCCCGCTGATCGCCGGGGCATTGCTGTTGCACTTCTGGTGGGGCTCGGTGTTCTTGATCACCTTGCCGCTCGCGGTGGTGGCCCTGCTGATGGCGCTCGCCTTCGTGCCCGCCCACCTCAACGAGACGACCGATCCCGTCGACAACCTTGGCGGCGTCCTGTCCATGCTGCTGGTGGCGGTGCTTGTGCTGGCGATCAACTTCGCGCCTGTCCCTGGCGAGAGCGCCCTGGCCAGCTGGCTCGCGATTATCACAGTCGCCTCGGCCGCCGCCTTCGTCATCCGGCAGCGCACGGCGCGCAATCCGCTATATGACCTGCACGTCGCCGGCCGCCGAATCTTCTGGGTGGCGGGATCCGCGGGGATCATCGTGTTCGGCGGGCTGATGGGCGCGATGTTCGTGGGCCAGCAGTTCCTGCAGAACGTCCTCGGCTACTCAACGCTGGACGCCGGGCTCGCGATCATGCCGATGGCCGTGTTCATGGTGTTTGTCGCGCCGCAGTCGGCCAGGCTGGTGAATGCCCGCGGTGCCCGGCTCACCCTCCTCGTCGGCTACGCGTTCTGCCTGCTCGGCTTCGCCGCGATGCTCCTGCTGTGGAAGCAGGACATCCCGTTCTGGCGGGTCGGCCTGGCTTACGCGCTGATCGGGATCGGGGTCGGTTTCGCCGGTACCCCCGCCTCCCATTCGCTGACCGCGTCTGTTCCGGTCCGGCGGGCCGGGATGGCGTCGGGCACCGCCGACCTGCAACGCGACCTAGGCGGCGCGATCATGCAGTCGATCTTCGGTGCGCTGCTGGCGGCGGGATACGCTGCGGCAGTCGCGGCTTCGATCGCCACCGCGCCGCACAAGCAGCAGATCACCGGCAACGTTCAGAACGAGCTGACGAAATCGTTCGCGAGCGCCGCCGAAGTCGCCAAGCAGTACCCGCAGTACGCCACGCAGATCACAGCCGGAGCGAAGGCGTCGGTTCTGGCGGGCGGCCAGTGGGCTTACACGGCCGGCATCGTCGCGGTCCTGCTCGGCATGGCGCTCGTCTTCTTCGGGTTCCCCAAGAAGCGGCAGGAGGAGGAACTGCTCACCCGCTACCACGCCGAGGACACCGGCAACCGGCCGCATCCCCACGGGCCGGCGCCGCCACCGCGGTGGTGGCCCGCAAGGTGCGTGAGCGTGCCCGCATCGTCGCGTCGGCGATGCTGGAGGTCGCACCCGACGACCTGGATTGGCAGCAGGGCCGCTGGTTTGTCTGCGGCGACCCGGACCAGGGCAAGACCATCCAGGAGGTCGCGTTCGCCGCGCATTCCAGCCTGGAGCTTCCTGACGGGGTGGAGGGGCACCTGGACGCGAGCTGCAGCGCCGCCTTGCGCGTGCCGATCGCGGCGACCCGCCCGGTGTCCGGGCTCGAGCGGGCGGGCCGGGCGGCGCCCGACTGGTCCCGGCGGTACCCGCATCGGCGCCGCGCTCAAGGAGTTCAACGACCTGTACGGCTGCCGCGGCCTGGCCAGGGGTGCCGTCGTGCTGATCATCTCCGATGGCTGGGAGACGGGGGATCCGGCCCTGCTCGGCGAGCAGATGGCGCGGCTTTCCCGGGTCGCCCACCGCATCGTCTGGGCGAACCCTCGGACCCAGAGCCCAAGGTACCGGCCGGAGGTCGGGGGGATGGCGGCGGCCTGGCCGTACTGCGACGCGGTGGTGAGCGCGCACCGGCTGACCGCGCTCGCGGAGCTGATGGCCGCGCTTGCCGATCCGGGCGGCCCCGGCGGATCGCGCCGAGCAGCGGGCGGGCAGGGCTTGCCAGAAACTAACCTGCTGATTAGCGGTTTAATGGCCGTGATCTGTGCCATCTGAGCGTGGTCATCTCGCAGCAGCCGACAGCGTCGATCTTGCTCGCAGCGGGCTGTTTCACAATTGAAAGAGCGTCTGAATGAGCGTCGCAGCTTGCGCCCGGTCACCTAGGCTCGCAGGGGCAGCCGATCATGGGCCCCATCGGTTACCAGAGGCTCTGGCCGGTGCCAGGAACCGCGCCCCCGGCCAGGCCCGGCCCTACCCGCCGACCCGGCAGGCCCGGCGGTACCGGCAAGCCCGGCCATGCGGGCTCTGGGTTCGCGCGCGATGAGTACGTCCGTGACCGGACGCCGCGGCGTGACCTGCGTATGGCTGGCGTGGCCAAAGCGGAGAAGCACCTGCGGCTGCGCGCCGGCCACGATCTCGGCCTGGATTCTGCTCCGCGGCCTGGGCAGCTCGAGCGGCTGGGTGTGAAACGCCGCGCTGACGTCGCACGCCGTCGCGTGGAGCAGGACTCGCTGGAGCGCGCGCCCGGCGAGCAGCCAGTCAAGCCGCCTGTCGCCGCGGGTGGTCAGCAGGACGACCGTTCCGACGACATTGGCAGTTACCTGTGGATCAAGATCGGCTACGGATAGCTTTCCGTTTCCGTTTCCATTTCCGTCTCCAAGGAAGAGGCCACGGTCGGCGAAACCGACGGCGTCTGCCTGGCGGCAGCGGGCGGGCACGCCATCACGTCGCCCGTTGCACACGGGCACGACCCAGCGCGCGAGTTCGTCGGCGGCGGCAGCGTCGCTGCACTCGGCTTTCTCGGCACCGCGGATCAGTTCGGCGAGCAGGCGGCGCTCGCCAGGGTCACCGACGACCGCGAGGGCCGCGCGCTCCGCGGTGGCGGCGGCAGAAAGCTCGGCCATCAGCATGGGCGGAAGCGGCCTGCCGGTGAAAGGGCCATAGTGGGTGTGCCGCCGCGTCATGGCGCCGAACAGCAATTCCTCGTACCGATCCGGACGGCGGTGGCGCCCCCAGTGAACTTCGGCCAGCAGGTCCGGCCGGCGCGGATCGGGCAGCATGCGGACGTCGGCCACGAATCCCAGATGCCGCATCGCCAGGTGCAAGTTGAACAACGCCGAACCGCAACTGATCACAAGCTCCCGTCCGCCCGGATCGGTCCGAGGCAGATTGCGCGAGAAATCCGCGTACACGCTCATCCCATCGTTCCGGCTGACGAAATACCACGGCTGGGTATTGTGCAGCGACGGAGCCGTGATGGCCGCACGGACGGCGAATCTGTTGCCAAGATCGCGCCGACTGCCCGTCCTCACGCTCGTGCTTGGCGTCCCCATCTGCGACCCTCCCTCTGCATCACATCAACGACAGCACGGCTCGGCCTGATCTAGCAGGGCCGAACGACCCTTCACGTTCCGCGTTCGTCTTGATCCGTTCGGCGGCTGTGGCGCGGGCTGTAGCGCACAAGCTGTGGCGCGGGGTTGTGGCGCATGGACTGTGGGCGCGGGTCTGACGCGCGGCGTTGTGGCGCACGGGCTGTGGTGCGGGTTTGGCGGACGGGGGTGTGGCGCGGATTTGGCGCACGGGCCTGTTACCGGCCTATTTATCTGGGCACGGATCGATGATCAACGGCTACGCTCTTCCATGACGGCTACCTGGGTCGGCCGCCCGGCTTTCAGGATCACGAAGACATCCGAGGCAGTATGCATGCAGGCCGCCGTCAGCGAATGGCCGACGACGGCCAGACGTCGGTTCCGTGCCGGCTATCACGGAGCGTGATTGACTCGGTCGGCCCGGCGGGCGCCGAGTTCGCCCTGCCGATTACGCGTTTCGCCGAGTCTCCAGCGCAGCAAGCGCTCGCGCCACTCATATCAGCCAGCTCTGGTTTATGCCGCAGGTTTGCGTACTGGCTTGCATGGATCGGCTGCGGTACTTCGCGCGCTCTCCGGGTATCGTCGAGCCGACACCGGGTTTCGCCGCACAGAGGGACCAACCTCAGTTTTGGACGTGCCTGTTGCTGGCCGAGAACAAAAGCGCCGGCGGCCGCGGTGCGAGCGCCTCCGTCCCGGGTTACAGGTGGGCGGTGAGCTCGGTCACGATGTCCGCCGCTGACTGTCGCTGTCTCGCGAGTGCGACGCCCTGTCCGGCCCACATCGAGAGCGCTTCGATCTCCCCGGTGGTCCCGGTCATCGGCGGCGCTGGCTCGTAACGAACGATTGCTTCGCCGGAGGCGAAGTGCGCGATCACGTCGCCCTCTCCTGGCCGCTGGCCGGGTGGGGGGCGGCCCGCGGCTTCCCACGCCTTGGCCGTTGAGTTGCGGAGCGCGCGGTGGGGAGAATCGGGCCACCCGACCTCGTACAGGTTGGCGTACCAGTGCGGATCGGTCTCGGCCGCGGTTATCAGCCGGCGCCGGTAGTCCTCGTGGATCGGCATCTCCTCGGCCAGCAGGAACCGCGTGCCCAGCCACGCGGCCTGGGCGCCCAAGGCGAGCACCGCGGCGACGCCGCGAGCGTCACCGATCCCGCCAGCCGCAATCACCGGCACCGGCGCCACCGCGTCCACCACAGCGGGCACCAACGGCAGTGTCGCGACGGTACCCCACACGTGCCCGCCGGCCTCCCAGCCCTGCGCGACGACCACGTCCACGCCGGACGCGACTGCCCGCCGTGCCTCCTCGGCACTGCCGACCGTGAGCATGACAACCCCCCCGGCGTCGTGCACAGGCTCGATGTAGCCGCTGGGATCCCCCCAGATAAACGAGACGATCTGCAAGCCGGCCTCAAGGGCCTGGTCAAGGCGACGGTGGTGATCTTCGGTGAGAACGAAGTTGCCGCCGAACGGCCGCGCGGTCAGCGCCGCCGTCTCACGAACGACGGCTCTGGCGTCTGCTGACCACGTGAGCGTCACCATGCCGAGCGCGCCGGCATTCGAGACCGCCGCGGCCAGTCGGGGAACGACGGCCATGGGTGCCCGGACGATCGGTCGTTCAATCCCGAGCATCTCGCATACCGGCGTGGCCACTGCTCTCGCCCTCTCCGCGATCTTTGCTGGCCACCAGGTGGCCCGCCTTGCATATCTCGCCGCGGCTTAGCCTCAATCCACCGCCCGAATTCAGATGATCGCGTTGCGGGGCAATGGCCCAGTGGACGTGATCTTGAGGATGGCAGGGGACGTGGTTTTCTCGCCGCTCACCTTTCTGCGGCTTGTCCACGGTTTCTGATCGGGGATCTTGGCTGGCAGTTCGCCGGGTGGCCGCTGGGCCGTGGGAATGCGTGACTGTGTCTGGGCTGGTCAGGCCGCGTGGGCGGGCGGGCCGCAGGCGGCCTCGAAGAGGCTCATCCAGTGCTGCTCGCGGTGCCAGCCTTCGGGCAGGTGCAGGGTGATCTCGCCGCGGCCGTGGCGGGCGGTCCGGGCGGCGACGTTGATGAGGTCGCGGCGCAACGTGGCGCCGCGGGCCTTGGCGTAGGCGAGGCTGGCCAGGGATCCGGCGGCGCGCAGCACGTTGTGCGCGATGGCGGCGCAGGCGAGCCAGGTCGCGTTCGCGGGAAACGAGCCTGATGGCAGGTGCGCGAGGGGCCCGTCGGTCCAGTCGGCGAACAGCTGTTCGACCTGGGCGTGGTCGCGGTGGTGCTCTTCGGCCTGGATGGTCGCGAACGGGGAGTCGGTGAACACGGCGTGGTAGCGCCAGACGGGGAACATCTCGTCCTGGCCCTGGGCGGCCGTGCGGTTGAGGTCTTTGACCCGGCGGACGATCAGCCGGGCGGTGATGGCCTGCCCCTTCTTCGAGGTGAAGGCGGTGTAGTGCGCCTCGGCCACCTCGGCGTCGGCACCCAGCAGCGCAGCTGGTCGTCCCAGATCGCCCGCGGATATCTGATTGGGGTCCAGGCATCCTCGCCGATGGCGGCGATCGCCGCCTTGACGGCCGGGTCCATCTTCGCCGTGACCGAAAAGCACGCCCCGGCCCGGCGGACCGCGCCGGTGAACGCCGCGGAGTAGAACGCCGAGTCGGCCCGCACCACGAGCGTCCCGGCGCATCCGGTGGCGCGGGCGGTAGTGACCGATTCGGTGGCGAAGGACGCGGCGCCCCGGGCCGAGCCCGCGTTGCCGCCGCGGAGCCTGGTGGCGGCGATCACCGGCGCAGCCAGCGGCGTGCTGATCGTGGCGGTCAGCGCGTTCAGCCCCCGCACCAGCAGGCTCTTGCCCTGGATCTTGGTATGGCCGAACGCCGCGCCCTGCTTCTTGCGGCCGTAGACACGTTTTTGCATCGAGTCGATATCCACGAACGCCACCACGTCCTTGCCGGGCAGCAACGGCGTGCGGCGGGCCAGGTCCGCCAGCAGCAGCCGGCTCACCTTCTCCGCCTGCCGGGCGTTCCCCCAGGAGAACGAGCGCAGGAACGACCCCAGCGTGGACGGTGCCCGGATCCCGCCAAACAGCGCCGGCATCGCGCCATGCCGCAGCAGGTCCATGTCGTCGATGCTGTCCGCCCCGGCGACCATCCCGGCGACCAGGCACGGCACTTTCAGGTGCGCATTCACCCCGCACCGGCCGGCGATGGCCACATGCTCGCCGGCCAGCGCGGCAAGGCCGGCCCGCTGCGCCAGGGCCATCACCGGGACCAGGCCCGCCCGTGACACGAGATTCGGGTCATCAAACGATGCGTGAATCTTCGCCAGCCCGTGCAACAATCGCACTTGCGAGGTGTCCTCTCCATCTGGGGAATGGAAGTGTTAGCAACTCCCATCGTCCCAGTTCAGAGGGCACCTTTCGCGTCGGCGCGCCCGGCAGAACCCTATTTACGCGGTGGATCGAGGCTTAGCCAAGCACGACAAAGCAAACCTGGTGAGCCGTGCGTCACCTGGCCCACCCGGGTCATTCGCCGCGGCCACCGCGCGGCGGGCAGCGCAAAAGAGCGGGGACGCGACTTGTTTGGTCCCCGGCCTGACGAGTCACCTGGGCCGCTAAGTGCAGCAACAATCGTTGCTCTGTCACTCATACGATGACGGCACCGACTCGGGGGACCGCCGGTCCCAGCCATGAAAGTTCGAGTAGTCGTCCGCGTCCCAGGCTTCGCGGAGCCCCGGGGTGCTCAGATCCCAGTCCGGGCGGATCTCGCTAGTGGCGGCACGCAGGTCATGCCACAGGTCGTAGAACGACGGGCGGCCCCAGAACCAGTAGCCGTTATAGACACTGTGAATGACCAGCCCCGGCTTGAGCACCAGCGTGTGCGGGATCATGGGGTTGTGCTGGGGGTCGGTGTACTCGGCGATGTCGAGGTCCTTCTGGACGGTCCGACCGGGATCGGACAGGAAGGTCCACTGGGCGCCCACCGACGCGCGGAACTCTTGCAGGGTGTGATGGTCGTCGGTGGCGATAGTGGCGATCTGGGTGTAGGCCACCGCGATCTTCGAGTAGTTGGCCGCCAGCTCAAGGTGCTGCTGGTGCTCTTTAGGGCAGTAGTTGCCGCGCGCCAAGGTGAGGATCAGCGGATCGCGGCCCTGAAGCTCGCTAAGCGTACGCACCGTGCCGGTGTGGTCCGGGAGAGCATAATCGGGGAAGATGCCGCCAGGTCTGATGTCAGGACGCATCGGATGACTGCCTCTCACAGCCTCGACTGCCCAACCTGCATGGTGCCACTGTCAACTGCGTCACAACGTTCCTCCTGTACCCAGAAGCACCAGGTCGACACCCACCCCAGTCGACATTCTCGGCCACCAAGCGGATTTGCCGCAACATTTCCTCGGTGCCTGCCGACGCTGTCCCGCCGTGCGAACGCGCTGGTGGGGACGCCCGCGCGGCCCATGACCAATCGGGCAGGTGTGGCCCAGGTCACCCACGGCGGGGTTGCGCGCGCACGTGAGATACGTAAGGGTCGGACGAACGTGCCGTTAAACAGGACACAACGCCCGTAAACGGGTGGGACCGGTGGTGTTGCGAGCACCCCCGGCCCCTACGAATTACCCACCCTGCATCAGGAGGTTCGAACTCGTTGAAGGTCATTGTAGGGGCCACCGCAGTCGCTGGTCTAGCCCTGGCAGGACTTATTCCCACAGTCCAGGCATCAGCCCACCACTCAGCCCAAACAGCCCACCACTCAGCCCAAACAGCCCGCCACCAGGCAGCGGCGGCGCCTGTCCACGCACAGCTCACCGCATACCGGACCGCCACCGCCGCCTACCGGTTGTGCATCATCCAGCGCGAGTCCGGCGGCAACCCGCGCGCGGTCAACCCCTCGTCCGGCGCAGGCGGCCTGTTCCAGTTCCTGCCCAGCACCTGGGCCAGCCTCGGCTACTCCGGCGCGCCGCAGAACGCTAGCGTGGCCACCCAGTACGCAGCATTCGAGAAGCTCTACGCGGAGATGGGAAGATCCCCGTGGGCTAGCGACGGCTGCTGACCGGACCTGATCGAGACCCCGTCGCCTGGAGTTCGGTGACGGCACCCGACGGCTCCGGCGGCCCCGGCCTGGATGATGCGGCCTGTTGTCTGCCATGCGATCCAGACACCCTGGCCAGCGGTTCTAGCGCTGCAAGAGGCGATCTTGCAGTATTTGTGGCAGCGTGCGTGGTCATGACCGCAGTCAGTATCACAGTGGCAGAGAAAACCATGCCCCGCTCAGGGCATCTATCGGGCATCGACGTATGACTCTTAAAGATACCGAGAAGATGACACTCTAGATGTCTCGAAAGGTAACCGCATGCTGGGCGAATCGCTGGAGTCCGCCTCAACTTCCGCTCTTTGTCGTACTTCGTCCCATTCTGGGCGGTATGAAGGTATAAAGAGGGCATCCGTCATCCGCTCCAGTTGGCGAGGAGGCCCACTTTCCATATCCGCGGCGGTGAGTCGTCTCACCAGTATGGCTGGTTGTCTTCGCGCCCTTCGAACTATCGGCTCTTACTAAGATGCCACTGAGGGCGTTGCGGCTTGTCAGTAAGCCGCCGTACATAGCGGACATCAACACGCTAGGTACCGTCGCTGAAACGGCATCGTCCCCGCTCAGGGCATCTATCGGGCATCAGCGATGGTCATGTTTCGAGCCCAGCCCCGGGACTCCTGACATAGGAGATCGTTTATGCAGCGTCTGGGTGGTTTTTGACTTCGTAGCGCAGGACGAGATGGGTGCCGGGGTAGCGGGTTTCGGTGGCGGTGAGCTGCTCGCATAGGGCGGCGAGCGCGCGGGTGCGGCGGGGCGCGGACAGCGGGCCGAGGCGGATGGTGAGGGTGCTGTCGCCGGGGACTGTCTTCACACACACATCCAGGGCAGCTCGCGTGCTCTGCAGCGAGCGTGCCTCGTCTGGATTCCCACCTGATGTACGTCAGGCTGCCCAGTTCATTCCTGTAATGTTTCCCAGAATAGAGCTGTAAAGTTTCCCAGAAAGTCGTTCAAGAGTTCCCCCGCATGGCATCCTGAAGTGCATGAAGGCTACTAGCGGGCTGCGTCCTCGCCGACTCGCCGAAGTCGTCCCTCAGCGCATGAGCGAAGAGCCCGTCGTGATCCTCACCGGGCCGCGCAGCCGTGGGCAAGAGCACCTTGCTCGCTGGGCTCGCGGCCGAGTTCGACCGGCCCGTCCTCGACCTTGACCGCCCGGACGCGCGAGCGGCGGCGGCGCCAGCGACCCCGGCTTCATCGTCTCCGGTCCCGGGCCGGTTCTCATCGACGAGTTGTGTAATTCTATCGCGGCCAGGAGGCGGATACAGGCAGAAATGCCAGAAAAATAAGGCAAAATCACAGGCCAAGCCAACTGTCACGGACAGTCAGCAAGCCACCATGTCAAGAGTCCTGAGCCCAGCACTGATCGCGGTAACTATTGGGAGGCATGCGCACGAAAGTTACCGGGATCATGAAACGCGGACGACTTCGGATCCGGCTGCGCCCCATGCAGCCACCGTTAAGCGGAGATCGGTCCCGTGCCCTTCGCGGGGCCCGACAGCTTGTTTCCGCGGGAAGGCCGCCGGACGCTGCCATCGACCCGATCGCCAGCCCCTGGCGTTCAGCTCTCCAGGTCGCGGGGCACCTTGAAATCGGTCAGCTGCGCACGACCGGGTTCCAGAGCTGACCAGGACCCCGCAATGGCCATGACCGCCACCCCGGCAGTGGGGAACTTTCCGCTGGCCCGTTGCATTGCATCCCCGGCCGAATTGTCGGCCGAATTGTCGGCCGAATTGCCGGCTGAGGCGGCTCGTCGGTCACCGGCTAGCAGAAGAGTCAGGTCTGGGATGCCTGGGGCGTGGCCGACCAGCAGCAGGGTCTGCACTTCCTCGGGTACCTGGCGAATGAGATCAAGCAAGGACGCCGCGTCCGCCCCATAGATCCACTCATCGTGGGTGACGTGCACCGGCGCACCGAGCTCGACGGCCATCAATTGCCAGGTCTCCCTGGCACGTCGCGCCGTTGAGCACAGCACCAGGTCAGGCAGGCGGCCGCCAGCGCGCAGCCATTTACCGACCAGGGGAGCCTGGCGGCGGCCACGAGGAGCGAGCGGCCGGTCCCGGTCCGGCAGGTCCGGCCACGCCGACTTGGCGTGCCGTACGAGCACCAGTTCGCGAGTGGCATGGTCGGCGCGCGTCATGGGGTGGCCAGCAGGAGCGGGAGACCGGCGCTGCGGATGGCGGAGTCTGCGACGTGGCCGAGCTTGCGGGCCGCGGCGCCGGCCTCGCCATGACGGCCGGGGACGAGCAGGTCGAACCCGTGCTCGGTGGCATAGCGGCAGAGTGCTTGCGGGATGTTCGGATCCTCGGCGAATTGCAGGTCGATGCGGGCGCTGCACAGGGCAGCCAGCTCGGCCTGCAGCCGTTCGAACGGGGTACGGACCCGCTCCCTGGCGGCGATCTCGTTCGCCGAGCGTTCCTGCGCGGTTTCGGTATGCCAGGCGGATGGCGGCACGGCGAGCGCAACCACTTGTCCCTCCTCATTGCCGACGATGGCTGCGGCGGCCCGCAGCGCAGCTGAGGCGCCCCGTGACCCATCCCATCCGACGAGCACGCGGCGAAACGGTTTGGCAGCGGACATGGGCCCTCCTCGTGGGAGTCCCGGAATCCGGGCCGTGCGACGTGGCACTGCTCGCAGTGCCTCCCCGGTAGCACTCTGCCCCCGAAGGCCGCACTGCCGCAAGCTCCGTGTGAGTCGGCGACGGGCCCGAAGTTACGAACCGAGCGCGGCCACCACTGCGATCACCGCGACGAGGGCGATGAGCTTGTACGCAAGATAGGCGTCCAGACGGCCGGATTGAAGCCGTTTGACGGCCCGCGCCAGGAAGAGCAATGGCCGTACGGCGGGCCGGTACACGATTTCCTCGACCATTTCCGACGTCCGAGGTGTAACTGAGATGGGGAATAGCCGGCGCACCTGGTTCCCCGCCGGTGTCGGCAGGCTCCTCCAGCCCGCGTAGCTCTGCGCGGGTGAGCAGGTTGACTTCGAGGACCCTTCGCGCGGGGTTGGTATAGGCGAACGCCGTGTACTGGTCGGCGCCGTCAACGCCCGCGGTCGCGGAGCGCCACGCGGGCACCCGCCGCACACGCAGCATCCGGGCCCCCGCCGCCAGCCAGGTGACCACCACGACCGCGAGGAGGAGCGCAGGCATGACGATCCAGAGCCACGAAGGGGAAAGAATTGAGAACTTGCTGAACACCGGGCCGACCACCCATGGGGAGGTGAGCGTTCCGGTGGTTACCCGCGCGGGGATCAGCGGCGCGTGGCCGGAGGCGATCACCCGGATCTCGAGCGGGGTCAGCGCGGCGAGCGCGAGGCATCCCGCCGCGAGAGCCGCGATCGCGGCCCTGCCGAGCCTAGCCATCGTCGGGCCGGGGCGCCGCCCGGCCACGGCCGCGTAAAGGAAGCCGGCTTCGCCAGGTCGAGGTACGGCTGGAGGATCCGCGGCCCGCGCGGATGACCCGCACTGCGGGCGGGACTGCTGGCGGATCCCAGCCACCAGCGCGGCGATCATCCTGGCTGAGGGGACACTAGGGTGAGGACCGTGTGGGGCTGCCGGGCGCGCCGCGAAGCAGCGCTCCGCGGCCAAAGGCCGAGGAGACGGTGCGAATGACCAGCGACCCGGACGAGCTGCACGTCGACCTGGGCTGGCTGCACGCCAAGCCAGGTCTCAAGTGGCGGAGGGTGGGCCAGGACGGGCTCGCCGCCTGGGTTGCCGACATGGACTTCCCCGCACCCCGGGCGGTACGCGAGGCTCTTGCCGACCTGGTGTCGGACGCTGATCTAGGATACCCTGACTGGCTGCACGATGCCGTGCCGCTGCGGGAGGCGTTCGCCGACCGCATGGCGGAGCGTTACAGCTGGTCACCGGACCCGGCCGAGGTACGCGAATTCACCGACATCATCCAGGCGCTGCAAGTGGTGCTGTACGTCTCGACCGCGCCGGGCGACGCGGTCGCGATGCACCTTCCCGCGTACCCGCCCTTCCTCGATACGCTCGCAGTGATGCACCGCCGCCTCGTCGAGGTCCCGATTGAGCGGTCCACCGCTGGCTGGGGCTTTGACCTGGAGCGCTTCGCGCGCGACGTCGTGGCGAGTGGCGCCCGGGCGCTGATCCTGGTCAACCCGCACAACCCGACCGGCCGCTGCTTCACCAGGCGGGAACTCGAATCGATGGCGGACGTGGCGGCAGCGCATGGTCTCCTGGTCATCTCCGACGAGGTCCACGCGGACCTGACCTACCCGACCCACCAGCACATACCGTTCGCGTCGATTTCGGCCGGGACAGCCGCACGCACGGTCACGCTTACCTCCGCCACCAAGGCGTTCAATCTGGCCGGAATCAGGTGCGCGGTGACACACGTCGGATCACCGGCAGTCCGCCGCGCCCTCGCGTCGCTACCGCCGCTGCTGTTCGGTGCCGCGAGCGTGCCCGGCGTGACCGCGACGCTGGCCGCGTGGCGCGACGGTGGCCCGTGGCTTTCCGCCGTGCTTGACCGGCTCGCTCAGAACCGCGCCATGATCGACAAGGCGCTGCGGCCACTCGGCATCGGCTATGTCCCGCCAGATGCAACCTATCTGGCCTGGCTTGACTGCCGTGATCTTGGCCTGCGGGAAGATCCGGCCGCCTTCTTCCTCGACCGGGCGAATGTCAAGCTCAGTCCCGGGTCCCAGTTCGTGGCGTTCCGCGGGGTCACCGCGGCGGGCCCGGATGCAGCGCGGGGCAGGAGAGCAGTCCCCCCGGGTCAGATAGAACCGGGTGCGCACCGCCTCAAGCTGAAACCGGTCAGGCAGGCGGTCGGGGACGGCTTCGTCCGGCTCAACTTCGCCACCTCGGGCGAGGTCCTCGCTGAGATCTGCGACCGGATGAACGCCGCACTGGGCAACGGAGTGAGCTCAAAGCCGGGCAGAGTGCCTGGAACGACGTCTGAGGACCTTAGCCTCTGACCGGATGGCCAGCCGCGCGGGTTCGCGTCGGGGTCCGTGGCCGCGGGGGTGAGAGGATCGCGCCATGGCAGCCACAGTGATCTACCTGGAGTGCGGGAAGAAGCGCGTTTTCGCCTGCCCGCTTGACTGGCCGGGCTGGTGCCGCAGCGCCCAGGACGAGAAAGCCGCGCTTGCGGCGCTTGCCGCGTACGTGCCACGGTATGCTCACGTCGCCGAACTGGCCGCAGCCAGCTTCCCCGCGGCGGTCGGCGACGCGTTCGACGTTGTGGAGCGGCTGCCCGGGAACGCGACCACTGATTTCGGTGCGCCTGCCATGTTTGCCGCCGCCGACTCCGAGCCGGTGGCCAAGGAGCAGGCGGACCGATTTACGGCGCTGCTCCGCGCCTCGTGGACACATTTCGACGGCGTGCTGGCCGGCGCGCCGCCGCAGTTGCGCAAGGGGCCGCGTGGCGGCGGCCGCGACCGCGACAAGATAGCCGCGCATGTTCTCGGCGCTGAGACCGCCTATGCCCGCAAGCTCGGGCTCAAGCGCCGTGAGCCCCCAATCGGTGACACCGCCGCGATCGCGGCGCATCGCGATGAGATAGCCGCCGTGCTTGACGCGGCGTCCGACGGGGCCCCGCTCGTTCCCAGGGGCTGGCCGGTGAGGTACGCGACCCGCCGCCTCGCGTGGCATGTCCTCGACCACGCCTGGGAGATCGAGGACCGTTCCTAGTAGGCGTGCGTACGCGGCCCGCGCCGACGGGGCGCCGAGGGATGGGTGCTGCCGGGCGTGGCGTACGGGACGCTCAGGCCAGACCGCACGGTGCCGAGACCGCACGGGTCGGCAGGGGCTAGGGCGCAGGCTCGCCACACGGCGCAGACCACGCTTGTACAGTGCCACGCTGCACGGGGCTACGTAGTAACCTCGGAAAGCGCAAAGGAAACAGGAAAAACACTAACTACGCTAACCACAATGAAACGCTCTGGTCCCGGGCCGCGTCGGGCAACGCGGGCTCTCGGATTGGCCAGAATGGACGTGACCTGCGCCAATCCACTCAGCGCGAGCGGCCGCACGCTGACAAGCGCCTGCTCGCGAATCAGCTGCGTACGGCAACGGTCACAATCCGATTATCAAAGGGAGTGGTGATTATGGCTGGGATGCTGCGAGTTCCGCGGAGTCGCGGTGCCATCAGCGGCCTCCTGCTGCTGCTGCTCGGCATTTGGGGCTGGCTCGTGCCGTTCGTCGGGCCGTACTTCCACTATGCGTACAGTCCCGACCGCGCTTTGGCTTTCACCTCCGGACGGTTGTGGCTGGAGATCCTGCCCGGCATCGCGACCGTGCTCGGTGGCCTGATCGTGCTTGGGAGCGCGAATCGCGCCGTTGCCGCGTCCGGGGCCTGCCTGGCCGCCATCGGCGGTGCCTGGTTCGTGGTGGGCAGGACGTTCAGTGCGTGGCCGGCGACCCACCTCCCGCGGGTCGGCGCTGCGACCGGCAACGTTCTCATGCACACGGTCGAGGAGATCGGCTTCTTCTCCGGCCTCGGCGTAGTCATCGTCTTCATCGCGGCTTTCGCGCTCGGCCGGTTGACGATCGTGGGTGTCAGGGAGGCGGCGCGGGCGGCCGCACAGCCGCCGGCCGCCGGACAGCCGCCGGCTGACGAGACGGCAGGAGGTCTGGACGACATGCGGACAATCCCGGGCGAGCGGGTCACGCCAGCCATGGGTACTCCGGTAGCCAACGCGCCATCCGATACCTGATTTCTTACGAGGCTGCTTCTGACAAGCCTGGCGCCAGGGCTGCGGCGTCGCTGACCGGCGGCGGCACGCCGTCTCTCGTCGACGGGTGGCCGCGTGCCCGCCCCTTGCCGTCGCCGCCACCTTCCCGGCATGGTGATCTGGAAGGAAGGCGCACATGGCAGACGAAACACAGCGGCCGGCCTCGGACGGCGCCGTAGCCCCGGGTACCACCGCCCCGCCGGGTACCACCGCCCCGCCGGGTACCACCGCACTAGCCGGGACCATGGCGCCAGCGGGCACGGCCGTGACGGCGGGCACGGCCGTGACGGCGGGCACCGCCGTGACGGCGAGCACCGCCGTGACGGCGAGCACCGCCGTGACGGCGAGCACCGCCGTGACGGCGAGCACGGCGGACGAGATCCGGCGACGGGCGAGGGAGTTCCTCGCCGCCTGCGATCCTGCGACCCTGCCGGGTCGCGATTTCCTCCGTGCGCGCTTCGACGCGGGGTTGGCTTGGGTGCATTACCCGCCAGGGCTCGGCGGCATGGGCGCGCCACGCGCGCTGCAGTCGGTCGCCGATGCCGAGTTCGCCGCAGCCGGCGCGCCCGCCAACCATCCAGAACTGATCGGCATCGGACTGGGCATGGCGGCGCCGACGATCCTCGCGTTCGGCTCGGATGACCAGCGCACGCGCTGGCTGCGGTCACTCTGGACGGGCGAGGAGATCTGGTGCCAGCTGTTCAGCGAGCCGGGTGCGGGCTCCGACTTGGCCGGGCTGGCCACCCGCGCGGTCCGCGACGGTGAGGACTGGGTGGTGACCGGCCAGAAGGTGTGGACTTCACAGGCGCACCGGGCCCGCTGGGCGATCCTGGTCGCCAGGAGCGACCCCGACCAGCCCAAGCACCGCGGACTCACCTACTTCGCTTGTGACATGACGGCGCCGGGGGTCGAGGTGCGGCCGCTACGTCAGCTCACCGGCGAGGCGGAGTTCAACGAGGTGTTCCTGAGCGATGTGCGGATCCCCGACTCGGACCGGATCGGGGCGGTCGGCGACGGCTGGCGGGTGGCCATGGCCACCCTGATGAACGAGCGGGTCTCGATCGGCGGCAGGGCGCTGCCCAGGGAGGGCGGGATGATCGCGTCCGCCGCCCGGGCGTGGCGCGAGCGGCCGGACCTCCGTACCCCGGGGCTGCACGACCGCCTGCTGCGGTTGTGGGCGGATGCGGAGGTGGCAAGGCTTGCTTCCGAACGGCTGCGCCAGCAACTCGCCGCCGGGCACCCGGGTCCGGAAGGGTCGGCGGCCAAGCTGGTGTTCGCGCGGCTGAACCAGGAGATCTCGGGATTTGAGGTCGAGCTCTCCGGTGCCGACGGGCTCTTGTACGACGACTGGACGATGCACAGGGCGGAGTCCGCGAACTTCTTCGGCCGGGGTCCCGGGTTCAGGTACCTGCGGGCGCGCGGGAACTCGATCGAGGGCGGTACTTCCGAGGTGCTGCGCAACATCATCGCCGAGCGGGTGCTCGGCCTGCCGGCCGAGATCCGGATGGACAAGGACGTGCCGTGGAAGGACCTGCCGCGGTGAACAAATCTGATCGTCCCGCGGCCCAGCCCGAGGCTCAGACCGCCGCCGGCAGCGCGGCCGCCGGTAGCGCGGCCGCCGGTAGCGCGGCCGCCGGTAGCGCGGCTGCCGGTGGCGCGCCCGCAGGCGGCGCGGCCGCCGCTGGCACGGCGCCCGCTGATGACAGACGGCTTCCCAGCCTCCTGTACAGCGAGGTGGAAAGCGATCTGCGGGCGTCGGTCCGGGCACTGCTCGAAGATCGCTGCGGATGGCAGGCGGTGCTCGCGCGAACGGAGAGCGGTGAGCCGTACGACGCCGGGCTCTGGCGCGCCCTCGCTGCCGGGCTCGGCTGCGCCGGACTGCTCGTCCCGGCGGAGCATGGCGGGGCAGGCGCGTCGTACCGCGAGGCCTGTGTCACGGCCGAGGAGCTCGGCCGATGTGTCGCGCCGGTTCCCTACCTGGGCAGCGCAGTGGTCGCGACGGCCGCGCTGCTTGCGGCCGGTGACACCGAGCTGCTCACCAAACTGGCCACAGGCGACGTCACTGCTGCCCTTGCCGTGCCGTTCGCCGCCATGCCAGGCGCGCCGGTCGGCCGAACGGCCCGGCTCGCGAGGCCGCAGCCGGGGGACGCCGATTCCGCTGTGGCCCGGCTGAGCGGTACCGTCGCGGGGCTCGCGGATGCGCTGCCCGCCGATGTTCTGCTCGTGCCCGCCGAAGGTGTGCCCTTCGGGCTTTATGCGGTGGACGCCGGCGCGGCCGGGGTGACCCGGGTTCCGTTGGTGTCGCTCGACATGACCAGGCAGCTCTGTGACCTGTCGCTACATGAGGTGCCCGCGCGGCGGGTCGCCTCGGGGGAGGCGGCGGAGCGTGCGGTGTCAGCCGCGCTCACGGCGGGTGCGGTCGTGCTCGCGTCCGAACAGCTCGGCCTCGCCGAGCGTTGTCTGGAGATTACCGTCGGCTACGTGGGGGAGCGACGGCAATTCGGGCGCCCGGTCGGCTCGTTCCAGGCGCTCAAGCACCGGCTCGCCGACCTGTGGGTGTCGGTCACCCAGGCGCGCGCGGCCGCCAGGTACGCGGCGGCTTGCCTCGCCACCGGTGACCCGGACACGCTGGTCGCGGCCGTGCTCGCCAAGTCCTGCTGCGGCGAGGCGGCGACGGCGGTCGCGCAGGAGTGCGTCCAGATGCACGGCGGTATCGGTTTCACCTGGGAGCATCCCGCCCACCTCTACCTGAAGCGGGCGAAGAGCGGGTCGATCGCGTTCGGCACACCGGACCGGCACCGCGCCGCATTGGCTAGCCTTGTCGCCCTGCCCGGTCCGCCCGCCAGCAGCTAGGGGGATGACATGGCTGATCTGATTGCTCGCACCGCGCTCTTCGGGAATCCAGAGCGGGTCGCCCCGCAGGTGTCACCTGACGGCACCCGGCTGGCGTGGATCGCCCCGCATGAAGGCGTGCTTAACCTGTGGGTCGCCACGATCGGCGCCGACGACGCGCGGCCGGTAACCGACGACAGGGACCGTGGCATCAGAAACTACTCGTGGGCTCCCGACGACGTGCGCATCGGCTACGTGCAGGATCGCGGTGGGGACGAGAACTGGCGGCTGTATGACGTCGACCTGCGGACCGGGCAGGGCCGCGACCTGACGCCATACGAAGATGTTCAGGCCCAGCTCATCGGCCGCGACCTCGACATACCCGACCGGGTCCTGATCGGCCTCAACAAGGACAACAAGCAACTGCATGACGTCTATGAGCTGCACCTGGCCACCGGTGAGCTGACCAAGGTGCTGCAGAACCCGGGACTGGTCGGGCTGGTGGCGGATGCCGCCCTGCGGGTCCGGGCCGGCATCGCGCCGCGTCCCGATGGCGGCAGGACGATCATGGTCCGCGACAGTGCCGAGCCAGATGCGCCCTGGCGTCCGCTGCTTGCGGCCGGGCAGGAGGACAGCCTGGCCACTGCCCCGCTCGGTTTCAGCGCGGACGGCACCCGGCTGCTGATGACCACCTCAGTGGGGGCCAACGCCAGGCGGCTCGTCTGGATCCAGCTCTCCAACGGCAAGATCGACGTGGTCGCGCAGGACCCAGAGTGCGATGTCGCAAGAGTGCTGGTCGACCGGCGCACCCGGGTGCCGCGCCTGGTGGCGTTCCAGCGCGAGCGGCTGCGATGGCAGTCGCTTGACCCTGCGGCCGCGCGCGACCTTGCGGCACTGCAGGCCCTCGATGAGGGCGATCTGCGCCCGCTTTCGCGTGACCGCGAGCAGAACACCGTGATCGTCGCCTACGATCACGCGGACGGACCGACCCATTTCTATTCCTTCGACCGCGCTACGGGCCTCGGCACCTTCCTGTTCGCAGACCGGCCCGCGCTTGCGGACGCCGGGCTTGCCGCGATGGAGCCGTTCTCCTTCACCTCGAGGGACGGCTTGCAGATCCACGGGTACCTGACCTTCCCGGCCGGGGCCGCGCGGGATGCTCTGCCAACGGTGCTCAACGTGCACGGTGGCCCATGGACCCGCGACGCCTGGGGTTTTGACGCGGAGGCGCAGTGGCTGGCCAACCGCGGCTACCTCTGCGTCCAGGTGAACTTCCGCGGCTCGACCGGCTACGGCAAGAGCTTCACGAACGCGGGTGACCGCGAATGGGGCGCACGGATGCATGACGACCTCGTGGACGCCGTGCACTGGGTGGTCGCGCGCGGCCACGCCGATCCGGCTCGCGTCGGCATCTACGGCGGGTCCTACGGTGGATATGCCGCCCTGGCCGGGGCGGCCTTCACCCCGGATCTGTTCCGCTGCGCGGTCGACATCGTCGGGCCGTCGAACCTATTGACGCTGATCAGGGGGGTTCCGGCCTACTGGGTGCCGATCATCGCCGAGCTTCAGACGCGAGTAGGCAACCCCGACACCGAACCGGACTTCCTTTGGTCGCGCTCGCCGCTGTCGCGGGTCGACGCGATCAGCATCCCGCTCCTGATCGCCCAGGGCGCCAACGACCCGCGGGTCAAGCAGGCAGAAAGCGAGCAGATCGTGGCCGCGCTGCGCGAGAAGGGCATCCCACACGAGTACCTGCTGTTCCCCGATGAGGGACACGGGTTCGCGAAGCCGGAGAACCGGCTGCGCTTCTACGCTGCCGCCGAGCGATTCCTGGCCACTCACCTCGGCGGCCGCTTCGAGCCCTGATGCGTGCGGCTTACGCCGCCGACCGCCCCTTGCCAGCATGGACTTCCTGGCGGAAATCATCCAACCTATCCTGGTGCACGGGTCCACCGTGGAAGGGCGTGACATGCCAACCGAGCGCTCCGCGGCGCCGCCGACTACTCCGGGGCTAGTCGTGCGCACGCAGGGATCCGAGCATAGCCTTCAGGCCGGGTCCTCGTACTGCCTCGGCCGCGACCCCGACGCCGACATAGTAATCACCGACTCGCGGGTCTCGTGGCGGCATGCGACAGCGCGGCTCGACCGGGGCGCCTGGGTCGTGGAGGACGCCGGCAGCACCAACGGCACGTACGTCGGGTCCCGGCGCGTCGACCGGATCGAGATCAGCACGGACTGCGTGTTGCGCCTCGGCCACCCGGATGACGGCCCGGTCGTTTTCTGCTCGGTCGTCCCGCCCGCCGCGCAGACCCCGGCCCCGGGCGGCATAGATATGCGGCCGAGCGTGGACCGCCGGCCGACGTCCGTGCACCCCCTGCCGGTGCGGGTGCTGCGGATCGGCCGGGCGCCGGACAACGACCTCGTCCTTGCCGATCTGAGCGTCTCCCGTTACCACGCCGAGCTGCGCAACTCCGGCGCCGGGCGGTACGAGATCGCCGACCTCGGCAGCGCCAACGGCACGTTTGTCAATGGCGCGCGCGTGAGCGCCGTCACATTGACCGAACGCGACGTTGTCGGCATAGGCCACGCGACGCTGCGCCTGAGCGGCCAGGAGCTGCACGAGTTCATCGACGCCGGTGACGTCTCGCTGACCGCCCAGGACCTGACCGTGCGGATCCACGGCGGCAAGGTCCTGCTTGATCACGTCAGCTTCCCGATCGCGGAGCGCTGCCTTCTCGCCATCATCGGCCCGAGCGGCGCAGGCAAGTCGACCCTGCTCGGCGCCATGACCGGGGCCCGGCCCGCGGACGAGGGGACCGTGCTCTATGACAACCGCGACCTCTACACGCACTACGCCGAGCTCCGGCACCGGATCGGGCTGGTTCCCCAGGAGAACATCCTGCACACCCAGCTATCGGCGCGCCGGGCGCTCCGCTATGCGGCCGAGTTGCGCTTTCCCGGTGACACCAGCGCGAGCGAGCGGAACCGCAGGGTTGACGAGGTCATCGAGGAACTCGGGCTCACCGCCCACGCCCAGACCCGCATCGACGCCCTCTCCGGCGGGCAGCGCAAGCGGGTCAGCGTGGCGCTGGAGCTGCTCACGAAACCATCGCTGCTGTTCCTGGACGAGCCGACCTCCGGCCTGGACCCCGGCCTCGACAAGTCCCTGATGAGGAGCATGGCGGAGCTGGCCCACGACGGGCGGACCGTCATCGTGGTCACGCACAGCGTCGCCAACCTGGGCGTGTGCGATCGCCTGCTGGTTCTCGTGCCCGGCGGCCGCATCGCCTTCTACGGGCCGCCCGCCGAGGGGCTGCACCACTTCGGCCAGTCCGACTGGGCCGATGTGTTCACCGAGTTCGAGCGCCAGCCGGACCGGGACTGGGCGGGAGAATTCAGCCGCTCGCCAATGTATGCACAGTATGTCAAGGCTGGCCTGGCCGGCGGCGTCGCCGCCCCGGTGTCGCGCCAGCCCGCGCCGCCCGCCGCGCCGCGGGGACTGCTGGGGCAGCTCAGCACGCTGTGCCGACGCTACGTCGCGGTCATCGCCTCCGACCGCGCATACCTGGCCGTGCTGGCCGTGCTGCCGTTCGTCCTCGGGGTGGCGATCCGGCTGATTCCGTCGCCGGAGGGGCTGGCGGGGCGAACGGGCACCAATCCCGATGCCCAGTCCCTGCTGCTGATGCTCATCCTGAGCGCCTGCCTGGCCGGAACCGCCAACTCCGTCCGCGAGCTGGTCAAGGAACGTGCGATCTACCACAGGGAACGCGCCGCCGGGCTGTCGTCGGGCGCCTACCTGCTCTCCAAGCTCGTCATCCTGGGGATCATCAGCGGCGTGCAGGCGGTCATCCTGGTGGCGCTCGGGCTGCTCGGCCGCCCGGTTCCGGCGCACGGGACGTATCTGGCGTCGCCGCTGGCGGAGCTGATGCTTGCCATGGCGGTGCTGGCGGTCGCGTCGATGACCCTGGGGCTGCTGGTCTCCGCGGTGGTGAGCACGTCCGAGCGGACCATGCCGTTCCTCGTGCTGCTCACGATGGCGCAGGTGATCCTCTGCGGAGCCGTGCTGCCGCTGAACGGCAAGCTCGGCCTTGATCAGCTCTCCTGGCTGGCGCCGTCCCGCTGGGGCTTCGCCGCGAGCGCCTCCACCGTCGACCTGGTGCGGATCACGCCGCCTGGCGCGGCCATTAAGCCCGACCCGCTGTGGCGGCACCTTCCGCACGTGTGGCTGCTTGACATGGGCCTGCAGGCAGCGCTCGCCGTCGCCTTCGCCTTCATCGCCTGGCGCCGCCTGCTAAGGCAGAGCCGCGGCCGCAGGCGGACCGGCCACCGCGGTCGGTAGGCGGTCGCTGCGCCGCCCGGCACGCGCCGCGCGGCGGCGATGGCGCATTCCTGGCTCCGCCCGGCTCGCGCCGCGCGGTGGCGGTGTGAGCATTCCTGGCTCCGCCCGGCTCGCGCCGCGCGGTGGCGGTGTGAGCATTCCTGGCTCCGCCCGGCGCGCAGCCCGGAGAGCGGAAGGCCCAGCCGGGTATCGCTGCTGTTAACGACGCTGATCCCCCCGCTTGCCCCTGCCGCTGGCCGGCGTTGGCCGGTGGGACGCCGGCCGGGGCGATACCCGGCGGGATACCCGGCCGGGGGGAGGCCCGGCCGGGTATCGCTGCTCCCGACGCGTGTGTTCCGCACGCGTCGGAGTTATCTGCCGGGTGCGGTGCCCTGGCCGCCGGGTGGCGTGGTGGCCGGTGTGGCTACCGGCAGTCCGGCGGCGGCCCAGGCGCGGAACCCGCCCGCGACATCGGTCGAGTAGATGAGGCCCAGGTCGTGCAGCGCTGCCGCGGCCAGGCTTGAGGTGTACCCTTCCGAGCAGATCACGATGACGCGGTCACCGTATCCGGTCACCGACGCCAGCCTGGCCTCGGACGCGGGGTCGAACCGCCACTCGAGGACATTGCGCTCGACCACGATCGCTCCTGGTATCCCGCCCTCGGCGGCGCGCTGAGCGGCCGGGCGGATGTCAACCAGGGTCGCGCCGTGGGTGAGTTCCCTGAACGCCTGCCGTGGTGTCAGCCGCCCGAGGCGCGCACGCGCCGAGGCGAGGATCTCATCGATCATGCGTGCGCCCGGCGGCTGCGCCGTCATCCAGTCCCGCGTACTCTCCGTGCGGGCTGCGACAAGCTCATCGCCAGTGACCTCGTAGCGGGTCATTCCGGTCAGCGGCGGGGAGTAGGCGTGCACACTCACCGCGGGCGCCGCGGAGGTGTTCCGCACGTCATGCACGATGTCGGGCTCGATTTCGCGAGCGTGCCCGGCTCCGATGACAACCGAGGTCCGCTGCCGGTGTTCCTCAAGGACGCCCCATGCGAGCGCGAAGGCGCCTGCCGAGCCGCCATGGTCGTGAAAGCCGGTTGACTGGCCGGGCAGCCAGCTAATCAGCCAGACGTCGTAACCGTCGCCCGCGCGGATCTGTTCGTACCAGCGCCCGCCTGCGCTGAGCCTGACCCGCGAGATCCACTCCTCGGGCCGTGCCGCCAGCCTCCGTGCCGTCCCGGCGAGCTGTTGTGTGCTGAGTTGCTGTGAGCTTGGCTGCTCTGTGCCCTGCTGCTGTGTGGTGGGCTGCTGTGTGGTGGGCTGCTGCGTGGTGGGCTGCTGTGAGCCGAGTTGCATCGTGCTCACCTGCTGTGTGCTCACCTGCTGTGTGCCGAGTTGCTGTGTGCCGAGTTGCTGTGTGGTGGGCCGCCCTGTGCTGGGTGCCGCCTCGACTGTGGTGGCCATTGCGCCTCTCTCCTCATCTGTTCGGTCCTGGCCGGCTGATGGCCAGCGATGGCGTGGTCATCAAGGACCGGACACAGCGCGCTGGCCTGCCGACGCAGGTCGACGTGGAGCCGCTGGTGGAGAGGGCTGCCGAAGTACACGAGGACGATCGTGCCAGATTTTTGAACTAAATCAATCGTCTTGATTGATAATTGACCGGCGACCTCGCCCGCCGGGCCCGTGCGCTGGCGCCCGACGTGCCTCCACGGGGTTATGCCGCTTCCGCCACGCGCATGACGATGTCCGTGGCCGAGGCAAGGTCAGCTGATACGATCCCTGGCTGAACAGCTTGTTATCGGCTGAGTACTTTCCGCAATAAGACATCCACCGTACCGCGGCAGAACATTCCGGACGGTCAGATGTCACACGGAACTGAGGCCATCCGGGGGACACAGATGACAACGGCACACAATTCCCGCTTGCCGCGGCGCAGATGCGGCGAGCACCTCCGCACTTTCGCGGCGGCGGCCCTTGTCGGCCCGCTGATCGCGTTGTTCTCGCAGCTTTCACCATTCCTTTCGCAGGCGGCAGGGGCGGGGGTACCCGGGTCGGCGCCGCGGGAAGCGCAAAATGCCCGGCACCTGACACCGGCCCGGCACCTGACACCGGCCCGGCACCTGACACCGGCCCGGCACCTAAGGCCGGCGCAGCCACTAACCCCGATGAGCCCTGCGGCCAACCGGGGCACCCATCCAGCCAGCCCGGGCAGCTCTTCAGGTGATGGCGGCCAGCGCCGATCGGCAGGGCTCATGCACCCAATGGTGCCGGTCGGCGGCGCGAACGCGCCCGCGCTGAGCATCGGCGTGGACGACGGCAGGCAGGCCGCGAAGCCCGGTGATCTGCTCAACTATACGGTCAAGATCCAAAACATTGGCACTACGAGCGCCAAGGGACTTGACGTCGTCCAGACCCTGCCGGCCGGCCTGAAGATGATCTCGGCTTCCAGGCACGGCGCTGCCCGCGCGGGGCACGTGACGTGGCGGGTGAACCTGCCCGCCGGCCGCACCGACACCTTCGGCGTCGTGGGCAGGGTCGGGCAGACGCCGAAGCAGCTCCTGCGGCTCGCCACGATCGCCTGCGCGAGTACTGCGGGCGGAGTCAAGCCGATCGTCTGCGCCGCACACTCCGACCAGCTGCCCGCCGGGGCCGCGGCGGGCGCTTACGTACGCCACACCGCCGCCGGCCATAACGGTGGATATGTCCGTGTCATCGGCACGGTACTGCTATTGGCTGTCATCGCCGCGATCGGCGTCCGGGGTCTACTGGTACGCAGGCGTCCGCGCCGCGCGACGTGACCTGGCGCGAGTCGGCGACACCGTCCTGGTAGAAGGAGCGCCACCTCGTCCCTGCCCATGTCCGCGCGGACGTCAGGGTAGAAGGAACGGCAACGCAAGGACCGCCAACCAGTGATTAGCCATAGCGGCTGGCCCGGGATTTCGCGCCAGCCGTTATGGCACCGGTCTTTGGGTGGGTCAGGGCGCGGTGAATGCCTTATCGCCTATCGGTGTGCCGAGGCCGCTCGGGCCATCAAAGCCGATTCGCGCCGTGCACAGGTTGCGACGGGCTGCAGGATCCGTCGCTGCCGGACGTCACGTCATACAGCGCCGACGCGTACCGGTATGGGTACGAGGAGGGGAGGTGCAGCGGCTCGGTTCCCGGCGAGCGCGTACGTCGCGGCGATGATCGGCGAGGATGCGAACGTGCCTCCATACACCGCCCAGCCCTTGTCGTAGACGGCGAGGCCGGTGTCCGGATCGGCGACGGCGGCGACATCGGTGGCGGTGCGCCTTGCGCAGCCCCTGTCGGTCTGCCATCGAGGTTTGGCCTCATAACCGCTGCAGCCTGATCCGGTACCTCCGCCTGCCATCGGGCCCGGGTTCGGGCCGCACGGTCGCGATCGTGGACGCTACAACGACCCGCACGCGGCGTCAGATCTGGCCACCTACCGCCGCACGTACGGCCCGCCCCCTGTGCCACCTCGAACGGCTGCTTCAGGAAGGTCAACAAGAATGGCGGCACCAGCTATCCGGGAACCAACTCCAGCTGGGGCGAAGAGATCTCACTCGAGACGTGGTGTCGGCGATCGCCCGGCGAATTCGAGAGCGTTTCTGAAAGAAAGCAATCACCGGGCCGTTTTTCTTCAGCAATTACTATCAGGCCTTTGAATAAGGCTCCCGGTCTCGACCATCATCCGGGCTTCCTACCGGAACTCAGCCGGCAATTTGCGGCATTTCCCCGACACTCAATCCTGTTCTTCCACCCGGCCGGGCAGTGGTTACTCGTAGAGCCCCACCCGCACGAGGATGGGCACCGGCGGTGCCCGCCGAGCCAGCAGATCACCCAGACGTCTGCGGCCCATATTGAAGGTGAACGGCCGCGCGGGCGACCTGCGCAGCCGCTGACCTCTTCGCGCCGTGGCGGCGGGGCGTACCGGCTCGCTCCCGCAGGCCTGGCGCACCGCCTGGATTCGGTCGCTGAGGCGATCTGCTACCGCCGGTGTGGGTAGGCCGTGTGAGTATGCCGTGTGGGTATGCCGTGCGGGTAAGCGGCGCTTACCTTACACGCCACCGCGGGCGGAGCCGATAGCGCCTGGTGCGTCACCGCGAACCCGGCGAAATCCACGTGCTGCGTCAGCGGGGTCGCCCAGGTGCGGTCAGAACCTCCGAAGAATGTGCTGAAAAATATGCCGTTGATCTGAAGAGAGCTGACGGTACGGAACGTCAGGCCAAGGGCGTCAAGCGCTGGCACGCCGTTGATGTAGACCGTAATGTAGCCATTAGACTTGCCCGGCGTATTCAGGCTTACGGTTTCCTGGACTTTGGTCCACTTCCCGGGCTGCCACGTCCAGTTGCCGCACCCGAGCTGGTCACCGTAGCCATCCGTGCCGTACAAGTAGGCATAGACCTCACCGTTATTATCATTACGCCACATCAGCCGACCGCTCCAGCCATTGGTGCCATTAGGGTCACGCCCACCAGAGGCAACGGTCGTGTCGCCGCCGTACAGACCGGGCAGCTTGCCACCCCTGATTGACTGGAAGCCTGGTTGCGGGCGCACGTAGTACTGCAGAGTGGCCGAGGTAGACGTCGCGCCCGCGGCGAAGGGGATCGCCGCCTGAGCGCCGCCAAGCGGCGTGCCCAGCTTGGTCACCGAGTCCGAGTTGATGCTGCCCTTCGGGTAGACGACCCGCAGCATGTCCGTGAACGGGGTGCCCGCGGGAACGCTGTCAGCGGTCGTCACCGAGGTGTCCTCATCCCAGCCGAAACTGCCAGCGCAGTACGCTGCGCAGCGGAACTGCGAGCCGAAGAAGCTGACGGGCGCTGATCCAGTTGGCCGCAGGATCGACACGACGTTGGACCATGGCGACACGGCGGCCAGGTTTTGCGCAAGCACCCGGTAGTAGTACGTCGTGCCCTCAGCCGCGCTCGTGTCTGTATAGCTGGTGGCGTTCGGCCCGACGGCGAAGTAGGTCACATTCGCGGTGAACCCGGCGACGGTCGACCGCTCGATCCGTCCCGCCGTCGCCGCCGGGATCGTGGCGTTGTTCGTCCAAGTTAGCAACACCGACGGCCCGGCGGGTGAGGCCGTAAGGCCGCTCGGCGCGGCCGGCGCGGCCGACTGGGCCGGGAGGTGCGGCCGCGCTGCGGCGGCCCGCGCGGCCCCGACCGCCGGCGCGGGCACCGATGCCAGTGCCGCCTGGACGTGGCTCAATGGTCCTATGACCGTGACAAGCATGGTCAGAATGAGCGCGAGTTTCCTGTGCATGATCCGCCCCGAACAGGACTTCGTATCAATTGAATGCCCGGACAGCGGCCGTCGGCTCTCAACAGGCCGATGACCGGGCCCCAGCTTGCACTTAAACTATTTGATTACACATCTGTCCCAAACAAGATCCACGCCTTTAGCGGCTAGGCACAAGCCCGCTGAGTTATTTTTTTGTCCAAGCCATCGGAAAACTTCGGCCAAGCCGTCAGGAAAACAACTGAAATGACTACGATGCCCGCATCTATCAGTGCGAGGCGGCCGGAAAGTACATATGCCAGTTTGCCCGCCTTAATGCAGGTGCGAATAAGTCTGTCACCTGACGCTGGGTCGGACCCGCGACATCCCGCGGCCGGCGAACAGCCGACGATCGCTGAAATGTACACATTTGAGCGATTCAGTGTTGAGACGTAGGTCCCACGGTATATAGGGAGGTTGGCCCTGGTTAGCCTCAAAGCGGTGCTTCAGTTTGGGACGGATGGCTCAATATGCGCAACCACGAGGGGACCGCCTGCAACGGGGGAAGATCATGCGGCAGCTAATCGCAACCAGCGCGATCCTCGTATCAACGGGACTGCTGATCGGCGCCGCAGCGTGCGGCTCGGCTGCCGCCGCGAAGCATGCGGCCGCAGTCACGGTGACGCACACGGCAACGCCAGCGCCGGCGAAGAAGAAGTCGCCAGCGCCAAAGCCTGCGGTAACGAGCCTTCCCGCATCTGCACCAGCGCCTGCGCGGCTGCCAGTCCTCACAGCAGGCACCTACAGCGGTGTCGAGCCCGGCACGATCTATTTCAGCGGGGACGCCGGGAACGTCGTGCAGGTCATCACCTGGACATCATGGAACGCCAGCAGCGCGACCGGCACCGGCATGTCTGACATCCAGGGGTGCGTGCCTGACTGCGCCACCGGTTCAGAGACGCCAGTCCCGGCGACCATCACCCTGTCCGATCCCGTGAACGGCGCATTCACGTCGATCACGGAAGTCAGGGACGGCATCACCTACACCGGGTGGCCGGAGGGAGCAGCAACGGACCCTGGCCAGACTCCTGTCGCAGTGCCCGCCCGCGCAGACACCTGACAACGGAGCCGAGCCAGGCGCCGGCGACCCATCAGTCGTGTTCCGGCCCACCGCTAGCTGACCCACCGCAGCGGTTGCCTTCGCTCCCTGGGGCATCATCATTGTCAAGCGCTGGCCGGATGCAGCCCCTTCCGCTGGCGTGAGCGGGTCAGCGAGCAGGGAGCAGGCAGATGGCGGCCACGGTGCTGTTGGTTGAGGACGAGCGGAAACTGCGCGATCTGGTGCGCTCCTACCTGGAGCGGGCCGGATTCGCGGTGCTGTCGACGGGATCGGGTGCGGAGGCGATCGCCCTGGCCCATTCGGTGGGGCCCGACCTGGTAGTGCTCGATCTGGGTCTCCCGGATGTCCCCGGCGAGAGCGTGGCAAGGGAACTGCGGGCCGCCGGGACCACGCCGATCTTGATGCTCACGGCTCGAAGCAGCGAGGAGGACCGGATCAGCGGTCTGGAACTGGGCGCCGACGACTACGTCACCAAACCGTTCAGCCCGCGTGAGCTCGTCCTGCGCGTGCAGGCAATCTTGCGGCGCGGCGGGCAGGCCGCCGGGGATCCCGGGGTGACCCGCCACGGCGGTAATGTGCTCGTAATCGACGAGCCCCGGCGGGTGGCGAAGGTGCGCGGGGCGATCGTGGACCTGACGCCGACCGAATGGGGCATCCTGCTGGCGCTCACGGCGGCGCCTGGCCGGGTCTATTCGAGGTTCGAGCTGATCAACCGGGTGCGCGGCTATGAGTTCGAGGGTTATGAGCGCACCATCGACTCGCACGTCAAGAACCTGCGCCGCAAGATAGAAGAGGACCAGCGGGCGCCGGAGATCATCCAGACCGTGCTCGGCGGCGGCTACCGGCTCGGCCTGACCCGGGATGGCTAGGCAGGGCGGTTCGGGTCCGCTCGGCCTGCGGCTGGCGCTGGCGTTCGTCGCGGTCGCGCTGTCGGCTATCGCCCTGCTCGCCGCTGCGACGGCGGTGTCCGCTGCCGCCGACATCTCACATCTTGCCGATACGCAGCGGGCGCAACTGACCCAGGCGATGACGGTAGCCGCCGCTGCGGCCTGGGGCCGGGCCGATAGCTGGACCGGTGCCGAGCTGGGACCGGTGCTGGACCTTGGCGGTCGGATCGGCGCCGACGTCGAGATTCTCGACAACGCGGGCCGGCCCGTCGCGGCCTCGCCAGGTTCCGGCCATGCCGAGGGCCACGTTAAGCAGGCTTCGGTTACAGTGCGTGGCCAGCGAGTGGGAACGATCGCGGTTCGTTTCACCGGCGCCGGGCTCACCGCCGCTGACAACGCGTTGCGCACGGCGCTGTGGCGCGCGATCGCCGGAGCTGCCGGTCTCGCGGCCCTGCTCGCGCTGCTCGTCGGCCTTGGCGTGTCCAGGCGGATTACCCGGCCGGTCGGCCGGCTGATCGAGGTCGCCAGGGCGATGGGGCGCGGCGACCGCACCGCAAGGGTGGGGGAGATCCGCGCACCCGGCGAGCTACGCGACCTGGCGGCCGCCTTCGACGGGATGGCCGACACCCTGGCCCGTCAGGAGCAGCTCCGACGCGATCTCGTCGCGGATGTCGCGCATGAGCTCCGGACCCCGGTGGCTGTCCTGCAAGCTGGGCACGAGGCCCTGCTCGACCAGGTGGTCGAGCCGACTTCTGAACAGTTGTCATCGCTGCGGGACGAGGTGCTTCGGCTGGCCCGGATGGTCGATGACCTGCACACTCTGGCCGCCGCGGAAGCGGCCGCCCTCCAGCTTTCGCTCCGCCCGTGTGACCTCGCGGAGGTCGCGGGCACCGCTGCCGACAGCCTGGCGGGCCGGTTCGTCGCCGCCGACATCACCCTTGAGCGACGGCTGACGCCCGTGCTGGTCCTCGCGGACAGCGGGCGGCTACATCAGGTGATCATCAACCTGCTCGGAAACGCGCTGAAGTTCACGCAGGCCGGCGGGCGGGTGACCCTGACGGCCGGGCCAGCGGGCGCCCAGGCGCGGCTGGGCGTGTCCGACACCGGCTCCGGCATCGCCGTGGACGAGCTACCGCACATCTTCGACCGGTTCTGGCGCGGCCGTGAGGCGGCCGGTGTGGCTGGCAGCGGCATCGGCCTCGCCGTGGTCGCCGAGCTCGTCCGTGCCCACAATGGGCGCGTGGGGGTGCGGAGTACCTACGGAAAAGGCACCCAGATCAGCATCACGCTGCCCCGTGCTGACGGCTGACGCCTGGCAATCGGTGGCCGTGCCGGGCCGGCCTGATTCGCCGGTGACCGCGTCTACCCCGGCCAGGCTGCCCTCGTGAGGTGACGCCGCGTGCACGGATCCCGGCGCGGGTGAGCCCGCCGCGCCCCCGGGTCCGGGGCCCAGGCCCAGGCCCAGGCCGGATGATGCTGCCGAGCGCCGGGACCTGATCCAGCCGAGCAAGCGCCGGGCCGGGCCCGCCGAAACACCTCGACGAGGGCGCTGACCATCAGCGCGACGCCGAGTGCCAGCAGAAAACCCGCCCAGGGCCTGTCCACGAACGCCTTACCGCCCAGGCGCCCGATAAAGAACGCGTAGGCAGCCCAGATGGCAGCGGCGCTCGCGGTAGCGACGACGAAGCTCCGCCGCGGCTGTCATCGGATATGGCGGCGGTGCTGGCGGGACTTGCCCCGGCCGTGCAACAGCCTGCAGCCGATCGCCGCAAGGCCGGCTCCGAATATCAGCCAAGGAGCCAGCACCAGCAGGTCGGCAGCGGTCACCTCGGCCGTCCTCCCATCCGTGCGTTGGCTGGCACTTCAGGCAAGGACAGCGCAGCGGGGCGCAAGGCGCGTGAAGCCTCTGTGGTGACCGTGTGAAGGCGTCAAGTTCCAGCGCCGGGTGTCCCTGGGGTTGCTCCGCCCGCGCGTGGACCGGCAGGTGGACCACCCGGGAGCGGGCATGATAGGTCCGGAAGGCCCGCCCGCTGGCGTCCGCGGCAGCAGGTTTGGCAGACCCTTGTGCATTGGTGGCGACGTGTGGCGATGAACGTTAACCCCGACGAGAGTGAAGTCGGCGACCCGGCCTGCTGGCTGGCACGGGTCTGCCCGGAGTGCGGAGCGCTGGCGGACAGCGATCCACCGGCGATCTGCCCGCGCTGCCGCGCCGAGCTACCCGCCGAGTGATGATGTTTCCTACCAGCGCGCCGCCCCCCGCGTCGCGCCGTACCTCGATCGTCCACCCGAACGGCCACAGCACGTAGCTCGGGATCGCTGATCGCCCTTTCGCTGGCCGCACGCCGAGGCGGCCCTGGCTCCCGGCGTGGGCAGGGATCACCGCCGCTGCCCGCGGGCGGCGGCCTCGCGGGGCTCTTGTGCACTCTGCAGCGGGATTCGCACGGTCACGGTGGTGCCGGTGCCCTCCCGTGACTGCAAATGCACTTCTCCGCCGTGCGCGGTGACGATCGTACGGGAGATCGACAATCCGAGGCCGGTGCCCGGAAACGAGCGCGCCACGACATTGGAAGCCCGGAAGAACCGGCTGAAGAGGTCCTTCTTGTCTCGCTCTGGAATGCCGATTCCGGTGTCGCGGACACTTACTACCGCCCACCCGTCAGCGTATGTCGCCGTCACGGTCACCGTTCCGGACGCTGGGGTGAACTTCACCGCGTTCGACAGCAGGTTCATCAGCACCCGGTCGAGCTGGCTGGCATCGCCGTTCACCATGAGGCTCCGCTCGTGGCACTCCGACGTCAGGACGACCTCGCCAGCCTCCGCGACCGGCTGGATCGCCGTGACCGCGGCCGAGATGGCCTCGGTCAGATCCACTGACTCCTTCCTGGCCGCGGGAGGCCCGAGCTCGATCCTGGAGAGCATGAGCACGTCCTCGATCAGGTTCCGTAGCAGGGCGGCGTTACGGTCGATGGTGTCGAGCATCCGGTTCTGGTCTGCGGTGAGGGGCCCCGCGTCGCCTTCTTTTAGCAGCTCCACGTAGCCGGCGATGCTGGTCAGGGGGGTGCGTAGCTCATGCGAAACTGTCGCGAGGAAATCGGTTCTCGCGCGGTCAAGTGCTTTCAGGTCCGCCACGAGGCGATTCTCGGCCTCGTACAGCCGGGCGTGGTTGAGCCCCCGGCCGACATCGGCCGCAATCGATTCGAACGCGTCGATCTCGGCCGCCGTCCACGGGTGACCACGGCGGGTGCGCTCCCCTGCGAGCAGCCCAAGAAGCTCCGAACCGATGCCAAAGGGAGTGACGATGTGGGACGTCACGCCCAGACGGAGCAAGGCCTCCCGTACCAAGGGGGGCACCGCATCGCCGTCAGGGCCGTCCAGCTCCTGGACCACCATGCTGGCGCCGCGCTTGAGCAGATCCGTGCCCCATTCGACCGCATCGTCGGGCAGCACGGAAAGGAATCCGGCCGGCACAGGCAGGTCGCGCTCGTGGCACTCGGGGCTGCCCATGCGCCCCTTGCTGACCAGGTGCACGAACGCTAGGTCACAATCCATGTTCTGTTCGATCGTGGCATGCGCTGCACGGATTACGTCGGCCGGCTTCAGTTCCTCGCGGATCCGGTTTCCTGCGTCGCGGGCCATGGCACGCAACCGGGCATGCTCCTGCTCCTCGCGGCGCAGCCGGTCGGCCTCGTCGGCGAGCGCGTTGACTGAGCGTGCCGCCGCCTGGACCTCGGGGGCACCGGCCACTTGCGCGCGTGCGGCGTGGTCGCCTGCGGTGAGCTGCCGCAAGGTTGCGGTCAGCGCGCGCAGCGGCCTGGCGATGCGGCGCGTGGTGACCACCGGCACCACCAGGGCGAGCGCGACAACGACGGCAAGGAAGCCGCCGCTCCAAGCGAGACTGGCTTCGAGCGAGCGTCGGCTATCACGGGTCACCCGGCGGGCCCACGCCCCGGCGCGCTGCTGCAACTGCCCGTTCGCGCGGTAGAACGCCGCCGCGGCGGGCGTATCCTGCTCCGTCAGCCTGACCGCCGCGCGACTTCCCCACGGGACGGCGGCGCTCTGGTCGATGATCTTGTACCAGGATTGCGCCGCGCGCGCCTGCGTCTCGGCGGCGCCGGCCAGTTCGCCGGGCGCGAGCCGCCGGATCTGCGCGAGCGAGCCAGTCAGCTCGGCGCGGGCATCGCGGTAGACATCAAGGAAGCGCTTCTGGCCAGTCAGGAGATAACCGTAGAGACCTGCTTGCGACCTCGCGAATTCTTCGCGCAGCTGGATGTTCGCCGCCTGCAGGGGCTGGACGCGCGTGGTCTGCTCGCCGAGCGTCTCGTCCTGGCGCGATACCGCCGCGACGGTGAGCCCGGCAGTAGCGGCGAGCGCCAGGGCGAAGACCGCCAAGCCGATCCGGAGCCGGCGCGTGATCGAGCCACCGGCACTCATGCCGGGCTGCTCTGCCCCGGGGGCCTGCGGCCGCTCCGGCAGCGTTGCCATGTCACGGTGCCCAAGCCGCGGCGGTGGACGGCCGATCAACCCCTGTGAGCGCCGGCCGAACGCGAGAAGCGGGAGCGAGGCCAATCACCGCGGCCGCTGCGCAGTGGGCTCTGCGCCGTGATCGCGGTGGGTCTCACCGTCATGATCCCAGGAAATCCACGCCTAGCTATCACGCCTGTACGCGGGCCAGCACCGCCTCGATGCGGCTGACAAGCTCCCGCAGGCTGAACGGCTTGACGATGTAGTCGTCCGCGCCGGCCGCGAAGCCCGCCTCGATGTCCGATTCCTGCGCGCGGGCAGTCAGCATGACGATTGGCAGATCCGCGGTCGCCGGATCGGTCCGCAGCTCGCGGCAGAGATCAAGTCCGGACATGCGGGGCATCATGATGTCGAGCACGACGACGTCAGGCCGGTCGCGGCGGGCCGAGGCGAGCGCGGAGAGGCCGTCAGCGAAGGCAGTGACGTCATGACCCGCCAGTCGCAGCTTGAACACGACCAGATAACTGATGTCAGCGTCATCCTCGGCCAACAAAACCCTGGCCATCGGCCCCCCAAGGTAGCCCAGCGAGGTCGGTCGGGCACGCCGACGGCCCCATGCGATTTGCAACATTAGGTATTAGGCATCTTACTCTATGTAATACAACGCAGGTAGAGGTGCCGCCCGGCCGCTGCCATTGGGTTGTCCCCGGCGCCGGCTTGGGCACTGGCGCGCTGATCTTGCGAACGCCTGCGGACCGGCGTGGCCGTGAGATCGAGATGAGCCTGAACGGCTGCGCGGATATGGCGCGGATGAAATGAGGACCGGCCTCGTGGTGGTTACCCGCCGGGACGCGCCGCGGGCTCGGCTAGCCGGACCGTCATCGACCTTGACGGCGCGGTAGGCCCGCCGGTGATCCGCTATGGGTTGTCGGGCCCCGGCTCCGGTTGCGGCGGCTCCGGTTGCGCTGGTTCCGGCGGCGCCGGCTGGGGCCCCGCGGGCTCAGCGGGGGGCGGCTGAGGCGGGTGAGCCTTTGCCCACTTCTCGTACGCCGCGACTGCGAGCGGCATGGTCGGGACATGTACTCTGCCCCGATCTTCTCTGCCGGGGCCGGAGGCCGCAAGGTCGCGGAGCACATCTTGCTTGACTCGCGCGAGAGCGAATATCGTTCCCCGCTGGGCGAGGTTCTCGCGTACCGCGTCGAGCGCCTCAAGCCCGGTGAGGTCGACTTCGACGTTGGCCTCGACGTTGAGTATGTACCAGGCGACCGGCTGCGCCTGCTGGTCGGCGGCGGCGAGCGCCCGCCGCTTGAAATCCTCGGAGTTGGCGAAGAACAGCGGCGCGTTGTAACGGTAGACGACGAGCCCGGGGATGGTCTTCGCCTCCGGATAGTCGTCGACGTCATGCATCCCGCCGACGCCGGGGACCCGGCCAAGAATCGCGTCAGCCGGTTGCCATACCGCGGACGGTGAGCAGCGCCGCCGCCACGAAGAACGGGAATGAGCCGAACGCGATAGCACCGCGGCCCAGGCGGCGATCCGTAGCATGCCGACGGGTAGCACGAGGACCAGCACCCCGGCGTTGGCCATGATCGTCCGACTTCGCCAGCCGCGTTCGAGAATCGCGGTCAGCCGTTTGTTGCCTGCCGGGCCTCCACCGGCCACGACCGGTAGCAGGAATGTCATGGCGCCAGTGAGAATTTGCGCGACGACACCGATGCCAAGAACCGGCACCAGCACAGCAGAGAGCACGCGGTCGGCCTGACCCAGGCCGGCACCGAGTCCGGCTATGTCCGCACCGATTCCGGCGATCAGCCATGCGTTAGCGGCGAGAAGTGCCCAGGCGGCCGCGTTGCGCGGCGGCCTGACCCGCATCTCACGGGCGGCCGGCACCAGCGAGCCTGCGACTCCGCCGCCGTACCCGGCCATCCCGGCCGCGGCCAGCCAGCGTGCGCTGCTAAATATCGGCGTGACCAGCAAGCCGGCGACCGCGACGACCAGACCCGTGACCGTCACAAGCAGGACCCTCCTGGCGCTCCGCGGCGCACCTTCGGCCATGCGGGTGCGGAGCACGGCAGGCCACAGCGTGAACTGTGTGCCGATGATCGCGAGCCCGAGCCAGCCGAACAGGTTCAGGTGCGCGTGGGTGAGGCGGACGGCCAGGTCGAGGGGAGGTGTGCCGACCGACTCCGTCGCCAGCAGCCCGCCCAGCCCGCCCCCGGCCACTAGTGCCACCCCGCCGGCCACGTAGTACCAGACCACTTCGCGCAGCGGTCTGGCGAGCGCGGACGCACGTGCCATCGTCACCAGGCAGGCGACATGCCAGCTAGCCGCGGCCACCACTAGCCCTGCGCCGGCCGCGGCGAGCGCGGGCGAACTCGCGGAGACGCCGGCCAGCACCGCAGCGACGCCGACGTTGAGCAACGCTAGCCGGGCGTACTCGGACCGGCCGGTATCGGTGCGGACGTGCAGGAGTGCTTGGGCGAAGTGCCGGCTCCACACGAACACCGCGTTGGTGGCCGCACCGAGCACGAGGAGGTGCAGCGCCAGCCATTCCGGGTCGGCGAACACTGCGTGCACAGCCACGACCACCACCGCCGCCAGGAGGTAGGTGGCGACGATGAGGCCCGCGACGGCGTGCCGCCTGACCCGCGGCCGCCGCCAGGCTGCTGTCGCCGCGCTTTGGCGGGGCCAGGCGCCGACGTCACTGGGTTGCCGTCACTGGGCCGCCGTCACTGGGCTGCCTTCCCTGGGCCGCCTTCACTTGGCCTTCACTGGGGCTGGCTGCAATGCGCTGCAATGCGCTGCCATTTCTTTCTTTATGGCCCTGTCGGCGGATACCCGAGGCCAGATCCGCGGACATCCGAGGCCAGCGACCGAGGCTCCATCAGTAACGCACGCCGATCTTCCGCCATCTGCGGCCGCCGGTACCTGGCTCGGCAGGAGCGGCGGTTCGGCGGCTGCGATAGACGATGTAGGGCCGCCACAGGTACCAGAGCGGATAGCTCCAGGCGTGCACCAGGCGGCTGAACGGCCAGATCGCCCAGATGATCCATGCCCCGGAGGCGTGCACCTGGTAAATGATCGGCGCCCCAGCGATGGCGGTTACGTCGGGCTGTCCGCTGAACAGGCCGCGGAACCAGGGCGCGACGGTGGTCCGATAGTCATAGCCGTGGCCGAACAAGTTGATCCCGATGGTTGGCACGATGCCGGTGAGGATGACGATCAGCAGCAGGATCAGCGTGACATAGTCAACGGCGCTGGTGGTGACCCGGACCCGGGGGACGAGTAGGCGGCGGGCGGCGAGCACGACGACACCGCCGATGACCAGGATTGCGGCGAGGGTTCCGGCGGCGGCGGAAAACCATCGGTAGGCGCTTTCGGGAATGCCGATCGCTCTCGTCCATGCCTCGGGGATCAGGATGCCGATGACGTGGCCGGCGATCGCGGCGAAGGTGCCATAGTGGAAGACAGGGGAGCCCCATTTGAGCAGGCGGCGTTCCTGTAGCTGGGTGGAGCGGCTGGTCCAGCCGAACTGGTCGTAGCGCCAGCGCCAGATGTGGCCGACCACGAACACCCCGAGCGCGACGTAGGGCAGGATCACCCACCAGAACACTTGCGCGGCGCTCGCGCTGCTCACCGCCGTGCCCCCGGCCCGGCCAGGTACTCGGGCGGGGCGAACGGTTCCAGGCCGACCTCCTCGCGCGGCGGCCCGCCATCCCATGCCCTGGTCACCAGCTCGAGATCGCGCCGTCCCAGCTTGGGCAGCCGCGCGCACACCGCCTCGACCAGGTCGGCGTAAGGCGTGCCCGCTTCCCGCAGCGCGCGGCGCAGCAACTCGAGGTCGGCGCGGTGACTGCGCAGCAGCGCCTCGCCGCGCGGCGCCAGCGCCGCGAAATCCAGCACCATCGGCAGGTAGTCGGGCAGTTCGCCGTCGGACGGCTCGAAGCCGGCCGACCGGTAGGCGGCCTTGAACGCCAGCATGGCCATGCCGCGCCGCCGGGTGTCGCCGTAACGGTAGTAGGTGAGGTACAGGGCGCAGCGTCGGCGCAAGTCGAAGGTGGCTACGTAGTGCTGCGCCACTTCGGCCGACGGGGTGGCGCGCAGCCACGCGAGGAACCGCTCGAACGCCTCCCTGGTCGCCCGCGGCGAGGTGGCGGCGGCGGCGTCACCGAGCGGGGCGAGCCCGGCGAGCAGCGCCGCCGTCGGGTACTGGAGCAGTACCGATGCGAGCTTGTACGGGCTGATGCCGGCCGCGCTCACGGCGTCTCCCGGTCCGGGAAAAGGTGCGGTGAACTGCCCCTGCCGTCCCAGCCGAACAGGTTGAAGTGCACCCGCCCGTCGCCGGCTTTGAAGGTGCCCTGCTCGCCCGCGCCTGCGGCCGGGTGGAAGGCCTCGACGTCAGTCGCACCAGGCGGGCCGTTGCCGCCCATGCCGGGGCCACCCTCGCCGTCGAGGCTGCAGAACAACTGCTCGTGCTGCGCGGCCAGCAGGCCCGCGTCCTCCGCGTGCGCAGGCGGGATGACATAGCGGTCCTCGTACTTGGCGATGGCCAGCAACCGGTACAGGTCCTCGATGTCGGCCGCGGCCGCACTTCCCGCCGGTGCCAGCGCCGGACCGGCGCCTCGGCCGAGTTCGGTCGCCCGCATGTAGGCGCGGACCGCGGCGAGCTTGCGTAGCACCTGGCGGACCGTGTCCGCGTTGCCAGCGGTGAACAGGTTGGCCAGGTACTCGACGGGGATGCGCAGCGCGTCGATGGTGGCGAAGACACGGTCGGGGTCGGCGTCGTCGTAGCCCGCCGCGTGGACCACATCGGCGACCGGCGACAGCGGCGGGATGTACCAGACCATCGGCAGGGTCCGGTACTCCGGATGCAACGGAAGGGCGATTTTATGCCGAACGGCTAGCGCGTACACCGGCGAACGGATGGCCGCGTCGATCCAGTCGGCCGGGATGCCCTGACGTGCCGCCGCGTCCTGCACGGCCGGGTCGGCTGGGTCGAGGAACACAGAAAGCTGCGCCTCGTAGAGGTCCTGCGGATCCGGGGTCGCTGCGGCGGCGAGCACCGCGTCCGCGTCGTAGAGGAACAGGCCGAGGTAGCGCAGCCGGCCGACGCAGGTCTCCGCGCAGATGGTGGGCTGGCCGACCTCTACGCGCGGGTAGCAGAACGTACATTTCTCGGCCTTGCCGGTGCGGTGGTTGAAGTACACCTTCTTGTACGGGCAGCCGGACACGCAGAACCGCCAGCCGCGGCAGCGGTCCTGGTCGACGAGCACGATCCCGTCCTCTGCCCGCTTGTACATCGCGCCGGACGGGCAGGATGCCACGCACGATGGGTTCAGGCAGTGCTCGCAGATGCGCGGCAGGTAGAACATGAACACCTGCTCGAACTCCATCCGGACCCGGTCCTGCAGGCCGGCGAGATCGGGGTCGGCCGCCGCGTGCGCGGCGCCGCCGGCCAGGTCGTCGTCCCAGTTGCTGCCCCACTTCGGCTCGCATTGCCCGGCCGGTGAGCGAGGAGATCGAATGCGCGCTCGGGTTGGGTGTGCCAGGCGGGGCGTTGATGAGGGTCTGGTAGTCATAGGTCCACGGGTCGCCGTAGTCGTCAATCGCCGGCAGTTCGGGGTTGTAGAAGATCGACAGTAGTCGCCGCAGCCAGCCGCCGGCCTTGAGCTGCAGGCGGCCCTTGCGGTCGAGGGCCCACCCGCCCCTCCAGGTCCCCTGGTCCTCGTAGCGGCGCGGGTAGCCGACGCCGGGCTTGGTCTCGACGTTGTTGAAGTACACGTATTCGGTGCCTGGCCGGTTGGTCCACACCTGCTTGCAGGTCACCGAGCAGGTGTGGCAGCCGATGCACTTGTCGAGGTTCATCACCATGGCGACCTGAGCCATCGGTCTCATCGGGTCGCTCCGGTCGCTTTCATCGGGTCGCTCCGCTCCGGTCGCATCGGGTCGCTCCGCTCGGTCGCATCGGGTCGCTCCGCTCCGGTCGCATCGGGTCGCTCCGCTCCGGAGCATCAGAACTGCACCTTCTGGCTGCGGCGGCGGATGACGGCGATCTCGTCCCGC
>CAWGAE010000023.1:0-253404 GCA_963820395.1 uncultured Actinomycetota bacterium | reverse complement strand
CCGCCCGACTGGCGCGGCCGCCGCGCTCTAAGGCCGCGGTGAGGATATGTACGTGATGGCAGACCGGGAGAAGATCGGGCCGTAGGACGTGAGCCCGGCGGCGGGTCCAGACCGACCCCGCTGTAGCGGCGCGGGCGCCATCACTCGACTATGAGCGTATGAGTTCCGTTGGCGAGTTTCGGTCTCGGGCCTGGCGGGGTGATGCTGGCTGTGGACGGTGGAACCTGAGGTGAGCGCGGTGCTGTTGGCCGGCGCACGGGCGGCGACGCCTTACGGACGGCGCGGATCGGGCCTGGCCGGGCGTGGCTGATGCAGCGGAGCGTACGGGCCGGGGCGGGCTGCATCTGTACCTGGCAGCTGCGCCGTGCGCGGGGAAGACGTACGCCCTGCTCGCTGAGGGCAGTCGGCTTGTCGCCGCGGGCGGCGATGTGGTGGTCGGGGTGGCCGAGACACACGGCCGGCCGGACACCGACGCCCGGATCAGGGATCTGGAAGTCGTGCCGCCACGGCGGGTGGCCTATCGGGGGACGGCGTTTGAGGAGCTGGACCTGCCTGCCGTGCTCGCCCGCCGCCCGCGGGTCGTCCTGGTGGATGAGCTGGCCCATGCGATCGTCCCCGGTGGCCGGCACGACAAGCGCTGGCAGGACGTGGAGGAGTTGCTGGACGCGGGCATCGACGTTGTGTCGTGCCTGAATGTCCAGCATCTGGAGAGCCTGAGTGATACGGCGCAGCAATTGACCGGCGTCGCGGTGACCGAGACGGTCCCCGATGCGGTCGCCGCGGCGGCCGACCGGGTGGATCTGCTCGACATCGGCCCCGAGGCGCTGCGCGAACGCATGGCCCGCCTGTATCCGACCGGCACCGCTGAGCGGGCGCTGAGCGGTTACTTCCGCCCGGAGAACCTGGCAGCGCTGGGTGCGTTGGGCCGGCGGTGGATCCGCGGGCATGGTTTCGACGGGACGCTTTCTGCCACGACCCCGTCCCCGCGGGGCGCCCCGATCGTCGCCGCGCTGACCGGCGAGCCAGAGGGCGGGCACGTGCTGCGCCGGGCGGCACAGGTCGCCGCAGCCAACAAGACGGAGCTGATCGGCGTTTACGTCCGCGAGCCCAGCGGCCTGGTCGCCCCCGAACCGCCATGGCTGGAAGGCCAGCGCCGGCTGCTGGCCGAATTGGGTGGCCGCTATGCGGAGATCACCGGTGCCGACGTGGCCCGGGCCGTCCTCGACTTCGCCCGTGCCGAGCATGCCGCCCAGCTTGTCCTCGGCGCCACCCGGCGCACCCGCGCGTACGAGGCGCTGCACGGTTCGGTGATCGCCCGCACCATCCGGCACGCCAGCCGGATCGAGGTGCACCTCATCCCGGCGCTGCAGCCGCCGAAGCACCCGCTGACCGCGCACCTGCGGCTTCCGCCGCGCCACCGCAGGGTGCGGCTGCCGCCCCGGCGCCGGCTCGTGGGATGGCTGCTGGCCGTCGTGGCCCCGGTCGCCATCACCGTCGGCCTGACCCCGCTGCGGTCCTCGCTGGGCCTGGCGGGCGCATTGCTGTGCGTGCTGCTGGCGGTCGTCCTGGCGGCCCTCGTCGGGGGCATCCGCCCGGCCGCGGCGGCCACCGTGATCGGTTTCCTGGCAGCCGACTTCTTCTTCACCGTCCCCTACGGCAGCCTGCGGGTCGACCGCGCGATCGACGTGGCCGGGCTGATCGTGTTCGCCAGCGTCGCCGCGGCCACCGGCCTGCTCGTTGACATCCTGGCCAGGCGAGGAATCCAAACAGCCCACTCCCAGGCCGAAGCCGGCAGCCTTGCCCGCCTGGCCGCCGAAGCCTTGGCGCTGGGCCCCGGCACCCGGCCCGAGATGGCCAGCGCGCTGCGGCGCACCTTCGACCTAGACGCCGTGGCCGTGTTCAGGCGGGCCGGCCCGGGCTGGCAGCTGGTGGCGGCAGCGGGCGAACCGGTACCCGCCGCACCGGACGAGGCGCCGTTCCAGGCCGACCTCACCAGCGGGGACATCCTGGCCCTGGCCGGCAGCAGGCTCACCGCCCAAGACGCCCGGCTGCTCCGTGAATTCGTCACCGAACTGCGGCTCGCCCAGGAACGGCTGCAGCTCGGCCACATCGGCCCGCGCCCTGGCGGCGATTCACAGACCAGCGGCGCGGACCGGTCTGCGCCGCGGAACTTAGCTGGCGGGGTCGGCGGCCGACCTGGGAATCAGTAGCTCAGCCCGGCCGATTCGTCAGCCGCCTCGGGCGTGCTGACTGGTGCCGAGTGTGCGCCCGGCCTGATCGGCGAGGGTCACCGCGACGAGACGCGCTTGCAGGGACGGCTTGGAGCCCGGTTTCGGCTGGAGCATGAACCGTCCGTAGAACTGGCCGTTGGCGAAGGTGCGCAGCTCTATCTCATCGCCAGGAAGACCCCATCGTTCGACCTCCCAGCGATCGTGACCCACCATCACGGTGCCGTCTGGTTCGAGGCGTGGGGGATGACCGAGCAGGGATCCGTACTCGAAGCGGCATCCTTTCAGGTCCAGCAGTTGGGTGAGCTGCTCCTGCACGTGATCGACGACCGCGGCGGATGACGTGGCGGATTTGGTCAGCTCAGCGGTGTCGTGGATCTGTTCCAGGTAACCGGCGTCAGTGATGGCGATCACCTGCAGGTGCCGGGCGCGCGCGGCCAGCTGTGAGACCGCCAGACCCACCAGCAAGAGCAGCACCGCGGTCGTGACATCCGCCGACCTGGTGATCGCGAACCGCTCGTAGGGCCGGGCGAAGAAGAAGTCGAACCATGCGGCGGCCGACACCGCCGCGAGCGCACCGGCGACGCGGTTCCCGATGGCGGCCACCGCGACCACTACCACCACGAGGACCAGGGCCACGTTCGTGTTCGACCAGTTCGCGCGCAACGGCAGGAGAACCGCCGCGATCACGAGCGGTGCCACCAGCGCAGCCGCGATCGCGACGCGATCCCTGGACAGGAAGCGAGCCATCTTCGACACCTCCTGCCTTGTGTTTATCAGGCTTGCTGCCGCGGGCATACGACCGGACGACCTGTCCACGGATGGACCGGGCCCGCCGGTCAACGATGGACTGGATGATCCCTTTCGCCCGGGACCGCACTGGCCTGGGCGCGCGGTCTCCGGCCCACGCACGGGCGCCTGGCCGATACCCACCCGTGTGGCGCCATGGCCGCGAGGCGGGGAGGTATCCGCCATCGATATCACCTTGGACGCGCGCCTTAGCGCCGGAAAGAAAAACCCCAACCATGCTAGTTATGCCCATAACCTGGGCAACCGGGCGGTGGTCGGCGCCGATGAGGCTCGTGGGCATTCGCGTGTAGTGGCCTGTGAGTTATTCGTTAGGGATGGGCGTGGGGCCGTTAAGGCTTCGTTTGCACGTGCCTGGTCTGCCCAGTTCGTGTCTAACGTCATTGGACATGAGCGCAACGGGATTGCTGGTCGTGCCGGTGTGGACCGGATCGGGGATGGCTGCCTGCGGTGCGGGCGGCTGCCGACCGGCGAGCGCGTTGGGATCGCATTCACCACCGAGGCCCGGCTGGCCGGGGTCATGGGGGCAGATCAGCCATGGATACATTTGAACGACGAGGCGATGAAGGCGATGCTCGCGCCGCTTGGCGTGACCCGGGTCCAGGTGGACCCGGGCCTGGTCGCGGCGAGTCTGCCGATCTCGGTGCCGGCGTGATCGGCGAGTCCCGCGGTGAGTTCCCGCTGGCAGGGCCTGCGGGCATCCTGGGCGCGGCCTTTGCCGCACTCGTTCTTGTGAAGCTGTTCGCATGAATGGCGTGAGTGACGCGGCCGCTCAGGCGCTGGTGCGCGTGCAGCTGAGACCTGGCGTCGAGCCGGGCGGCTTCGAGGCGCACCTGCGCGCCGGGGCAGCCGTCGCTGAGGCGTGGCGGCTGGCCGGCGACTGCGACTTCGAGGTGCGGCTCGGCTGCCGCAGCCTCGCCGACCTGGACGCTGTGGTGACGGGGCTCCGGGACGTCGGCGCCATCACCTCCACCATCCTGGTTCTGCGCCCTGTCCGGTTGGAGGCGTGATGAACATCTGGCCGCTCACCGCCGAACCGGCGCTGTCGGTCGGCGGTGTCTGCCTGACCGAGATCGCTGAGCGTTTCGGTACCCCCGCGTACGTGCTTGACGAGGAGCATGTACGGCTCCGCTGCCGTGAGTACCGCAAGGCCATGGCCCCGCACGACGTGGCCTACGCCGGCAAGGCGTTCTTGTGCCGCGCGATGGCCCGCTTGATCGCCGAGGAGGGCCTGTCGCTGGACGTCTGCTCCGAAGGGGAGCTCGCCGTCGCCGGGGCGGCCGGCTTCCCCGCAGAGCGCATCCTGCTGCACGGCAACGGCAAGACGCCGCGGGAACTGTCGGCGGCGCGTGGCTACCGCGTCGGGCGGATCGTCGTCGACTCGCCGGGAGAGGTCGCGCGGCTCGCCGCGCTGGCCGGCCAGCGCCAGAAAGTCCTGGTCCGGGTCACACCCGGGGTGGACGCCCACGTACACAAGGCGGTGACCACCGGCACCGAGGACCAGCAGTTCGGCCTGCCGATTGCCTCCGGCGCCGCCGCCGACGTCGTGCGCCGCATCCTGGCCCAGCCGTCCCTGGAACTGGCCGGCCTGCATTGCCACATCGGCTCGCAGATCACCGGCCTGGATGGCTTCGAGACGGCCGCCCGCCGCCTGGTCGCCTTCATGGCCGGGCTGGGCGGCCTGCCCGAGCTGAACCTGGGCGGCGGCCACGCGGTGCCCTACCGGCCCGGCGAGCACGGCCTGGACATCACCGCCTTCGCCGAGCGGATCACCGGCGCGGTCGCAGACGAATGCGCCGCCCGCGGCATCCCGATGCCGCGCCTCACCGTCGAACCCGGCCGCGCGATCGTCGGCTCCGCCGGGGTGACACTGTACCGGGTGCTCACCGTGAAGCACGGCGCACGCACCTACGTCGTCGTGGACGGCGGGATGAGCGACAACCCGCGGCCCGCGCTGTACGGCAGCCGCTACACCATCGAGCGGGTCGGAGCTCGCTGCGCCGCCGGGACCGAGCCGATGACCGTCGTCGGCCGGCACTGCGAGGCCGGGGACGTGCTCGTCCCCGACGCGCGCCTGCCCGCCGACATCCGCCCCGGCGATCTGCTCACCATGCCCTGCACCGGCGCCTACCACCACGCCATGGCATCCAACTACAACCACTTCACCAGGCCACCCGTCATCGCCGTGCGCGAGGGCCGGGCCTGGCCCCTGATCCGCCGCGAGACCGACGAGGACCTGCTGCGCCGCGACGTCGGCTGACCGTCGGCGATGCTCTTCCACGAACACCGTCCTGCCGGTGCCGGCGGGGCAGAGCACAGCATGAGTGGCGGCACAACACCTCGACCGGGTAACGCCACCCCGCGGAGTGCCAGCCCCGGGCACGCTGACAGGGGCCTGGCAACACCTGGTGAAGCGCAAGCGGACGAGACGCTCCGGCGGCAGCCGTTAAGGCCAATGATCCCGAACGGCTGCGCGGTAGCCCCGCCGACCTTGCAAGCTGGGCAGCCAACCTTCTCCCGGTTCCCGTGACGGACCGGGCCTGGGCTCAGCGGCCGTGCGCGCCGTGGCAATGCCCCAGGGTGAGCTGGCCTGTGTTCGCGTCGAAGTCGAAGAGCTCGCCGTAGCGTCCCCAATCGATGGCGATCTTCAACTGCCGGTGAGCGTCCTCCTCGGAGAACCCCCGCCGCAGCAGGTCCAGGAAAAGACCTTCCCCGAGGCTGCCGTCGTGGGTGGCCCCGAGGGCATTGCAGATCGCACGGACCAGGGGAGCTCGCTCCCGTGCCCGCCGAGCGAAGATCTGCTTTGACTCCGAAATGTCGGCGGCCACGAAGACCCGGCCGTCGGCGGTGATCTGCAGGTCGGCGTCGTCGACCTCGGCCAGCCCCAGCACCTGCGCCGCGTCGACGAGGGGAAGGAGGGCGTCGACCTCGAACGTCAGCTCGTGGGCCAGCTTGGGCAGGTCCTCACGCCCGCCGCGCGCCCCGACAATCTCGAGCAAACCGGCCATGCCGCCCACGGTGGCCGACGGGAGCGGGGTGTCTGTGGGCGAACCCTCCCCGGGGGAGGCCACCGTCCAGACGTGTGCGGGTGGCCGGACGTCGCGTCCGGTCATGAACCCGTAGATCTGGTCGACGAGTGCCTCGAAGCTTTCACCGTGCCGGTCGCGGGGTTGGGGGAAGGCGCACTGGATCTCGGCGCGGATGCGACCGGGGTTGGCTCCCAGTACGAAGATCCTGTCGGCGAGGATCACCGCTTCCTCGATGTTGTGGGTGACGATCAGCATGGCCTTCGTCGGGAAGTCCTTCTCGTGCCAGAGGCGCAGCAGCTCGGCCCGGAGGTTTTGGGCGGTGAGTACATCGAGGGCCGAGAACGGCTCGTCCATCAACAGCGCATCCGGTTCGACCACCAGGGCCCGGGCGAACCCCACCCGCTGGCGCATCCCACCCGACAGCTCCTTGGGGTAGGCCGACTCGAACCCGTCCAGGCCGATGGTGTCGATCACCCGCTCGGCCCGCTCCCGTCGTTCGGCAGACGGGATCCCCAGGGCTTCGAGGCCGATCTCCACGTTCTTGCGCACGGTCAGCCAGGGCAGCAGGGCAAAGCTCTGGAACACCATGGCGACCCCCGGATTTGCTCCGTTCAACGGGACGCCGCGGTACGTGATCTCTCCAGCTGTGGGGGCGATCAGCCCAGCGATACAACGCAGCAGCGTGCTCTTCCCCGAACCGGAGCGGCCGAGCAGCGCCACAATCTCGCCCTCGCGCAGGTCGACCGAGATGTCCTCGAGCACCGGCAGCGGACTCCCGTCGGGCGAGATGAACGACTTTGAGACACCGGCGACCTCGATGATGGTGGCCGGACCGGCAGCCGGCCCGCTCGCCGACGGTCCCGCGGTCTCGCTCATCGGGCACCACCCCGGTCTCGGTGCTCCCCGCCGATCGCCGTCAGCGCGCTCACAACGTGCATCTCGATTCGGCCAGCCGGTACAGGCGCCGCCAGAACAGCCGGTTGACGATGACGACGAACGCGCTCATGACGATGCCCCCAGCGAGGAGCAGTGCAAATTTCCCCTGGTTGGAGGCATTCGCTATGTAGTTCCCAAGCCCGAATGCGTTCAGCGTGTGGCGGTTCCACGCGACCAGCTCAGCTACGATCGACGCGTTCCAGGCGCCGCCGGCGGCGGTGATCCCGCCGGTGACATACGCCGGGAAGATGGCCGGGAGGATCACCTGACGCCACCGTTGACGCCGGGTCAGCCGCATGGTCGCCATCATCTCGCGCAGGTCGTTGGGGATCGCGCTGGCCCCGGCGATGACGTTGAACAGGATGTACCACTGCGCGCCCAGCATCATCAGCACGATGGCTCCGTAATTCAGCGGAAGCCCCGTGTCGATGAAGATCAGCGTGGCGAAAGGGAAGAGCAGGATGGCTGGGAAACTGGCCAGCACCTGCACCACCGGCTGCGCGTAGCGCGCCAGCTTCGGGCTCATACCGATCTTCACCCCGGCCGGCACCCAGATGAGCGTCGAGATGGCGAGCAGGACCACCACCCTGGCGAAGGTGGCGAGCCCGAAGCCGACAAGGGAAGACAACCGAGCGAACCCGAGATGTGCGTAGAGATAGCGGAGCCCGACCATCGCGACGAAGACGGAAACGCCGGCGATGAGCACCCAGAAGACGATGTCGCCCCATTGCCGCTTGCGGGCATCCACATGGAGTGGGTACTCGGCCAGCCCGAAGGGACGGGTCACCCGGTCGAGGACCCGGCCGATCGGGCGAGCGGCCTGACCGACGTATCGCGGGATCGCGGAGCGGCGCACGATGTTCAAGACGACGCTCTTCGGCTTGTCCGCGGACTCGGAGCTCTCGATCCGGAACTTGTCGGCCCAGGCGACAAGCGGCCGGAAAAAGAAAAAGTTTGTCCCGACGACCAGAACGACCATCACGGCGATTGCGATCGCCACCTTCGCCAACGATCCTTCACTGACCGCGGCGCCCATGTAGCTGCCCATGCCGGGAAGGCTCTCGGAGACGCCCTTCCCGCCGATGAACACGGTGACCGCCTCTGACGCGGTCAGGAAGAACCACCCGCCGCCCATGGACATCATCATGTTCCAGACGAGCCCGATCATCGAGCTGGGCACGTCCAGCTTCCAGAACCGCTGCCACTTGGTGAGCCGGTACATGCGCGCCGCCTCGTCCAGCTCGGTGGGTTGGGTGATAAGCGAGTGGTAAAAGCTGAACGTCATGTTCCACGCCTGCGAGGTGAAGATCACGAAGATCGCGGCCAGCTCGTAGCCGAGCAGGCTCTGAGGGAACACCTTGATGAACAAGGTGAGCGCAATCGGAAGGAACACCAGGATCGGGATGGACTGGAGGACGTCGAGCATCGGGATGAGCACCTTCCCGGGCCGGCGAAGGCGCGCCGCTGCCGTGCCGTACACCAAGGTGAACACCGTTGACAGCGCCAGGGCGATGAACATGCGCAAGAGGGAGCGGGCCGCGTAGTACGGCACATCGGCGATGTCAGTCGACAGCCGCACCTGGGTCCGGCCGGGGGTGAAGTTGACGGTCATCGACTGCCCCAGCCGCACCACCGCGTACAGGACGGCGATCATTGCCACCCCGACGGCGACGTCGGCGAGGTTCAGTTTGCGGCCCCGCAGGACCTCACGAACCGGGAGTGACGGCCGTACCGGCAAGGAGCTTGCTCCTGATGCGTTTCAGGCGATAGCTGAGTCGGCAGCAATCTATCGACGTACCCGCGCAAAATTCGAGCTGAAAGGGCAACCGATCCACTGGCCAGAACGACGAGAGCTTGTAGCCCGGTGGTCGCGAGGAAGGCGGCGAGGGACCTGACGACGACCCGGATTCCCTGATGGCGGCTCTGGAAAGCTGGGTCAAGAACTAAGCTCCCCACGGTAGTGCTCGTCGTTGTCGGCCGGATGCGGGTCCCCATGTCCCGGGCCGTCACGGGATGCAGGTATGGTGCGGGCTTGCGAACTGTGTCCGCGGAAAGGCCGGGGACCAGCGGCAAGGTCCAGGGCACCCCACGGATGCCCTCCCTCAACCAGCTATGCGGGCGCTCGGCCCTCTTGGCGTCGACATCCCGTACCGCCAGCGAACACGACCGGCTCCGTCATGGCAGGCCAGCTCCCCGGCATCCGTCTAGCATGCCTGACCGAACGGAGTCCACGATTGTGCGTGCCGGAAACATCGTCCACGTCATGCGATCAGGCGATATTCGTTGATCAGGGCACCGCCCCCGGGCGGGCCCGTTCCGGGTAGGAGTCGCAGGGCGGGACGCAACGGAACGACACGCCCGCAAATCCAAGATCAACTTAGGCTAAGTGGCATTGAGGTCTGTCCCGTCTTGTTCTTGAATCTTGGATATGGAGTGAACTGCCAGTATTCTGGCCGAAAATGAGAAGAGCGACGTTGATCGTCATTCCCGTTATATCGAGAATAAATAGGAGAGAATGGTGAGAATCTTAAATTTCAGGGGCTGGCCTTCGCGTAGGTGGCATGTGACTATGGTTCTCGTGGTCGTCGTTGTGGCCGTTGTGGCCGTTGTGGCCGTTGTGGCCGTTGTGGCCGTTGTGGCCACGTTGGCGGGGCTGGCCCTTCCGTCCCGGCCGCGGGCCCAGGTGGCGCCCTCACCGCCGCCATGCTCGCCCGGCACGCTCGTGCAGACGAGCAGCGGCGCCGTGTGCGGCACGACCGCTAACGGGCAGACGTCCTACCTTGACATTCCCTACGCGGCGCCCCCTGTCGGCAAGCTGCGCTGGATGCCACCCCAGCCGGTACAACCCTGGACGACCACCTACCAGGCGACCCCGCGTGGCCCGGAGTGCCTCCAGCCGGGCTTCCCCGCAGGCGGGGTGCTTGCCCGGACAAGCGAAGACTGTCTGTTTTTGGAGGTTCAAGAACCGGCCGGCGCTCGGCCCGGGGAAAACCTGCCGGTGATGTTCGAAATCCACGGAGGCGGGTTCCTTGGTGAATACCGGGACGACGACGGGCAGAATCTGGTCAGCACCGGCCCGGTCGTTTACGTGTACGTCGGGTATCGGCTGGGGATTCTTGGGTTCTTGGCGGACAAGGCGCTCGGGCCCCATTCGGGTGACTACGGTCTGCAGGATCAGCAGGCCGCGCTGCGCTGGGTGAAGCGCAACATCGCCAGTTTCGGCGGCAACCCGCAGAATGTGACGATCTTCGGCGAGTCCGCCGGTGGGGCCAGCGTTTGTGACCAGGTCGCCTCGCCGACGGCGAATGGTCTGTTCCAGCAAGGCACCAGCATAAGCGGCTTCTACAACTTCAATGTCAACACGATCTGGTGGCCGGCGGATTGCAAGTCGAAGCTGCAGACCGAGGCTCAGGCCCAGAAGATGGGGGCAGAGTTCGCCGCCAAGGTTGGCTGCGGGAACGCCGCCGACGTCGCGGCCTGTCTGCGCGCGGTGCCCGCAAACACGCTGGTCGAGGATGGGGGCCAGTACCTGAACCCGACCGCTGCCGGTAGCATCGGGCCGGTCATCAACGGCACGACGCTGCCCATGTCGGCGGCCGAGGCGTTCAAACTTGGCCGCGTCAACAAGGTCAAACTGATGATCGGTGTTGGCCGAGACGAGTTCAACGGCGGGGTATACACGAACACCCCAAGCCATACGGTTGTCGCGAACACCTCCGCCCAGTATCAACAGCTGGTGCGTCAGCAATTCGGCTCGCTCGCGCCGACCGTGATGCGGCTCTATCCGCTGCAGCGGTTCCCATCTCCGGCGCCGTTCATCGCGTACCGCACCATCATGGCCGATGCCTTCAGCGTATGCCCAGCTCTGGTCAGTGATGCCCAGGTGGCCAAATACATTCCGGTGTACGCCTACGAGGACGACGACACCGATTCCCCGGTTGCCGGAAAGACGCAACCACTCGGGGCCTACCACAGCGCAATCAACCGCCTCGTCCACGATCCTCCCGCTTCGCTGGATCCGAACCAGGCCGCGCTGCAGAGCCAGGTGCTGGCCGAGTGGACCAGGTTTGCTCGCACCGGCCAGCCAACTGTGCTGCCCTACACGCCGCTGTGGACGCTTTACACCACGCCTGGTCAGCCGGTGATGTCGCTCATGCCGACCGGGGACAGCACGCTCACACCGACCAGCGCCATCATGATGCAGCACAACTGCGGCTTCTGGGATGCGGTCAACCGAACGGCGCCATGGGCGCCCTGAACCTTTGAGTCGCGCAGGTCGCGCACGTACCGTGTTCAGGCTCTGAGCGCGGAAGCTGGCGCTGGAAACCGCGATCTGACCCTACCGAACGAAGTGTCTTGCCGTCGGACGCGGCCGCGCCGCACGCCCGGCACGGGGGCTGCTGGCATGTGAACCGACCAGAGCCAGGGCGGGCCATGCGCTGACGAGGGCGCCGGTTGGGCCGTGTCCCAGGCCGTGGGCCAGGTTGGCGACGATGCCAATGCCAAGACTCCACCGAGCCAACGGTGGTACGCCGGTTGCGCCGGTTCGCGTCCAGGATGACCACGGAGTTCCAGCGCCAGCCCGGCCTGCAGCACCTGCCTCGGCGTAGTTGCTGCCACCGTCGATGACCGCCCAGGCGATGCAGATCAGGGTATGCGCGACAGCGACCGCGGCCTTCTTCTCGTTACCACGGCCGAACCGGCGGGCCAGCCGGCGGAACCGGGCGCCGGGCCGGGTGGCGGTGCGGGCAGCAGACCAGGCAGCCGGGTGCGCACCCCGCCATGACAGCAACACCTCCGGATCGGCTGGTCAGAGGTCAGCGCGGATGTTACGCAAGGCAAGTTGCATGTCAGCAGCCGTGGAGAAGCGATCAACGCTGGCTGGGGCGCATGCCTTGATGACAAACTCTGCAAGGTCAGGGTTGAGGTCAAAGCGAATCGTTCTCGGGTCGGTCACCGGTCCGTCGGCCACGGGCATTGCATTCGGGTACGGGTGGTGGCCGTTGCAGAGGAGCTGATGGAGCAGTACGCCGACGGCGAACAGGTCGGTGGAGACGTCCCAGCGAGTGAGGCCGGCGTCGGGTGGCTGATAGGGCGGTGTGCCTGACTGCGTATGAACGGGGTCGCCGACCCGGGAGGCGATGTTGAAGTCGAGCAGTTTCGCTCCTGTGCGAGTGAGCATTACGTTGAGCGGTTTGATGTCGCGGTGGACCAGCCCTTTGTCCTTCAGTTCCATCCACTCGTGCGACTCGGCTTCCGGCAGGTTGCCTTCGCGACGTTTGGCATCCAGCTGCTTGAGGCGCGCTGAATCAGGATGAAAAGCGACGAGCGCGCCTAGCAGATCGAGTGCAACATCTACTGCCTCCCGGTCGCGAAGGTGCCTCTTTCCGGTGACAAACTCATCCAGTGACTCCCCGTCAATGAACTCGGTGATGAGGTACCAGTCGCCGACGTTGGTCTTGCCGGCCCAGAAGACCTCCACCACGTTGGGATGATGGATCTTCCGCAGGGCGCCGATCTCGCGGCGCACCGCCTCATACCCGGCGGCGCTGTCGAAGAGCTTGAGCGTTCGCTCCTCACCCTCGACGTCATCGCGCACGCGATAGACTTTCGAAAAGCCGCCCTGCCCGAGTATCTGGAGAATCTCGAAGCGGCCCTCGAGGACGTCGCCGGCAGCGTAGTCAGCAGCCTTGGCCCCAACCGAGGATCGCACCTCTGCTGGGTCAGGTTCCGGGAGCGCTTGGCTGCCGGCTGAGGGCCGTGGAGCGCCCGATGGCCCGGGAAGATCGTTTCGCACAGGAGATGGGAGCGGGCGGGTGCGGCGCGCATCTCCGGCTCCAGCGGAGTCCGCCCCCACATGCCGGATTCCCCCGACGGCGTGCACCAGGCACGGATGTAGCACGTACGTGCCTACGTCCGGCGGGAAATGAAACTCCTCGACGTCGCCCATGGAGTAGAACCGGCGCCGCCCGATCTCGTCGACATACCCGAGCAGGCCGTTCTGCCACAGGACGGAGGCGAGGTCCGTCGCCTTCTCGAAGTGCAGATCCGCCACTTCCTGCAGTGCCTCGAGATCCGCACGCGAGAATCGGTCGACGCCGATCATCCGGACGAAGGAGCGAACGTCCTCCTGCACGCCGCTGATATAGGCCTGGGTGCTGGTGAACAATTCCGAGTAGTTGTGCAGGGCGGCGTTCTTCGGCATCAGGTCCGACGAGATCTGGTTGGCGCACTGCGCGACCTGGGAGTCGCCGAACCGCTTGGCGCAGCGTTGAACCACCCCCTGGAGGCCCGCTGGCGGCAGGCCCTCGTGGCCAGCCTGCTTCTGCCGTAGGACCTCCTCGCTCAGCTCATTGCCGAGCGAGATGATGTCGCGCGGGATCAGCCTCGTGTGGCTGAGCAGGTAGTCTTCGATCGTTCCGTCGCCATCAGGTCCCGGCCAGTGGCCGTTGACCCCGAGCCAGTCGCGGATCGTGGGGGGGCCGTTGGTGGCGCGTCGCATCAGCAGTGACGGCGGTAGCCGCTGCAGCTTTTTCCCAAGCAGATAGAGCAGCGAGCCGCGGTCCCAGGTCAGGACGCGTATGTGCGGTTCGTTGTAGTACCGCGGCGCATGTTCTGACCGGTACACCGACGACATGACGATGTCGCGGATGCAGACGACGACATGCAAGCGGCCGCCCAGCCTGTGGTCCCGGAGTAGCCGCATGACCTGATAGAACAACCCCTCCTGACACTTCAGCCAGTACATCGGGGCGTGGCCGAACTCCTCGTCCACCGCGTCAAGGTAGAAATAGATCGGCTTGCACTGGCCGACAACCTCGCCTAGCAGATCCTCGAGGTCGTCCCAGAGCGGATCGTCGAGGTACGTAGACAGCTGATGGGCGGTCTGCCGCTGATTAATGATGTCGCGCACCTGGCTATAGATCGACCGAGGCCGGCGGAAGTCGTCGAGCAGCCGCGCGTACGTCTGCTCGATCTCGTCGGCCTGCTCGTCGCGCAACTGCTGACGCAATTCGGGACGACGCAGCACGTGCGAGGCCAGCGACCGCACGATGGCGCGCTCCCAGATCTGCATCCACTTCTCGACCAGGAAACGGTCCGAGAACCACTGGCACGCCTTCACCACGACTTCGGTCTTCGGCAAGCTCTGCTGCGGTACATCGGCGTAGACGGAGTCCTGATGTGCCTGGAAATCCTGAAGACGCCGCAGGTAGACCGTCTTGCCAGCCCCGAGCTTCCCCACGATGACCCGCACCATGGAGTCGTTTGCACGGGTCGCGAGGTGACCATACGCCGGATTGCCGCCGAAGTCGACGAACTCGCTGATCACATCCTCGATGTCGGCTCGTGACCCGTCCGGATTGCCAAACGGCCCCACAGGGTCGAGCCGACGCCGCCTGCTGCCCATCTTTTCTCCCAACCCGAATCGTAGCCCCTACAGGAGTAAGAGCCAGCAGAGCGTCAGCACCGGATAAGGGCCTCGAACTGCGTGCAGTGCAGGCCCTGCTCACCACCGCCAGAGACTTCGCCAACTCTTACGACTTCGCGCTCATCTCAATGCTGGGCCTGCGGATCTTCGAAGCCGCCGGCGCCCGCATCAGCGATGTCATATGTCACCACCAGTTTCGAACGCCGGGGTGGACCTGCGCGACGTGCAGATCGCCGCCCGCCACGCCGACCCCACTACCACCATGCGATACGACCGGGCCCGAAAGAACCTCGACCGCCATCGCAACTACATCCTTGCCGCCTACATGCCCTCCGGGGCACGGCACTGTTGCATTAAGCGGCTACGTGATCACGACGCCGCAATTCTTCCGGCCTATGTTCACTCTGCGGCCGCTGCACGGCCGCGGAGACGGCCTGGCCGCCTGTCCGGCAGCCACGGCGCGTATGCAGACGAGGCTCTTCCTGCCGGATGATCACGCGATCGCTTAACGCAACAGTGCCGACCGCCTTGACTGTGACGGTCAGCGGTCACGAGACGGCACCTCAACCCGCGACACGCCCAGACCAGTGCTTGATCGCCACGCCCGGCCCTTAACTACCCGGCCTTCGTGATAAAGGAGGAGATGTAGATGGACCACCCGTACACACGGTGGGCAGGGCCAGCAAAGGGAAGCCTGCGGAGCGTCGAGAGGGCGCTGATGACCGCCAGGTACGCCAGATCGCTGGACCGGCCCAACGAGACGCGCACTGAGGGGTTCCGCGCGTATCAGATGGCGTCGAACCGGGTCCTGGTGGCCGGATACCAAGTTCGGCCGCGACCGGGACCGCGAGAACAATTGGGTGACCACCTGTTACGGGCCGTGCCTGGAGAGGGCCGGGTTCGCGGTGGAGCTGATCACTGGCAAGAGCCGGATGCAGTGCATTTGGTCAACCTGGAACGGCAGCTCCGCGTACTCTCAGGGCACGCTGTGGCCGCAAGCCGTGTTGCGCGGTCGGCAAGTTCAGCTACCACACGGTTGGTGTTAAGCTGAAAAACGTCAAGACGCACGGTTCGGCCAAGTACTACGCGGAGATGACCCTCTCCTAGCGGCTGAACGGCACGCACCACGTGGTCAACCAGTGGTACGGCCCCAAAGGGTCGAGTGTGTGCCGGGCCTGGCCAACCGGCCAGCTCTGAGCGTTGATCGCTGGCCGGCCGTTTGCGGGCGCCGTGAATAACCTTCCGCCTCTGCTCACCATTCCCATCATCAGTTCCAGGAGGACTGACTCGTGCAGCATTGCAGTTGTGGGTTCACCACCTACTACCCCAAGGTGCTCGTCGAGCACATCGAGATCGCGCGTCGGACTGGCGTCGATCACGCAGAGAGGTTCCGAGAGGGCATCTGATCTAGGTCACGAATGGTTCGCCGGTTTCGGTGGGGTCGTCGCGCCACGTTTGAGTTGATTCGCCGGCGAGCCGACGGCCCTTGTTGCGATTCTGGCCCAGTGGATCATCGTTTCGGAACGTTGTGGGAGTGTCTAGCAATCACGGACTAACCGGCGATGCAGCATCCACCAGCCGTCGCGCCCGACGCAGCCTTGATCATTCCTGGGGGCAGCCCTCGGTTGAGGCGGACCGCGCCCAGGTTGAGATTGAGTTCGTTGGCGCACTCGACGGTGGAGGTGTCCGCAGCGATGAACCGCCACTCTGCCACTGGCTCAGCCTCGCAACGTGATCGGAGAAGGCGCAGCAGTCGCACGCGAAAAGCGGGCCGCCAGGCGGTGATCCTGCGCCCGGCGGCCCGCATCCGCGGGGGTCCTGGGTTTACCAGTCCTCGCCGCCCCAACCCCAGTGGTGGTGCCAGCCCCAGCCCCATCCCCAGCCGCAGTCGTTCCAGTCGCACCAGTCGTGGTGCGTCTTTTTGGGAGTGGGTGACGGTGTCGGGCTCGAAGACACGATCGCGGTGGTGACCTGCGTCTTCTGGTAACGGCCTGGAGATGTCAGGCGGCGACCTGGTACTCGTGCGTGAGTCCGCCGAGGACTTGTTTTCGTGGGTCCGGTACTCAGCCAGGTTGATCTGCGGTGGCCGGGTGTGAGCTTGAGCCGGTGCGAGCTGGCCGAGGGCCCGGTGCGGCCGGCCGGTGTTGTAATGCCGCAGCTATTCGGTCAGCACCCGGCGCAGATGATGCTCATTGACGATCAGCAGCCGGTCCACGAGCTCCCGGCGCAGGGTACGTATGACTCTCTTGCAGATGGCGTTCGCTTTGGGCGCCTGCGGTGGGCTGGCGAGAATCCTGATCCCTTCCGCCGTGAATACGGCGTCGAAGGCGTCGGTGAACTGGCCGGCGCGATCCCTGATCAGGAACTTGACTGGAGCCGCGCGCTGCCCGAAGTCCACCAAGAGGTTGCGGGCTGCTTGTGTCGTCCACGCGCCGTCGTGGCGCCACAACCTGGGCGCGTAACCGGCGGCCGCTGACCGTGACGCCACGCGATGAACGGGTCGTGGGTGGCTACGACGGGCTGGACAGGGACATCGACGGGTGTCGGCCGGGCGCAAAACTGGCCGTGGCGGAGATCCAGACCAACCGTAGTTCGCGTCACTATTGTCTCTTTACGCGCGTAATTTGCCCCGCAAGCTCCGCCGCGCCGACCACCCATCTCATGCTTCGTCCTTACATGTACGAACTAACTTAAGTAGCCGCGAACGTGCCGAACACATCGAAGCCTTCGGCTATGCTGCCGATGTCGCAGGGGGATCGCGGACAGCACGGACATCACGCCGGAAGGACCGTATTGGACGCGCAGCGTCTTAAGGACAACTTCGCACGGGTCGCGATGCATGGTGACGAAGTCGCCCTTTTCTTCTATTCCGACCTTTTTCTCCGCAACCCGGAGGTCAGGGACCTGTTCCCGGTCTCGATGGCTGTGCAGCGGGACCGGTTGCTGAACGCGCTTGGCCGGATCGTCTCTGACGTTGACAACCTCGACAGCCTCGTCCCTTACATCCAGACCCTCGGCCGTGACCACCGTAAGTTCGGCGCGATCGCCGATCACTACGGTGCGGTAGGCGTGAGCTTGATAGCCACGCTGGCCCATTTCAGCGGGCCGGCGTGGACGGACGAGCTCGCCGCCTCCTGGAAGGAGGCCTACGGCCTTGTCGCGCAGGTCATGACCGATTCGGCAAAGGAGGACGAGGGCCACCACCCGCCCTGGTGGGACGCCACGGTGATGCACCATGAGCTGCGGTCGCCTGACATCGCGGTGTTCCGCGTTTCCACATCGGAGCGGCTGACCTACGAGCCCGGCCAATCGGTGGCGATCGAGTCGGCGGAGCGGCCGCGAATCTGGCGCTTCTACTCGATGGCCAATGCGCCGAGCTCCGACGCGGTAATCGAGTTTCACGTCCGTATGATCGCGGGAGGGGCGCTCAGCACAGCGCTGACCAGGAACGTGACGACCGGCGCCAAATTACGGTTGGGCCCACCGGTCGGGGAACTGAAGCTCGATACCACCTCAGACCGTGACGTGCTGCTCATCGCAGGTAGCACGGGCCTCGCTCCACTTAAGGCGCTCGCGGAGCAGATCGCCGCGCTGGAAAGGCCGCCAGCCGTGCAACTCTTCTTCGGCGCGCGCAGCCGTGACGGCCTCTATGACCTGCCCGAACTGGAGAAGATGGCCGCACGTATGCCCTGGCTAACGGTCATCCCTGCTGTTGCTGCAGATCCGGCCCACCAGGGCGAACAGGGGACGCTTTCCGACGTCGTGGCCCGCCGGGGGCCTTGGCATGGCTACGACGCCTACGTGTGCGGGTCCACGCCAATGGTCACGGCGACGGCCCGCCGCCTCGTCTCGCTCGGCGTCCCACGCAGCCAGATCCATGTCGAGGACTTCGGTTGGAGACAGCAATGACCATTACCTCCAGCAGCAATGACCGGCTGACTCCCGACCAGGTCGAGTCGATCAGCTTCCAGCAGGCGGCCCGCGGCCGCCGCGGACTCGACGAGGAGCAGGTGCGCGCCTTCTGCGTCCATGTGCACCACGAACTTGTCCGGCTGCTCAACGAGAAGGCCGCGCTTTACGAGGAATCGCAGCGGCTGCGGAGGAGGCAAGACGGCGCGGCCGAAGATGGTGCCATCCCCGGCGCCCAGCCGGAGGATGCACATGTCCTGGCGGTACGCATTCTGTCCAAGGCCCAGCAGACCGCCGACCGCTACGTGGCGGACGCGCAGCAATACAGCCGCCAGCTCGCCGAGGACGCCCGCAGGCACCGGGATCAGATCATCGCCGAGGCCCGGTCACGTGCGGTGCTACTGCTGGAAGGGGCGCACGCGGGGGCCACGCAGGCCGTCCCGGCGGCGGGTTCGTCGAGCAGGCCACGCGCTGGGTCGGAGTATCAGCATCTTGAGGCCGAGCTCGCCTACTTGCGTACGTTCAGCGAGGTGTACCGGACCCATTTGCGCGCCTACCTGGAGGCGCTGCTCCGCAACGTCGATGAGTGGGAGGGTGCGGAGAGATCCTCACTGGCCGGCGTCCGGGCTGAGCTGACGCGGAAGCCGTGACAGCTCAGCCAGGACCACTGGACCGGCGAGACAGCATGCCGACGGACGCTCCGCCGCGGCAACGCCAACTCGATCTCAGTGACCTGCGGGCAGGAACTCGTCGCAGTGGATGTCACGTAGCGACATACCAGCAAGGAAAAGTGCCCGACGCGCGGTGAGCACGGCCGTGCGGCCGCCGCATAGGTAAGCCCACGCCGCCACCGGGCTTGCGAGCCTGCCAAGCTCCTGCGCCGCTGCGGCGGCCAGGTCCGCGCCACGTGACCTGACGCACCGCTGGTACCGCACCGTGGGATAGTCCGCAGCCAGTTCACGCAGCTCACGGTCCAGGTAGAACCCAGAGGGCAGGGCGACGCCGTGCAAGATTACGATCGGTCCGGTATGCCCGGACGCGAGCGCGTCACGGACGATCGCGGTGAGTGGTGAGATCCCCGTACCCGATCCCGCAAGCAGCAGCGCGCGCCGCGGTTGACCACGAACGTAGAAGCACTCGCCTGCCGGGCCGCGGATCCCGAGCCGACTGCCCGGCCGGGCGCGGGCGAGCCATCCGCCCATCGCGCCCCGTGGGCGCACCCGCACGTGCAGTTCCACGCCGTCCCTGGCTGCCTCTCCGGGAAGGTTGGCGATCGAGTAGGCCCTGGCGAGGCCGTCCGCGCGACGCAGCATCACGTGCTGCCCCGGCCGGAAGTCCAGCCGTTGACCCAACCCGATCCGCACCCGCAACACGCCCGGCCCGATCGCCGTCGCCGATCGCAAGGCGGCAGGAATGACGAAGTGGTCACCGGCCAAGGTGATGGTGAGATCTGACGCGGGGCGCGCCTGGCAGGCGAGGAAGTAACCAGCGGATCGCCAGGTCTCCTTCAGGCCACGCTGCGCCTGTCCGCCTGGAGTGCCGTGTGTCGCGCGCAACAGGCACGCCTGACACACGCCGGACCGGCATGCGAAGGGTATGTCGACGCCGTGGCGTGCCATGGCGTCAAGCACGGTTTCGTCCGCGGCAAGATCGTAGGCTCGGCCGCCGAGGTTGATTAGTACCAAATGCGTCAGCGGTTCAGGACATCGTCCCGTGCGCTCTCCGCGACGGCAGCCGCCGCATCGATGTCCTCGTCGGCCGCGCCAAGCTCGCGCAGCGTGGCGGCAAGGTACTCGAGCACCTTGTCCACGTGGCCATCGCTGAGGCCCGCGAGTCCCGCATGCGCGGTACGCAGGTCACGCCCGGTGTACCCGTTCGGGCCGCCGAGGGCAAGCGTGAGGAAGGCGGCCTGCTTCGCCGCCTGGCGGTCCATGTCGACGTCCGCGAAGTAGGGTTCGAGCAGCGGGTCCGACAAGACTTTACGGTAGAAAAGCTCCGCCGCAGCATCAATGGCAGAAGCGCCACCAAGGCGTTCGTACAGGCTCGCGTCTGCTGTCATGCGTTGTTTATACAACGCTTCCCCAAATATTGACATGTCCCTGTGGATTCTCCCGGGTTAGATAGAACTGGCCGCCGGGAGCATATGTCCTGCCCTTTTACCGACCCAGAACTCGTCGCAGTGCGGTGAGCTGGGGGGTTCTGTCGGTGCGCGAGACCGGCGCCGTGGTTATGCGGAGGCTGGCCTGCCCTACGGCGGGGGCGACGGCGGGGAGATGGTGCCGTGGGTGCGGCAGGCTAGCCGCTCGTGTACTTCCGATTGCTTTATCTGGTCTTCTGCAAGGTGACCTGTTGGCTGTCTCTGCTGGCTCGGCGATGCTCTTCCGGGCTGCGGAGTCAGCGCGGTTGTCCTGGCCGAGCCGATCGAGGGCGGGCACCGGGGTGCGGCTGGCGTTCTCATCTTCAGCGTTCTATGCGCTTGCCGACATGTGCGCGCAAGGCGTTCTCGGCGAGTGGTGAAGAAGACGCGTTCGACTAGGCGCCAGAACTCGGGCCCGCGGTCACGATGCGTCCTGCGGGCGAGTGCGAGCACATAGTCGACGAGGTCGGGGATAGCTGCATGGCGGCCGGGCCGATGTTTGACCCTGCCGTCTTTGTGCATGACACCCACCGGTACCCCAACGGCAACACTCGCAGATCGGTGACCTGTACGCCCATGCGCCGCGCCCACTGCTCGTGCGCCTCCGCGCCGAGACGCCTGCTGTCGCGATCCGGCCACAACACCCGAGCCCATCGACTGGGGTCGGCGGTGTAACTTAAGGGACGCGGCGCGATCCGCCACGTCGTGGGCGTCGTCTGCGTGCGCCACCGGGTCACCCCCCCGCCAGAGAACCTGGCGGAGATCGTGTGGGTCTGTTGACGGCCCACGACTCCACACCGAGGAATCGCTTTCCGGACAAGGCGACTCGACTTCGCGGGCTTCGCCTACGGATTTGCTGGCTTCGTCAGCGATCCGCCGGTATTTGAACGGAGCCGCTGCGACGGCGAGCAACTAAGTCCTTATGAACCCGGGCGGTTTCCTCTTCTGTGCCTGTCTGGCAGTGTCAAAGTGATCTTTCACCTGGCGTAGCATCCGGCCCAGGTGGGCTGTCTCGACACTGCACCACCCGCAGCAGCAGGCGGCCAGGTAGCCGCCATAGCTTGGCAGGCGGTACCAGTCATGCCCAGCCGTCTGATCCGGTAGCAAGCCAAGATCATCTTGAGCGGGTACGTATAGCTGTCCGACCAGGTCACGCCAATGGTCGCTACGCCCGCGGTCGTACCAGATCGCCAAATACCTGGCCTTGCCGCTGTCATCCATGGGCCACATCCCCTCAGCGATGCGATCAGAGACCACACGCCGGAGGACAGTGATCTTTTCGATCGGCCGTCCGTGTCTCTACAATTCGGACGCTACGCGCATGCGGAGCCGAGGTAAAGGCCCTTGGGTCACGTTGACGCGGCTGACTAACCGGAATGTATGACTCCAGGATGAGCTGCCCATTAACGTGCCATTAGCCCCGGCAAACGCCAGTACGCCGCAGTCGCTCACGGACCGGCCTCCGGCCCAGACCTCCGGAAGTTTTGTGATGAGCAAGGCCACTACCTGCGGGAACGCGCTCGAGGCCTCTACGGAAGCTTGTGAAATCTCCGAACAATCTACTGATGAGTAACATCAAGATCCTTCACCCATAGGTGCTTCATGGCGAAGAATCTTCTGCTGTGTGCCATAGCGGAAATTTCTTCCCGATGGAAGATCAACAACGCTGTGCAACGCCCGCCCATTTCGCACAGGGAACTTCCGGAGGTCTGTGGCCCAGGTCAGCGCTCTAAGCCCAATGCCGGGGGGTTAAGGGCCGGGCGTGGCGATCAAGCGTCCGGCACAGCGGGGACGTGCTGCGCTTCATCGAGTACATGGATGTCGGCACGACCAGCGGTTGGCGGCTGGGTGACCGGGCGCCGGGGCGAGGCAGTCATCGACGCCAACTCCGGCCTGGGCGAGGCGGTGGTCTCCGGGGCGGTGAACCCCGACCGGTTCGTCGTGGACGTCGCGACCGGCGTGATCAGCCCGGCAAACAAGGTGGTGGTGCCGTTGCGCATGTCGTCGCAGGTCATGGTGCCAGCCCGGCCCTTCTTCATCGGCAGGGCCGGCTGGTCCGGTCCAGCGCCTGGATCTGGGACTTCTCGTCCATGCACAGCACGACCGCCTGCTCCGGCGGGTTCACGTACAGGCCGGCCACGTCGAGCAGCTTCTGCTCGGACCGCTTGTCGTCCGGCAGCTTGAACGTCTCCACCCGGTGCGGCTGCAAGCCGCGGGCCTTCCAGATCCGCTGCACGGTCGCCTTGCTCACCCCCTGCGCTTTCGCCATCGACCGGCAGCTCCAGTGCGTCTCACCCGGCGGCTTTTCGTGCAACGTCGCGTGCACGATCGCCTCCACCTTCTCCACGCTGATCGACGGCTTGCGGCCCCGGCCCTCCCGCACCCGGCCGAACCTCGCCAGCCCCTCGGTGGCGAACCGCTCCCGCCAGGCCCGCACCGTGGCCGCCGACACCCCGGCCTGCTCCGCGATCCGGGTGTTGGCCACCCCATCGGCCGCCAGCAGCAGAGCCCGCGCCCGGACCACATCACGGTGCGGCGCGGTGGTGGACTTTGCGATGATCTCGAGGGCGCGTCGCTCGCCTTCGGTGAGCGCCAGGGCAGCAGCTGGATGATTCATAAGCCACGGTACCACAACCGCGAAGTCAATTGCGAGACACTACACTAGAATTGCGATCCGATGTGCTTGGCAAGAGCGACCCTGGCGTCCTCGATCGCGGCGTGGTTCCCGCGGATTTCCTGGATCTCGGGCGGCACCTCGCTGCAATTGAAGGAAGGGTCGTGGCCGCAGGCTAGGCAGATCACCTAGTACGGGGCCGATGGATGCCCAGTCCCAGAGTCGGCCCAGGGACGGATCACCTCGCAGCGTCCCGAGCCGCAGGCGTACGCTCGCAGTCCCCTTGTCGTGCCCGAACCGACTGGGCAGCTGGGACTCCATTGCCTTCATCAGCTGCCGGTGAACAAAGGCGCCGTACAGAGCGAACAAGTCGTAGCCATCCCATGAAAACTTCCCCACTCCCAGATCCAAAGACGAACGCCTGGGCAAGGATCTCGGCCTGGTTTCACGTAGCTATTCATCCCTGAGTGGGCTGGGTGGCCTGCGAGCGAGGGCGGCTGATCTTCGGCGGGCCTGGCGGACTGACCGCCAAGCTCTACGGGCGCACTGCGCCGGTGGGGGTAGGCACCGAAGCAGGAAGAAGGGAATAATGTCCCTGTACGCACCATAGGCGCACCATGGGCGCTAGTGTCCCACTACGAACAGAGAGGGTAACCATGAGCAGATTCCGTCGGCTGATCATCGTGTGCGCGGTGGCGCTTGGCACGCTGGGCGCTGGCATCGCCCCCGCAATGGCTTCCACCGCCACCCCGGTCACTGCCACTCAGGCTACGCACCCGAGCCACTACTGCCACTACTGGGATTCGTGGTGTCACCATGGCGACGGCGGATGGGACTATTGGTACTCGTACCACCATCATCACCATCACCGCTAACGCATCACGCAGCTAGGGCGCTTGGTCAGGAGTGACCAAGCGCCCTGGAGCCACCTCACGCCACACCCTTGCGTTAGAACCCAGCCACGTGACCGGTCCTCGCGCTGAGAGCCTGAACCCCAAGGAGGCCGGAGCGTATGGCCGGGTCAGCCAGCTTGTGATTGACTCGCCTGGACCTGCGAAGCCCTCCTGAAAAGCGGAAGGTCGGCGGTTCGATCCTGCCCCCTGGCCACCATCACCGACCTGTCAAAGACGGTGCCTCACCTGAGCAAACGCTGTGAGGTGCCGTCTTTTGCTCTACGGCTGTTCACGGCTGACGGCGGTTGGTTGCGCCCAATACGCGCCCAAGTCCGTCGGCGTCATAGTCGCCGCTGTCTTCAGCGGCCCCGTGGTCGGTGGCCTAGGCGTGGGTGTCCTGCGCCTCGGCCCTGTCCTGCCCTCGTCGGCGGTCTGACCAGGGATGCGTCACATCGATGAGACTGCGTCGGCTCAACTGAGACGGGACACGAACAACCGGACCATGAGCAGATAGACGAGGCGAAAGAGCATGAGTGGCGGGGGTAAAGCCGAGGTCAGATGGTCTGCACGAGTTCTGGCACCCCACACCTTCTGTGTGCAGGGAGGGTGTTACGTTCGGTTACCTGTGAATTTGGTTCTGTGAAGGTGTTGCATACACTACCCGAGTCAGTCACGGGACGGGGAGGGGCAAGCGGGATGCGCAAGCGGATGACACGGATCAGGGAAGCGGTAGCGGCGTATGCGCTGGCCGCCGGGCTGTTGATCGCGGGTGCGGCGGTGTTGGCCGGCGCCGTCATCAGGCAGGCGGCAGCGGTACAGGCGGCGTAATCGGCTCAGGGCAGGCCGACCGGGCAGGCCGACCTTGCCCGCCGCCATCTCTTGGTGCCCTTGCTGCGAATCTGATCGTCTGGGTGTTCGCCGTGCGCAACAGGCCGGCCGGAGAAGCTGTGGTGGTGCCACGCGCTTCGGGTGCCTCGCCGGGCCAGGCATACATGCAGCCACACAGCCAGATATCCGGCTTCGCCCGGCAATCCGGGCTTTGGCGATGGCATGACGCTGGCTCCTGCAAGATTGGGCTGAGGACCGGGGCTAATGCCCCGGTCCTCAGCTCTTTGGCCCGGACGCCTAAGCGCGGATCTGCACCCGGCGGGTCGCCTGCTTAGTCTTTGGGAGGCGGATCGTCAGGATCCCGTCCCTCATGTTGGCCTGGACCTTGTCGGTGTCGATGTCCCTGGGCAGGACCGTGCGGTAGAAGAACCGCCCGGCCCGCCGGTGCGTCGTTTGCTCGCCCTGCTCCTCGGGGACCGAACCGGCGATGCTCAGGCTGTGCTCGTCCACCTGCAGCTCGACGTTCTCCCGGGTGATCCCGGGGAGTTCTGCCTTGACGAGGTAGGATTCCTCGGTCTCATCGACCTCGATGTCCGGCTGCCATGGCGACTGGTCGCGTCCTTGCTGGGTGAACTGGTCGTACAGCCGCCCCATGCGCTCACGCAGATAATCGAACTCGCTGGCCGGGTCCCACAAAGCTGTGGGCTCGAACAGGGACGCAGAGAACCTGCTTCCGCGCCGGATGGGTAGTGCCATTACTACGTCACCTTACCTGCCGTTGATTGGCGATTTGCGGACGTCGGGCTGGCCAGCACCCACCCGTCTTGTCTATCGACATCTTGGCCATATGTCCACCCCCCGTGACCAGACAATTGCGGACAGTCCGGGACAGATACCCGGGGCGGGCATGCGGACGGCACTGTTGCGCCGCGATATGAGGCGGGGGAAATTCGGGTCTATTGCGAGTTCTGTGAACCGTGCGTGCTCATGGTTAGCATGGGGAGCTTGCTGCGGCGAAGCGCGCACAGCCGAGATCAGATAACGAACTACGGGTGTGGCGTTAAAGGCGGACAGACGACCCCGTTTACGCTCTTGTCTCCGATGTTTCGCAGATAATGTCCGCGCCGAGGACGGCCCTCGATCATGCGAACACTGGCTGGTCTCAACCGGTGGGAGCAATTGAGCTGAGGTTATCCTCGGAATTATCGGCGAGGAGGAGCTCTGCGAACACTTCTGCTGGCTTCTTGAATCCGAGTATGGCACGTGGGCGGCCATTTATCTCGTCTGCCACAGCTTGCAGGTCGCGAATGTCCCCGGTGATATCAGTGCCTTTCGGGAAGTGCTCGCGGAGCAGGCCGTTTGTGTTTTCGTTGGTTCCCCGCTCCCAGGGAGAATGCGCGTGCGCGAAATAGACGGGGATGTCGGCGGCCAGGGTGAAGGCGGCGTGCTAAGCCATCTCGATGCCCTGGTCCCAGGTGATCGATTTGAGCAGGTTCGCGGGCATGCCGCTTACCGGGCCGATGACTGCCTCGCGGACCGCGCAGGCGTCCCGGCCGCTGGCAGCGGAACCGGGACAAGGTAGCCGCTCTTGCGCTCGACGAGCGTGCCCATCGCGGTCTTCCCGGCCCGGCCGATCACCAGGTCACCTTCTCAGTGACCGGGCACTTTGCGGTCTTCGGCCTCCGCGGGACGCTGCGAGATCGATACCATCCCGACAATCCGGGCGCCCTTGGAGCGGGCCCGGCCGAGCGCCGCGGTTGACCCGATCGTGTGGTCCTTCTTCTGCCGGGCGGAAGAAACCCTGGCGTAGATCGCGGCGCTGGTCATCGATCGGTTGTCCTTCCAGGCTGGCCCGGCCGGTGCGGGCCCGCCGCCGCGGCACCAATATGGCGTATGCCACCGGCAGATCCGTGGCCGCGTGGCGGCCGCAGGCGAACTCCGCCCCGACTGCCCGCGCGCTCACCTGCGGGGATGGTTTCTGTGGCTCCGCGACAGGAATTCCTCCAATGCCTGGGCGACCAGCGCGGAGATCGTGATCCCGGCGTCACGGGCCTGTGCGCGCACCCGCCTGGCCAGCCCGGCCGGCGGCTTGACGGTGAACACCGTGCCCGGCTCGGGCACCCGTACCCGCCCACCAGCCGCGGCCTGGTCCACATAGCGGTGGGCCTGCCGGACCGAGCAGCCCAGCCGGCCGGCCAGCACGCGGGCCGCCTCCGCCACCGCCACACCCGCCGCCAGCAGGTCAGCGGCCGCGTTCATCCGCTGCGCGTGCTCCACGCCATCCACCCGGCGCCCACCAGCCATGCCATAAACGTACTATCCGGCATGTCGGACAGCGGGCGCGACACGCCCGCCCCGGCGATCACCGCAGTCACCGCACCGGCCCGGCCGCCCGCGACCGCGCGATCCACGACGCGACGGTCAGCACCGTGCCGGTATCCCACCCCGCCAGCCAGCCCAGGATCCGCCGGTCCCAGGCACCCAACTCGATACCGGCCAGCATGGCCGCCAGGATCTCGGCCTGCCCGGCCTCGGGCACAAACCCCCGCGGCCCGGACGTCAGCGACCTTGGCGAGGAACACGGCCACCGGGTCCTGCGCGTCTGTGGCATAGGCGGCAAGGTGGTGCTTGTGCCACTCCCGCCGACGGTCGGCCGTGCCATCGACCGCGCCATCGCTGGCCGCGACAGGGGCCCGATCCTGCTCAACAGCCGCGGCGGGCGAATGGACCACGCCGCCACCCGCAGGCTGCGCCACCTTGCCACTGCGGCAGGCGTCCAGATCGGCCGGGCTCATCCCCATATGCTCCGGCACACATGTCCACCATGCTCGACGCTGGAGTGGACCTGCGCGACGTGCAGATCGCGGCCCGGCACGCCGACCCCAGAACCACGATAGGGTACGGCTCCACCAGAGCGGGCCCGCAAGAACCTCGACCGCCATCCCCAACTACACCCTCGCCTCCTACATGGCCTCAGGCACCTGACCAAGCATCGGCATCCCAAGGTTGCACCAAGCTGGTTTGCCGATGTGAGTGCGTCCGCGATCCTGGGCCGGAACTGCTTCCTGGCTGCCCCTAAAGTAAATTCAAAACTGCCGGCCAAGGACGTTCGACCCTGACCGCCTCGTTCCGCGACGGCCCAGACTTTGGGGCGGAGACAGGTAGGTGGGGACGTGGCAATGTTGCGCCGGGCCGGCAACGGGCCGTGGAGTGCCTGCGTTGGCAGGCTTCTTGCTGTCATCGGTTCAGCCGTGCTACTGCTTGCGGTGGCGGCGCCGGCGTACGCCGGGCCGGTGGCCGGTACTCAGGAGATTGCAGGCGCCGCACGCGGCGCGGGCTCTGCCCCCGCTCATGCGGTAGGGCCGAGCGCCGCGGCCAATGACAGCCCAGCCGGGTTCTGGTACGGAACCGACAGCACGACGGTATCCATCACCGGCCCGGCGCCCTACACCGTGCCCGTCATCGGCGGCCCGTATGGCGGCTACATCGGGATGGCAGGGAATTGGGCGACCTGGCAGGGGTGCGGTACGAAGGTCGTATGGTCGGCAACCAACAGCGCGCAGGCGAACACGAACTTCACCACCCATAAGGATGGCATCGGCTCGGGCGTCTACTGGTTCATGGGCGGCCCGGGTGTCGATCCGCACTACAACGGAACGACGCAGGAAGCCTACGCGTGGGGCACCGCCCAGGCGGAGCGCACGCGGTACGACATCTCCCACCTGACGGTGAAGTACCCGGTGGTGTTCATGGACATAGAACTGCCCGGCCACGCCCCCACCTTTACGCCCGCACCCGACAACGGCTGGCATGCGGTCTACACGTCGCCGTGCAGCGGCCGCGTCAAGGCCAGCTACGTGGCACCGAGCCTCGACCGGGCGGACTTCAACGGGTTCTGGGACTACATCAAGCACGACACGTCCTTCGGGCCAGGTGTCTACTCGGCGCCCGGGATCTGGGGCGGCATTTTCGGCACGGGAAGTGCCTCGTCCATCCCTGACACCTACGAGTGGACCTACACCGACGACACCAGCAGCCTGAAGAACCCGCCATCGGGCTGGTGCCTGCCCGGTACCTCGACCTGCGCGCAGTTCTTCGGCGGGATGAACTCCTCCAGCGGCTACGCAGTGATGTGGCAGTGGTCGGGCGGCGGCGGAACGACCAACAGCTACGGCGACTTCGACCAGATCGACGCAAACCGCCAGAGCTAGTCGCGGTCACCGGCACGCGGGATCCGCGCCTGGCGGTGGCGCCTGCGGGCGCTGATCTTGGTCGGCGCAACTGGCCGGGCCGAGGCGCCCGAACCGCGTCCTCCGGTGGCGCCGTAAAGAAGGAGCACGTGAAGTCGTGTTTGACGCGGTCATGTTTGCCGACGTCGTTGTCGTGCTTGAGTGACGGCATCCTCACATGCCGCATTTCGCGCGACCGAACGCTCGCGCTGGCTACGGCCTGGCTGGGGGGCATCATCCGTGACGATCACCCGCCAACGGATCCTTAACGACTGAATGTGGAGGCGCGGTAGAACTGAGGGGTGCCTGTTTTCGTGGGCACGTCCGGCTGGCAGTACCGCGACTGGCGAGGGGTGCTCTATCCGGCGGGCGTGCCGCAGCGCCGGTGGCTCGAGCACTACGCCGCGCATTTCGCCACGGTGGAGAACAACAACACGTTCTACCGCCTGCCAGCACGCGAAACCTTCGCTGGCTGGCGGGAAAGGACGCCCGCCGACTTTGTCATGGCGGTCAAGGCGAGCCGTTTCCTCACCCACGTCAGGCGGCTGCGCGATCCCGCGGAACCCGCCCGGCGCCTGCTCGGCGCCGCCGCGGGTCTCGGCGACAGGCTTGGCCCGCTGCTGCTCCAGCTTCCGCCGAACCTCGCCGCGGATCCGCTGCTGCTCGATGCGTGCCTGCATGAACTTGTGCAACGTGCCGGGTCCGGTCAGTCTGGCGGGCCCGGGACATTCGCGATCCCGGGCCTGAACACACCTGTCCGCGTCGCGGTCGAGCCGCGGCACGAGTCCTGGTGGACCGGCGAGGTGCGGCAGGTGCTCACGCGCCATCACGCGGCACTGGCCTGGACCGACAGGCTGGGGCATCCGCTCACCCCGCTCTGGCACACCGCCGGCTGGGGCTACCTGCGATTTCATGCAGGCGCGGCGAATCCATGGCCGCGCTACGGCGAGCGCGCGCTGCGGTCATGGGCCGAGCGGGTCACGCAGACCTGGCCGGACGATGCGGACGTGTTCGTCTACTTCAACAACGACCCGGGGGGCGCGGCGGTAGGCGACGCCGCCGCGTTCGCTTCGATCATCCGGCGGGCCGGCCGCGCGGTAACGCGCACGGCCGCACCCGGCGACCCCCGGGCCCGCTGAACCGGCCCGCGCCCCCGGCTGGGGATCTCCCGGGGACCATTTCACCGCTGTCAGGCGGAACCTGGCAGCTCGGCGCGGCCAGGCGACCGGATTGCGGCGCGGGGACCAGCGATAGCCCGTTGCTGTTGCTATGCGTGAAATCCACCACTCACGAAGGCTGGCCTCGATTTGCGAGGTCGCCAAGTGCGTCGGCGATCTGGGCGCGCCAGCGGGTTTCTTGCGCATGTCCGTCCTCCTGCGCCGCAGCGCCGGCGTGGTGAGCCCGCGCTGGCGCGCCCGGCTCACCCGGGAGAAGGCATCAGCTTCCGGCCGATCACCCCTTGACCGGCCGGTAGCATTCTGCTGCCATGAAGTCGGCTCGGACCGCGAATAGGGCGGCTACGGGGGATGACCCGGTGCGGGTGCGCCGGCGTCATCCGAGCGGCCTCGTAAGGTACTGGCCCGGCGAACTTCCCGGGTATGCGGGGTGCATTGGATGTTGGAGATGATCTTCGCAACCCGCTGCTGAGCGTGGTGCGATTCTTTCGGATCTGACGCGCCCTGCTGGCAGCGCTAGAGTCGGACCACTATGACTGCTCTGGTGTAGCAGGTGGGAGGGAGTTCATGGTGGACGGTTTGGCCATGGGAGTTTCGTTGAAGCGTGTGATGGCCCTGGTTACGGGCCTGCTGATTCTGGTCGGTGGAGCGGCGGCGTGCGGCTCCTCTAGCAAGCCGGCGACCGCCGTCACGTCGGCCAGTCAGGCGCCCGGCGCCGCCGCCCAAAGCGGCTCCCCGTCGGCTGGCAGCTGTGCCAGCGCCGGGACCCGGAAAATCCCCAAGACACGGCTGCTTTCCGATCTCGCCCTCACCTACGGGGCGTTCCACCGCTACCTGTACAACCCCTACAAGGCCGGATCATTCCACAAGGGCGCCAACGGACGAGCCAAGGCGATCATCAAGGCGGGGCTGGCGTCCGCAGCGATCATCAAGCTGCTCAGCAACGCGAGGAAGAACGCCGCCGCGGACCCAACGTTGTGCAAGTTCGTCCCCAGCATCGCCGGCATCGAAGCCAGCCTCGGCAGCCTCGCCAGTAAGATCAAGGGCGGTACCGCCACCTCAAGCGACTTCGACAGCACGAGCGGCATGTTCGACCAGCTCAAGAACGGCACCGGGTTCACTCCGTCGGGCGCCTCGTCGCTGCCCGGGCTGGGCTGAGCGCAGAGGTCGCTCAAACTGAGGCGACCTGTACCGATCCAAATCCCGTGATGGGGGCGTGGCCTGCATGCTCGCAGCGTCGGCTAAGCCGCTCGGGTGTACTCGTTGATGACGCCTCCGAGGACCTCAGCGTCAATCTTTACTACGGTCTCGCAGAGCCAAGCACAACCGACGTCGGCGGCTGCGACAAACCTTCAAGGCTGTGCTCGCGGCGGGTTCAAGACGACGAGGACAGGCTCCGATGCGATGCCGCTCGAGCACCTGGAGCTTGCTGTGCGCGGTCAGCGGCTGTTGTATTCGTCGTCGGTTACGTGCCCTCCCCAGTCCGCTTCAGGTCGCTCGTCTCCGGGGACGGCATCGGTGCGGCCAGCCCGACGAGGACCATCAGCACGGCCAGCACCCAGATGAGCGTCGAGGACGGGACGACTGCGAGCATTACCAGGCCTGTCATCAGGACCAGGCGCGGAAGCTCCTCGCGCCGACGGGTGGTCGGCCGTGCCCGCCTGGTGATCTTTTGTTCCACGAAGCTGCGGTCAGTCGCCCGTGTCCTGCCCATTGCCATTGTCTTGCCCGTTGCCATTGTCTTGCCCGTTGCCGTTGTCTTGCCCGTTGCCGTTGTCTTGCCCGTTACCGGCGTCTTGCCCGTTGCCGTTGCCGTTGTCCTGCCCGTTGCCGTTGTCTTGCCCGTTACCGTTGTCTTGCCCGTTACCGGCGTCGCCAGTCGAAATGGAGAGAGTGACTACTTCACCCTGAGTGACCGTCGAGCTCGGCGCCGGGCTCTGCTTGATCACGTTGTCCTGCGGCTGGGTGGTGCTGTTGGTCGGCTGCTCTTGTACCTGCAGCTGGTGCTGCCGCAGCCACTGTTCCGCGGCCTGCCTGGGCTGGCCGGTGAAGTCGGGGAGCCCGATGCCGGCACTCACGGTCAGCCCGACCGGCCTGGTCTGCGGCCATGACGTGCCCGCGGGCGGGTCGGTGCTGATCACCTCACCCAGCGGGACCGTCGGCGAGGTCTGCTGCTGAATCGTTGCACTCTGCAACCCGGCTGCGGCGAGCGCCTGCTGCGCGCCGGCGAGCGTCTGCCCTGTCACGTTCGGCACCGAGATCATGCGCGGCCCCGCGGATGGGATCACCGTGATGGTGGCGCCGCCAAGCGTATGGCTGCCGCTGCGCGGCAGCGTGCCGCTGATGTCGCCGCGAGGCACCCCGTTGTCCGCCCGCGGCGTGCCCATCTTGACCTTGAACCCCAGGTTGCGCAGCTCGGCGGCGGCGGTCGGCGTCGTCAGACCCGCGACGTCGGGCACGCGCGTGTAGCGCCCGGACGCCTGCCACCAGACGAGGAGGCTGACGACAAGCACGACGGCGAGCCCGCCGGCCAGGTAAGCGGCACGGCGGCTGAACAGCCAGTCGCCGGGGCTGCCACCCGGACGCGGCCCCGGACCGCCGTTCCCGCGCGACACGATCAGCGTCTTGTTCTGCCCCGCTGTATCGGCGGGGAAGTCGCTGCGGTAACCGCTCAGCCGCGGGACATCGTCGAGGGCGCCCGTGCCGCCACTTCGCGGGTCAGCGGCGAACACTGGCAGCGCGGAAACCCCTGGCACGCCGGGAACGCCGAAGATCACCGACTGCTGCGGCCCGTGCGGGCCGGCGTTCGGCGGGCCGGGCAGCGGCGACCCGCCAGCAGGCACGCCGACCAGCGGCCCGGCGGGCGGCCCGGGGGACACGCCAGCAGGCACGCCGACCGGCGGCCCGGCGGGCGGCCCGGGGGACACGCCGGCGGGCGGCCCGGCAAGTGGCGGAGAACCGGCGCCGTAGGGTGCCGCGCCCGCCGACTGCCGGCCCGGCGGGCCGGCGGGTACCTGCCCGGGCCAGCCATGGAACGGGATCCCGGCGGCAGGCGCGATGGCCGACCCGACCGGCAAGTGCCGGCGGGCGTCGAAGACGGCGCCCAGCAACTGGCTCGCGTCGCCAGGCCGCAGTTCGGGGTCCCGGCTGGTCGCGAGTGCGACCAGCGCGTCGACAGCCGCCGGCAGCCCCGGGACCAGAGTGGACGGTGCCGGGACTGTCTCGTTCACGTGCTTGTATGCCACCGCGAGCGGCGTGTCGCCGGTGTACGGCTGACGGCCTGTCACCAGTTCGAACACCATGACTCCGGCGCCGTAGACGTCGCCGCGGGCGTCCGCGCAGGCACGGGAGACCTGCTCAGGTGCCAGGTAGGCGGCGGTGCCGATGACCATTCCGGTCTTGGTCTGACGCGCTTCGGCGACCGCGCAGGCCAGGCCGAAGTCCACGACCTTGACCCGGCCGTCGGCGGTGATCAGCACGTTCTCCGGCTTGACATCCCTGTGCACGAAGCCCACCTGATGCGCCGCGCCCAGCCCGGCCAGCACAGGAACCATGAGGTCGAGCGCCTCATCTGGCCCGAGCCGGCCACGCTCGTTCAGCAGGTCGCGCAGGGTCCGGCCAGGCACGTACTCCATGGCCAGGTACAGGTGCTCCCCGTCGTTGCCCTGGTCGAAGACGCCGACCACGTTCGGGTGGGAAAGCCGCGCGACCGATTTCGCCTCGCCGATGAACCGGCGGACGAAATCGGCGTCGCTGGCCAGTTCCCTGTGCATGATCTTCAATGCCACCGTCCGGTCGAGCCGGGTGTCGGTGGCAAGGTAGACCGTCGCCATCCCGCCGCGGGCGACGCGGGACCCGACACGGTAGCGCCCGTCGAGCAGCTGCCCGACCAGGGGGTCCGCAAACGTCGCGTCCATTTGCGACGAGTCTACGGACATCTCGTGTTGAGGTGTGTCTGAGTTAATGAACCAATCGCGGGTTGAAATACCCGGCCAGGGACGGGGCGCGGTCACCGGTTCTCCTCATGGGTTGTGCTTCGACGGTATGTGATGCGGTTCTCGCGTGCCTGGGCGAGCCCGTCGCGGCGTGCCTGACGGATGGCATCGCTTTGCCTTCGTGTTCGTCGTCGGGAGTGACGCAGCCGATGCCGGCGTGCAGCCGGATGGTGTTGTAGCCGGCCCGGACGCGGTCCAGTTCGGCGCCGGGCTCACCAGGCTCGCCAGGGTCGCGGATCTTTTCCAGGTGCGGCCATTCGCCCTTGACATGCCCGAACAGGGTCTCAATCCAGGCCTGGTCTTGCGGTTAAGGGGTGTGCGGGCGGCCGAACTGCTGGGCGATCGCCACGCCGGCCATGAGCTCGCGGGTGGTGACTGAGCGCATCTGCGGGCCGTTGTCACTGAGGGCCAGCAGTAGCGGGATCTGCCCGCCGGTAGTTCCAGCGTCACAGTCGCCATGTTGCGACGATCACTGGAATCCGCCAGCGAACAGTGGGGCCAAGTCAGGTTGACAAAGCCACATCGTGAGCCGCACGCGCAGACAGACCTGATCTTGGCTACGAAGCTGCGGCTCGTCGTCTTGATGCGCAGGCGCTGGCACCAGGAATGCCGAGCTGTCCCATCGGAACGGGGCGAAATCCTCCCACTATATGATGCGAAAAACTTCGCTCTTTAGCTGATCATCCTGTACGGCATGTGATCGTTCTCAGGGCGGGAGACCGAATGAGTCCCGTTCCCTGTCCGTGTGGCGACTCATGCGTGCCCTTGTCGCGGCTGGCGGCGTGGCCGTCGTGCCCAGGCTCGCTGTCGTGAGCATGACCACGGTGCTCCAGGTGCTGCTCCTGCTGCTGTCCGTCGCCGTGGCGCCGATGATGGCTATCGCTGGGTTACTGCGCGGCCTGGACAAGTTCGCGAGACTTCTCGTGGCAGCCACCGCGACCATAATCATCAACTCTTTGGTCGCCGAGACAACGCTTTCTGTGGGTGCCTGGTCGCCTCGGATGCAGTTGATCGCAATCGTCCTGATTACTGCAGCGGTCACGGTGGTTCAGCTGCGACCAGCGCTGGCGGCAGTGATCGCGCGGCTGTCCGTTAGGCGGGCAGCGAAGCCGCACCGATCCACCCAGGCGGGGCACGCAGGTGGGTCCGGGCCAGTAGTGGACGCGCAGGGTGAGTCCCCGGCGGAGTCGGCGGGCGCCTTTGCTGACATCTGGGCCGCGTTCGCCGACCTCAAACAATCCCTTGGCCTGCCCACCCAAGATGGCTACCCCAGTACCGATCCCTGCCCCCTCCACCCCGCCCATCCCCGGAACACCGCTCCCATCGGGCCGCTGAATAATGGGCCGGGCCAGCGGCCTTTGACAGCGTATGCGGGACGCCTGGCTCTGGGGATGATCATCATCGTCGTCGTGTCCACGCTCGGTCTCGTCGCCTACCAGACGAGCCGGCGAGCCGCAGTGCAGCTGCCAAAGCAGCTGATCGTCACGCACCAGCCCGAGATCATCCTGACGGCAGTCCCCGCGCCTGGGTCGTCGGTACCCACGTCGGCAGGCGGGCCAGTTGGAACGACAGCGCCTGCGCCTAGGCTATCAACGCCTGCTTTCACCGCATCGAGCAGCAGCGGGCCGCCGCCCGCCGCCGCAGCGCGGACACCGACGCCCCGGTCACCGGGATCCAGCCGCTCCACAAGAGCACTGGCTGCACCGTCAGCATCGGGCCCCGCGCCCGCAGCTGCATCCACTCCGTCCGTGTCCCGCTCGACGGCGCCCGAGCCCGTGCGCACGCCCTCGGCGAAGACGTCACCCAAGCAGCCGAAGCCACTCCCGCGCTCCCCTTCGCAGCCGCCCTCGTCCCCGCCCCCCGAGCCTGCGGGCGGGAATATCGCAGCGTCCGTGACGGCGATCTTGAACATGGCGCTGGTTGTTACGTACGCCCTTGCCGCGGTCGGGATCGCGGTAGTCACGGCAATGATCTTCGCGGCCGGACGTAAGCAATGAGCACCGAGCTCAGGCCAACGAGCATCACCGCAGAAAGATTAGCTCCTGAGGTCTTGTTTGGCTGCCTTGCTGTCCGTATTGTGCGCGTTGTCGTTTTTACGGTAGATCGTGGCCGGGCCCTGGGCCGGTTCTTCGATCCCCTGACCCGGCCCGGCCGGGCCGGGTGCTTTTCGCTGTCCTCGCCGGAGTGCCCGGGTGCGTGCGGAGACGGCGGAATCCGAGCCGGACCCGGTAGGAGCTCAGGATCTGTCCCGGCCCGGGTTTCTTGTGCCAGGGCCGACGCAGGTCATCGATTAAGACGGAGGCCAGCCGCAGCTGCGTGTAGGCGGCCAGGACGGGCGCGGTCCACCGGCCGGTGGTCTCGACGCTGGTCAGCCGGGCGGCGTCCAGGCCCAGGTGCACCTTGGCGAACCGGTGGAAATGCTCTTGGCCGAACCGGCGAAGGTAGGCCTTCCACAGCAGGTCCACCAGGCCGGCGTCGGCCTCCGCGGGCGGTTACCTCGCGCTGCAGGCAGGCGGCCAGGAATTCCTCGGGGGTCCAGGACTCGGTGCGGGTCCGCTCCGCGAGGCGGGGTACTGCGTCGCGCAGGGTGGGGCCTTGATGACGCTGTGAGGTAGGCGATCTCGGAGGTGACATCGCGGCTGGCCGCGGCGGATGCCGATCTGATCGTCAGCACAGGACACCGACAGCCCGTTGTTGACGCCGGACGCTTCCAGCAGGTCAGCAGCGACCCGCATTGCCGCGGCGGTCACGGCCGTCTCGCCGAGGGCGGCGAAGGCGCTCATGCTCCGGCCACCCCCCTGCGAGCCACCCGTGCACAGGGCGTCGTCTGGCCGATACCGAAGTGGTCGTCGTAGTCGAGTAGCGCATATCTGGAGCCTGCCGGCCCGCGCGTACCGTCTCCTCCGGCTCCAGTTCATGGCCGGGCGGGGCGCCGCAGCGGGAACTGCGACATCTCCGGACCGCGCAAAGCCGGCACGCCGCGACGGTCGCTGTTCCCGCGTCGGGCGTGCCCGGCCCTGCGCCGGCCCGGGACTGAAGGGGGACGCATGGCGATCCAGGGCACGCTCGCGGCTGGGCGTGTTGGCGTGAATGCTGCCGGGCTGGAGTTCAGCAGGTGGGGCTGGGCTTTCGTATCGCCCGGCAGATCAAGTCGGGCTCTGGAGCCAGTCGAGGCTGATCAGGTCACTTGGCATTGAGCAGATTGCGGGCGGCCGTCTCGATGTGCTTGGCGTCGATGCCGGCCGCGGCCATCAGCTCCTCGCCGGTACCCGAACCCGGCATCTCCCGGACCGCCAGGTGGGTGACCCGCAGTGTCTGCGGCCCGGCGTCTAGCAGGGCCTCGGTCACTGCCGAGCCGAGGCCCCCCTCGGGATGGTGGTCTTCGGCCACGACCAGGCAGCCGTTCGTGACGGCCGCGGCAGCAAGCAGCGTTTCGGTGTCGATGGGCTTGACCGAGTAGAGGTCGATGACGCGGGCCTGCATACCCTCGGCGGCCAGGCTCCAAGCGGCGGCGAGGCAGGCGTGCAGGGTGACGCCGGCCCCGATGAGGGCCACGGCGTCGTCCGGGCTTGAGCGCAAGACCTTCGATCCGCCGATGGGGAAGGTCTCCGTGGCGTCGTAGAGGACGGGATAGCTGCCCCGCGTGGTCCGCATGTAGCTGATGCCCGGCTGGTCGGCCATCTCGCGCACGAGAGCTGCGGTGCTCGTGCCGTCGCTCGGGTAAAGGACCGTCGACCCGTGCACGGCACGCATCATGGCCAGGTCTTCCAGGGCCATCTGAGATGGCCCGTCGGCGCCGATCTCGACGCCCGCGTGGGAACCGGACAGCCGGATGCTCGCCTGCGAGATGGCGGCCATCCGGATGAAGTCGTAGGCGCGGGTGAAGAAGGCCGCGAAGGTAGAGGCGAACGGGACGTAGTGCCGGACGGCGAGCCCGACCGCCGCGCCGATCATCTGCTGCTCGGCGATGAACATCTCGAAGTAGCGCTCGGGGTAGGCCTCGGCGAACTCGTCAGCGTGCGTGGAGTTGCTGACCTCGCCGTCGAGGGCGACGACCCGGGGGTGATCGGCGCCCAGGGCGGCGAGGGCGTCGCCGTAGGCCTTGCGGGTCGCGACCTTCTCGCCTACCGAGTACTCCGGCGCCCCCGGCGGGTCCGGCAGCGTGGGCGTGCCCGGTGTCATGGCTAGCGGCGAGTGCGGCGCCTGGTCGGGCCGCGGGCCGCGGACGGTCAGGTTGCGTACGCCACCGAGTTCGGCGATGGCGCGTTCGGCCATGTCTTCGGGGAACGGCCTGCCGTGCCAGCCGTTCTTGTCCTCGACCTCGGAGAACCCGCGGCCCTTGATCGTGCGGGCCAGCACCACGGTTGGCTGGCCGCCGGCCCCGTCCGTAGCGGAGGTGAAGGCCTGGTCGATGTCGGCCAGGTCATGGCCGTCGATCTCCAGCACCCGCGCGCCGAAGGCCGCAGCTCGGCGGGCGTACGCGTCCAGGTCCCACTGCAGCTCGGTGGGCCCGCGCTGGCCGAGACGGTTGACGTCGACGATCGCGATCAGGTTGGACAGCTCGTAGTACGAGGCCTTGTCAAGGGCCTCCCACATCGAGCCCTCGGCCATCTCGCTGTCCCCGCACAGCACCCACACCCGGTACGGGAGCCGGTCGAGATACTTGCCGGCCAGCGCCACTCCCGCGCCGTCGGGCAGCCCCTGGCCGAGAGATCCCGTGGCCACGTCCACCCATGGCAGCACAGGGGTGGGGTGGCCTTCCAGCCGGGACCCGAAGCGCCGGTATCCGGTCATCAGCTCCTCGTCGGACACCACACCCACCGCCCGGTAAACCGAATACAGCAGCGGGGAGGCGTGCCCCTTGGAGAAGATGAGGTGATCGTTGTTGTCGTCGTGCGGGTTGTCCCAGTCGTAGCGCAGGTGCCGGCCGACCAGCACCGCAAGCAGGTCGGCCGCGGACATGCTCGAGGTGGGATGGCCGGACCCGGCGCTCGTGCTGGACCGGACGGAATCGACACGAAACTGCGCGGCCAGCTCACCGGCCGTGGCGAGGTCGATTCCGGTGAGCGGCTGAGGGCTGCTGCTCATGTCAGAGACCCTTTCTCGCAATGGTCAGGCAGGCCGCCGCAGAGCTGATCGCCGGGTACGCCAGCGCGGAGACTGGCGGTCGGCCGAGGCTAGCCTTACTGGCCTTCCCCGCGGGGAGTGCGGCAACCACCTCCACCTCGACCAAGAGGTGGAAGTGATCAGCCCGGGTATCACCCTGAGCATGAAGGCCGGCTTGTAGGTGATGAACTTGCCCCGCACAGTCTGCCGGATGCTGACGATATATGACATATGACGCGCTTGCGTCGGCGCCTGGCTGAGCAGCACCGCCCGGCCCGCCTGCAGCAGGCCCAGCGCCTGGGGCCGGTGCTGGCGAGCGCGGCCACGTTGAGGACGGTGTCGTCGACGTGGCCACCAGTGGCTGGCCCGGTCCGGCGGTGCCGGGGGGTTGTGGTCCCCACCGGGCGCGCCCCGGCCGGGAAAGTGGTGCCGCCACCGCCCGTCCGCCCAGCGCCGTGCGGGCCCAACGCCTTCCTGACCGGCGACTCCGCTGACGCGGCATGGCCCCTTTCTCGCTGCCCGCCGTCGGCTGCCCACCCCGCACGTGACTGCGCGCAAGCTGGCCCACCGCGGGTCGCGGATCGGGCTGGTGCATGTCTGCGAGTCCACGGTGCGCCGCGTGCTGGCCGGGGAAGGCCTGGACCGTAGACCTCAAGCACGCTGGGCGGGACTTCCGCATCACCAAGGCCGACGACCTGGACCTGCGGCCCATCCACCACTACCTCGCCGACCGGGTCCGCGGCCACGTGCTGATCTGCATGCTCGCCTGCTACCTCACCTGGCACCTGCGCGCCGCCCTCGCCGAGCTCACCTTCACCGACCAGTACATCCCCGCCGCCGGCCCCGTCGCCCGCCCAGCGGTCAGCGCAGGCCAGGGCCAAAGACGCCGCCAAGGGCACCAGCGGCAAGCTGCCCGTCCACAAGTACCAAGACCTCCTGAGCCACCTGTCCACCCGGCAGACCATCAGCTTCGGCGGCCAGAAGATCGACAAGCTCACCACCCCCACCCCGGTCCAGCGCCGCGCCTTCGACCTCCTCGGCACCCCCGTCCCGCTCGCCCTCACGTAGCCACTGAACCCGCCCGCCCCCGCGGCATCGTCCCCGGTCAGCAAGCCACGACCAACTTCAAGATCACGTAAGTTCCGCTTAAATTCTTCAAAGATTTCTACCAGGGACCTCACTGACTGAAGCTCTTCACCAGGTCAGATGATGTTTGGATTTATTTGAAGTATTTCAGGCGTGGGATGCTAGTGTCCTTCGCCTGAAATCTTCTCGATATATTCCGCAAGGGAGGGCCGGTACTGAGAACCTTGCGCCTTCCGCAAGGACTCAATCCACTCCTGGCCACTCAGCAACCGAGTGGTCTTGGCCGATTTGACCGCACCGCCAGCGGCAACCGCCACCGCGACGCTGGCAGCCGTCGTGTCATCAGCTGCCTCGTAGACGAAGAGTATGTCATACTCGCCGAACGGATAGCCGCCCACCAGGATCTTGGCCCCCATGGCCTCGAGCCCCGGCCTGACTGCCTCGATCCGGTCGTGCGGCTCCTTGATCTGGGCCGCCAACGACTCTGCGGTGTAGGCGGCCTGGTACGTGTACAGCGCCATAGCAAAATTCCCCTCGCTAGCAACGGGTCAAGGATTCCCCTGGAATCCCGTCGAACGCCCGGCGGCTGTCTCGGGGTGAGCCAAGGGGCCAAAGACTGACTCTCGTGAAATCGTAGACCCGGGCCCGGCCGCAGGCCAGCCCGAATCATCCCCGGGGTGAGCAGCGCCGCGCCGGAATCGGCGGCGGCGCACCAGTCCGCCCAGCCGTAGAAGTTCCGGTCGGCGATCAGCAGCCAGTCCTCCTCCAGCCGCCGGTACAGCTTGCGGGCCAGCGACCGCTCCCCGGCGCCCTTCCCGGCGACCCCGCCCATCTCCGCATCCGCCGCCGCGTGCGAGGCGCAGTCGCCGACCGTCACCACCAGCACCTTCGGGTACGCCTGGCCGGTCCCCGCCGTCCGCCCCGGCCCCGGAGAACCCGAACGCCGCAGCGTTCTCCCCGGTATCCGGGACATCCCATTCGAACCCGTCGATGCTCAGGCAGTGTCTAGGTCATCGCCAATATCGTCACTGGGATCAGCGAAGGTGACGTCTCTGCTGACGCTGCCGGCCTGGATGTGGCCCTCATGGTGCGCCTGGGTACCGCGGAACCAGGCCGAGGCGCGCCCGTTCACCGACCGGACGTAGAGGTCGTCGCCTTGGCGAACTACCCAGATCGTCCGCGGGCGGGCCAGCGACCCGTCACGCCGTCGCGGCGCAATCTCCAGTTCCTCCGCTGATCCGATCCTTGTGAGCTGATCGCTCGTCCACGTCGTCATCACCGTGACTCCTTCTCCGGTTGACCGTCGGCTCCTCGCTCAGGGCTGGATGAGCACCTTGAGCGCCTCGCGGCTGTCCATCGCGCGATAGCCATCCGGGACCTCGTCGAGGCTGATGGTGCGATCGAAGACCTTGCCGGGCTGGACGGTGCCGTCAAGCACGCCGGGCAGCAGCTCGTCGATGTAGGCGCGTACCGGGGCGGGACCGCCGGTGAGGGTGAGGTTGGGCCTGAACAGGCTGTCGAACCCGATCGGCGCCTCGTCATACTGCGGCACGCCGACGCGGCTGATGACACCGCCGGGGCGGACCACACCGAGCGCGGTCTGGTAGGCGTCCTTGTGGCCGACTGCCTCCAGCACCGCGTGGGTGCCGTTGCCGCCGGTGAGTTCGCGCACCCGCTCAATGCCCTCACTTCCGCGCTCGGCAACGACGTTGGTCGCACCGAACTCACGGCCGAGGTCGGTACGGGCCGTGTGGTGGCCCATGAGGATGATCTGCCCGGCGCCGAGCCGCCGGGCCGACAGCACCGCCAGCAGGCCGACCGCGCCGTCCCCGACAACAGTCACCGTGATGCGCGGGTTCACGCTGGCCCGCGTCGCGGCGTGGTAGCCGGTGCCGTACACGTCGGCCAGGGTCAGCAGCGACGGCAGCAGCGCGGAGCCCTCACCGGCCGGCAGCTTGACCAGGGTGCCGGCCGCCTGGGGCACGCGGACCGCTTCCGCCTGGGCCTCGCTGAAAAACCCGCCGTTGGGGCAGGAAGTCTGCAGGCCCGCGCGGCAGAACTCGCAGGTGTCGTCCTGGTCGGCGAAGGACGCCACGACCAGGTCGCCGCGCTTGAAGCCGGGCACCTGCGAGCCGAGTTCCTCGACGGTGCCGAGGAACTCATGCCCCATCGGGGCGCCGTGCACCGAGGCCGGCATGCTGTGGTAGGGGTGCAGGTCGCTGCCGCAGATACAGCTGCGCACCACGCGCACGATCGCGTCGGTGGGCTGCTCCAGCACCGGGTCGGGCACGTTCTCAACCCGCACGTCGCCGGCACCGTACATCAAGGTTGCCCGCATGAAGAGTCCCTTCCGGTCTTGCCATCACGTCGTCCGGGCCGCCAGACGCGGCCGGTATCGAGACCGGCGCTGATGTCCCGCATTCCCGGTTGCCGCCGGAGGCGGCCCGCGCGTAGTTCTACCGCGCGTGGTCATCGCTGCCCCCTGTCCTGCCCGGGCGATATCCAGTACACCCCGGAGCGGGCACCCCGCCACCCGGCCGGGCCGCAGGTCCGCCCGGCCGTGCGGCGCATCCTCCCGCGACCATCGACCAGGCCGAGACAGCCCGCGCGGCGGACGGAGCCTGACCCGCGCCGCCACCCGTGTCCCCGGAATGCCGGCCAGCCAGGCCATCTCGCGGCCGTTCGGGACATGCCAACCCGGGCCGGCTGGTCTCAATCCCGCCGGCATGACGCCGTCGACGTGCCCGCGGAACAGGAAGACCGGCAGCCAACGAATGACCCTGTCGCGTCGCCACGAGCGGGCGCCCACCGCTTGACCCGCAGGCCCGCAGATCAGCCAGATCTCGCGCATCTTGAACGGAACTGTAATACGTCGGCGCCGATCGGCAGCTCGGTGCGCGCGGAGCAAGGAGCCGTGGCATTGTCTGCGGTCCGACAATCCCAGGTTCTACCGGGCGAGCGGTTGACTGGCTTGCATAATTGTGCATCGAGGCCTGAGCGGAGACCGCCCGCATCTGCCGCGTAGGGCGCGCGCCGTGAGGCGGCTGGCCTGCCAGGTTGGTTACCGCGGGCCGGGTGCTTGCAGCTTCAGGCGGCGTTGTTCGATGATCAGGCAGCGATCTTCTACGTAGAGCAGCCCGGCCTTCTCAGCGATGGCACGGGCCTGCTGCGACGCGATGCCCAGTTGCAGCCACAAGGCGGTGGCGCCCGCTGCCACCGCCTGGCGGGCGATATCCGGCGTCTGCCGGGGTGGCCTGAATACATTGACCAGGCCAATCCGCACGGGGACATCTCGGAGCTTCCGGTAGACATGCTCGCCGAGAATCGTGTCAGCGTGCGGGTTGACCGGGATGATGCGCCATCCGTGCTGCTGCATGTGCGCCGGCACGTAGTGCGCTGCCTTCGCTGGGGCGGCACTGGCACCCACTACGGTGATGGTGTCGTAGTAGGTAAGGATGTGCTCGGCGATGGCATCCGTATCGGTCACTTCCCCCACCGTACTGCCCGCCGGCGCTGGCGGCTGAGGCTGCCGGCCTGGCGTGCCCGGCTTGGCCCCGAGGCAGGCCACCTCGTGTGCTGTCTCGCAATTGACTTCGCTGTTGTGGTACGGTGGCTTATGAATCATCCAGCTGCTGCCCTGGCGTTCACCGAAGGCCAGCGACGCGCCCTCGAGATCATCGCAAGGTCCACCACCGCGCCGCCCCGTGATGTGGTCCGGGCGCGGCTCCGCTGCTGGCGGCCGATGGGGTGGCCAACACCCGGATCGCGGAGCAGGCCGGGGTGTCGGCGGTCACGGTGCGGGCCTGGCGGGAGCGGTTCGCCACCGGCGGTAAGTGTCAACTACGGCGGCGTGCCCAAGGACGCCGAGTCGTTCCCGGCGGGCGCGTGCCCGATCGTCGCAAGCTACGGGGCCAGAGACTGGACGCAGTGGGGCGCGGCCAGCAAGTTGGAGCGGGCGCTGTCGGCCGCTGGCGTGGCCCATGACGTCAAGGAGTACCCTGGCACAGCGCATTCGTTCCTCAACGACCACGACCCCGCGGGTGCCCCCAGGCTGATGATCGCGCTCGCCTGCCTGTCGCGCAGCGCCTATCACGAGCTATCGGCACAAGACGCCCGCCGCCGCATCCTGGCGCATAACCCGCATGCCTGTTGCGCGTGGCGGCCGGTCAGTCAGCCTGACTCGTCGGTCCAGGGAGCCCGCGCACGGGTGATGAATGTGGGCGAGGCCGCCGCCTCCTTGTCCAGCGTGAGCAGCATCGGCATGTAGACCTTGCCAGCCGGATCCTCGGTGTGGGGTTGGAGTTCGCCGACCAGTTCGAAGCCGTGACGGGTGTAGAGGCGCACCGCGGCCGTGTTGGTGGGTATGACCCACAGCCGGACGCCGATCGCGCCCACCGTTCGCGCCCAGTTCAGCGCGGTGTCGAGCAGAGCGTACGCCGCCCCTGTCCTCCGCACGGCCGGTGCGACCCACATTCCGGTCAGTTCACGGAACTCAGGCGCCAGCGACGGCTGGTGGACCTCGACCATGCCGATCGGCTCACCGCCCGTCTCCAGCAGGAACGTCGCGTGCGCGTCACCCGCCGAGTTACGCAGCGCTCGAGCCGTCCAGTCCTCAGGGGGACGGGCGCTCTCACCCGCGATGGTCTGCCAGAAGGACTCGGGCGCATCCCTCAGCGCCGCCAGGCGGACGCCGCGCAACCGCGCGCCGTCATCCGGCGCGATCCGGCGTACGTGGACCGTCATGCTCAGGTCAACGACGACCAGACTGCATCGCTTTCCCAACGCCGGCCGTTATCCACGGTTTGATATGTTAATTCGCGCGTTATGGGAGGTCAGGCCGTTGTTGCGATCGATGCAGCGTGGTCATTTCGACAGGGCGGCGGGCGAGGTCTTTCCGGCGTGACCACGACGAGCGAGTTCTCGCCGGAGTTCGAGGTTCTCGCCGTGCTTGTTGCAGAGCGGTGCGCAGTGTCTGGACTTCCTTGCGGTGCTGCTGCTTGAGCCGGTCGATCTGCCGGTTCAGGGCGAGAACAAGCGGGTCGGCCGAGCCTGTCGGCGCGGGCGGGACCGGACGCGGGCGGGCTTGGGAGCGCAGACGCTCGACACGGCCGCGGAGTTCGGGATGGTTGTAAAGGAAGGCGTGGGAGACGCCGGCTTCGCGTTGCACGGCATGGAAAGTGACCGGATCACCACGTTTCACCAGGGCACGGATGGCCTTGCCCGCGGCTTTGGCCTTCTGCTCGGACTTGTTCCTCGCGGCGGCGGTCAGGACGGCGATGCGGCGCGCCCGGGCGTCGGTCACGTCGGTTTCCTTTGGTGTCGGGTGAGATCGAGGGCGAGCGGGACCGGCCCAGCCGGGGCGGCGCCGCAGCCGGCACCTTGCACCGCTCGTCCGGGAGCGGCCTGCATGGCGGTCAGCAGCCGGGACAAAGCGGCGTGCTCGGTTCGGCGCTGGGCGAGCCAGGCATTGTCTTCGGGTATCGGCTGTCGGTGTCGTTGCTGGAAGGCGGCCGTGGCACGGGAGATCAACTCTTCGGTCTCGGCGAGCTGTCGTTGCAGCGTCTCGCGGTGGTCTCGTCGGTGACGAAGACCGAGCAGGTCAGGCAGGCGTTGCCCTTGCCGCAGGGGGATCTCGCTCGCCCGGTGCCCGGTCAGAATCTGCAACAAGATCATGCGCGGGAGACCTGCCGGTACCAGTTGGCCGCGTGGGCATGAGTGCCGTGATCCCATGGCGAGGGCCCCAGCACACGGCGGGCTTCGGCGGGGTTTGGCCGCGATGAACGCGAACAGGTCGGCGACGGCTCGCAGGTCATCGTTGAGGCCGTCCGCCAGTCCATCTGGCGCATCGAAGCGGGGAACGGATGGTTCTCGGACATGGCCCGCCGCACGATGTTGGCCAGCTGATTGATCGCCAGGACCGAGACCCGGGGGGTGCTGGCCGCGCATGGGCTGCGGCTGCGCCGCCCGAAGCGGCCGGGTACCTCGGCGCGCAAGCCGTTCCCGGACTGGGTGGGGTACCGGCCCCGGCAGATCTGGATGCATGACACGACCCACTTCACCGCGGCCGGGATGGCCTAGTGGCGATCATGGACTGGTGTCGCGGAAGTGGATCTGCGAGGTCGTCTCCGCCGGGGAGACCTCCGCCCAGGTCCAGCTCGCCCTCACCCATGCGCTGCAGCGCGAGGGCCTGTGGGAGCGGGTGGAGGCCGCCTGGACGGGCTGGCGGGACCGGCCGCGACCCGGCGCGGCCGGTGCTGTCGGCGGTCAGCGAAACAACGGGCCGCAGATGGCCTCCGGCCCGGCGCGGGAGTTCATGGTGCTGTGCGCGATCGCCCAGCACTTCGGGCGGCCGCACACCCCGGTCGGCCAGGCGCGGATCGAGACGCTGTCCGGGCACGTGAAGACCGAGTTCGCGCACCTGCTGAAGATCACCGACCCTGCCGTGCTTCGCGCCGAGCAAACGTCCGCAATTTCCATAACACGGTTCGATTGTACGAGGGCATCGGCTGTGTGACTCCCGATGACGAACACGAAGAAGGTGGTGAAGCGATCCGCAAAGAACGAGAATCCGGGCTTGAGAATGCCTGGAACGCCGCGTTGCCTAGCGCAGGGCAAACCGGCACAACCAATCATTCCCGGAGCGCGGCGATGTTGGCTAATCAAAACTCGATCTGTATCGCAAAATCAGAAACGGGTCAGTTCACCGAGACGCGGGTTATCCCGATCGCCTCAGGCAGTCCCTCCCGCGCGCCGGGATAATAATGACGCGTGTTTGTTCCGGCGGCGCCTGCCGCGCGCGTTAGCCTCGCGGCCGTGCGGGTGACCGCAGCGGCGAAGCACGCATGTGCCAGGACTTCTGCTGTTCCGCAGTTGGCGTGCCGGGTAGGCGCGGACGGCCCGGGTATCAGATCCCCTAATCGTCGAGTGGCGGCAGTCCCAGACCGGCGCAGAATGTGTTCTCGACCGCGGTGGTCCGGGAATGGCTGCCCATCGTCCCGGTAACGAAGCTGAACGCGTAGCCACCGACGGTGCTGGCACCTGCGTAGCTGCCGCCCGATCCGCCCACGGCAAGCATCCGGGCAAAAACCTCGCGGACCGGCTCGAACCGGCGCTCAACCCACCCGCCGACGTCCACCCGCCCAGTCTGCGCCACCGGCCACACCACCGCCGGATCGGCTGGGGGCAGGGAGCATGTCAAATAACTGCACATGCCGCCGGGCGGGCGTTTGAGAAAACGGTTGTCCCGGATGTGGATGGGTCTGGCACGGTAGGTGGTCTGACCGATCCCTGGGACGGATGCACCCGGATCAGCTGGCGCGGGTAGCGGCAACGTGGACGGAGCACGCCGCCGGCGACACCCTGCTGCACGCCGACATCCGCGCGGACAACCTGGTGCTCACCGGCGAAGATGTGGTGGTCGTGGACTGGCCTTGGGCGTGCTGGGGCGCGGCCATCTTCGACCTGGTGCTGTTTGCGCCGAGCGTCGCGATGCAGGGAGGTCCGCCCGGCGAACTGCTCGCCCGGTCCCAGTCCGGCCGCGCCGCCGATCCGCGCAGGGCTCACCGCGCTGGTCTGTGGGGTCGCCCGCTACCTCACCGAGGTGTCGTTGCGGCCACCCGAGCCCTTGCCGCCCACTGTTCGCGCCTTCCAAGCCGCCCAGGGCGCCGTTGCCCGGCGCTGGCTGGCTGAACTGCTGTAGCGGCTGAGTTCGCGCGCACGACCCGATACCAGGCCGAGATGGTCGTCGATCGATGCCCGCTCATGCCGCGTAGCCGAGCGAGGCAATTTGATGTTTCTCAGAATGGCGTGTGGTCGAGCCAGTCCGTGAAGAGCGTCTGGTCACCGAAAATCTCGATGGCAGGGTCAGAAGGCGGCAGGCGGCGTGTCAGCACGAGCAGCAGGAGGACGGCGGGCCCGCGGACAGCGACATCGGCCTTGGCGTGACCAGGCTCCACCGTGATGCGGGACGGTGTCCGCCGGACCAGCCACTCCCCGGTGCCGTCCAATCCGTCATCGGTGGCGTGGAAATGGAGGGTGTGACCCTCACCGCACATTGATTGCGACCGTGCCCGCGCCGGTTCAGTGCTACCGTCCGTGTCCGCGGCGATGAGGCCGAGCCATTCGTCGACCCCGTCCGCGGCTAGGTCGGCGGCGAGGTCCACGTCACGGCCGGTTGCCAGCTGCGCGTCCGCAAGGTGCACCGCTGCCTCGTGGGCCCGGCGGCGCGCCCAGAAGCCCGCCGGCCTCGTGCCGAGGAACGTCCACACCAGATCGCCCCCGGCGGCCGTTACCGCCGCGATGACCCGGGCCGCTCCGGCGTTCAGCCACTCCACGTGGCGCGCCGTATCGTCGGGGAGCCTCCCATCCGGCACCTGGCGCAACGGGATGGCCTCGGCCGCCCGGGTGGCCACAATCTCGGCCGCCCACCGGTGACCCCGGCCGACGTGGGTGGCCAGCTGCCGGAACGTCCAGTCCGGGCAGGTGGGTACCGGACGTGCCAGGTCCCCGCTGACGATCTCGGCAAGTTCCGCCGTGCACGCACGCAGCTCGCCAAAGATACGGTCGTCACTGATCCGGTGCATCGGCACCTTCCTCCCAACCAGAGCCTGCGGGCGCGGAGCAGTCATCTGACAACGCACCATACAGAAAACCGGGGGCGGGGAGGAGCATGGCCACCGGGTGCTGCGGGTCCGCGGCAAGGGCGGCAAGATGGTCCTGGTGGTGCCCCTGCCGCCCGCCGTCGGGCGCGCCATAGACCGCGCCACCGCGGGCCGCGACAGCGGGCCGATCCTTCTCAACAGCCGGGGTCTCAGCTTGGCCGGGAAGATCCATGGCGAGCACACCGGCAGGCATATAGTCACAGTTAGTGTTCGTCGGAGTCTTAAAGCGACGTTTTCGCCGCGTCGTAGGGTGGCTCAGCATGACGAAGGTCCTAGGACACTCTCCGGCCCGGCGCAAATTCCAGGTCATCGAGTTGCGGCTCATGCGGGCTCACGACATGTTCGAGATGCCCCAGACGGACCTGTTCTCGGAGTACCGCAACTTTCTGACCGGGGTCGACTTCTGCCTCAGCGAGCTGCGCGGTCGTCGGTCCTGGCGTCCGGTCCGGCTGGAGATCCGCCTGCCGCCCGAGGAGATCGGCGATGGGGTTGCCGAGCGACTGACTGGGACCCTGCGCCGGTACTGCCACCATCGGATCCGCTACAACCGGCGGGAGAGCCAGGCCCAGCGGGTCGGGGGCGTCAGCGCCTTGCGGATCGGCGTGCCCGTCTCCGCTCTGGGATTGGTGCTGACCGCCGTGGCGACCACGATCCGGCCCTCGGGTGGCGCCGCCAATCTCGTCACCGACCAACTCGGCTGGGTGCTGGCATGGATCGGGCTGTGGTTTCCTCTCGACCAGTTTTTGTTTTACCCGTTGGCCTATGGCCGCGAGAGCCGCGCGCTGCGCCTACTCTGTGACGCCGTCGTCGTCGTGAAACCCCATCGGCCCGGCACTGAAACGGAAAGCCGGTGAATGCCTGGCCGACGGCCATCACCAGCTTGGAAGGTCGGTGGTGGGGAGTCGCCCCACCATGGAGATGTTCCCGCTGGCACATTGGGGTTGAGTGCTCGTAAGTGACCGCTGGTAGCCGGGAGAGTTCGTGGCTTGTGGCGCGTAGCTATTCAGCCGGTGTCGGCCCTGCCTCGTGGCTTGCGCCGGGCTGGCCTGTGGTGATTATGCGGCCTTGGTGGCAGCGTGGGGTGTGAGGGCGGGCGGGAGCCAGGGGCCGGTGGTGAACAGCTGGCGCAGGGCGTCGAGGGCGTCGATGCCCCACTTGGCGGCGGTGGACAGGTATGACTGCGCGATCGCGAACTCGGCCAGGCCCTCGAGGGTGCGCCAGCAGCCGCCTGAGCTGTGCTGCTGCACCTTGACGGGCCTTACTGATCTTTCCGCCTCGTTGTTCGTGAACTCCGTCACGGCAAGGTCAGTAACGAATCTGAGGATCAGGTCCTCGTAGTCGCGGAACCGGCGCGCCACCCGTCTCGCGTCACGGGCGGCGCGGGTATGCCGCCGCTGGTTGGCGGCCAGGCCGTCGGCGGCGAGCGCCCGGTAACGGTCCAGCAGGCCGGCCAGGACGTCCGCGTCGAGGCGGTCCTTCCCGGCCCCGCGCGCCTGGCAGGCGTGGCCATTGGCCTGCAGCAGCAAGTCCGCCATGGCCGAGGCCCAGCGCTGCTGGGCCGGCTCGAAGTCGTAGATGTCTTTAAGATCACGAAGCAGGTGGGCTCCGCACCAGGCGTGCAGCGCGCCGGTCAGATGCGAGTAGCCGGCGTACCCGTCACGCATCAGCACGCCGGTGTATCCGGGCAGCACCCCGCCGGCGTCGATGTCGCCGGCGGACCGCCCGGCCACGTGCAGGCAGGTCAGGTAGCGGGTGCAGGCCACGTGCACGTACGTCAGGCTCTTCGCGGCCCGGGCGGGGGTCTCGTCGGCGTTCAGCGCCGGGGCGGTGCGCAGCAGCGCCCGGACGTGCTCCATGAACGGCGCCAGCGCGGCGGCGGCGCGGCCGCGGATCCCGGCCATCCACCCGGTGGAGACCTTGATCCCCGCCATCTGGCGCAGCAGCAGCGCGGCCCGCAGCACCGGCACGTGATGCCCGCAGGCCAGGTTCGCCGCCTGCGCCCGGGTCTCCGGCCCGTACACCACCCGGCTGGTCACATCCGCCGGGACCTGCCCGGCGCTGGCCGCCTGACAGCACGGGCACACCTTGGTGATCCTGCGGTACTCGATGATGTACGGCGGGGGCGGCGGGGTGATGTCCCATCGCTGCCGGCGCTCGGTGCGCACCGCCGGCTCCCCGGTCAGGTCCCGCCCGCACCGCCCACATCCCGCGGGCGCGCACTCAATGGTCTCATCCGGGTCATCCGCCAGCCCTAACGTCCTGCCCGGCGCGCCGGGCTGCTTGCCGGGCTGCCGCCCGGTCTTCTCCCGCAGCGACCGGTCCTTGCTCTTCTTCGTGTACGGGCTATCCGACGACGGCGGCTTCGAGGAACTGGAGGAGTCGCGCCCTAGCCTGCGCTCTAGCTGCGCGATCCGGTCCGCCTGCCCGGCGATCGTCCCCGCCTGCCGGGCGATCACCGCATCCCTGGCTTCCAGCTCGCGCCGATGAGCCCCAGCCATCACCGCCATGCCCTCGCGCAGCTCGCCGATCAGCTGCTCGGCCGCCTCCAGCCGCACCCGCAGCCCAGCGGCATCAGGCAAACCCGGCGAAGACGGCATGCGCCCTAATGATCAGCAAGCCGACCCGAAGATCAACGCGACACGCCGGCAACCCCCGCGCCGATCACAACCCGACCGTGATCCGGGTCACGGCCGGCGACACCCACCCCGGCTGAATAGATACTTGTGGCGCGTGCATGGCCGGCGCGTGGTTCGCTGCGACTTCGCCCTCGTGATCGAGGACGGTTTCAGGACTGGCCGCCGCAGAGCGGAATAGGGTGGTTCATGATTTCAGGACTGGCCGCCGCAGAGCGGAATAGGGTGGTTCATGACATTGAGTGCTGCTGAGGTCCATCTCGAGGACCTGCCGATCATTGAGACTGACGTCCTTGTTGTCGGCGCCGGTCCGACAGGTTCTGATGGCCGGGGGTGTCTTCGCCAGCCGGGGCGTGCCGGCGGTGGCGGTGGATCGTAAAGCTTGCCCGACTCGGGAGTCTCGGGCACTGGCTGTCCAGGCCCGCACGATGGAAATCTATGACCAGCTGGGACTCGCCGACCACCAGGTCCTGGCAGGGGCTAATACTGCAGTCCGGCTCCAGATCGGCCAGAACGGGAGCCCCGACGGGTTCAGTATTGAACAACTCCAGCAGGGAGCAGCTCGCTTTCCCGGCATCAAGATCTTCGAGCAGAGCCGCAACGCGCAGCTCCTGTATGAGGCATTGACAGGGCGCGGAAGCGACGTCCTGTGGGGTCACCGCATCGTCGATCTCGTCGATAAGATGGCCGAACCCGACGGTCCGTGGCACCGCATGACTCCGTCATGCAAGGACGAAACTCTCAGGTCCGCTCACGACGACTTGGGCATGACGTTCGGACAGGTCGACTGGTTCTCGACCTACCGTGTCCACCACCGCGTGGCCTCGCGATTCCGGGTTGGATCGGTCTTCCTCGCCAGTTACGCCGGACATGTGCATTCGCCAGTCGGCGGCCAGGGGAATGAACACTGGTCTGCAAGACGCCCACAACCTCGCATTGCTGCTCACTGACATCGTGCAAGGTCGGCTCGATGCAGGTTCGCTCGACCGCTACGAACGCGAGCGTCGTCCCGTTGCGGAGCGACTGGTCAAGGTCACCGATCGCGCGTTTGGCATCATCGGCCGCCGCGGCTTTGCTGCCTCGTTCCTAAGAAACCGCGGCAGCGGCCTTGGGGCGTCCATCTTGCCGCGCATCGGGCGCTCACGGCTCGGTGCCCGACTCTGCGGCTACCTCGGCCAGTACCGCATCCGCTACCACTACCTTGACTATGTCGCCGACGAAGCCCAGCTTTGCTTGGTCGTTACCGCCCACAGGCTCATCACTTGAGCCATCATTGCGAGCGCGGGCGAGTGACGGAAGTTAAAGATCCATAATCTTCACGTCCTTGTTGAGGTTTAAGGACCTGTGTATGGAACGTACGCTGTAGCGGAACCGGAGCTCGTTACCGTTCTTGGGGTAGAGTATAAAGCGGCCCTTCATCACAAGAACACGGTCCACGTCCCACCCAATTCCTTCCGCGAAGTCGCCCTTAATCTCTCGCGTCTCCGGCTCCTCCTCGCCCGGAACCTCCACGTGTATCCTCGCCTGGACGGACTCGGTCGACTTGGAGACAATCCCGTACAGCAGCAGCGGACCATCACTGTAGCTGAATTCCGCAGCGCCAGAGCTAAGATTTGCGCCCTCGGTCATATTGCGCTCTCCTACGGGCGGCTCGGCGGCCGAGCTTGGCAGTTGTCTTCCCGCTCAGTATGGGTGCGCGCACATTTAGCGTCAAGGCGGCGCCGCTGCGCGGCAGGCCGCGTTTCATCCTCGCGGCCATGGACCGCTGACTGCCGGAATCGTGGTCCCGTTCGCGCCACTGCGCGTTCTCAGCTCGATCTCGACCCGACCGCCGAGCACCTCGCGATCAAGCTCCCCGGCCCGTTGTTCACGGTGACGGTGTCCCGGTTGGTGTTCCCAGGTCGGTGTCTGCGCGAGCTATTCCCCCGAAGATGGGCCCTGTTCACCCCCATGCAGAGGAGCACGCGGCTTACCATGCGGCAGCCCGGGCTCGCGGCATGGACCCACAGGAGGAGGCCGACGACGATTCGCACGGTCGTCCCTGGCGGCGGTGATCAACATACCAGGCGCGTTCGCCTGCCCGCTGAGGGCCAGAGGACAGTCTTCCCGCAGCGTCGGCTTGCCGTCCGCTGTCCGGCCTCATTTGATGGCGATACATCGGCTTCACCCAATGTGCGACGTACCCTAGTGCGGGGATCTACGGTGAGTGGCCGTTGCGGGAACAACTTGCTGCGGGCTCGCTGACAACGGGAAGGCGAAGATGAGCCTGAGAGATCGGCGACGAGGCGACGGCGGCCATGCCGGCCGACGCTACCGGATGCAGCAGAAGTTGCTGTCGATCGGTGACGACTACTGGATCGAAGACGAGTCCGGTCAGCGGGTCTTCAAGGTCGACGGCAAAGCGGTACGGGTCCGGGACACCTTCGTGCTCCGGGACGCGTCGGGCAGCGAGGTCGCGAAGATCCAAGAACGCGAGCTGAGCGTCCGCGACAAGATGAAGATCGAGATGGGTGACCGCAGCGCGACTGTGCACAAGGCCGTCGTCGGGATCCGCGACCGCTACAAGATCGACGTGGATGGCGGGCCCGACTTGAGCGCGCACGGAAACGTCGTCGACCACGAGTACAAGATCGAGCGCGACGGCGACACGGTCGCAACTGTCTCGAAAAGCTGGTTCCGGGTCCGTGACACCTACGGCGTCGAGATCACACCGGATCAGAATGACGCGCTTATCCTCGCGATCACGGTGTGCATGGACTCGATGGCGAGCGGATAGCCGCTTAACCAGTTCTGTCCCAGGAGGCAAGACGCTGGCTACGGCGTCGCCGGGGACGGGAAGCGGGCGCTGTCCGGATCCGACGACCGGCCGCTCCCGACCCGTACAAGATCCACTACGGCCGGCCTTCGTGCGTCACCCCGCAACGCTCCGACAACATGGCGCTCGTGTGGGTGACGCGGCGTCATGACGCCTCGGCAGGTCAAGAGGGCTCGCGGTGACTGCCTGGGCGGGGGTGGCGATCGCCGGGACGCTGGGCGGCTACGCGCTGGTGTTACGGCGGCTCTCGAACACCATCGTGTCGCGCTGAACGCGCGGTCGCCCAGCCGCGAATGCCGACGATGCTCCGTACCGGAGTACTGAGAAGGACACGCCGGTCAATTTTCCCGAACGGCTGCGTTCGGCGCGTCGCCAGCGAAGCCCTTAAACACCCCATGGCGTAGTCTGTCAAGCGGCAAACAGCGCGCGCCTCGACAGTTCACGGCTCAACCACGGGTCCGCCTTGCCGGCAGATGTGTGGGCTGGCGGCCTGGCTGACGCATACCCTGCTGATGCGTCGCTGTCACGCGGGTGACAGCCTGCGGCAGCCGTTCGGGATCAGATACCCGCGGCCGGTCAGGATGCCGAACCGCTCATGCGGCGCGGCACCCGGCGAGACCGGGGTAGCGCTCCCGCCGCACTCGCCGCCAGCGGCCCCGCTTTGAGTGGGTAGTACGGTAGAGCGCCACGAGGCCGGAGGTGACATGTACGGTTACGCGCAGAACAAGGACAGCTACCTCAAACGGCTCCGCCGGATCGAAGGCCAGATACGCGGCCTGCAGCGGATGGTCGAGGACGACACGTACTGCATCGACATCCTCACCCAGGTCGCGGCCGCGACCAAGGCCCTGCAGGCCGTTGCCATTGGCCTGCTGGAAGAACACCTGAGCCACTGCGTCACCCAGGCCGTCGCCGAGGGCGGTGACGCCGCGACCGCGAAGGTCCGCGAAGCCTCCGACGCCATCGCCCGGCTGGTGCGGTCCTGAGGCCTATTTCACCCTAGAATCCCACGGCAGCGACGACGTGCTCATGGACCGGCCGCCGTTGCGGGCCGGCCTCACTGTTTGCGCTGATCACGAACTTCCGTTACGGCGGCACCCTTACCGTCGAAGGGGCCGTCACGCCGCCTGGCAACCCCTGACCCGGCCTGCTCGAAGAAGCGCTCCTGCCATGGTTTCGCGGAGCTGAAGGACCCCGCGCGGGAGAAATTCGTTACGGGCTGACCCGCACGATCGATCCCCGCCACCTCTTCCCGACGGTGGAGGCGGCGATCACCGCATTCCGTGCGGGAACCAGGGCCGGGTGGACGGCCGCCGGGGCCGAACCGCGGCGCGACTTGCCCGCACCACCGGCTATCGGCTACGGTCAACCGGTCACGGGTACACGCGAGCGCCGCAGAGGTTGTCGCGAATGGCCTCAAGGCGTTCATCAGCGCGCAGGGCGGCTGCGGTGCCCGGACGGATGTGCTCGGTATCCACGTCGTTGGGCGCTCAGCCGCCGAGCAGATCGCCAACCGCGCTTCGCAGCGTACCGAGCCTGGCGCCGGCAGCGGCGCGTGCCGCCGGGAGGTCCCTGTCCGTGACCGGCACGACAATCTCGAGGTATGCCTTGAGCTTCGGCTCGGTGCCGCTGGGGCGTACGGCTACCCGGGCGCCAGGTAGCCGGTAAACGAGAAGGTCGGCAGGAGGTAGTTCGCCCGTGCCGGCGGCCAGGTCGAGGGCGGAGGTCACCTGCACGCCACCGAATGCGGCCGGCGGGTCAGCCCGCAGCCGGGCCATGACAGCGGCCGCGGCGTCCGTCCGCAGCGTGAGCTGTGCGGTCAGGTGCACGCCGTGCGCCGTCTCGATCGCATCGTACCGGTCAAGCAGGGACGCGCCCGCGGACCTGGCGGTCGTCACGAGGCCGAGCACGGCCAGGGCGGCGCCGATGCCGTCCTTGTCGCGCACCACGTCGCCGATCACGTAGCCGAGCGCTTCCTCGTAGCCGAAGACGAAACGGCTGCCTGGCTGGCGCTCGGCGCCGCGGACGATCCACTTGAAGCCGGTGAGCGTCTCCGCGTAACGAGCGCCCGCCGCCGCGGCGAGCCGCGATAGCAGCGTCGAGGAGACGATCGTGGAGACGACGATCCTGGCATCCGGCAGTGGCTCGCCCGCGGTCTGTTCAAGTACATAGCCGCCAAGAAGCGCGCCCAGCTGGTCGCCGGTCAGTACCCGCCAGCCGCCTTCCGCGGCCCGATCAGGGACGGCAACGGCCAGCCTGTCACCGTCAGGGTCGTTGGCGAGGACGAGGTCCGCCCCGATCCGGCGTGCGTCCGCCAGCGCCAGGTCGAGTGCGCCAGGTTGCTCGGGATTGGGAAAGGCGACGGTCGGGAAGTCCGGGTCGGGCTCCGCCTGCGCCGCGACCACATGCGGGGCAGGAAAACCGGCCCGTACCATCGCCTCGACCGCAAGATCGAGCGCGACGCCGTGCAGGGGAGTATATACGATACGCAGCGGCGCCGCGGGCGTCTCTGCGGTGTCCGCAGGTGCGGGTGAGATCGCGGTGACGGCGCCGAGATAGGCGGCTGCGACCTCCGCCCCATGGCGGAGGACAAGCGGGCTGTCGAGCGGCGCGGCCGGAACGTCCGACAGCGCGCCGAGGCCGCGAATGCGGGCCTCGATCCCGGCGTCGGCGGGCGGCACGATCTGCGCGCCATCGCCGAGGTACAGCTTGTACCCGTTGTCCGCTGGCGGGTTGTGGCTCGCGGTAATCATGATCCCCGCTGCCGCGCAGAGGTGGCGTACGGCGAAGGCGAGCAGCGGCGTAGGGCGCCGGGCTGGCAGCATGTGCACGCGGATGCCCGCTCCAGCCAGGACGCTTGCCACCTCTTCGGCGAAATCGGCCGACCGGTGCCTGGCGTCGCAGCCGACCACGACGCCCGCCTCGGCCGCGCCCGGCAGCTGCTCCCGCAGCCACCCCGCCACGGCGGCGGTCGCGCCGCGGACGACGGCGCGGTTCATCCGGTTCGGGCCCGCCGCGACGACGCCGCGAAGCCCGGCGGTCCCGAATCGCAGCCTGGCGGCGAAGCGGTCGGCGAGTTCCGCGGCCGATGCCACGCTCCCATCGCGGAGCAACGCGAGCAGTTCCGCCCGATCCGATGAGTCCGGGTCATCCATGGCCCACGCCTCGACCCGGGCACGCAGATCGGCCGGAATCGGGCCGTCAGGCCCGTGCTCGGAGGGCGCGAACACCACGAAGGGCCGCGATAGCGGCGGCCGCGGGAACGTTCCCTCTCACGGTTACCTCCTCATCGACTGCACAGTCACTGGTAGCCGGGCCGGATCGACCGACCTGTATGCAACCCCCGGTCGGCTGGGGGCGGAAATCCGACCCTCCCGCCCCGGGATGCCCGCAGGTTAGACCGGGCGCCACCGTCAAGGGAAGCTGCATAGGGCGGCGGTCCGGACTACGCCGTTGCCAAACCGAAGCCAGGCCATCAATGGCCAACCCTGCCAGGCCGGTCGGCTCCGGCGCGGCGCGCGCCGGCGGAGACACCGAACGCCACCGCGGCGCGTGGCCGGCTTCGCTCGGCGACCGGAGGCCAGCCGGTGATCTTCTTCCTGGCCTTCGGCCTGAACAGCGCATCTGCCAATGAACAAGCCGGCCGCGGCAATGTGTCGGCCTTCATCATGATCAGCTTGGCGCTATACGGCGCGGTCCTCGCGACGATGAGCGGCGGCGCGATGGTCTCCATCGAGCGTGCGGCGGGCTGGAGCCGGCAGCTGCGGTTAACCCCGCTGTCACCCGCGGCCTACAGCGCCATCAAGATGCTTACCCCCCATCGGGCCACCGCTGGTCAGATCTCACCGAACAGGCGGTCACCTGCGTCACCGAGACCAGGCACGATGTAGCCACGCTCGTCCAGGTGGTCGTCCACGGCGGCGGTAACGACACGGACCCCGGCAGGTTGGTCGGATGGGAAGGCGGCCTCGATCCTGCTGACGCCCTCCGGTGCGGCGATCAGGCAGATGGCGGTTACCGCGGTGGCGCCGCGTTCGGCGAGCATGCCGATCACGGTTTCCAGCGTCCCGCCCGTCGCGAGCATCGGATCAAGCACGAATGCCTGGCGGCCGGTTAGATCCGCAGGCAGCCGGTCGGCATAGGTGGATGCGATGAGCGACCCTTCGTCTCGCACCAGACCGACGAAACCGACGTCGGCCGTCGGCAGCAGCCTGGCCATGCCGTCGAGCATGCCGATACCCGCACGCATGATCGGCACCACGAGCGGCACCGGCCGCGCCAGCCTGACCCCTTCGGCCAGTGCGAGCGGGGTGCTCACGGACACCGGCTCAACGCGGACCTCGCGCGTCGCCTCGTAGGCGAGCAGGGTGACGAGCTCGTCGGCGAGCCGGCGGAACGTCGGAGCTTCTGTTGCGGCGTCGCGGAGCGCCGTGAGCTTGTGCGCGATCAGGGGATGGTCGACGACCAGCGTACGCATGGTCGGTAGTGTCGCAGGCCGCCGCCGCCCGCGCGACTTTGCCCGCACGCATTGCCCGCACCGTCAATCGAGTATATGTTCGAATGTAGTGCTACCTGCCTTCCCCCGGGTAGCGGCCTTCGAGTGGTAGCGGACATGGTCGCACGCGGCCCCGGGTTTCGCCGGCGGCGATGAGGTCGCGGGCCGGGCGGGAAGTGCAGGCGAGCGCGATGAACAGGGTCTATGGTGAGCCGATCCAGGTATGGACGCATGACGATGGGAAGCCGGCCAGGTTCGTCTGGCGGGGCAGGTTATATACCGTGCTCGCGGTGCTCGAGCATTCGGTCGTCAGCCGTGAGCTGTGGCGGAAACAGAGCCCAGATCCCGCAGCGCCGGCCGACCGGGAGTTCTGGCGCGTACAGGCATCACCTGGCAGGGACGCGTCGCGCGGTGTGTACGAGTTGCGCTGCGATCCGGCCGCCGGTGACTGGCTGCTTGCGCGCACCTGGGACTAATTGTATCCGGCGCAACATCCGGCGTCTTCTTGTGACGCTATCTTTGCAGATCCCAGGGGTTTGGTTCCGCAGCCGGGCAGCAGGGCATAATCGTCGGATCCGATGCGGTGGTGCAAATGGAATTTCATCATGCCCCCGATACCTGCACCCAGCCACGCGGTTGCCATTTCCAGTCGTATTGCCCGCCACCGGCCACGCCCTCTGAAAGGCGGCTGGAGATCAGCAGCTGTGAGAAGAAAGTGAGGTGGTCCTTGGGGTTGTACAGCGGGGCCTTCAGGGCCACCCCCACGGAACAATGCCGCCACTTGAGGTCAACGACCGCTGAGCAATGCATGGTCGGGGCGGGCGGCGGGCCGATCCCGGAATTGCCTTCGAGCCACAGGTCGCCGGTGCCACTGGCAGCCGAAGGGGTCCAGTGGGTCCAGCGTAGGTCACGGAGCACCCTGGAGGGCGGGAAGGAGGGCGCGTCAAACTCGACGTTGAGTGAACCCGGCTGCCGGTACGCAGATGCGGGGCCGTCGGCTTGCCGCAGCATCAGCACGTATGGCAGGACCGGCGGTGGCAGGCACCAGGTGGCAGCCGATGCTGTGCCCATGGTTGTGACCGCAGCCGCGAGGGCTGCCAGGACGGGGGTCGCGATTCTCTTCATCATCCTCTTCATCCAATCGGATCCCAGTGGCTGGTGAGGACTGTGCGGCCGTCATCGGATGAGAGGTCTCAAGGCGATGGACGGCCTTGCGCTGGATCAGGCGCAGCAGTCCTGGCACATGGCTGCGATGCGGGCGTCGTAGGGGTACGGGCAGGTCTAGGGGTAGTCATGGCCACCGCGGACGTGCCCTCGCGATGGCCGAGATTCATCTTGGCTGTCGATGGAGGGACTATCTGATGGGGCTGCCACTGTGTTTGGTGGTATCGGGCGCTGCGGCGTATCTCTTCCACTGTGAGTCCCGGCAACCGGTCAGGGCGATCGCAGATCCAGCCACGGCGAGGCAGATGCATCCGCGAGTCCCGTTATCGATCCGGCTGCACAGCCTCATCGTCATGAGAGCCAGTTTATCCGATGGGCTTGGTGCTGGTCGTTTTCCCTGTTCCGCAGGTCGTGGCAGGGATCATCGGATAGCAGCGCCATGAGGTTCCTGGCACAGGCTTAAATTGCTGGCGATTGGCAGGCTGTCGGATAAGAACTGTAATTGTGTATCGTGCTGATTTATCCGATTAGGGTTTCGCCGGAACGCTTGACCTCCTCCCCGGCCTGAGGGCGCGGGTATGCGGCTCCGGCCGCGCTCGGCGTCGATGCCGCGGGGCAGCCGTTAGCGAGCAGGATAGCGGTCACCTGCCCGGGACCGGGCGGCCGGATTCGGGCGGGCCCCGCCTCGCTCTGGAAGAATGACTGCATGCCGACATCTCGCCACGATCCGCGCATGCCGCCGCGCGCCCAGATCCCACCGGCGCGCCCATGACAAGCGAGGACTGGCACGCCTGGCACGATGAATATGACGTGCGTGGTTCGCTGCTGGCCCGCCGGCTCGCCGTGGTCCAGACGCAGATCCGTGCGGCGCTCGGCCGGTGTCCGCCCGGTCCGCTTCGCGTGATCAGCATCTGCGCGGGCCAGGGCCGTGATCTGCTCGGCGTGCTCGCCACGCACCCGCGCGGGCGGGACGCCGCGGTGCGAATGGTCGAGCTGGACCCGCGAAACGCCGCGATTGCCCGCGACGCCGCGAAGGCCGCAAGGCTTGCGGGCGTCGAGGTGGTGGTTGGCGATGCGTCGCTCGCCGACCGTTACGTGGACGTGGTCCCCGCCGATCTGGTGCTTGCATGTGGCGTCTTCGGCAATATCACCCTGGCCGACATCGAGCGGACTGTCGCTTTCCTTGGCCGCATGTGCAAGACGGGCGGCACGACCGTGTGGACGCGGCACCGCCGCGAGCCGGATCTGGTTCCCCGGCTGTGCGGCTGGTTCGAGCAGGTCGGCTTCGAGCTGGAGTGGCTGTCGGGGCCAGGCGAGGATTACGGCGTCGGCGCCCATCGGTTCACCGACGTGCCCCGGCGGCTCGAGCCGGGCGTGAGAATTTTCACGTTCGTCGGCCGCGGGGGGGCTGCCCGAACTCGAGCGCCGGGCTGACCCCGCGGGGCGGACGCTGCGGGGTACCAGCCGGTCCTAGCCGAGTACCACGTCACGTATCGCGCGCAGCTCCGGTTCGGAGGTCGGGCCCATCGCGAGCAGTGTCGTGACGGGGCTCCTGCGCCAGGGTTCAAGCCGCTCGCGGATCCGCCCGATGGGGCCGAGCAGGCAGAGCCCGTCCGCGAGCTCGTCGGGCACGGCGGCGAAGGCCTCGTCGCGGCGGCCTTCCAGATACAGCTCCTGAACCTCGTGGCCCGCCTCCTCGAAACCCATCCGGCTGACGACATCGAGGTGGAAGTTCCGGCCCCGTGCGCCCATGCCGCCGATATAGAAGCCGATCATCATTTTCACGACCCGGAACGCGGCGGCAAGGTCGTCCGTCACAATGACATTGACCATCGCTGCGATGTCAAAACTGGGTGGGGCCGCGGCCAGCGCCTCGCCATACACCTGACCGATCTTGTCCGGATGGGTGAAAATCGACAGCCAGCCGTCGGCGATCTCGGCGGCGAGCGCCACGTTCTTCGGGCCTTCCGCGCCGAGATACACCGGGATGGCATCGCGCAGCGCCGGGATGCTCAGCGTGAGGGGCTTGCCGAGCCCGGTCCCCGGCCGGTAGGGGAGCGGGTAGTGGGACCCGGCGTTGCGCGCCGGCCTTTGCCTGCGCCACATCACCCGAAGCAGGTCCACATACTCCCGGGTGCGAGCGAGCGGCTGCGCGAATGGCACCCCGTACCACCCCTCGACGACCTGGGGACCCGACGCGCCCAGGCCGAGCATCAGCCGGCCACCGGAAAGGTGGTCGAGCGTCACGGCGGCCATGGCGGTAGCGGCCGGGCTGCGGGCGCTGAGCTGAACGACCGCTGTGCCCAGCTTGATCCGGCTGGTCCGCGCGCCGTACCAGGCCAACGGGGTAAGAGCGTCGGAGCCGAACGCCTCCGATGTCCAGACGGAGTCGTAGCCGAGCCGTTCCGCCGCGAGAACGGTCTCGGTGGCGTCGCCCGGCGTGACCCAGTAGCCGAGATTCAGGCCCAGCCTCAGCTCGTCCGTCACCGGCGCCACCTCCGCTGTTGTCCAGGTGCCCTGCGCCATAGTAGGACACCTGCCGATTGTCCCCTGGACGGCGCCTGGTGAGCGGTGGAGGCTGCGCTGGTGGTGGCTGTGCCGTGGCACCGGTCGCGACCGGCCGGGCCGTGACTCCGGTGGCGATCGGCTGAGCCGTGGCACAGTGGCGATCGGCTGGGCCGTGGCACCGGTTGCGAGCGGCCGGGCCGCCTTTTATCCCGAACGGCTGCGCGTGCTGGCGCAACCGCCGATTGTGCCTGGCCACGGCGGGGCGTGGAGTTAACCGGGGCTGCGGCCGCCACCTGGCCGCCACCGCGCTGTCACGGTAGTCTGCGCCGTTGTTGTCGCCACGCACCCACCTCAGTCCGCCCGCGGGCTGCGCCACAAGACCGTAGGGCGCAGCGCCTCGGTCCGCACCCGGTGGGCGTAACGCTTGGTTATCTCGAGGAGCGACTCGATCAGCGTGTCGGACAGCAGGTGCGGGGTCAAGCCGAGCTCGATGAGCCTGGTGTGGATGACGTTGTAGTGGTGGTTGTCCGCCTCAACCCGCGGGTTGTCGACGTGCTCGATTGTGACCGGCTCCGGGTTGCACTTGGCGATCGTGTCTGCCATGTCGGAAACGGACATCCACTCGGTGATCTGGTTGAAGACCCGGAACTCACCCTTGTCCGCCGGGTTTTCACAGGCCAGCTGGATGCAACGGACGGTGTCGCGGATGTCGATGATGCCGCGGGTCTGCCCGCCCTTGCCGTACACGGTCAGCGGGTGACCGAGCACGGCCTGGATACAGAACCTGTTCAGCACCGTGCCGAAGACCGCGTCGTAGTCGAACCGGGTGGCGAGCCTTTCATCCATCGCGGTCTGCGGCGTCTGCTGCCCGTAGACCACGCCCTGGTTCAGGTCGGTGGCCCTAAGTCCCCAGATGCGGCAGGCGAACTCGATGTTGTGGCTGTCGTGCACCTTCGACAGGTGGTAGAAGGAACCCGGCCGCTTCGGGTAGAGCACCCGGTCCTTGCGACCCTTATGCTCGACCTCGAGCCAGCCTTCCTCGATGTCGATGTTGGGGGTGCCATACTCGCCCATGGTGCCGAGCTTGACCAGGTGAATGTTCGGGTCGGTCTCGGCGATCGCGTACAGCAGGTTGAGGTTGCCGATCACGTTGTTGGCCTGCGTGTATACAGCGTGCTTGCGATCGATCATCGAGTACGGCGCGGCGCGCTGCTCGGCGAAGTGAACAACCGCGTCGGGACCGAAATCCTGGATGATGTGATACGTGAATGCGGGGTCGGTGAGGTCGCCGATATGACATTGGATGTTTTGCCCGGTGAGTTCACGCCATGTGGTAACGCGCGTGCGCAGGGTCTCGATGGGGACCAGGCTCTCCACGCCGAGTTCATGGTCGTACTGCCTGCGGGCGAAGTTGTCGGCAACAGCCACGTCGTGGCCGGCATGCGACAGGTGCAGTGCTGTCGGCCACCCGAGATAGCCGTCACCACCCAACACCAGGATCCTCATGAATCTGCTCCTAACTTGCTGCGGCCGCTGCTGTCCTGAGGCCCAGGTTGATCGGCTATCGTCGGCACCCACGACACCGTAAGCTGAGGTAATCATGGGATTGGTGTTGCGCAGAATAGTCTGGGCCGTGCGCTCGCACGGCATGACCCGGGCCGTGTACGCATACGGCGTCCGCACGGTCGGCAGGCGCTTCACCCGTTTTGCCTTCGGCTCGGCCGTGGCGCTCGCGACGAGCGAGATCACATTGCTCATGTGCCTCGGACTCCTGCACCTGTGGCCGACCGTGTCGGCGGCGCTGGCCTGGTTCGCCGGCGCGGCAGCCAGCTACGCGCTGAGCCGCTGGGCGTGGGAACGCACGGGCAGGCCGAACCTGCTCAAGGAGACGCTGCCGTTCTGGCTGGTCGCCTTGGGCACTATCGTCTTCCTTTCGCTGGCTACAAGCCTGGCACACCACCTGGCTCTCTCGATGGGCCTGCGGCCGATTCCGCGCCTTGCCTTCGTGGGCGCCGCCTACCTCATCGCCAACACGGTGACGTTCCTGTCGAGGTTTGCGATCTTCCACTACGTCCTCTTTGCCGAGCGGGGAACCAAGGAGTCCGCGCTGACGTCGGCTGAGTCACCGAGAGCGACGGCCATTGTGCCCGCGGCATCCGCGGCGAACCCATCCGCGCCAGCTCGGTCCGCGGACCCGCCGCCATCCGCGGCCACAGCCGTCCCCGCGCCAGCTGCGGTGCGGACGGGTGCGGTTCCGGCCGAAGAGACGTTCAGTGAGACGTCCGCAGCTCGCTTACGCTCGCGCCACCAGGTGCCGACGATCACGCCAGCGAACCGGAGGCCGTAGAGCACGTTGTGCCCCTTCTTGCTCTCACCGACCCGCCGCCTGCGGATCGTGGCCGGCCGCTCGGCCACCCTGAAGCCGCGGGCGATCACCCCGATCAGCAACTCGGCCGCCTGGTACTGAGGCTGCTGCAACGGGACCGCTCCGGTCACCTCCGCGCGCATCGCCCGCATGCCGAACGACGGATCGGTAACGCGCTGTCCGGTCAGCAGGCTGATCGTCGCGGCGAAAAGCCGTACTCCGAGCTTGCGCACGGGGTCCTTGGTCTCCTCACTGCCGAGCGTCCTCGATCCGGTCACGAAGTCCGCGTCGCCCGCGAGCACGGGCGCCAGCAGGCGCTGCGCGTCGGCGGGGTCGTACTGGCCGTCCGCGTCCGTGGTCACGATGTAGCTGGCGCCGCCTTCGCGCGCGAGCCGGTAGCCGAGCCGGAGCGCCGCTCCCTGCCCACGGTTGACGGGCACATCGCAGACGAGCGCGCCGTGTGCGTCCGCCTCTTTGGCGGTGCGGTCCACCGATCCGTCAACGACCACGATGGTCGCTGTCGCCAGTCCGCAGATGCTCGCCGGGAGCGCGTCGATGACCGGGCCGATCGCTCCCTCCTCGTTGTAGGCGGCGATGACGATGGCGACGGGCGGAAGCTGCCGCGCACGCGCGGCGTGGTCAGCGGCGAACGCAACGGCCGCTGCGTCGTCGATCGATTGGCCCTGGCTGACCGCCGCCGGTCGCGTCACTTCGCTGCCTCCGCTCGTACAGGGCTGCCATGTCGGTTCTGGGCGAGCGAAACCGTTTCGGCGGCGAATTCCGGCCACACTGTTGCCAGGCCGGATTCGAGGTCGTAGGCCGCCTCGTAGCCGAGCGCCCGTGCCACAGAGATGTCGACGAGCACCGCGGGCATCTCGCCTTTCCTGGCCGGGACATGGCGGGCAGGAATCGGCGCGCCGGTGACCCGCCGCGCGGCTGCCACCAGATCGTTCACCGAGTCGGACTCGCCTGAGGCGATGATCAGGGGACCCGCATAGCCGGCCCCCCATGCGGTGAGCAGACCCTGGACGACGTCATCGACGTGCACCAGGTCCCGCAGCTGGCAACCGTCACCGTACACGTCGATACCGGTGCCGGATCTGGCGGCGCGCATCAGGCGCGGGATGAGGCTGTCCTTCGCGGCCATTCCAGGGCCGTAGACGTTCGACAGGCGCAGCGCGCACGTGTTGATCTCGTACGCCGCCGCGTAACAGCTGAGCAGCATCTCCGCGGCGGCCTTGGTCGCGCCGTAGGGGGTCATCGGGCGCAGCGGGGTCCGTTCGGTGATGACGTTGCGGCCGACATCCCCGGTGACGGCGTTCGTGGACCCGAACAGGAAGGTACCGACGTCATGACGCCGCGCCAGCTCGAGGAGGCTCGCGGTCACCGCGACGTTGACCTCGTAGGTTTCGGCTGGGTCCTCGACCGAGCGCAGCACGGAAGTCAGGGCCGCGAGGTGGACGACCGCGTCGATGCCCGCGTTCAGGGCACGCTCGGCGACCTCCGGGTTGCGCAGGTCGCCGGGAACGGTCCGGACGCCACCATCTACGACGCCGTCAGGGAAGGGCTGCTTGTCGGCGACCGTGACGTCGGCCCCGTATTCGAGCAGCGTCCTTACCACCCGGCGCCCGATGAAACCGGCGCCGCCGGTCACCAGCACGCGGGAACAGCCTGGGTCCGCCATGCACGCTCCATTCGCGAAGTCACACTTTGGTCCGGTTGTCTCGGTACTGCCCGCTACTTCCTACCAGGCCCGGCTGAGGACTGCGCTGGCAGAAGGCTGAAACGTCCGGGGTGTCGGTGGATGAGATCCGTGTCACCAAACGGGCCGGTACGGACTCTCGCGAACCTCGTTCCATCACGTCGGCAACACGTCGGCCAGACGCTCGGTCCTCCTGCGTGTCTCGACTCGTGCGACACTCCCGCCCGTCGGCGCACTAGCGCACTTTACCGCAGCTCACAGCGATGGTGGGCCCGCTCACGGTGTGTCCCGCCGAAGATTCACGACGCCCGCGCCGGGCGAGTTCGGCGAGCGCGTTCCAATGTGCACGATCATGGCGCGCCGGTACCGAAACGAACTGGTGAAATCACATTCGGTGCGCGCCCGGTCAACATTAGTCTCGTCCACAACACGGCCATCACGGCAAGGCCACCCCGGGCCGTCGAATCCCCCGGATGTGTCATGCTGGGAAACCGGCGAGGTCAGCGGAGGAACCCGGTGCGAGTCCGGGGCTGTCGCGCAACTGTGACCGGGGAGCGACCCCCACGACGCCACTGCCGCGTAGCGGCGGGAAGGCGGGGCGAGCATCGATCCGGGAGCCAGGAGACTCCGGCCGTCGATCGGATGGCACCTTCGGGCGCGGGACCCGGGTAAGGATGAGATGGCATGCCTGACGCCGCAGTAGCGGCCGGATCGGCCCGAGCCGTGGCGCGTGGCGCCCGCCCGAGCACCGGCGCGGCCACGTTGTATCCCTTCAGCTCAGTCGTGGGCATGGACGATCTTAAACTTGCCCTGCTGCTCAACGCGGTCTCGCCCGGCGTGGGCGGCGTGCTCGTGCGGGGTGAGAAGGGCACCGCGAAGTCCACGGTGGTGCGCGGGCTCGTGGAAGTTCTGCCGCCGATCGCCGTCATCGCCGGCTGCAGGTTCTCCTGCGACCCCGACTCGCCAGACCCGAGCTGCCCGGACGGCCCGCACCCGGTCGGCGCACCGGCCCGCCAGCGCCCCGCGCGCCTCGCCGAGCTTCCTGTGGGCGCCACCGAGGACCGGCTTGTTGGCTCACTTGACATCGAGCGGGCACTGACTGAGGGCGTCACCGCCTACGAGCCTGGCCTGCTCGCCGGCGCGCACCGCGGCCTGCTCTATGTGGACGAAGTCAACCTGTTGCACGATCACCTCGTCGACCTGCTGCTCGACGCCGCGGCCCTCGGCAGGTGCTACGTCGAGCGTGAGGGGGTCTCGGTCGCGCATGCGGCGAGGTTCCTTCTCGTCGGCACGATGAACCCTGAGGAGGGCGAGCTTCGGCCGCAATTGCTCGACCGGTTTGGGCTTACCGTGCAGGTCGCGGCCACCCGCGACCCAGCCGAGCGGGCGGAGGTGGTCCGGCGGCGGCTGGCCTACGACGGCGACCCGGCTGGCTTTACCGCTGGCTGGGCCGCCGAGACCGAACGGCTCGCGCGGCGGATTTCCGACGCGAGGACGCGGCTTGGACGCGTCCGGCTGCCCGACGCCGTGCTGCGGCAGATCTGCGCCGTCTGCAGCGCGTTCAGCGTCGACGGGCTCCGCGGCGACCTCGTCACGGCTCGCGCCGCGATGGCGCTCGCCGCATGGCATAACCGCGAGGAAGTGACCACCGAGGACGTGCGGCAGGCGGCCAGGCTGGCGCTGCCGCACCGGCGCCGCCGTGACCCGTTCGACGCGCCCGGCCTCGATGAGGAGGCGCTCGACGAGGCGCTGCGCCAGGCGGGGGAGGCCAGCCCCGATGGTAACGATCCCGGCGGCGGCCCGGATTGCCCCGGTGGCGGCGGTGGATCCGGCTCGGCCCGGGGAAGAACGGATGCGATGAACGGGCCCGCTGCCCTGACGCGGGCACAGGTACCCGGCGCTCCGGGGCTTCCCCGCGACGATGGGGCGTCCGGCGGCGCCGATGCCCGAGGCGAGAACACGGCGGGGCCGGGCCAATCCGGCGCAGGGGAGTCCGGCGCAGGGGAGTCCGGCACGGGGGAGTCCGGTACAGGGGAGTCCGGTGCTGTCGAAGCCGATGCCGGTGCGCCTGGTGGGACCGCCGCGCCCGGGCCGGACAGCGCGGCCGCGCGGGCGTCATCGCATGACGCCGCACGGGCGACTGTCGCGCCGTCGGGCACGCCATTCCGGCCGCCCGTTTTCACCATCCCGGGTATCGGTGCCGGTGCACCGGGCCGCCGCAGCGCCGCCCGTATCCCGCAGGGCAGGCTCACCGGGGCACGCCTGCCGCGCGGCAGGGTCACCGCGGTGCACCTGCCCGCGACGCTGCGGGCTGCCGCACCCCATCAACGGGCCAGGGGATGGCGGCCGACCGTGGGCCTGCCGCTCAGCCTAGCTCCGTCAGATCTTCGCGAGGCCGTCCGTCATGGCCGCGAGGGCAACCTGGTCCTTTTCGCCGTGGATGCGAGCGGCTCGATGGCGGCCAGGGAGCGGATGCGCGCGGTCAAGGGCGCGGTGCTCTCGCTGCTGCTCGACGCGTACCAGCGCAGGGACAAGGTGGGAATGATCAGCTTCCGCGCTGACTCGGCGCAGGTGCTGCTGCCGCCCACCTCCTCGGTGGAGGCCGGGGCACGGCGGCTGGCAGAGTTGCCCGCGGGGGGCCGGACGCCGCTTGCCGCGGGCTTGATCCGGTCCGCCGAGGTGCTCGCGGCCGAGCGACTCCGCGATCCTGGCCGCCGCCCGCTACTCGTGGTCGTCACGGATGGGCGCGCCACCCACGGCGCGCCGGGCGCCGTGACGCGGGCAGCCGGGCTGCTCCGCAGCGTGGCGAGTGTGGTGGTGGACTGCGAGTCGGGGCCGTTGCGGCTCGGGCTCGCCGCCGGTCTCGCCGCCGCGCTCGGCGGCAGGCTGATCAGGCTCGACGAGCTTGCCGCAGGTGCGCTCGCGGCGACTGTCAGGGACGCACGGGCCGCTGCCGGGGGCGCTGCTAAAGGCGCGGGGAGGGCCGCCTGATGCCACAGGGAAAACCGGCGCACGTGCCGAGTGACGGCCTCACAACCCGGCAGCGCAGGGACCGCCCGCTGGTGATCGTCCACACCGGGCCAGGCAAGGGGAAGTCCACGGCGGCGTTCGGGCTCGCGCTCCGCGCATGGAACCAGGGCTGGCCGGTCGGCGTGTTCCAGTTCGTCAAGTCGGCGAAGTGGCGGGTCGGCGAGGAGCGAGCGCTGCGAGCCCTCGGGGACAGCGGCGCGGGCGGCACGGTGACCTGGCACAAGATGGGCGAGGGCTGGTCGTGGATCCAGCGGGACGAAGGCGGCGACGATCATGCGCTGCATGCTGCCGAGGGCTGGGCACAGATCCGCCGCGACCTCGCCGCGCAGACATACCGGCTGTATGTGCTCGATGAGTTCACCTACCCGATCACGTGGGGCTGGGTCGACGTGGAGGAGGTAGCCGCCGTGCTCGCTGACCGACCCGGGCAGCAGCACGTGGTGATCACTGGCAGGGGAGCGCACCCACGGCTCATTGAGCTGGCCGATCTCGTGACCGAGATGACCAAGATCAAGCATCCGATGGACGCCGGCCAGAAGGGCCAGAAGGGGATCGAGTGGTGATCATCCCCAGGCTCGTCATTTCCGCCCCGGCATCCGGGTGCGGCAAGACCACCGTGGCGACGGGCCTGATGGCGGCGTTGCGTGCCCGGGGCGCCGCGGTTTCCGGCCACAAGGTCGGACCGGACTATATCGACCCCGGTTACCACGCGCTCGCCACCGGACGCCCCGGCAGGAACCTCGACCCCTTCCTGTGCGGCGAGGATCTGATCGGCCCGCTGTTTGCTCATGGCGCGGCTGGGGTGGATATCGCGGTGATCGAGGGTGTCATGGGCCTATTCGATGGAGTCGCCGACCCGGCCATGGCCGGGTCGCATGCTGGTCCGGATTTCGCCTCAACCGCGCACGTCGCCAGGCTACTGCGGGCGCCGGTCGTGCTCGTGGTTGACGCGGCCGCGGCGGGCCGGTCGGTGGCTGCGGTGGTAGCGGGATTCGCCGGTTTCGATCCGCATGTCCGCATCGCCGGGGTGATCCTCAACCGCGTCGGCTCGGATCGCCACGAGCGGCTGCTCAGGGATGCCGTGAAGCCTCTCGGCATCGCTGTGCTTGGCGCGATAAGAAGAGCGGGAGCGGCCGTCACGCCGTCCCGCCATCTCGGCCTAGTCCCGGCCGCGGAGCGCCGCACCGCAGCGCAGCGGGCTATCGCGGGGCTCGCTGAACTGGTCGCCTCGTCATGTGACCTGCACGGGCTGCGCGCGGTCGCCGAGACCGCGCCCCCGCTCGCCGTTTCGCCGTGGGACCCACATTCGGCCTGCCGGGTGGCCGCCGTGTCTCGCGCTTTCGATGACAGCCTGGGATCGGTGCCTCCGGTGGGTCCGGCGTCCGGGGCGGTATCCGGGTCCGCTCCCTGCCCCCGCTACCCCCCAAGTACGTCAGACCAAGCGCTTGCTCGCCACGTCGCTGGAGCCAAGCCGCTGATAGCGGTGGCCCAGGGCCCGGCGTTCACGTTCAGCTACGTCGAGCATGAAGAGCTGCTCGAGGCCGCCGGCGCGCAGATCGCCCCATTCGATCCGCTCGCCGACGAAGCGCTACCCGATGAGACCGCGGGCCTTGTGATCGGCGGTGGCTTTCCCGAGATGCACGCGCCGGAGCTGTCCGGTAATGCACCGCTTCGCCGGCAGGTGGCGGCGCTGGCTGCCGTCGGCGCGCCGGTAGTGGCTGAGTGCGCCGGCTTGCTCTACCTGGCCCGTACCCTCGACGGCATGCCCATGTGCGGGGTGATCGGTGCGGACACGCACATGACGCCGCGACTCACCCTCGGGTATCGCACCGCTGCGGCGATGTCGGACTCGGTCCTCGCGCGGGCTGGAGACCACGTGCGTGGCCACGAGTTCCACCACACGGCGGCCGAGCCGGAGCGCGGTCTCCGGCCCGCCTGGCGGCTGGCCGGTACCGCCGAGCGAGCGCCGACCACAGGGATGCGGGCGGAGGGCCACGTGCTCGGCAACCTTGTCGCCTCCTATCTGCACCTGCACTGGGCACACACGCCGGTATTCGCCTTGCGCTTCGCGGCCGCCTGCCGCGCGAGCAGAGCGGCATCAGTATCGGCGGCGCGAGCCCGCGGCTCCGGCACGCGTCGCTCCGCTGCTGCCAGCGAAGCCGTGAGCAGCGGGGGCGCCAGCAGCCGGGCCGCCAGCAGCCGGGCCGCCAGCGGCGGGGGCGCCAGCAGCCGGGCCGCCAGCAGCGGGGCCGCGGGCAGCGGGGCCATCGGTGGAGTCGCCCCATGACCACCATGCGCCTATTCGGCGTCGGCGTCGGCCCCGGTGATCCGGAACTCGTCACGATCAAGGCAGTCCGGGTACTCGCCGAAGCCGGTCTGGTGCTCGTCCCCGTCATGGCGGGTGCGGGACAAGCCGAGCCCGGCCGCGCGGAGGCGACGGTCCGCGCGCACGTGGATGGGGCACGGATCCGCAGGGTTCCGTTCGCCCTGAGCGACCGCGGCGGTGTCACGCCGGGCCGCCGGGCCGCATGGGAGGCCGCTGCCCGCGAGGTGGCCACCGCATTTGCTGGAGGCACCGGCATAGTCGCCTTCGCAACCATCGGCGATCCGAATATCTACTCAACGTTCAGTTACCTTGCGCAAAGCGTCCGCGAGCTTGTTCCCGGTGTCGCTGTGCATACAGTGCCCGGTATTACGGCGATGCAGGATCTCGCCGCGCGGTCGGGGACCGTGCTCGCCGAGGGCAGCGAGTCACTCGTGCTGCTTCCGCTGGGTCCCGGTCCGCCGGGCCCCGATCAGCTGGATCCCGCTCTGCGGGACGCCCTTGCCCGCCACGACACGGTTGTCGTGTACAAGCTGGGCGCTGCCGTGTCCGGCGGTCAGCAGACCCCGGAAACATTCGCGCTCATTCCCGCCCTGCTCGCCACCCTGCAGGAGGCCGGACGTCTGGACGACGCGATCTACGGTGCGCGGCTCGGCCTTCCCGGCGAGGACATCAGGCCGGTCCGGGACCTGGCGGGGACGACAGCGGTGCCGTACCTGTCCGCGCTGATCGCGCCCGGACGCCGCAGCGGGACTGGGAGCAAGCTCAGATGACCGGGAACGCGGGTGCCGTGATCGGATCGGTTACCTTCGTGGGCGCGGGCCCCGGCGCGGCCGACCTGCTCACGCTGCGCGGCGCGACCGCCATCCGCGATGCTGACCTGGTCATCTGGGCGTCGAGCCTGGTCCATCCGGATGTCTTGGTGCACGCGCGCGAAGGCGCCGAATTGATCGACTCGGCGCGCCTGCCGATGGAGGGCGTGCTCACCCACTACGAGCGGGCCGCCCGAGAGGGGCTGCGGGTGGCCCGGGTGCACTCGGGCGATCCCTCTCTGTGGGGAGCCCTCCAGGAACAGCTCGACCGCTGCCAGGCGCTTGGCCTGCGGACCGAGGTGGTCCCCGGGGTCTCGAGCTTCACTGCGGTCGCGGCCAGCATAGGCCGCGAGCTGACGATCCCGAACGTGGCCCAGTCGGTGATCCTCACCAGGCTCAGCGGCGGCAAGACACCGATGCCGCCCGGTGAGCAGGTCACCGCCTTCGCGAGGCACGGTACCACCATGGCGCTCTTCCTGTCTGCCGCCCGTTCCGGACAGCTCGAGTCGCAGCTCTTGGCCGGCGGTTACGACCCTGGCACCCCCTGTGTCATCGCCTACCAGGTGACCTGGCCAGACGAGCTGATCCTTCGCTGCAGGCTCGATGAGCTTGCCGGCACCATTAGGGCGCACAAGCTGTGGAAACACACGCTCGTGCTCGTCGGCCCGGCACTCGCAGCGGGTGGGACTCGCTCGCGTCTCTATCACCCCGGCCACTTCCACGGCCACCGGAGGGCCGACCCCGACGTCCGCCGCGGCCTGCGCGCCGCGACGACGGCCGATGACGGCGCGACAACCCGTCATCCGCGGCCGGGTGACCTCGGCAATGACGCCGCCCCGGGCTTTGGCCAGGGAGTTGCTCACTATGCCGGAGAGGGGGGTTCCGGCGGCTCCCGCCCTGGGGGTACCGGCGGCAAGTGACCGACCCTGCCGAGCTACGAGAACCGGACCTGCCGCGGACCGCGAAGGTGCGGCGCGGTGGGCTGCGCACGGGCTGGACGACCGGGACGTGCGCGGCCGCCGCCGCTAAAGCCGCGGTTGCCGCCCTGGTCACCGGGCAGCCGCAGCGGTCCGTGGAGATCGGGCTGCCGTCCGGCCGCCGGGTAACGTTCCCCGTCGAAGACTGCTGGTACCGTCCGCCGCGGGCGGAGGCCGTCGTCGTCAAGGACGCGGGCGACGACCCCGATGTCACTCATGGAGCACACCTCACCGCCACGGTGAGCTGGGCCGAGCAGCCAGGCATTGAACTCGACGGCGGAGTCGGGGTCGGTGTCGTGACCAAGCCCGGCCTCGGCCTGGATATCGGCGGACCGGCCATCAACCCGGTGCCAAGGAAGATGATCAAAACGGCGGTCGCAGAGGCCTCCGACCCAGCCCGCCGTGGGCTGCGCGTGGTCATCTCGGTGCCCGAGGGTGAGCGGATGGCCCGCAAGACGACCAATGCCAGGCTCGGCATTCTCGGTGGTATCTCAATTCTTGGCACGACCGGCGTGGTGCGCCCGTTCTCGACCGCCTCATGGCGGGCCAGCGTGGAGCAGGCGGTCGCGGTGCTCGCGGCCCAGGGCGGTGAGGTACTCGTGCTCTGCACGGGCGGCCGGACGGAAAAGGGTGCGATGGCGCTGCTTCCAGGGCTGCCGGAGTCGAGCTTTGTCGAGGTCGGCGACTTCACCGGGGCGGCGCTGCGGCACGCGGCGCAGGGTGGCATCCGAAGGATCGTGTTCGCCGGCATGGCGGGCAAGCTGAGCAAGCTAGCCGACGGTGTGCTGATGACCCATTACACCCGCTCCAAGGTGTCGACCGGCCTGCTGGCCGATATCACGACGGCAGCGGGCGGCGCGGCTGAGCTTACCGCCCAGGTCGCTGAGGCGAACACCGCACGGCACGCGCTCGAACTGTGGCAAGCGGCAGACCTGGCACACGCCGCGGGCACCGAGCTTTGCCGCCGCACCGCCGACGTCATTTCGCGGTTTTGCGCCGGGCTCGCGGACGGGTACGCTCCCCGGGTTGAAGTGATCATGGTGGACTTCGCCGGCCGCAACGAGATCGCCTCCTTTCCGGAGCGTGCGGACCAGGCCGTTCAGCCACATGGGAGGTCGTGATCATGAGTCCTGTGATCACTGTGATCGGATGTGACGGCGGTCCGCTGTCTGAGCCGGCCGCCGCGGCGCTGGCTGCGGCTCGTTGCGTGGCCGGCTCCGGCAGGCATCTGGAACGCATCGCCTTGCCCGACGGAGCCGATCGCATCCGGATCGGTGGGGCCGACGGGGTGCCCGCCCGGGCGAGCGTTGCGGCGCCGCTCCGCAGTGCCGCGTCCCCGGGCAGTGCCGCCTCCCCGGGCAGTGCCGCCTCCCCGGGCAGTGCCGCCTCCCCGGGCAGTGCCGCCTCCCCGGGCAGTGCCGCCTCCCCGGGCACTGTGGCCTCCCCGGGCAGTGCCGCCTCCCCGGGCAGTGCCGCCTCCGCCTTCGACACCGCGCTCGCCGCCATCCTTTCCCACTGCGGACCCGTAGTCGTGCTGGCCTCCGGCGATCCCGGCTTCTTCGGGATCGTCCGTGCCCTTTCGGCGCGTGGCGCCGCGCCGAATGTCATCCCGGCTATCTCCTCGGTGGCGCTCGCGTTCGCCCGGCTCGGCCTGCCCTGGGATGACGCGCTGGTGCTCTCCGCGCACGGCCGCGACGCCCGGCCCGTGCTCGCCGCCGCGCTCGGCTGCGGCAAGGTCGCGATCCTCACGGCGCCCGGGCCCGCCGGCGGGCCGGGACGGTTCATCCCGGCGTTGCTGGCTGCGGGCCGGTCAGTTCACGTTGCCGAGTGCCTCGGCGCCCCGGATGAGCGCCTCACCCTGGTGACCGCCGGCGGGCCGCGGGAATTCGCGAATCCGAACGTCGTGATCGCGCTCGACATGTCGAGTGCTCACCTCGCTTATGGCGGTTGCGGCGGGAAGCCCGCAAGCGGCGGGAACGGCGTCTTCCGCAGCGACGGCTCGCCTGGTGGCCGGCGCTGGATGGCAGGCCACCTAGGGGCACCGGATGGCTGGGCCCTTCCGGAGGACGCATTTGCGCACCGCGATTCAATGATCACGAAAGCGGAGGTCCGGGCACTCGTCCTTGCCCGGATCGGGCCAGGTCCCGGTCGCACGATCTGGGACATGGGCTCGGGGTCGGGTTCGGTCGCGGTCGAGTGTGCGAGGTTCGGGGCCCATGCGATCGCCATTGAAGCCGATCCGGCGCAGTGCGCGCGCATCCGTGTGAACGCTGCCGCGCAGGGCGTGCGCGTCCAGGTGGCCGAGGGCTCGGCGCCCGACGTCTTCGCGGGTCTGCTTCCCGCTGACTGCGTGTTCGCCGGCGGCGGCGGTGACACCGCACTCACCGCGGCGGCCGCGGCCCGTCCAGCCAGGCTCGTGGTCGCACTCGCCTCGGTGGACCGGGTCCGCGGCGTCCGTGACCTGCTCGCAGGCCACGGCTACGAGGTGGACGGCACAGCGCTGCAGGCATCCAGGCTTGCTTCCCTGCCGGGTGGATCGATACGGCTGGCCGCGGCCAACCCGGTGTTCGTGCTCTGGGGGAACCTGCGGTGATCGGCCTGATCGCCGTCACTGCGACCGGCCGCGCCGCTGCGGCGCGGCTCGCCGCCGCATGGCCGGGCACCCGCACGTATCCCGATCTGGCGCGGGGCGCGGTCCCGCGTGCTTTCAGGGAATGCGATCGGATTGTCTGCTTCCTGGCGGTCGGTGCCACCGTGCGGCTGATCGCGCCGCTGCTCACGTCGAAGGGCGCCGATCCCGGCGTGGTCTGCGTGGACGAGTCCCTTGCGTTCGCGGTTCCAGTCGCGGGAGCGCACGAGGGTGGCGGCAACAGCCTCGCCCGGGCGGTCGCGGACGTGCTTGGCGCGACGGCCGTCATAACGACGGCCAGCGATGCCGTGGGCGTGCCCGCGCTCGACGAGTTCGGCGCCGACCTTGGCCTGCGCGTCGAGCCGGGCAGTCAGCTTGCCGAGGTTGGCGCCGCCGTCCTGTCCGGTGGGCGCGCCACGCTCAGCATGGAGCAGACCTGGCCGGTCCCCGCCCTGCCGCCGAACGTGACCTCGACCGTGGGCCCCGAGCCCGGTGTCCCGGCGATCGTGATCACCGACCGCCATACCGGCTCCCTGACCAGCACCGCGCCGCCACGGGTCATCTACCGGCCGCCATCGCTCGTGCTCGGCGCGGGCGCGAGCCGTGGCGTGACCGCGGCCGAGGTGGGGGACCTGATGGACAGGGTGCTCGTGGATGCCGGTTTGTCGGCCGCCTCAGTGCGCCAGGTTGCCACCGTGGACCTGAAGGAGGATGAGCGCGGGCTGGTGGAGGCGGCACGGGAGCGCGGCTGGGAGATAACAGGCTTCGCGCCCGCGGATCTGGCGGTCGTCGCGGTCCCGAACCCCAGCGAGGCCGTGCACGCTGCGATCGGCACGCCAAGCGTCGCCGAAGCAGCCGCCCTGCTCGCGGCCGGCCCTGGCGCGGTTCTTGCCGCGCATAAGCGCAAGAGCCCGCGCGCCACCGTGGCAGTTGCGAGGCGGCTGCCGCGCGGCCGCCTCGCTCTTGTGGGGCTCGGCCCCGGAGCACGCGACCTGATCACGCCGCGCAGCGTTGCCGAACTTCGCCGGGCGAGCGTGGTCGTGGGACTCGGCCAGTACCTGGACCAGATCCGCGATCTGCTGCGCCCAGGTACGCAGGTTCTAGCGAGCGAACTCGGCGCCGAGGAGGAACGGGCCGCCGCGGCGGTGGCGCAGGCACGGGCGGGCCGTGCGGTAGCCCTCGTCGGCTCGGGGGATGCGGGGATCTACGCCATGGCAAGCCCGGCGCTCGAGTTCGCGGATAGCTCGATCGAAGTCGTGGGTGCGCCCGGTGTAACCGCTGCGCTAGCGGCGGCCGCAGCGCTCGGCGCGCCGCTCGGGCACGACCATGCCGCGATTTCGCTCTCCGACCTCCACACACCGTGGGAGGCGATCGAGCGCAGGATCACCGCCGCCGCCGAAGCCGATTTCGTCGTCTGCTTCTACAACCCGCGCAGCAGCGGACGCGGCGGCCACCTGGCGAAGGCGCTCGCGCTGCTCGCGGCCCACCGTCCACCCGGCACGCCGGTTGGGATGGTCGCCGACGCGTCCCGGCCGGCCCAGCGCATCACGCTGAGCACACTCGCTGGCTTCGACCCCTTGCAGACGGACATGCGCACGCTCGTGGTGGTCGGTTCATCCGCGACGCGGATCGTGGCTGGCCGGATGGTGACTCCGCGCGGTTACCGGTGGAGGGAAAGATGATCGCCGTTACCTCGGCCTGCCAGGGGTGCGGCGCATGCCTGCTGACCTGCCCGGAGCGAGCGATCCGCCCGGCACGCCAGGTGCCGCCGGCCGGGCCGCTGGCGGTGCTCGCCGCACGCTGCACCGGCTGCGGCGAGTGCGTGGAGGTCTGCCCGGCCGACGCGATCGATTTCACCGGCTTCCCCATGATCACGGAGGATTTTACGCTCATCCGAAGAAAAATCCACCGCGATCATGCGTACCGCCCAGGAAGCGGCCCAGCGAGCGGCACGGAAAGCGGCCCACCTAGCGGCACGGAAAGCGGCTCGGAAAGCGGCACGAAAGGCCAGGCAGCGGCCCAGCACGCAGCAAGCAAAGTGGCACGGAAAGCGGCAGGGAAAGCAGCACGGAAATCGGCCCAGGGAGTGGCACGGAAAGCGGCAGGGAACTCGGCCCAGCGAGCGGCAGGGAAGGCGGCACCGAAAGCGCCCCGGAAAGCCCAGGGAGGGGCACAGCAAACCGCCCAGCAAGCGGGCAAGCACTTGAAAGCGGTGTGACCAGTGAGGCAGAAGGGGAAACGAAGGGGGAGACGCGTGACCGATTCCGGCGGGCCAGCCCAACCGGGTAAGCAGGTGCAGGACAGCGAGCAGACACAGGCCGGCTGGCGCGTGCACGCCGGCGAGTACGTGCGCGCTAGCGAGCATCTACAGGCCAGTGGGCACGTGCGCGCCAGCGAGCACCCACCGGCGCGCGGGCATGTAGACGCGAGCGAGCAGATTGGCCCAAGCCAGCTTGCGCATCCCAGCGCGCAGGCACATCACGGCGAGCTGGTTCATCCCATCGAGGCAGAGGCCTACCGGATCATGCATTCCCGGATGGACCTGAGTCATCTGCCGCCGCTCAGCCGCGCGGTGACGGAGCGCGTCGTCCATGCGAGTGCCGACTTCGACTACGTGACCGACCTGGTCTGCGACGAGGCCGCCCTGGCCGCTGGGGTCGCCGCGCTCGCCGCCGGAGTGCCGGTAGTCGTCGACGTGGAGATGGTGGCCGCTGGTATCACCGCCCGCCCGGTCATCTGCAAGATCGGGGAGTCGCTGACCACGCGACTGTCGCGCACGGTCGGGATCACCCGCGCCGCGGCCGGGATCCGGCTGGCATTCGCTGAAGCCGGTCCTGGCGCGGTCTGGGTGGTGGGGTGCGCGCCGACGGCGGTGGCGGAAATTCTCACCAGAGACGTTCAGCCTGTCCTGGTGATCGGGCTCCCGGTCGGGTTCGTCGGCGCGGCGGAGGCGAAGGACGCGCTGCGCGCGAGCGGCCTGCCCGCGCTCACGAATGTGTCGGAGAAGGGTGGATCCGCGGTCGCCGCTGCCGCGCTCAACGCCCTGCTGCGCGCCATCCCGTCCGTGGCGTATCAGGACCGAGGAAATCGCGGCGTGGCAGATCGGGGCGTGGCAGATCGGGGCGCGGCAGATCGGGGCGCGGCAGATCGGCGCGCGGCAGATCGGGGCTCGGGGCAAGGTCCCGGGCCAGGTGCAGGCGGAACTGGGCAGACGGGCGCTGGGATGCCGGGCGTGGGTGAAATCGGGGACCCAGGCGCGCGGATTGGGCCGAACGGCGCGGGACAACGTCGCGAGCCTGGTGTCTGGCGCGGTGGAGCATGCGACTCCGGACAAGGTGGTGCGGCCGAAGCGGAACGAACCGGGCGAAGCACGGGATCTCACGCGCGCGGCCCCGGCGACAGACCAGGTGCGGGGGGAAGCACGGCCGCGGCCATGGACCTGCGCGTCGGGCGAGGCGATGCGCGGCGGGAACGGCCAGGTACTCGGCGAGGCGGCGAGGAATGACTCCCGCGCTGCTGCTGGCGGGGCACGGGAGCGCGGATCCCGCCGGCGCCGCTGCCTTCGCCACGCTAGGCGAACGGGTCGCGACCCTGTTGGCGGACCGAAACATTGATGTCGCCGGGGGCTTCATCGAACTCTCCGACCCGCCGCTGTCTGCCGCGGTTGACGCGCTTGTAGCACGCGGCCACCGGCACGTCGTAGCGGTCCCGGTGGTGCTCGCAGCGGCTGGCCATGCCAAGGGTGATATCCCGGCCGCGCTCGCCGCCCAGCGGGCGCGCCATCCCGGCCTGTCGTTCGCGTACGGTCGGCCGCTCGGCCCACACCCGGTGCTACTGAGCCTGCTCGCCGAAAGGATCAGCGCGGCCCTGCGCCACCATCACCCATACGCTCCCGGGACGACAGGGACCGAAAGCCCGCAGGATCTCGCGGTGCTCCTCGTCGGCCGGGGCTCGACCGACCCGGACGCGAACGCGGAAACATGCAAGATCACCAGGCTGCTGTGGGAGACGCATCAAACCGGTCAGCAGCGTTTCGCCCTGGCGGAGACCGCGTTCGTGTCGCTCGCCCGGCCCGGCGTCGCCGAGGGCATGGAGCGCTGCCGCAGCCTCGGCGCGCGGCGGATCGTGGTGGCCCGCTACTTCCTGTTCCCCGGCGTGCTGCCGGACCGGGTCTGCGCCCAGGCAAGCGCCTACGGCGCGGCAAGGGACGAACTCGATGTGCGCTGCGCCGACGTGCTCGGCAGCTGCGACGAGATCGCCGGGCTCATCGCACAACGCTATGGCGAGGCGCTGGTCGGTGATATCCGGATGAACTGCGACATGTGCGTGTACCGCGCGGCGTTGCCTGGCTTCGAGCACCGGGTCGGCGCGCCGCAGCGCCCGCACTACCATCCCACGGAGGCGCCGGACGTGGCCTCAGCCACTCATTATCATGTGTGCTGACGCGGACCTCGGCTTCCACGGTGACGCCGAGATAGCAGGCGACCATGACACGCTCGTGGATCTGGCCGTCAACGTCCGTCCCGCCGCGCCGCCAGGCTGGCTGGCCGAACGGCTGAGCGCGGCCCTCACCACCATCGCCAGGTACCCCGATTCACGTGGGGCCCGCGGCGCGGCAGCGGCACGTCATTGCAGGCATCCCGACGAGGTTCTGCTCACCGCGGGTGCCGCGGAGGCGTTCACGCTCATAGCCCGCGCATTCTCGCCGAAATGCGCGGTCGTCGTGCACCCGCAGTTCACCGAACCAGAGGCCGCGCTGCGTGCGGCCGGGCACGCAGTGCGGCGCGTAATCTTGCCGCCCGACTTCGCCCTCCCCGCCCGAACGGTCCCGGCGGAAGCGGACCTGGTGATCGTCGGCAACCCCACCAATCCCACTTCCGTGCTGCACCCGGCAGCGCTGATCGCGTCGCTCGCCAGGGCCGGCCGGGTGCTGGTCGTGGACGAGGCCTTCGCGGACTGCGTGCCAGGAGAGCCGGAAAGCCTCGCCGCCCGCCGCGATGTGCCAGGCCTCGTCGTGATCCGCAGCCTGACCAAGACCTGGGGCCTGGCGGGGCTACGCGTTGGATACGTCCTCGCATCGGCGGCAGCCGTTAAGGAAATTGGGCGGATGCAGCCGCCGTGGGCCGTGTCCACCCCCGCCCTCGCCGCGGTGGAGGCGTGCACGTCCTCGCAAGCCTCGGCGGAGGCGGACCGATGGGCGCGGGAGATGGGCGCCGAACGGCACGCCCTGGCGGCGGCCCTCGGGGCGCTGCCCGGCGTTCGGGTGGTCCCGGGCGCGCAGGCTTCGTTCCTGCTGCTCCGAGCGGTGCCGCCGGTCGGATCCGTGGCGTCCTACCCGGAGGCCATAGGTATCCGGAGGCGGCTGCGCGAGCGAGGGTTCGCGGTGCGGCGCGGCGAGACGTTCCCTGGCCTCGGGCCGGGGTGGCTGCGGGTGGCGGTGCGGGACCGCAGCACCAATGAGGCGTTCACGGCGGCGCTCGCCGATGTCATGAAAGGTGCCACATGACCCAGCGGAACCCGGCCATGGAACGTCCGGGGGGCCAGCCGGACCCGACGGCCCACGCGTATCAAAAATCTCAGGTAAATCGGGAATCCCGCGAGCATTCACAATCCCATGCGGATCCAGAATCCCAGGAACATCCAGAATCTACCACGTATCCAGAATTCCACGAGCATTCAGAGTCCCATGCCTATCCGGAATCCCGCGGACATCCGGAACCCCGCGGGCATTCAGAATCCACCACGTATCCCGAATCCTATGCGTATCCAGAGTCACAGCGTCGTGCGGTCTACCGGGTCATCCGCGAGCGGCGGGACGTGCGGTGCGGGTTCCTGCCCGACCCGGTGCCCAATGAGGTGCTGCACCGCGTGCTCGGCGCGGCGCATCAGGCCCCGTCCGTCGGCTTCTCGCAGCCGTGGGATTTCATCTTGATCATCGACCGGGCCCGCCGTGAGCGGATCAAGGCGCTCGCACAGCATCAGGCGGCCGCCTACGCCGCGCGTCTGCCCTCCGCGCGGGCCCGGGCCTTCAGTCAGCTCAAGATCGAATCAATCCTGGACGCGCCGGTTAACATCGTCGTCACGTGCGACCGGACCCGCGGCGGGCAGCACACGCTTGGGCGCCACGTCCAGCCGCAGACGGCTCAGTACTCAGCCGTGCTCGCGGTCGCTAACCTGTGGCTCGCGGCCCGCGCCGAGGGCGTCGGCATTGGCTGGGTCAGTTTTTTCGACGAGCGCGAACTCGCCGCCGAGCTCGGTCTTCCGGATCATCTGGAGGTCGTTGCCTACCTCTGCGTGGGCCAGGTCAGCGAGTTCGGGACTGAACCGGAGCTCGAGCAGGCTGGCTGGGCCCGCCGCAGGCCGCTGCACTGGGCCGTGCACGCGGAGAAGTACGGCTCGCGTTGCCTGCCAGGGGAGGAGCCGGTGGATCCGCTCGCAGAGATCATGGCCGCGATCAGCCCGCTCGACAAGACCGCGATGGCCGCGGCCCGTGACCACCAGGCCAGGATGACCAAGCCGCCTGGCTCGCTCGGTGCGCTCGAGGAGCTGTCGGTGCGGCTCGCGGGTTTGGCGGGCGAGTGCCCGCCGCCGCTGCCCGAACCCGCCGCGGTCGCGGTGTTCGCCGCCGATCACGGTGTGCACGCACGCGGCGTGACCCCTTGGCCGCAGGCGGTGACCGCGCAGATGGTGCAGAACTTCCTGGCCGGCGGTGCGGTGGTCAACGCCTTCGCCGCCCAGGTGGGTGCCGAGGTTCTCGTGGTGGATGTGGGGGTCGCGGCGGATCTGGCGCCGGCCGCCGGGCTGCTGCCCCGCAAGGTGGCTCGCGGCACCGCCGACTTCACCGCTGCGCCCGCCATGAGCGGCGAACAGGCGCTCGGTGCTCTGCGCGCTGGTTTGGAGGTTGCGCGCGACCTTGTGGCCGCGGGGAACCGGTGCCTGGTCACCGGCGACATGGGTATCGCCAACACCACGGCCTCCGCCGCACTCGTCTGCGCGTTCACCGGCGCCGATCCCGCGGAAGCGACCGGCAGGGGTACCGGCGTGGACGCCGCGACCTTTGCGCGCAAGGTCGATGTCATCTGCCAAGGACTCGCGCTGCACGAGCCCGACCCATCCGATCCGGTCGGCGTGCTCGCGGCCGTCGGTGGCTTCGAGCACGCGGCGCTGACCGGGTTTATCCTGGGTGCCGCCGCGCTGCGGGTACCTGTGATCCTGGACGGCGTGATCGCCGGAGCGGCGGCGCTCGCTGCGTGCGCGCTCGCGCCCAGTGCGCGGGGGGCATGCATCGCCGGTCACCGGTCGCACGAGCCCGGGCACACTATTAGCCTCGACCATCTGGGGCTTCGGCCGCTCGTGGACCTGGAGTTGCGCCTCGGCGAGGGAACAGGCGCGCTGCTCGCGCTCCCGCTGGTGCAGAGCGCGGTCCGCGCCGTGCGCGAGGTCGCCACGTTTGACTCGGCCGGGGTGACGGAGAAGAGCTGATTGCCGAGAAGAGCTGATTGCCGAGAAGAGCTGTTGGAACCCATGGCTGCTGACGATCCACCCCTGCCGCCTGGCCCCGCTGGTGCCGACCCCTCAGCCTGCCGGGCCGGCCCACCGTATCTTCTCGGGTTGCGCCTTTCCGGTCGCCGCGTCGTGGTGGCGGGCGGCGGCCGGGTTGCCGATCGCAGGGTGCCCGTGCTCGTGCGAGCGGGCGCGGACGTTGTCGTGATCTCACCTTCGGTGACCGTGGGGCTTGAAGGCCTGGCCGTGGCCGGCCAGATCAGCTGGGAGCGCCGCCGCTATGCGCCCGGCGACCTGGACCGCGCCTGGCTGGTGCAGGCCTGCACCAGCGATCGCGCGGTCAACGACGCCATAGCCGCGGACTGTGAGGAGGCTCGTGTCTGGTGCGTACGGGCCGACGACCGCGCCCGCTCGGCCGCATGGACCCCGGCATCCGGTGAGGCGGGCGACGCCCATGTCGCTGTGCTCACGGGCGACCCGCGCCGGTCCGTGGGGATAAGGGACATCGTTGTCGCTGGGCTGCGCGATGGCACGATCGGCGCTGGCCATCGCCGCGCTGCCATCGCCGAGCGCGGTGCTGCCGGAGGGCCAAGTGGGGCCGCGAGGCGGGCTTGGGCCGACGAGTCAGATGGCGCCGACCGGTCAGGTGGGGTCGGCCAGTCAGGTGGTTCCGGAGAGGCAGGTAGGGCCGATCAGCCAGGTAGCGCCGGAGAGGCAGATGGAGCCGACGAATCAGATGGGGCCGGGAGATCAGGTGATGCCGACGAGGCAGGTGACATCCAAGGCGTAAGTGCGGCCGGAGTGGCGGGCGCGGCCGGAGAGCCAGGCGCAGGCCAACATGGCGGGGTCATGCGAGGCGTCGCACTCGTCGGGGGCGGTCCGGGGGATCCCGGGCTCATCACCGTACGCGGCAGGGAACTGCTCGCGCAGGCAGACGTCGTCGTCACGGACCGGCTCGCGCCGCGCTCATTGCTCGACGAACTGCCGCCGGACGTAGAGATAATTGACGCCTCCAAGATCCCGTACGGGCGGGCCATGGCACAGGATCGGATCAACGCGGCGCTCATCGAGCATGCGCTCGCGGGCCGGTTCGTCGTGCGGCTAAAGGGCGGCGACCCGTTCGTCTTCGGCCGTGGCGCCGAGGAGGTACTCGCCTGCTTGCGGGCGGGTGTGCCCGTCACTGTCGTTCCCGGCGTGACCAGCGCCGTCGCGGTCCCTGGCGCGGCTTTGGTTCCCGTCACCCATCGCGGGATCGCCCAGGAGCTTCACGTGATTTCCGCACACGTTGCGTCCGGCGACCGGTGCTCTACCATAGATTGGAGCCCGCTCGCGAGGTCGAGCGGGACGATCGTGCTGCTCATGGCAGTCGAACGGCTGGGTGCGATCGCGGATGCACTGATTCGTCACGGTCGTGTTTCCACTACTCCCGTTGCGGTCATTCAAGACGGTACTCTTCCCACGCAATATACACTTTCCGCGACTCTGGGTACGGTCGCGGACCGGGCGGCCGCGGCCGGGATCCGGCCGCCGGCGGTGGTGGTAGTTGGGGAGGTCGTCAACATAGCGGCACAGATAGAAGAATTGCTGCCGGGGAGGCAGCGGTGGATCGGAAAAGCGTGACAGCTGTGCCGGAGACGCGGCGGGATCTTGGCGCGGGCGGCGCCGGACAGCAGCCGCCCGCCAGCATGGCTGGCGGCGTCACGCGCCATGACCTTGCCCGCGATGACGCTGGCCGCGATGATCCTTCCCGCGATGACGCTGCCCAAGGTGAGGCTGCCCGCGATGACGCTGGGCGCGATGCGACTGGGCGCGATGGCGCTGCCCAAGGTGGGGCTGGGCGCGGGGGCCTCTGGCGCAGTGGTCCTTCGCCGCGCGACCTTTCGCGCGACCACGCCGCGCGCGACTCCAATCCCCATGACCGCGCGCGCGATGGACGCGATGGAAATGCGCACCTTGGCAATGCGCAGAATGAAGCCGTGGTTCAGGACGCGGCGGCTGATGACCCGGCGCGCCGTGGCACGGCCCGTCACGCGCACGCGCACTCCCGCGAGCTCGAGGAAGCCCTCGTTATCCTCCGTGATCGGGTCGCCGCTGCACCCCTTTTGCTCGACGCGCCGGGCGTGGCCGAAGCCAAGGCGGTCAAACAGAAGCTGCTTGCCCAGATCGACGAGTATCTCCTTCCCCGCTTGCGACGTCCTGCCACGCCCATTCTGGTCGCCGTCGTCGGGTCCACGGGTGCCGGCAAGTCCACGCTCGTCAACAGCATCGTGGGTAAACAGGTGAGCACGACGGGCATCCGCCGCCCGACCACGAACAGCCCAGTGCTCGCGTGCCACCCCGACGACGCCGTCTGGTTCGCGGAGAACCGGTTCCTGCCCTCACTGCCCCGCGTCCGCCAGGAGGGCCTGGCCAGACCGGGCCGTGACGGGCTGCTGGTCATCGCTGCATCTGCCGGCATGCCGCGTGGCATCGCCCTGCTTGACACCCCGGACATCGACTCGATCGTGCGGGCGCATTACGATTTCGCGCACCAGTTCCTCGACGCCTCGGATCTCTGGCTCTTCGTGACGACGGCGGCAAGGTACGCAGACGTCCCAGTCTGGGAGCTGCTGCAGTACGCGAAGGAACGTGGCGCGGCGCTAGGGATCGTGCTGTCGCGGGTGCCGGAATCCGGGCACAGCGAGCTTGTCGGCCATTTCTGCGCGATGCTGGAGGCAAACGGCCTCGAGGAGGCTGACCGGTTCGTGATACCAGAGACTGTGGTCGCTGACGGCGTCCTCCCGACGGAGTTGTTCGCGCCGGTGCGAAGCTGGCTGGAGGAAGCCGCGCTGAACGAGGACCGGCGTGCCGCCCTGCTGACCCAGACAATGTCGGGTGTGCTCGACACCTTCAATGCCAGCGTCTCTGAGCTGGCCGCGCAGGTCGAGGCGCAGGTGGCGCTCCGGGTCGAGCTGCTGGGCTTGGTCGAGGGGGCATATGACAGGGCGCTTGCCGGTCTCGACGAGGCGATAAGGAACGGCTCGCTGCTCCAGGGCGAGGTGCTTGCCCGCTGGCAGGACTTCGCGGGCACCGGAGAGCTGCTGCGCACCCTCCAGGTGCGGCACTCGCGTGGCCTTGGGCAGCCGCCGACGAAGCGGAGAAACTCGGTGCGCCTTCGCGCGCTCGAGGCAGCGCTGCGGTCGGGTCTGCGGTCGCTCATCGTCTCGTTCGGGGATCGAGCCGCCGAGGAGGCCAGGGGGCGCTGGCGCGAGAATCCGGCTGGCACAATCCTGCTCGAATCGGCTGACGGCCGTGGCCCCGCGGCCGGTGGTCACGACGGGAGCTACCGCGTCGCGGCGCTCGCCGAATCCTCGCCGAGCCTCGCCCGGCGCGCGGCCAGGGCCGTCAGCGGCTGGCAGGACTATGTGCTGCAGCTGGTGCGGGCCGAGGGAGTCGCAAAGCGTTCCGTCGCTCGGGTGGTGTCGTTCGACGACGAGACGCTCGCGGTCGTCTTCATGATCGACGTGCTCGGCTACAGTGCAGGCGACGCGGTGGCCGCCGATCACGCCAGCAGCGAGGTCATGGATACCGTGCCGCAGCGCCTGCTCGGCTCGTTGCTCGGCCCCGGGCCGCTTCGCGCCATGGGCCTTGCTGCCCGCGCCGATCTCCGCAACAGGCTCAGCCTGCTGTTCGCCGAGGAGATGCTCAGGTTTGCCCAGCTCGCAGATGCGGCAGGCGTGCCAGATGAGGCCGCAGCCGCCAAGCTCTACCAGGCGACGTATTCGGTTGAGAACGCGAGATGAGCCACAACCAGATCGACATGCCCGCGATAGCCGACTCCGCCAGCTGGTCGCCCGCCAAGCCAGCCGAAACTCCGCCCGTGGCGGGCGGCCTGGCCGGTCGGCTGACGGCGGTTGCCCGCCTGATCCAGATCGGAGCCGCACGCGCCGGACCTGACGGGTTCGACGTTGCGCTCCTCCAAACGGCGGAAAATCTTCTCGCCCGGGCCGGTGAGCGGCTCCGGCTGTCGGCGGAGCACACTGTCGTAGCGCTTGCGGGCGGGACAGGAAGCGGCAAGTCGTCGCTCTTCAACGCATTAGCAGGGGCCGACCTGTCGCCTGTGGGCGTGACCAGACCGGTGACGATGGCGCCGCACGCGTGCGTGTGGCGAACGGAGGGCGCCGGACCGTTACTAGACTGGCTCGGCGTGCCGCGCAGATACAGGTACGGGCGTGCGACTGCACTTGACAGCGGTGAGGACTCACTGGCCGGGCTCGTGCTGCTCGATCTCCCCGACCACGATTCTGTGGTGGCGGGGAGCTCGGCGGAGGTGGACCGGCTTGTCCGCCTCGCGGACTTGATGATCTGGGTGCTTGATCCACAGAAATACGCGGACGATGCCGTGCACCGCCGCTACCTAGTGCCGCTTGCCGGACATTCCGCGGTCACTGCGGTCGTGATCAACCAGATAGACCAACTGACCTCGCAGGAGGCCGATGAGTGCGCGGCCGACCTGCGGCGGCTGCTCGATTCCGCGGACTTCCGCGTCCCGCGGGTACTGGTTACCTCGGCCAAAACCGGGGCGGGCCTTGACGAGCTGCGGAAGGTGCTCGTCGACGCGGTAACCGCACGGCATGCGGCGAGTGCGCGGATCGCCGCCGACGTTGATGCGCTGCTGCCGCGTTTCGCCGCCTACCGCGCGGCGAGTCCGACCACTTTCGCCGTTGACGCCGACCGCGCGGCCCGCCTAGTGGACGCGTTCGCCGCGGCGGCGGGAGTGTCGGCAGTCGGTGATGGGCTGCGGAGCGCGTATGAGCTGCGTGCCGTCGACTACGTGGGGTGGCCCGTCGCCCGGCTCGCCGAACGGCTGCCGGGCCGCGACCCGGTGCGCAAGATGCGTCTCGGTGACCTGCGCGAGGAACTGCGCGGGATGGCCGGCGGGCCCGTCGGAACACGGCAGGCCGACATCGACAATACGCTGAGCGCGCTTGCCGGGGAACTCTGCGGGTCCCTGCCTGAGCCGTGGTCACGGACAGTGCGCGCGGCCACCAAGTCGCAGGCCGAAAGGATCCCGGCCGAGCTTGGCAGCGCGCTAAGGGAATCCCTTCCCGAGGTGAACCGGATCCCCAGTTGGTGGCGGCTCGTCCGGGTCCTGCAGTGGGCCCTCATCGTGGTGGCCGTCGCCGGGCTCGCTTGGCTCGGCGCACTGCTGGCGTTCGGCGTGTTCGACGTCTCAGCGCAGTCGTCGCCGTTGCTAGCTGACCCCACCCTCGTCCCATGGGTCTGCCTCATGGTCGTCGCGATCCTCATGCTCGGCTTGGTTACCTCGGCCGGGTGCCGCAATGTGGTCGCGCTCACGGCAGAGCGGCAGCGGTACCGGGTGGTCGAGCTCATCCGCAGTCGGATCGTCGCGGTCGCCCAGGACCAGGTTTTGATGCCCATTCAGCAGGAACTATCTGAGTACGCCAGGTACTGTGACGAGTTGCGCAGTGCTGGCCTCGGCTGAGCGCTCCCGGTCCTGGTGGCGTTCCGGTTGCGTGGTGTCCGGGGGTGGCTTGGCCGGGATCGCCATTTCCACGCTTCTATCGGGAAAGTAGGCGGGCGAGAGCCCTGACGACGTGGTGCGAATAGGCGTCGAGGGCAAGCTAACGCTGACCCGTCGTCAAGTGACGAGCCCGTGACCAGCATGGACCTGCGCGGTCAAGATCGTCAGTCGTTGTTGTGCACCAAGTTGTAACCGGGTTGCGGGCGCGGCCAGGTGCTAAGGCCTTGGGGCCTTGGCGAAATTGGCGCACGCCGGGGGGCTATGCCTGATATCCGGGCGCGGTATACCGTGGCTGCGGTTTCCGCGGCTTCGTGCTGGTGCCGCTGGAGGCCACGAATGCTGGCGGCACGCAGGCCGGTTCCCGTAGAACAGACGGAGGACACATGGTGAAGAGGATCGTCACCGCGGTCTTGATTGCCAGCGGCGCGTTCCTGGCAGCCTGCAGCGGCTCGGGAGCGGCCCAGCCCGGCTCCGCCCCGAGTAAGACCGTGGTGCTTTCCGGCACCGAGGTGATCTCGGGCTCGGTCGCGCACCCGGCTGCCACCGGGTCGACCGTTGTTCCGGTTCGTGCCGCAGACGTCTTGGCCACCAGCGGCACGGTCACCCTGGATCGCTGCAGCCTCCTTACCCATTACCGCTGCATAGCCAAGCCCGCGATCAATTTTGCAGGTGGCAGCCTGGACCTCAACTATCAGAAGAGCGTCAGCACGCAGCAGGTCAATGCGGCCACGTGCGCCGGGTCCTACAGCACCAGTGCCCCTTATACGATCACGGGTGGCAGCGGCGTGTACGCGGCCGCGACCGGTCATGGCGTAGCTGTGATCAAGTTCACGGCTGTTTTCCCGAAGCTGAACGGCAAGTGCGATGACGGGGGCAGCGCCAGCCCGGTCAAGGGCACCGCGCGCCTGCAGTTCCTGGCGCGGGGCCCGGTAAGGGTGAAGTAGGACGGCGATGCGGCGACGGGCGAACTCGAGTTGTCCGGTCGATGCACGAGGCGGGTGGCGGTGGTTGGTTCGGTCTTGGCAGCCTCGCGGTAGCAAGCAAGGTCAACGCCGGTAGGAATTCTGCTCATGGCGTAGCCAGTTCATGGAAGCCGCGCCTCAGCGCAGCCGTTCGGGAGTTGTAATGATGTAATTGTCTCTCGGAGGCCTGCATGACATCTAGCTCGCCGCTCGACGCTTATTCGCAGGTAGTCACGGGCATTGCGGCGCAGCTCACACCTCGCGTCGCGAGCCTGCGAGTACCACGTCCGCGTGCCACGGGCGGCCAGAGCCTCGGCTCCGCGGTCGTGTTCACCTCGGATGGCTTCCTGCTCACGAATGCGCACGTCGTCGGGCGCGCGCAAACGGGGACGGCCGACTTCGCCGATGGTTCCAGCGCCGCGTGCACGGTTGTCGGTGCCGATCCCCTCTCCGATCTGGCGGTGATCCGGACAGCCGGGCCGACGCCCGATCCCGCCGAGCTCGGTGACGCCGACTCGCTCGTGGTCGGGCAGCTCGTGGTCGCGGTCGGCAACCCACTCGGCCTCGCCGGCTCGGTCACGGCTGGTGTGGTGAGCGCCCTCGGCAGGTCGCTGCCCACCCGCACCGACACGACCGCACAGTCGGGTGTCGCGGCGCGGATGATCGAGGACGTGATCCAGACGGACGCGGCGCTGAACCCCGGCAGCTCCGGCGGCGCGCTCGCGGACGCGAACGCCCGCGTCGTCGGCATCAACACCGCAGTGGCGGGAACGGGGCTCGGCCTCGCGGTCCCCGTGAACGCGACCACCAGGCGGATCATCGCGTCCTTGCTGCGGGACGGGCGTGTCCGCCGCGCTTACCTGGGGCTCATCACGAAGCCCGCCCCGCTGCCGCCCAAGTTCCGCGAACACGGCAGCTCAGGCCGCGGCATCCGGGTGGTGGAGGTGGTACCCGGCGGGCCTGCTGACCGGGCTGGGCTTCGCGCCGGTGACCTTCTGCTCTACGCGGGCGGGCAGCCCGTGGACAGCGCACAGGCACTGCAGCGGCTGATGTTCGCGGAGGCCATCGGACGCCCGTTCGCGATCACTGCGCTGCGCAACGGCGCACTCGTCGATGTGATCACCGAGCCCGCCGAACTAGTCGGCGCCTGAAGCGGCGAATCGAATCGTCCCACGGGGGCGCTGTGATTACGCGCCGCTTTCCACAGCTCGCGGGGGGAGCGTCAGCTTGTCCACAGAACCTTGCTCGGCGTGGCGGGCCGCGGCCCTGTTAGCCGACCGTGGATCGCAGAGCCGGCCGCGCCGCGCCGCCGGCGACGCAGGAGGGACCGAGATGAACGAAGCACAGGTGACCATGGTCGGATATGTGGCGAGCACGCCAAGCCTCGTCGTGACGAAGGCCGGGCGCTTCGTCGCGAACATGCGGGTCGGGGTGACACCCCGCCGTCAGGACAGGGACACAGGCCAGTGGTCCGACGGGGACACCTCATACGTCACAGTTACCTGCTGGCGCTCGCTGGCGACCAACGTCGCGGCGTGCCTGCGAAAGGGTGACCCGGTCGTGGTCAAAGGGCGGATGCGGGTACGGCAGTATGACGACAAAGACGGAAACCAGCGTGTCGCGGTCGAAGTGGACGCGTCGACCCTGGGACACGATCTCACCCGCGGCGTCGCGCATTTCCTGCGCACCAAGCGCTCACCGGGTGACGCACCGGCGCTGCAGCTCGTTCAGCGGCCTGGGGGCGGTGGTCCCAGCGCGGTGGGCGATGACGATTTCGAGCCTGGCGGGGATTCGGCTGACAGCTGGGAAGAACCATCCGCGGCCCAGCGGCCCGCGAATGAGCGGCTCCCGGATGGGGCGCCGGACGAAACGCCAGACGAGGCGCCAGGCGATCCGCAGCCGGGATCAGGGCACGTTCCGTACGATGAGTTCTCCCCGGCCGACCTGTTCGATGACGCGGGCGTGGAGGTATCGTCGCTCGGCGTGGTAACCGGCAGCGACGCCGCTGGCGGGGAGGTAGGGGATCGGGCCGACCCCGTTTCGGGCGGTGAAACGGCGCCGCAACAGGCCGGGCGAGCCGCCTGACGCGGCCCGCCCGGCGGCCGCGCCCGCGCGGGCGCGAAGGCCGTTCGGGCCGACCTGGTTTCGGGCGGTGAAACGGCGGCGCAACGGGCCGGGCGAGCCGCCTGACGCGGCCCGCCCGGCGGCCGCGCCCGCGCTGGCGCGAAGGCCGTCACGTCCAGATGATGCCCGGCATCATGCGATCTCCTTCCATCGTTTCGCCGCCAGCCAGGCCTGCCTGGCTGGCGGCGCAGTGGATACGTATCGGTTCGAGCACTGCGACCTGCTGACTGATTGCGACACACTTTGGGTCTGCCGCGGCATGCGGCCCGCCGCGACTTTTAGTGCTAAGTAAGGCCACCACCCGGGCGCGGGTGGGCCGTGTCGCCCATGGCGTTTCAAGACCATGTCGGCATGGGCTGGCGGCAGCGTTCTCGGGTTCCATGCCGCCCGGGTTGCCTGGCTGACGGCGACGTCTTGGTACTACGTCGCCCCGTCGGCCGGGCGCCGGTGGTGCCTTTGGGTTCCCCTGTGGTCCTTAGGTTGGCCGGTGGTTGCCCGGCGGTCCCGGGTTTGGCCTGTGGTTCTGCTGTGGTCCTGAGGTTGGGCCGATTTCCTTCCCTTGTGGTCCTGGGTCTTTCGGGCTGCTGCGGTCCTGGGGTTGGCTGGTTCCCCGGTGGTCCTCGGTTTGCCTGTCGTTCTGCAACGCTTTTGAGGTTTCTTCTGGTTCCCCTGTGGCCCAGCCCGGCATGTGGTTCTGCTGTGGTCCTCGGCCGGACCACAGGCTGGCGGGGCAACGCGCCCGGGTCCTCCATGGCTTGTCGGCCTGCAAGGGCGGCGGCCCGCACGGCGAGGCACATGACGGATCCGCGGGGCTCCCGCGTGTGCGGGCGGACCAGGCCGACCGGGCCCCCAGGTGGCAGGCCGACCGGGCGGGTGCCCGCTGAGCCGGTGCCCGCTGGGGCGACCTCACCGGCTAACGGCCATGGCTGGCAGGCCTGACAACGCTCGGGCCCGCCGGTGTCGCTGTGGCCAACATACTCGTTTCCCCGACTGCCCGCACACTTTGCATCTATCGTCTTACTCAGTGTGACGATAGCTACTGGACTGCGCGTGGAGTCACAGGACTGGGAGTGGAAGGTATGTCACCCGCTCATCAGGCGACGATCCCGCGCGGCGCACGCCGCGGCCTGGGCCCGTTAATGGCAAGGTGGTCTTTGCGCTGGCCGCTCCTTGACCAGCGGCCGCTACTGCTTAGCTACCTGCTCGCGGTGGTCGGCGCGGACGTGGCGTTGATCGGCTGGGGACTCGCCCGCACCCAGCTGCATACCCGGCAGTTCGCGCTTTTCGCGGCCTTGCTCGCCTGCGGCGTGGCATGTATCGAGGCGACTAGGCGGCTCGGCATGCCCGCTGGGGTCTCGCGGGACCTGTTGTCCGCGTGGTGGCTGCCTGTCGCCCTCCTGCTTCCCCCGCTGTACGCGCTTCTCGCGCCGGTGCCGATCAGCTTCCTGCTTCAGCTCAGGGTCAGACGTGCCCGGGTGTTCCGGCGCGTTTTCAGTGCGGCTGTCCTCGGTCTCGCTGGCGCCGCGGCATCTGGTGTCTTCGAGTGGCTCGGCGCCCGGATCGCCGCGGCCGCTCCGCTGGGGCGCCCCGATGTATGGCTTACCTATCCCGCCATGGTCGCCGCCGCCGTCGCCTGCGCGGTGTTCTTCACGATCGTGAACGTGGCCCTCGTCGGGTTCGCCGCGCATATGGCGGAGCGGCGGACGTCCTTGTGCGGGACCCTCTGGGACCGGGAGAGCCTGCTGCTCGACCTTGCCGAGCTCTGCCTGGGCGTGCTCGTCACCATCGCGTGCGTGGCGAGCCCCGCCCTGCTGTTGGTCGCGCTACCGCCAGTAATCGTTCTGCAGCGCAGCCTGCTGCACAAGCAGCTACGGGCGGCAGCGCGGATTGACGCCAAGACCGGTCTGCTCAACGCGGCAGCCTGGCAGCGGGAGGCCGACGCCGAGATCGGTAAGGCACTGTGCGGTGGTGAACCGCTCGCGTTGCTGCTGCTCGACATCGATCATTTCAAGCGGGTGAATGACACCTGGGGTCACCTGGCAGGCGATCAGGTACTGGCAGGGCTGTCGGCGGAGCTGCGCATGCTTGTCCGCGAGTCGGACCTCGCTGGGCGGTTCGGCGGTGAGGAATTCGTGGTGCTGCTAACACGGGCCAGTGCCGCCGAGGCACACCTGGTTGCGGAGCGAGTCCGGGCCCGGATCGGTGAGATGACCGTGCCGGTCCAGGGGGACACCGTGACGGTGACGGTGTCGATCGGTATGGCGATGCTTGGCACCCATAGTCGCGATCTTTTCGGGCTGCTGGCAGCGGCGGATCTCGCGCTCTACCGTGCCAAGGAGTCCGGGCGCGACCGGGTATGCATGCTCACCCGAGCGGACGCTGAATCCGCGCGGCTCCGCGGCCAACAGACTCGAGAACCTGGTGTCGGCGCCGCGTAATGTGTGACTGCCAGCCGTTGGCGCCGCCAAGGGCGCCCCGGGCGGCCATTCCATCGAGCTCGTCCGGTGCCGCCGCGCCGCCGGGACGCCGCGGCGCATCGAAGCAAGCAAACGGCGCACTTCAGCCACCAGTAAGGCGAGTGTGCCGCCACCAGCGGGCGCGCAGCCGTAGCCCCTTTTGTTCTGGTACAGCAAAAGCTCGTGAAGACAAGATCGAGCATTTGCGCGAGTACGTGGACATGCTCGCCATGGCTGGGGGCCTGTGGCCGCCTGGTTCCGCCCAGCCCATACCCTTGATGCCATGCCGGAGTTCATTTATCAGATGCGTGCCGTGCGCAAGGCGCACGGCGACAAAGTAATTCTCGACGATGTCACGCTGGCCTTCCTGCCTGGCGCCAAGATCGGCGTAGTTGGGCCGAACGGCACCGGGAAGTCGACGCTGCTCCGGATCATGGCTGGGCTTGACCAGCCGTCGAATGGTGATGCCCGGCTGATGCCCGGGTACACGGTGGGGATTCTGGAGCAGGAGCCGCGCCTCAATGAGGACAAGACCGTGCTCGGTAACGTCGAGGAGGGCGTCGCCGAGACCAAGGCCCTGCTCGACCGGTACAACGAAATCGCCGAGAAGCTGGCAGTCGACTACTCCGATCAGCTTCTTGCGGAGATGGGCCAGCTTCAGGAGCAACTCGACCACCGGGAGGCCTGGGACCTCGACAGCCAGCTTGAGCAGGCGATGGACGCGTTCCGCTGCCCGCCTCCGGATGCCGGCGTGCGAGTCCTGTCCGGCGGGGAGCGGCGCCGCGTCGCGCTGTGCAAGCTATTGCTTTCACAGCCGGACCTGCTACTACTCGACGAGCCGACCAACCATCTTGACGCCGAAAGCGTGCAATGGCTGGAGCAGCACCTGGACAAGTACGCGGGTACGGTGGTGGCCGTCACCCACGACCGGTACTTCCTGGACAACGTGGCGCAGTGGATCCTCGAACTCGACCGCGGTCACGCCCATCCGTACGAGGGAAACTATTCGACGTACCTGGAGACCAAGGCTACCCGGATCACGGTCGAAGGAGCCAAGGACGCCAAACGGCGTAAGCGCCTGGAAGACGAGCTCGAGTGGGTGCGGGCAGCACCGAGAGCGCGACAGGCCAAGAGCCGGGCCCGGCTTGAGCGGTACGAGGAGATGGCCGCTGAGGCGGACAAGCACAGGAAGCTGGACTTCGAGGAGATTCAGATCCCGCCGGGCCCGCGGCTGGGCGCCCTGGTGGTCGAGACCCGTGACCTCACCAAGGGTTTCGGCGACAGGGTGCTGATCGAGAACCTGAGCTTCTCCCTGCCACGCAACGGAATCGTCGGTGTCATCGGGCCGAACGGGGTCGGCAAGACCACCCTGTTCAACATGATCGTGGGCGATGAACAGCCGGACTCGGGTCTCATCCGGGTAGGCGACACCGTGGTGATCTCCTACGTGGACCAGTCGCGCGGCCGGATCGCGGCGGACAAGACCGTGTGGGAAGTCATCTCTGACGGGGAGTCGTACATCCGGGCGGGCGGCGTGGAGATACCGAGCCGTGCGTACGCGGCTGCGTTCGGGTTCAAGGGGCCGGATCAGCAGAAACCGGCGGGCGTGCTATCGGGAGGAGAGCGGAACCGGGTCAACCTGGCGCTCACCCTCAAGCAGGGCGGCAATCTGCTGCTGCTCGACGAGCCGACCAACGACCTGGACGTGGAAACCCTGTCCTCCCTGGAGAACGCGCTGCTCGACTTCCCCGGCTGTGCTGTGATCACCAGCCACGACCGGTGGTTCCTGGATCGCGTGTCCACCCACATCCTGGCCTGGGAGGGCGACTCGAGCTGGTTCTGGTTCGAGGGCAACTTCGAGGCCTACGAGAAGAACAAGATCGACCGGCTGGGCGCCGAGGCCGCCCGCCCGCACAGGGTCACCTACCGGAAGCTCACCCGAGGCTGACCAGCCGGAACCGGCGGCGTGAAGTCAAAGGGTGGCTACGGCCGTGGCAACGATGACATGATCCGCCGTCAATGAACCGCACCGTCAAGCCAGACTAAAGGGTGGCTGCGGGCGTGGCACGATGATCCGCCGTCAATGAACCGCACCGTGAAGATCGGCGTAGCCGCGGGCCGAATTCTCACGACAGTTCGCCCGGCCAGCGCGCTTGACAACCCGGGTCGCGGCGGTGCCGCGACCCGGGTTGTCGGGCCCCGCTTATGACGGGGCCAGCGGAAGGGTTTTTGTCCAGCCGTCTCCACCCTCGGGCGAGTTGACCAGGCTGTAGGCGGCCGTAACGAGGTAGTCCCAGAGCTGCGCGTCCAGTTGCGGGTCAAGCCGCAGTTCGTCGAGCGCGGTGCGCATGTGACCGAGCCATGCGTCCCGCTCGGTCTCGCTGATCCGGAACGGGGCGTGGCGCATGCGCAGCTTCGGATGGCCGCGCTGCTCGCTGTAGGTACGGGGCCCGCCCCAGTACTGGATCAGGAACAGCCGCAGGTGCTCCTCGGCTGGCCCCAGATCCGCGCCCGGATAGACCGGCCGCAGGAGCGGATCGTCGGCGACCTCGGCGTAAAACCGGCCCACGAGGCGGCGGAAGGCTTCGTCGCCGCCCACTGCCTCGTAGAAGGTGAGTTCGGTTGAGTCATCCATGGCTGGTCATCAGGGTATGCGTCGTCACCCGGGCTTGACCTCTCTCCCGCCGTCGAGAGCGGCCATCGGCACGTCATTGCTTTCGAGTGCCGTCTTCAGCCGCTCGCGGAGTTCTCGGGATACTTCCCACTGTTTGAGCGGCACTGTCTTGGCGACCAGCCGCATGACGATGGCGCTGCCGGAGAGCGCCTGGACGCCCCAGACCTCAGGCTCCTCCAGGATGATCGGCTGCCATCGGGGCTCCGCCCACATGGCTTTCGCGGCTCGCTTGATGATCTCGCGGACCCGGGAAATATCTTGGTCATATTCGACCGGCAGGTCGATGACCGCCCGCGACCAGCCCTGGGACTCGTTGCCTATCCGGTCGATCGCGCCGTTGCGGACGTGCCACACGACGCCGTTGATGTCGCGCAGCCGCGTGACGCGAAGGCCCACCGTCTCCACCGTTCCCGTGGCCGCACCTACGTCAATGACGTCGCCGACGCCGTACTGATCCTCGACCAGCATGAAGATTCCCGACAGGAAGTCCCTGACCAGGCTCTGGGCGCCGAACCCGACAGCGACGCCGAGCACGCCCGCGCTGGCGAGTACCGGCGCCAGGTTCAGGCCAAGGTCACCAAGAATGTAGATGCCGGCGATGCCGAAAATCACCGCGGAGGAGACGCTATGCAGGATGGAGCCAAGGGCATACGCCCGCTGCCTGCGCCGCTCGGTGAAAAGCAGCTGTGTCGCCGTGCCTGCGGGGCGCCGCGGGCGCGAGGGTGTCATCCCGGCGGCCCGGTTGGTCAGCCGGGTGATGAGCCGGTGGGTGAGCATGCGGGTTACGAACGCGAGGATCAGGACAAAGGCGACCCGCAGCACCACGTTGATCGGGCCGGCCAGGTACACCGCTACTAGCTTGGACGCACCGGCGTTGCGCGACAGGTCCCACACGAGGCGGCACGCGACACCTGGGTCGCGGCCGCAAGCAGCGAGCAGGGCGCTTGGCGCCCCATTGGCGAGGGGCACTTCCGGCGCGAGGGCAGTCACCGCGGTTCCCTTCCAAGCCGGGGGGCGACCGGCCGATCGGCCACGGCCGCGTCCGTGGCCGATCGGTGGTCCCGTCCGCGGACTGACCCTCATCCTGGCCGATATGCGGTGCCATCGCACACCGGACCGGCCAGCGGGGTACTAGGGCGCGTCCCGTGGATCTTTAGCGGCGCGGAGCGGTGCCCAGACGACGACCGGCGGCGTTGTCGTCGTCGCCGATAGTTCCACTATCGGCTCCTCCTCCGTCTTGCCGGATCGCCGCCTGGATCACCGCCCGCATCCACCGGGATCCACGGGACACGCCCTAGCCGACCGGTGCCGCCGCCGTGTCCAGAACGTGCGCGACCTTCGACGCCGCCCCGGACGGGTCGTCGACGCAATGCATGCATTCCCCCCACGACCACCAGTAGTACCAATCGTGCAGGCCGGCGGGCGACGGCGCGCAAGTGACGTTCTCGCGCATGGTCGTCGCCAGTGGATTGACGACACGAACGAATGCCACTCCCGAGCGCGTCCGGATCACCCGGGCCACCAGCCCGCGAGCGTCCAGCTCATCAGCGAGATTCTTTAAGTACGCGATCGCTCCGTGGCGATCACGACGCGCCGCGTCGTCCACACCAGATGCTGCGGCCGGCCGGGTCGTGGCCGCACCCCGGGCCCTGTCATCTTGCCGGGCAACCGCGCCCGCCGTGGACGTCGCGCCCGGATCTGCCATGCCGTCTCGCGGGTCCATGGCATCCCTTCCTTTCATGCCTGTCCCTCCGTCAGCGTGACGCCATGCCGCCGCTCACCCTGATCGCCGCCGCGGGCCCATTTCCGGAGCCTGCCGAACATATCGAACATAAACGACTTAAGTCACATCCATGATCCAGTACGTACTGCAAATAATGATAACTTTATGTAGTCATTGCAGGTCAGGAGCAACTCTCTGTCGTATCTGGTGAGCAGTGCATAGCGCAACATGTGAAATGAGAATCGCAATCTGGATACAGTGTGGTCAAACACGATCTCCCGGCAAGCGTTCAGGATCCATGTCTGGCAGGTGAGAAAGGTTCACCTCGGTGTCAGGATCATTCGCCATGATCCATATTGGATCGTGCGTGAAGCTTGATTCCCTGCCATTCTTGTTGGCGAAGAGCAACGAACGGGCTACGCTGCGTAAGCTCGCAGGATCCGGCTGGGGGACGGCGAGCACTGGTGTTGGGGGGAAAGGGGCCGGAATGTCCGGGCAGCGCGGCGCCACGATCGGCGCTCTACATGTCAGGTCGTGTGCGCAGTCACACGACGCCTCGAACGAAGTCCCGTCTGCTGGGTCAGTTGACCTGGCGCGCGGCAACATGCAGAAAGAAGCCATCATTGCGCGCAGGATCCGCGCCCGGGGACTGGCCGCTGGTCGCACGACCGCCGCGATCGCGGCGGCCATCCACGACGAGTGTGAGCCGGTCTTCGGCACGACCTGGATCAGGGCCTATCGCCTTGCCTGCGGTACGGCGCTCGCCGACATCGTCGAGCAGCTCAAGGCCCGGTACGAGCACGAGGGCCGAACCGCGCCGCGCTTCAGTGAGACCCTGCTCTCGGCATACGAGAGCGGCCACAAGCGGCCCGGCCCCGAGTACCTGCATTACCTGTGTGTCGTCTACCGGGCCGAGCCGACGGACCTGGGCTATTCAGCCCGGTGCTTTTGCGGTCGAGGTCACCGGTGCGCCAGTGCCGCCAGTGAGCGGGCCGCGGAGGGCGACCCTGGCGGAGCGCCAGCGGACGGGATCCGCGGCCGAGGCCGGGACGGCGCGGGTACCGCGTCCGCGGCAACCGCTGGCGCTATCAGCAATCACTTTGGCGTTACGGGCGAGGAGCATGAGGACGTGTTACGACGAACCCTGCTGCAGCTGATCGCCGGGGCGGGCGTCTCGCTGGACAGCCATTTCTTCGGCGCGGTCGACGGTGTCCGGCGCCGTCTCGATGACGCCCTCCTGAGCGGCGGTGTCGCGGCCACCACGCTCGACCAGTGGGAGGAGGCCGCGGCCGGCTACGGGCGCCAGTACATGACCGTGCCACCGCTCCGCCTGCTCTGCGATGTGCTGCTTGATCTCGGTGACGTGCGCAGGATGTGCGAGGAAAGGCAGTCCATCGAGGCGCAGGAGCGGCTGTGCAGGCTGGCCGCCCAGCTTGCCGCGCTCACCGGCATGACGATGATCGATGTAGGCGACCACCGGCTGGCCAGATCGTTCTTCCGCACTGGGCGCACCGCGGCGGACGAAACAGGCGATCGCGCGCTGCGTGCCTGGGTGGTGGCGCGGGAAGGGCTTGTGCCGCTCTACTACGGTGACGCGCGTGAAGCGCTGAGGCTCGCGCGTATCAGCCAGGATCTGGCCGGCCGGGCGCCGTGCGCGGCTGGCGCGATGGCGCCGATGATCGAGGCACGCGCGATTGCCAAGGCCGGATCGGGCCGTCCCGCCGCGACCGAGCAGGCACAGCGTGCGATAGCCCGGGCACATGCGGTTTTCGCCCAGCTCAGCGAGGACCAGCGGGCCGACACCGCGTACGGGTACACCCAGCGGCAGTTGCTATTTCACGAGGGCGAGGCGCTCGCCATGCTCGGCGCCGCTGACGCGGACCGCGTGCTCGCCGAGGCGTTGAAGGCCTATCCGGCGTCGGAGCGCCTCGACCGCTCACTGATCCATCTGGACCGTGCGATGTTCAGGCTCGTTCGGGGTGAGGTCGAGGAGGCACTGCGCATCGGCGAGGCGACGATCAGGGATCTCCCGGCCGATCATCGCCCGGAGATCGTGCTCAACCGGGCCAGGGATCTGGCCTGCGCGGCCGCGGCGCAAAGCGGGAGCGACTCCAAGGTGCAGAGTCTCCGCGACCATCTCGCCGCTCCGCCCGCGGCTATGAGTGCTTAGCGTGCCGATCTGCCGGAGGGCGGCCGGCGGGATCTCATCACCGGGACAGCGCGGCCGTGCGTGATACCCTGCGCCAGGCTGATGTGCGACGATCACCTTGATGCCGATCGCCAGGACCAGTACCCATCGCTTCGACGCCACGGCGCCAAGGCTCCTCGCCATCAGTGATCTCCACGTCAGCTACCCGGAGAACCGGCAGATCACCGAGGACCTGCGGCCGGAGTCGGCAGGGGACTGGCTGCTCGTGGCCGGTGATGTCGGGGAGCTGATCACCGATATCAGGTGGGCGCTGCGAACGCTCAGGCAGCGGTTTGCCAAGGTCGTGTGGGTGCCAGGCAACCATGAGCTGTGGACGCCGCGCAGCGATCCGCTCCAGCTGCGCGGGGTGGAGCGCTACGAGCACCTGGTGGAACTGTGCCGCGGCATGGGGGTGATAACCCCAGAGGATCCATTTCCGGTCTGGGATGGCCCGGGCGGACCGGTCACGATCGCGCCGTTGTTCCTGCTTTACGACTACACTTTCCGGCCCGAGGGTGCAGCGAGCAAAGAAGCCGGTCTCGCGCGTGCCTACGAGGCGGGCGTGGTGTGCACGGACGAGATGCTGCTCCACCCGGATCCCCATCCGAGCCGGGAGGCTTGGTGCGAGGCCAGGCTCACGCTAACCGAACGCAGGCTCGCCGACCGTGATCTCAGTCTGCCGACCGTGCTCGTCAACCACTTCCCGCTCGTTCGCGAGCCGACGAGGATCTTGCGATATCCGGAATTCGCACAGTGGTGCGGTACCGAACGAACCGCCGATTGGCATATCAGGTACGGTGCCACGGCGGTGGTGTACGGGCATTTGCATATCCCGCGCACCACGTGGCATGACGGTGTGCGATTCGAGGAGGTCTCATTCGGCTACCCGAGGGAATGGCGCCCCCGGCACGGCAAGCCGGGAATCCCGCGCCAGATACTGCCCATGACGCGCGATAGCGGCGACCCGCCGGCGGGCGGGGCTGACCTGGGATGATGGGGAAGCGACCGGTTGCGGCTGCCCGTGGCCAGGTGGCGGGTACGAACGCCCGCCGGGACCACGCGGCCCACGGCCCCCGGTGCGACCGGTAACTCCCAGCAAGCAGCGCCTGGTGATTCCGCGCAGCAGAACTGATAGCACATGCAAGATGAAGTCGGAATTAGCATGCTGTCAGCTAATTATAACGTGACAAATTGGACGCAACTATCTCAATATATGATATTCTTGACCTTCACGCTTAGCTACTGAGATACTGCATCTCGTATCGAACGGACCTCGCACGCGGTGATCGACGGGGTCGCCGCTTGTTAGGAGGTGTAATGAAGAAGATCATCGTACGCAAGCCAGGCACAGTTCGGCTGACCGGATTCGCCGCGACACTCCACTGCAGCAGGTAGCGGGCCGACACACCCTGGCTGACCCGCCTACCAGCTGACCCGCCTACCAGCTGACCCGCGTACCAGCCGACCCGCCTACCGACCCGCCTACCAGCTGACCCACGCATCGCTGCGCTTCCCGCTGCGTTCCCCATCGCCCAGCCCGCCGCGCCTCGCTGCCGCCGCGCGGGCCGGGTGCTGCGGCACGAGTTCTCGCGGCCCCACTTCCGGGCACCGGGAAATGACCGCACGGAGGCCTGATGACCAGCGAGTTCCGTCACCGTTTGGTCCGGGGTGGCTCGCGCGCCGACCGGGAACAGCTCATCGCCCTGATGGACCTTCCGCCGCGCCTCATCGCCCCGATCGACGCCCATGCCAGGCTCCGCGGGCCGTATACCGCGGGCGGCGTGATCGTGCGCGCGATAGCCGAGGCCACGCTGCGGTCGGATGCCGCGCTCGCGCAACGTCACGACATCGAGATCCGGGCACTTGCGCCGCAGCTGCGATACGCCGTGCCGGTTCTCAGGGAGGCCCTGGCGGAGACGGTGCCGCCCACCCAGCGAACGCGCATTTATCCGCGGTTACGCACCCGGGGGCTCGCGCACGGTGTCACCGACTTCCTCCGCGACTACCTGCTTGAGCTGGGTGGCGGGCGGTACTCGATGGTGATCGAGAACCTGCACCGCGCCGACCCCTCCGATCGCGAACTTGTCGCCGTACTGGTGCGCAGGCTCGCCCCGTCGCTGCTGGTGATCGTCGCAGGTGCGGCCGACTCCGGTCCGGATGCTGGTGACGTGGCAGCCGACACGCTCGCGGAGGCGCTCGCCGCGCACGCTGACCTGGTCCAGGTGGCCGCGCGGAACCAGGCGCCAGGACGCGGCGCGCGAGGCGGTGGGAGCGGGGGAGATCAGAGAATCGGGGGAGCCGGGGGAACTGAGGGTCGTGGGAGACTTCTCGCCGACGACGAGGCCGCTTCCCTGGCCGCACGCTACGTTGCCGGTGATGGCGTGTCGGACGACCCCGCGCTAATTGGCGCGTATGCCACTCTGAGCAGGGCCGCGCGCGCCCGGTTGCACGACGCACGCGCCGACGAGCTCGCGGGCGGCGGCGATTTAACCGCCGCGCTTGGCGCGATCCCATACCACCGGGAGCGGGGAACCGACCCGGCTGGTGCGGGCGTTCGAGCGCTCGCGGAGGCCGCCGAGCACTGTTTCGCGGTCGGCTTCCATCATGCCGTCGCCGACCTTGGCGCACGCGGGCGAGCGCTCACCACCGCCGAGCGCGACCTAGGGCGCTGGTGGCTGTTCACGTCGCTGGCCGCTGGCTCACTCGCGGCCCTTGGCCGCGGCGCCGAGGCCGAAGCGCTCTACGACGAGGCACGCGCGGCATGTGCGGACCCGTCCGTGCACCGGACAGCGGCGTACGAAACGGCCATGCTGTATGTTCGGCACCACGATCCGTGCCGCCGCGACCCGGTGGCGGCGCAGCCGTGGATCAACGAGGCGATCGCGTTCGCCCGCACCCTGCCAGATCCGGCTGAGCGCGCCTTCAACTTCGCCTTCATCATGAACGGCCGCGCACTGATCGATGTGCGGCTCGGTAACGCCCACCGGGCGTTACAGCTTGTCGATGAGGCCTCTGCCCTCCTTGATCATGAGCTCCCGGCCGGCAGCCATCCGCTGGACCGATGTTCCCTGCTCGCGAACCGTGCCCGGCTGCTGACGATGAGAGGCCAGCTGACTGAGGCACTTGCGGCCCACGATGCCCTCGTCGCGCTCGATCCGACCTACGGCGAATACCACTTCGAACGGGGTAACCTGCTGCACCTGCTCGGCCGCGACAACGAGGCGCTCGCGGCTTACGCGCAGGCGCAGCGGCTCTCCCTTCCCTTCCCCGAGTTGCACTACAACCGCGCCGACCTGCTGGCCGAGCGCGGCGAGGAGGATGCGGCGCTCGTCGATCTTGATCGGGTACTCGAGCTGGATCCGGGCTGCCTCGATGCCTACGTGAACCGCGCAGGCATCCTGGCCGCACGCGGTGATGGCGCCGCGGCCTGGCCGGATGTGAACGCCGGGCTCGCGAGGGATCCAGGCAACGCCTACCTGTTATGTGTCCTCGGGCAGCTTGAGGCTGCGAGGGGCCGGGTGGCGGAGGCACGCGCGGCCTTTGACGCGGCGGTCGCGGCCCGGCCTGGCCTCGCGGCCGCATGGGCGGGCCGCGCCGCGCTCCACTTCGAAGCCGGTGACCCGGACGCGGCCGTGGCCGACCTGACTTACGCTCTCGAGCAGCGTGAGGATCCCTCCCTGCTGTTCAACCGGGCCGTTGCGCACAAGGCAGCGGGGCGGCGGCGGGCGGCGATTCACGACGCCGAGCGCGCGCTCAAACTGGCCCCGGGCGACGCTGACACGCTCGCGCTGCTCGCCGACCTCAGTCCTTGATCTCGAGACAGGTGAATCGCGCGAGAAAGGCGAGGGTGTCCGCGGAAAGCGCCACCGCGCGACTGACCGCGCGTCCCCCGTGACCGACCTCCGACTCGCATCTGAGCAGGACGGGCAGATCGGAGCCGGTCGCATGCTGCAGCGCCGCGCACATTTTGCGGGCGTGCATCGGGTCAACCCTGGTGTCGGAGGCAAAGACGGTGAACAGTGTCGCCGGGTAACGAGTGCCATCACGCACATGGTGGTAGGGCGAGTACGAGTGCAGCCAGGCCAGCTGTGCCGGGTCGTCCGCGCTACCGTACTCCACGTTCCAGGTCTGGCCGAGCCCGAACCGCTCGTACCGCACCATGTCGAGTAGCGGCGCGGAGCATACAGCGGCGGCGAAAAGCTCGGGCCGCTGCGTGATCGCCGCGCCGACGAGCAGCCCGCCGTTCGATCCGCCGGAGACGGCAAGCTGCTGCGGTGTGGTCCAGCCGTCCGCGATCAGCTTCTCCGCCGCCGCGTGGAAGTCATCGAAGACATTCTGCTTGTGCTCGAGCATCCCGGCACGGTGCCAGTCCTCCCCCTCCTCGCCGCCGCCGCGCAGGCCAGCTACCGCGTACACGCCTCCCGCTTCGACCCACGCGAGGATTGACGCCGAATACGACGGTGTCAGGCTTAGCCCGAACCCGCCGTAGCCGTACAGAATTGCCGGGCGCGGGACGGCCAGCGCATCCGGGACGGGCAGCGCATCCCGGACGGGCAGCGCATCCGGGACGGGCAGCGCATCCGGGACGGGCAGCGCATCCGGGACGGGCAGCGCATCCGGGACCGCGAGCGAACCCGGCGCGGCCTCAGCGTCACCTCCGCCACCGGCCCGAGCATCAGCCGCGGCGCCACCCCCGGCGTGGGGCTGCGGTGGCGACATCACGATCATCCGCACCTCGGTGCCATCCGCCGACCTGCAGGTCACCTGCCGTGCGCGGACGTCTGGTACCCGGACCTTACCTGGCGGGCTGCGCCACAGCGTCGTCTCACTGGTCCGGGCGTCGTACCTGTGCACGGCCGCAGGAGTGGTGTGGTCGGTATAGCTGAACCATGCCTCGTGCCCGCCCTCGGGACGCTCGCTCATCCCGCTTACCGAGCCGAGACCTGGCAGCGCCACATGACCTGTCCGCTCGCCGCTTGCCAGGCCGTGCACCGTGATCTCGCTGATCGCGTGCCGGGTCCACCCGGCGAGCAGCACCGGCTCGCTGAGCTCGTCACCGTCCAGGATGGCGTAGTCGGAGAGCACCGCCACCGGGTCCTCGCCGATCAGGTCCCGCCACGAATCCGGGCCGAGACCGGCCGGATCCGCTATCGCCAGCCTGCCCCGAGGCGCACGGTAATCCGTAAAAATGTACAGTCGGCCATCCCGGCCGACATGCGCGCTCGTCTGGGCGTCGAGGCCCTCCTGCACCGTAACGAACTCGGGCGCGGCGGGATCGGAGGTGTTCAGGTCGGCGAGCCAGAGATCATTACGTGGCGCGGTGCCGCGCGATGCCGCCACTATCAGCCAGTGGCCGTCCCAGCTCACCGACACACCGTAGTAGTTCGTCTTCTCCCTGCCCGCACCGAAGATCATCACATCCTGCTCCGGCGACGTCCCCAGCTGGTGCAGGTAGACGCGGCGGTGATACTGATCTTCGCCAGGTGGGACCGCGTCTGGGGGCATCCGGCGGACGTAATAAAAGGCCTTGCCGCCCGGCAGCCAGGCCACGGGGGAGTAGCGGCACCTGTCGATCGGCCCGTCCAGGACCTGGCCGTTCGAGACGTCCATGACCCGCAGCACCGACTCCTCGTCGCCGCCCTCCGATAGCTGGTAGGCCAGCAGCCTGCCCTCCTTGTCGGGCTGCCAGGAGTCGAGCGTGGTGGTTCCCGATGGGTCGATCGCCATCGGGTCGAGCAGGACGCGCTCGCCGCCCGGCTGTGCCGTGCTTGCACCAGCCATGCTGGTACCAACGGTGAGCACCGCATGCTCCTGCGACGCGTCGCGGCGCATGAAGAACTGCCGGTCGGCCCGCCAGGCGGGCGGGCTAACGTATCCGGCACCGAGCAGTTCGCGGACACGCGTGCCGAACCGCTCGCGGTCCGGCCACGTGGCGGCGGCCTCGGTGAACAGTTCCTCTTGCGCGGCGAGCCAGGCACGGGTCTCCTCGCTGCCGCCGTCCTCCAGCCATCTGTAGGGGTCGTTCACCAGCTGGCCATGGAGATGCTCGGCCAAGGACAGACGTCGCGAGATCGGGTAACGGGGTCGGGTCATGGCTCGCACCCTAACCGGAGACCAGGCGTGATCGCGCCTGCGGCACCGCGGCGGTGAGCGCGATCTGACCGGACCGACAAGTGATGGACACTGCGCGTTGGCTCATGGGCTAGCCGGATGCACATCTCACCAGACACACTGGATCTCGGGCGCACCCGGCGGCTGCCTGCTGGCCCGGCCTGCCGCGCCCGCGCGGAGGTGCTGTGCGACGAGTTCTGCTGCTCAACGTCACGTATGAGCCGATGACGACGCTGGGCATGCACAGGGCCGTCTGCCTGGTGCTCGGCGACAAGGCAGACGTGGTGCACGATGACGCCTCAGGCGCCGTGCTGCATGCGGCCTCGATCGCAGTCCCTGTCCCGTCTGTAATCAGGCTCCGCCGGTACGTGCGGCTAACGTACCGGCACCGCGTCCCGCTGACCCGTGCCGCGCTCATGCGCAGGGACGACTACAGGTGCGCATACTGCGGCCACCGGGCCGAGACGATCGATCACGTGGTTCCCCGCAGCCGCGGCGGCAAGCACGCCTGGGAGAACTGTGTCGCCTCCTGCATGGCGTGCAACCACCGCAAGGCCGACCGGCTGCTCGAGGAGCTCGGCTGGCGGCTCCGCTCGGTCCCGGTGGTGCCGCGCGGGGTGCACTGGCGGCTGATCGGCGCGCACCACGACGGTGATCCGCAGTGGGCGCCTTATCTTCCCGAGCCGAACGCCGCTTAATTATCACTGGTAGCGCCAGGAGAATTCGACGATATCGGCGCAGGCACGCGAGGGCGAGAAGCGGGCCAGGCGCGTAACCTCCGTCCAGCTGGTAGGCGCGCAGCGCCGCGGCGACCGGCCTGACGACGCCTGGGGTACCGCCGCCGAACTGCCGCATGACCCTAGCCTCCCTGGCCAGCGACAGCTCTGGCGGGAACGCCGGGTAGCTGGTCTGGAACTGCTCGCTACCTGGCGGATGTGGCTTCGCAGTCACGCATTGATATCTCTTGAACCCTGTGCGTAACAGCGCTCAGGTAGCAGCCGATGACCATATAGACGCGGTTGGCGTGGGTACCCCCGAGCTCACGTCGGCCGCGTCTTCCACGCGGCCGCCACGCGCGCCTGACCCCGGTCAGGCACAACACCGGCGCGGATCGCCTCGTCGCACGGTGACCGGCAGCGCGCCCCGGGCCCAGCCTGCCGAAGGCGAAGCATGACGCCACCGGCCACGGGCAGGTACCGTTCGTTCATGACTGGTACGCAAGCTCCGCCCTTCGGCCGGATGCTGACCGCCATGGTCACGCCGATGACGGCCGACGGTCCTCTCGACTATGACGGCGCCGCCAAGCTCGCCGCTTACCTCGTTGACGACATGCGCAACGACGGTCTCGTGGTCAGCGGTACCACCGGCGAATCGCCCACCACGACGGACGCGGAGAAGGAGCGCCTGCTCGCCACGGTGCTCGACGCGGTGGGAGACCGTGCGACGATCGTGGCCGGCGTGGGAACCAATGACACCGCGCACACGATCAAGCTGGCCGGGCAGGCGGAGCGGGCGGGTGCACACGGCCTTCTCGCCGTCACGCCTTACTACAGCAAACCGCCACAGGTCGGCCTGTACCGGCATTTCACTGCCCTGGCCAACTCGACCGGGCTGCCGGTGATGCTCTATGACATTCCCGCCCGGACCGGCGTGGCTATCGCCACGGATACGCTCGTCCAGCTCGCGGACCACCCGCGCATCGTGGCGGTCAAGGACGCCAAGGACGACCCTGGTGCCACGTCCTTCGTGCTGGCACGGACGGACCTCTTCTACTACTGCGGTACGGACATGGTCAATCTGCCGTGGCTTGCACTCGGCGCGTGCGGTTTCGTGAGCGTGGTCGGCCACGTCGTGGGCGACCGCCTGCATGACATGATCGACGCGTACGGGTCCGGCGACGTGACCGGTGCCCTGGCCATCCACCGCGGCCTGCTGCCGGTCTACCGGGGGATGTTCCGCAACCAGGGAGTGATCATGACGAAGGCGGCACTTGGACTGCTCGGGCTTCCCGGCGGTTCCGTGCGCGGCCCGCTGGCCGACGCGACCCGGGCCGAGATCGATATCCTCCGCGACGACTTGCAGGCCGGCGGCGTGAAAATTCCGGGAATGGCCGCCGCGTGAGCCATCCGCACCCCGATCTGAACCCGCCGCCGCCCCTTTCCCCTAACGGCTTGCGCATCGTGCCACTCGGCGGTCTCGGTGAGATCGGCCGGAACATGACGGTGTTCGAGTACGGTGGCCGGCTGCTCATCGTGGACTGCGGCGTCCTTTTCCCAGAATCAGACCAGCCGGGCGTCGATCTCATCCTGCCGGACTTCGACTACATACGGGGCAGGCTCGACGAGGTCGACGCGCTGGTTCTCACCCACGCGCACGAGGATCACATCGGGGCAGTGCCCTACCTGTTGCGTGAACGATCGGACATCCCGCTCATCGGCTCGAAGCTGACCCTGGCGCTGGTGGCGAGCAAGCTGAATGAGCACAGAATCGCACCAGTCACCGTTCAGGTAGCGGAGGGCACGCGGCAGCCGTTCGGGAACTTCGACCTGGAATTCTTCGCGGTCAACCATTCCATCCCCGATGCGCTCGCCGTCGCGATCCGTACCCCAGCCGGGCTGGTGCTGCACACCGGCGACTTCAAGATGGACCAGTTGCCCCTGGACGGCAGGCTGACCGACCTGGCGGGATTCGCGCGCCTCGGCGGCGAGGGCATCGACCTGCTCATGTCCGATTCCACGAACGCCGAGGTGCCCGGGATCGTAACGAGCGAGCGGGTGATCGCAGGCGTGCTCGACGAGGTGTTCGCGACCGCGGAGAAGCGGATCATCGTGGCGTGCTTCGCCAGCCACGTACACCGGGTGCAGCAGGTGCTCGACGCGGCGGCGGGTCACGGCCGCAAGGTAGCGTTCGTCGGCCGGTCGATGGTGCGCAACATGGGCGTGGCGCGCGACCTTGGCTACCTGCGAATTCCGGGGGGTTCCGGGGGGCCGCCCCCCCGGGGCACCGCCGCGGGGGGTTCCGGTCCGTCGCTGTCCGCGGGCGGCGCCGTGCCCCCACGGGCGGGCGTGCCGGGCGGCCTGATGGTGGACGTGCGCGAGGTTGACGATCTGCCCCCCGAGCGGGTCGTGCTGGTCTCAACCGGGTCGCAGGGCGAGCCGATGTCCGCCCTCTCCAGGATGGCCAGCCGTGATCATCAGATCCGGGTCGTCGAGGGTGACACGGTCATCTTGGCGTCGTCTCTCATCCCGGGAAACGAGACCGCGGTCTACCGGGTGATCAACGGGCTGACCCGCTGGGGTGCCCGGGTAGTGCATAAGGGCAACGCGGTCGTGCACGTGTCCGGGCACGCCCCGGCCGGCGAACTGCTCTACGTGCTCAACCTCACCCGGCCGTCCAACTTCATGCCGATTCACGGTGAGTGGCGGCATCTGCGGGCGCACGCTGAGCTTGCCGAGCTGACTGGCGTGCCGGGCGCTGGCATCGTGATCGCCGAGGACGGCGTGGTCGTGGACCTCGTGGATGGGCAGGCGTCGGTTGCTGGCGCGGTGCCGTGTGGTTACGTCTACGTGGACGGGCTCTCGGTCGGCGAGGTGACCGAGTCGTCGCTGAAGGACCGGCGGATTCTCGGTGATGAAGGGTTCGTGTCCGTCGTCATCGTGGTCGACTCGACGACGGGAAAGCTGCTCGGCGGGCCCGAGATCCACGCGCGGGGTTCGGGTATCGACGACGCCGCTTTCGTGGATGTGCGGCCGCTTATCGACGAGACGCTCGCGTACGCCGCTGCCGACGGCATCAACGACCTGCATCAGCTTCGCCAGCTTGTCCGCCGCACGGTGGGACGATGGGTGAATGAGACCTACCGGCGCCGTCCGATGATTATCCCGGTCGTGGTCGAGGTCTGACCGGCCGAGCCGCGGCAATGGCTCGACTGCTGCGCCCGGGACGGGTGCGAGCCCGACAATCTTCGCGACACGCGCGCCAAAACCTTTGGCCGTAAAGGGTCCTTCAGTACCGTTGCAATCATGGTGATCCGTGGCGCCGCGTAGCGCTACCCGTATGCCGGCCGGGCCATCGGGCGGTGCCCGCCGTCAGCCCGCGACCGGCTCGGGCAAGAGCTCGCAGACGCGCTCCGGGCGGCGGGCGACCAGCTGGGACGGCAGGCAGCCCACGCGGCGGCGGCCTCAGAATGGCATGCGGAATGGCACGCGGAATGGCAGGGGCCGTTCCCGGGGAAGTGGCACCGGCCGGGGCGGGCGAAAGCGTGCCGGCGCGCAGCGGCCGAGCAGTCCTTTCCTGATCCTTTTTGGCTGGATAGCAAGCCTCCTCATCGGCGCCTGGATGTTCGTTGCGCACGGTCTTGGTTTCGCGGTGCGGGCGATCGGGCGTGGTGCCCGCGACCTGGATCCGCTGCACCGCAGGGACGGCATCGGCCTGGCCATTCTTGGCGCGGCGATCGTCACCGCCGCGACCACATGGTGGCATATGGGCAACGCGGCTGGACGCGTCCTCTGGGCGGTGGTGAGCGGCGCCTTCGGCTCAGCCGCATGGTCGGTGCCCTTGCTGCTCGCCCTGCTCTCGTGGCGTTTCCTGCGTCACCCGGAGCGTAACGCGGAAACGGGCCGGATGCTGATCGGCTGGTCGGCGCTGATCGCAGGAGCCCTTGGCCTCGTCCACATCGCCAACGGCACGCCGCCGCCCACCGCGGGCGCCGCTGTTATGCGCTCTGCCGGTGGCTTCATCGGCTTCTTCGTCTCCGCGCCGCTCGTGGCGGCGGTAACGCCCTGGGTCGCCGCGCCATTGCTCGCCCTGCTCTGCGGTTTCGGCCTGCTCGTCATTACCGCCACGCCGGTGCACCGGATACCAGAGCGCCTCGCCGATCTGCACGGCTTCGTGCGAGGCGATCAGCGAGACTCGGGCGCGGCGGGTGGCGCAAAGCACGAAAACCCGGATCCGCATGTCGGCGCAGGCGCGAAAAAGGGCGCCCGGAGTGGTGCCGGTCACCTCCTCCGCGGCACAAGGGCGCGCAAGGCCGCCATCGAACCCGGCGATCACGAGAAGCCCTATGACACGCCGCTGCTCTCCGGTCCTGGCGTCGGCCAGGGTCATCCCTCAGCTGGGAATGCCGCAGCTCGCGTCGCCGCGTCGCTGGCGGGTGGGTCGCAGGCGAATGAGCTTGGCGAGGGCGTCGGCCGATCCGGTCAGCACGGGGCCGGTCACGGCTCAGCGTACGACGACGGTGCCGATGACCTGCTCGGAGCGATCGGGCTCGGGCCGGGGCCTGGCGACCGCCATGGATCGCATGGCACCGACGGCTCCCCCGCCGCGTCGCCCGACCCGCCCGGCGCTGCCGTCCGCGGGTCCGAGCAGCTAACGCTGGCCGGATCTGCGGACGGTAGCTATACGCTCCCGCCCGCCGCGTTGCTGCGCCCGGGGACCGCACCGAAGATGCGCACCCGCGCCAACAGCGCAGTAGTCGCCGCGCTCAGCGGGGTGCTTGAGCAGTTCGAGGTCGATGCGCAGGTCACGGACTTTACCCGGGGCCCGACGGTGACCAGATACGAGATCGAGATTGGCACCGCGGTCAAGGTCGAGCGGGTCACGCAGCTATCGAAGAACATCGCTTACGCAGTGAAAAGCGCCGACGTAAGGATCCTTTCGCCTATCCCGGGCAAGTCCGCGATCGGCGTCGAGATCCCGAATACGGACCGCGAGATCGTCAGCCTTGGCGACGTGCTCCGTTCTCCGGTGGCGGTAAACGATCATCATCCGATGGTCGTGGGCCTCGGGAAGGACGTCGAGGGCCGCACTCGCGTGGCGAACCTGGCCAAAATGCCGCACCTGCTGATCGCCGGTGCGACCGGTGCGGGCAAGTCGGTCTGCATAAACGGTCTGATCACCTCGATTCTGACCCGGGCCACCCCGGACGAGGTGCGGGCGATCCTCATCGATCCGAAGCGGGTCGAGCTGACCATCTACGAGGGCATCCCGCATCTGATCACGCCGATCATCACCAACCCGAAGAGGGCGGCGGAGGCGCTGGAGTGGGTGGTCGGTGAGATGGAGCGGCGCTACGATGACCTGGCGGCGTCGGGGTTCCGGCATGTCGACGACTTCAACAAGGCGGTGCGGGCGGGCAAGCTCGCCTCGCCCCCGGGCAGCGAGCGCGTCTACCAGCCGTATCCGTACCTGCTGGTGATCGTGGACGAACTCGCCGACCTGATGATGGTCGCACCGCGCGACGTGGAAGATTCTGTCGTCCGGATCACGCAGCTTGCCCGCGCGGCCGGTATCCATCTGGTACTCGCCACGCAGCGGCCGAGCGTGGACGTGGTCACGGGCCTGATCAAGGCGAACGTCCCGTCCCGGCTGGCCTTCGCGACCTCCAGCCTCGCCGACAGCCGCGTTATTCTCGACCAGCCGGGCGCGGAGAAGCTGGTCGGGCAGGGCGACTCGCTCTTCCTGCCGATGGGGCAGAGCAAGCCGCTGCGGCTGCAGAACGCGTTCGTGACGGAGAAGGAGATCCGCGAGATCGTCTTGCACTGCAAGAAGCAGGCGCAGCCGACCTACCGGGAGGATGTGGCCGCTCCGACGGGGCGCAAGCGCGAGATCGATGAGGATATCGGCGATGATCTCGAGCTTCTCGTCCAGGCGGCCGAGCTGGTGGTCAGCACACAATTCGGCTCGACCTCAATGCTTCAGCGTAAGCTCAGGGTCGGTTTCGCCAAGGCCGGACGGCTGATGGACCTGCTTGAGAGCCGCGGGATCGTCGGGCCGAGCGAGGGTTCCAAGGCGCGTGATGTTCTGGTCAAGTCCGATGATCTGTCTGAAGTCATCGGCAGCCTGCGAGGTGAATGATCAATACTTGGGTTGATTGCCCGGTGCCGGCGCCGGGTATGAAGGTGATCGCTCCTGGGGGAGTGCACTATAGAGTGCCGAGTCTGTCCTTTTCGAGACGGGGTTATCTCGCTGGCTCTAGCGCGGATGTCTACACTTGATGGCGGGATCGGGACTCCGGCGATGTAGCGGAGGAATGGTGTGAGTATCGGCGACACCCTGGCACGCGCTCGTCGGGATGCCGGTCTCAGCATTACCCAGGTCAGCCAGCGGACGCGGATCCGCGAAGCGGTCATCCGCGGGATCGAGAACGATGATTTCTCGCCCTGCGGTGGTGACTTTTACGCGCGCGGACACATCCGCAGCATGGCGAAGGCGGTCGGGGTCGATCCGGGCCCGCTGATCCAGGAGTACGACGAGGCGCACGGCAGCGTGGGCCAGGTTTCCGCCGCCGAGGTCTTCGAGCCGGCTACGCCGATCAAGATCAGAGAGCGCCGCAGGCCGAACTGGACCGCGGCAATGGCGCTGGCGGTCATCGCCGTGATCATCTACTGGGTGGTGCATTCGCTCGCGGGGCCGCATCATGTGAACGCCACGGCACGCGGTGAGCCAGTCCAGCGGCCGGCCGCGACGGCCACGCCCACGCCGGGCCCCAGCCACACACCCGCGGCCGCAAGTCAGCGGCGGCACGCCGTGGTGATTCAGCTATCGGCCACCAGGGACTGCTGGATCGGCGTATACAAGGCGGACGGCGCCCAGGAGTGGCAGACGGTCATCTCGGCGGGGACGACCCATTCGTGGACGTTCACTCGTCATGTCTCCATGAAGATCGGCAACCCCGGCGGCGTCCAGCTCACAGTGAATGGCCGGAGCATGCGCTCCCTCGGTGCCGAACCGGTCACGCTGGATCTGCGGCCCGGTGGCCGGCCGAGCGGTGGGTAGTGGTCTTACGGGCCGCTAGCGGGACATGGCGGCGATGTCGGCCGCAACTGCTGCCGTGGCGGACCTGTGCTTACCGTAGTCTGCCGGTGTGCCAACGAGTCAGCGCGGTGTGAGCGCCGCGAACCGGACCGTCCGCCTGGTCACGCTCGGCTGCGCGCGCAACGAGGTCGATTCCGAGGAACTCGCGGCGCGGCTCGAAGCCTCGGGCTGGACGCTGATCGGCGCGGACGTCCGTGTGGACGCCCACGACGTCGACGCTGATGTTGCTCCGGGCGGTGCTCACCGGGAAGCAAGCGTGATTCTCGTGAACACCTGTGGCTTCATCGAGGCCGCCAAGCAGGACTCCATCGGTGAGCTTCTGTCGGCCGCGGACTCCGGCCGTCCGGTGGTGGCGGCAGGCTGCCTGGCAGAAAGGTACGGCGCCGAGCTTGCCGAGGCGCTTCCCGAGGCTCAAGTGATCAGCTTCGATGACTACCCGGACATCGGCGCGCGGCTCGACGCTGTCCTCGCCGGGGAGCGCAGGCAAGCGCACAATCCGCGGGACAGGCGCCGGCTACTTCCGCTGGCGCCGACCGAGCGGCCCGGCGCCGCGGACCGGGCTGGCGGCGTGCACGTGCCTGGACACGGCGCGCCCGCTGCGGCGGCGTCCCCATCAGGATCCGCAGCTGCTGCCGATCGCGAACCCGGATCCGCCGGTCTCGCACCCGCGGGAGCCGAGCCGGGGCACGCCGTTATCTCTTCCACCCCGGGTGAGTCATCTTCCAGGCCGGTGCCCGCGCGCGCGAGCCGTTCGGGAGCTGCTAAACCTCCCCCATCCGGCCCGCAGATCCTGCGCCGCAGGCTCTCCGCGGGGCTGGCCGCGCCATTGAAGATCGCATCCGGCTGCGACCGCAGGTGCAGCTTCTGCGCGATCCCGTCTTTTCGCGGTGCGTTCGTCTCGCGCCAGCCGCAGGACGTTCTCGCCGAGGCAGGCTGGCTCGCCGCGGAGGGCGTGCGCGAGCTTGTGCTCGTCAGTGAGAACTCGACCTCTTATGGCAAGGACCTGGGAAATCTGCGGCTACTCGAGGAACTGCTGCCGGCGCTCGCCGCCGTGCCCGGGATCGCGCGGGTTCGCGTCACTTACCTGCAGCCGGCCGAAGTCCGGGCCGGGCTGACCGAGGTGATGGCGTCCACGCGCGGCGTCGCGCCGTATTTCGATCTGTCGTTCCAGCATGCCAGCGGCCCGGTGCTGCGGGCTATGCGCCGGTTTGGTGACCGCGAGCGGTTCAGCGGGCTGCTGAGCCAGGTCCGCCGGCTGTGCCCGGATGCGGGTGTGCGGTCGAATTTCATTGTCGGTTTTCCCGGCGAGACTCCGGCCGACGTCGCTGAGCTGAGGAGTTTCCTCGAGGCCGCCAGGCTCGACGCCATCGGGATCTTCGGCTACTCGGACGAGGACGGTACGGCCGCGGTGTCCCTGCCCGGCAAGGTGGACGACGACGAGATCGGCGCACGGCTCAGGGAAGTCAGCGATCTCGCCGAAGAACTCATGGCGCAGCGCGCCGAGGAACGGATTGGCGAGGGTGTGGAGGTGCTGATCGAGAGACCGCTTCCTGGTGGCGGGTTCGAGGGGCGCGCCGCGCACCAGGCACCCGAAGTGGACGGTGCCACGACGGTCCACGGCGACCTCCGGGTACGTCCCGGGGATCTCGTCCGGGCCACCGTCCGTGCCGCTGAGGGCGTGGATCTGGTGGCCGAGGGTGTCGAGATCGTGTCGGGTTACCCTGCAGGACGGCGTTGAACCGGGCGGGGCCCGGCTCGAACACCGGTGGCGCGGCGGAGGGTACGCCAGCCGGATGTGCCGATATCGGCAGGGGGGAACGCATCGGCGCGGCGAGTGTGAGGCGAAATGCCCGGTGCGGGGGACGGCGTGCCGGGTGAGGCATCCGGGCCCGTGCCCGGTAACGCTGGCCCCCCAGCGGCCGTGCGCCTGGTGAATGTCGCCAACGGCCTTACCGTGCTCCGGCTGGTGCTTGTCCCCGTCTTCGTCGTCTTCCTGCTCACGGGCGGCGCCCTGGATCGTATTGTCGCGTTCGTAGTGTTCGTGATCGCTTCTGTGACCGACCTGCTGGATGGGCGTATCGCCCGCAAGCACGGCCTGATCACGGATTTCGGCAAGATCGCTGACCCGATCGCGGACAAGGCACTCATCGGTTCTGCCCTGATCAGCCTCTCAGTTCTTGGAGAGTTGCCATGGTGGGTGACGGGCCTGATTCTCTTCCGCGAGGTCGGCGTTACCCTGCTGCGATTCTGGGTGATCCGCCACGGCGTCATCCCGGCCAGCCGGGGCGGCAAACTGAAAACCATGCTCCAGGTGCTCGCCATCGGGTTTTATATCCTTCCCGGGCCGCTCGGCCTGATCCGTGAGACTCTCATGGCGGCGGCGCTGGTGGTGACCCTGGTGACGGGTGGCGACTACGTGGCACGAGCGGCAGCGCTGCGCCGCGGCCATACGGGCGCTCGCGGTACCCGGAGGGAAACCCATGGCTGAGCAACGGCCACATAGGCCGGACCCTGACAAGTCAGATGCCGGAGTCCCGGACCTTGACAAGTCAGATGCTGGAGCCCTAGCCGGTCAGATTCTGGACCTGCTGCTCACGCGCGGCGAGACGCTCGCGGTCGCCGAATCACTGACCGGCGGGCTGATTTGCGCGGCGCTCACCGAAATCCCGGGCGCGTCTCAGGTGGTGCGCGGTGGGATCGTTGCCTACGCGACCGATCTGAAGGCGGTGCTGCTCGGCGTCCCCCGCAAGCTGATCGACCGGTACGGTGCGGTGCACCCGGACGTCGCCACGGCCATGGCGGAGGGGGTACGGCTGAGGCTCGGTGCGGCGTATTCGGTCGCGACCACCGGCGTGGCAGGTCCAGATCCGCAGGATGGGCAGCCGGTTGGGACCGTTCATGTCGCCGTCGCCGCGCAAGGGGACACCGTGGTACACACAATGGCGCTGCGTGGGGACCGGGTGGCCGTACGGGCCGCGACGGTCGCGGTGTCGCTCGGATTGCTCCTCGGCCGGCTCAGGGAAGAGGCCAACTGATTACAGCGTTACTTAGATAGACGACTCCACCCCCCGGGGCCTGCCATTTCGTCGGCAGGGCCGGGTACGGTGGTAGGTACGCCAGGGATGAGTACCAGGGTCAAGGGAGGGGTGTGACGATGGTACTGCTTCGCCACTTGCTCGGTGACGTGCTACGGCGGCTGCGCCTACGGCAGGGTCGCACTCTCCGTGAGGTCTCTGCGGCAGCGCGGGTGTCGCTCGGATACCTGTCTGAAGTGGAGCGGGGCCAGAAGGAGGCCTCGTCCGAACTGCTCGCTGCTATCTGTTCTGCCCTGGGTGTTCCCTTGTCCCGGGTGATTGGGGAGGTATCAGACGGTTTCGCGCTGGCTGAGCTGCAGAACGCCCCTGTTCTCGGCGGCCCGGAAGAGCCGGCGCTCGCAGGTCGATCCGCACATCACGACCGCGGGCTTGTGCCGGGGTCGGCCGCAATGTCGGGTTCGCAGCAGGCTGTCCTTGAAGGTGCCATGCTTGAAGGACCGGTACCCGCGAGCGAGGTTCTGGCCAGCAGGCCACTTCACCCCGAGATCATCCGCGGGCACGACGGCCAGCCCGCGCACCGTCGCTTCGGTGACGACTCCAACCGGGTCGACGAGATCAAGGATATGATCCCGGTCTGACCGGGATGGCGCCACGCAGGGGCATGCGGCGACGGCGCGGACGGTGGTACGGCTGCCCGGGGGCGGGTTACAGCCCGCAGCGCAACGCCAAGCCGACGCCAAGCCGGTCGAGGGGAAGCAGCACCCGACTGTGATGCCCAGTTCCGGTACATCGGTGCGCAGGTGGTGGCGTTCGACACGGCGGGTGAATAACAGCCGAACAGGCGACACGCCCAGACGGTAAGAAGTAGTTATTGCGCGGTCCCTTATGTTGGTGGCTCCGCGAGGTAGGGCGGGCGGCCTCACACCCACGCCTGCGGGTCTTCGGCAAGATCGATCACTCTTGCTGGCAGCTTTCCCGAGGCGATGTGTTCCAGTGTGACCTCCTCCAGGATTGCCCGCTCATTCGCACGGAGGGCTATCCACACGCGCTGCAGCGGCGCTGCCGCGCCGGAGTAGCCGACATTCTCCGGCCGTGCGCCACGCACTCCGGCCAACGGCCCGTCCACGGCCCGGATGATGTCCGCGAGTGCGATGTCACCTGCCGGCCGCGCCAGCCAGAATCCGCCGGAGGCTCCGCGCTGGCTACGGACAAGGCTGGCACGGCGCAATTGGGTAAGGATGTTCCCAGGAACTTGACCGGGATCCCCTGTACGGTCGCCAGGTGCTCAGCGGTAATGGGCGAGCCGCGAAATGACCACCTGCCGAGCCGCTGTGTGGTTCAGTGGTTGTGCCGTTGTGTGGTTCCGCGGGCCGTGCCGCTGTGCGGTTCAGTGGTCGGCAGTTACTTTCGAAGGCGAAGGCCCCGTGGAGCTGGGTGGAACCCAGCGTCCCGCAGCGCGTGCGCAAGCGGGGACTCGTAAACACCGGCGCCGTCGGCTCGCTCCACGGTGAGGCGCCCGAGCGCACCCTCGCGGACCGCATGCGCCAGCGCCAAAGTGGCCGGACCGAGTACGTCCGGATCCTCACTCCACGACAGCAGGGTGCGGCCGCCACGCTCGACGTAGAGCACCAGCCTCCCGTCGGCGAGGACGACTAGCGCACCGGCCTTCGCGTGCCCGGCGGGGGAGGTGTGCCCAGCCGGGTCGGCGGGTCCCGGGTTGCTGGCGTCATAGGAGTTGAGGGTTAGGCGTTTGGTGGGCGAGGGGCTGTTGGGGGAGGAACCAGACTCCGGCGACCGGTCAGGCGATGAAGCGGGGCCTGGGGCCCCGTTGGACTCATGAGGCCACAGGGGAGAGGGGTTGTGCTGAGATGTGGCGTGGCTGGCGAGGATCCTGGCTACCCGGTCCGCGAGCATCCTGAAGAACAGCGCGCCGCCACCGTCGAGGGCTGCGAGTGCGCACCTGGATGGCCCGTCGCGTGACCTCCAGTTCCGCGAGCCACCCGGCCACGGATCCCGGATCGGTGCACCGCAGCAGCACCTCATCGGCCGACAGCGGGCCGGTCTCACGGAGCAGGTCGGCGATGCCTTCCAAGCCACCGGCCTGTCGCCCCTGGACCAGCCGCTGTGCCTCCCGCTCGGCCTCGGCGACCACTTCCGGGTCGAGCAGTTCGCGCAGTTCGGCCTGGCCGAGCAGTTCTGCCAGAAGCACCGAGTCGAGGGTGAGCGCCTGCGCCCGCCGCTCGGCGAGCGGTGAGTCTCCCTCGTACATGAACGCGCCCACGTACGCCAGCAGTAGCGAGCGCGCGAACGGCGACGCCATGACGGTCTCGGCCTCGGTGATCCGTACTTTCCGGCCGGCGATGTCGCGCATCAGGCCGGTCAGGGCGGGCATGTCGAAGACGTCCTGCAGGCACTCCCTTACGGTCTCGAGCACGATCGGGAAGGTGCTGTACTGGCTGGCCACGGCGAGAAGTTGCGCAGCGCGCTGGCGTTGCTGCCAGAGCGGGGTCCGCCGGTCGGGACGGCGCCGGGGCAGCAGCAGCGCGCGGGCCGCGCACTCGCGGAACCGGGAGGCCAGCAGGGCGGATCCGCCAAGCTCAGCCGTCACCGCCTGCTCCACTTGTTCGGGATCGAAAAGCAATATGTCGGGCGGTGGCGGCTCGTCGGTGTCCGGGATGCGCAGCACGATCCCGTCGTCGGCGTGCAACGCCTGCACGTCCATATCGCCGTAGCGCTCACGCAGCCTGCTGGCGATGGCGAGCGCCCATGGAGCGTGCACGCGGGCCCCGTAGGGGCTGTGCAGGACCATCCGCCAGTCGCCGAGTTCGTCCCTGAAACGCTCCACGACCAGCGTGCGATCGTCCGGCACGCAACCGGTGGCCTGCCGCTGCTCCGCCAGGTAGCTCACGAGGTTGGCGGCCGCGTATCCGTCCAGGCCCGCGGCCTGCGCACGGGCCCTGGCGGCGTTGGGTGCCATACCGGCGAGTTCACGGCAGAACCCGCCGATGGCGCGGCCAAGCTCGGCCGGTCGGCCTGGCGCGTCGCCGTGCCAGAACGGAAGCTTGCCCGGCTGCCCGGGAGCGGGCGAGACAAGGACGCGGTCCGCGCTGATGTCCTCGATCCGCCACGAGCTCGCGCCGCTTCGCATGCGGCGGGGCAGCGATCACCACCGGACGGCCGCCGCCGAGGAACGCGGCGACCTCCGCGGGTGGGCGCACCGTCGCGGACAACCCGATGCGCTGCGCGGGCTGAGAAGATGCTTGCCCGCGCGGTCCTTGTTCAGGCAGGGATTGCGGAGCAGCGCCTTGGGCGGGGGCGGCCTGCACGTCCGCGGTGCCGATGCCAGCGGAGCCGTTAGGGATTCTGAGCGCATCCAGTCGTTCGAGCGAGAGCGCGAGTCGGCGCGGCGAAGGCGCCGGTGAACCAGGCACGAGTGATTTCTGAGAAGCGCTCGAGCGGGTCACCGGCCTGGACCGGGGACGGCTTCCCTGGCGGGCCGGTGGTTGCTGCGGGAGGCATGGAATTATCCTGCCTTGCGCGACTGACGATCCCGGCCCGCCGGCGGGCAGCCGGGCCGGCACACCCGGGCGGCGACCCGGTCACACCCCGCAGAGGCGGTCGATGAAGACGCCGTAACGAGCGTTACCCAACCGAACCGGGTTGTGGCCACAGGTGGCCTGACCAGTTAGGGTCTCGGGAAAGCGAGCCGCCACGATTCTTCACCTTCTCGGCTAGCGCTGCCACGGCTCGGCTTGCCCGGCAGGGTCGTCTACCGCCATGGCGGCCGGTGTTCGCGGCTCGCTGTGCCAATAGCCACCGGCCACCGGGACATCCCGTGGTTCGGCGCCCGGTGGTAGTCCGGCAAGCCCGGCACCGCGGTCGGCTCCGGCAACGCCGGTGAGCTCATGAAAGAGGGCGCGGTAGCCGATCATCGCCTGCCTCATTTCCTCGGTTGACGCGCCATCGGCGAGGGCCCGCATGGTGATCGCGTGCGCGTCACTGAACCGGCTGAGCGTGTGTGCGTGCTCGACGGACAGGTCGGCCAGGATCTGTTCGTAGTCCGCTGTCGGGTAGCCCCGATCCCTCATCGCGGCAGCGATCAGGCCGGTCGCAGCCTTGAGCGCTTCCCGCGGCCTGTCCACGAATCCTTCCTGGATCATCGCCCACTCGGCGTCATACCTGGTTCGTGCTGCCGGGCTCAGCGGGCTTAGGTCCAGCCCGGTGACGCGGTGCTCGCGCTCTGCCAGTTCGGCCTCGGCCTTGCGCCTGCTCTGGTGCTCATCGGTGAGCCGCTCATATTCGGGACCAAAGCGCTGCCTCAGCCCCAAGCGCTGCCGCCGCCGCGCTACCATCGCGAGCCACGCCGCTGCCGCTGCCACGACGATGACAGCGACCACGATGGCCGTCACAATGTTCATGATTGCCTCCATGGTTGGTGTTGGCACCGTTTGCCCCTAAGGCGCCGGCCCAAACCGAATCGGTTACCTTCGGCAAGCTGCATGGGCAGGCTCCCGACCAATTGGTGGGGGTATGCCGACCGCCGTGGCTCGCGCCGCACGCGTCCGGGCGGGGTAACGTGGCGGGCGTGCGGTTGACGGCCTTCTGGGAACGGATGAACGCGCAGTTCGGTGCGGGCTACGCGGAAAGCCTGGCCAAGGACTACGTGTTCGCGGATCTTCGCGGGCGGACCATCACCCAGGCACTCGCTGAAGGCGAAGACGCGAAGATCGTCTGGCGCGCGGTGTGTGAAACGTTCCAAGTTCCCGAACGGCTGCGCTGAGTTCTCTTTCCGTCGCTGCCGCGGTGACTTCCCGCGGGATGGGCAGGACCACCGCGTGCGCAGGGCGGCAAGGCTAGCCACGTGCTTGTAGCAGGAGGGGTGGCGACGCGTGCTCGAACGCGTGACGGTGACGAGGTACGTGACCCCGCTGCGCGAGGGCGGGTCACTGCCTGCCATCGTGGAGGCCGGCAACCTCGGCACACAGTGGACTAACCGGCGACCCGGAGGCCGAACTGGAGCACCTTTTCGACGCCCTGGTGCGCTGAGCTGCTGCGCAGCACCTTCCGTGCCGTGGCTTCGCCCGATGATTTCGGCTCTGGTTCCGCGCCTGCGCCGGCGTGTCGCGTTTATGGTCGAACAACTGTTCGCATAGTCTGCTCACGTGGACCGACCCTTGCCCGGACTGGCAGCACCGGCAAAGCGCCGTTTCCCGGCTGGCCTGAGGCTGCACTTACCGGGTTGGCGCAAATTGTCGGCAGGGGCGCGTAGCGTCTGTGCCGACCCGGGTGGCGCACAGGATAGCCCAAACTGGACAGCCCAAACTGGACAGCACCGCCGAACGGCATGTCAGGCAGTATCTCATCACGACGGATCCCAACCACGACGATCATCTGGGCGGTACGGCGAAGGCGCCACCATCGCGCCCGTGACCCCCACAGGGAGTTCTCATGGCAGCTAGCGACAGGCAGGGGATTGACCGGTCCGGTGACCGGGACAAGGCTCTCGAGGCCGCGCTGGTCCAGATCGAGCGGCAGTTCGGCAAGGGTTCGGTCATGCGCCTTGGCGACGACGCCCGTGCCCCGGTCGAGGTGATCCCGACCGGTTCGATCGCGCTTGACGTCGCGCTCGGCATCGGCGGCCTGCCCCGCGGCCGTGTCGTCGAAATATACGGACCGGAGAGTAGCGGGAAAACTACGGTCGCGTTGCATGCTGTCGCTAATGCGCAGAAAGTAGGCGGGATCGCCGCTTTCATCGACGCCGAGCATGCGCTTGACCCCGAATATGCGAAGAGGCTTGGCGTCGACACCGACGCACTGCTCGTTTCACAACCGGATACAGGCGAGCAGGCGCTGGAAATCGCCGACATGCTGATCCGTTCAGGTGCCCTCGACATCGTCGTCATCGACTCCGTCGCCGCTTTGGTACCGAGAGCCGAGATAGAGGGCGAGATGGGGGACAGCCACGTCGGCCTGCAGGCCCGGCTCATGTCCCAGGCTCTGCGCAAGCTCACCGGTGCGATAAGCCAGACGAAGACCACGGCAGTGTTCATTAACCAGCTGCGAGAAAAGGTCGGTGTGATGTTCGGCTGCATGTCCGCAACCACGCGGGTCACGCTAGCTGACGGCACTCAGGAGAAGATCGGAAAGATTGTCAACCAGCGGATGAACGTCGAGGTCCTCTCCTACGATCAAAAAACTGGCCGCGTCGTTCCGCGGAAAATCGTTAGCCGGTTCAATAACGGCCCTGCTGAGCGATTCCTCCAGTTCACCGTCGCTAAGTCGGGCGGAAACGGACGGGCACAATTCGCGGCTACGAGGAATCATCTTGTCGGTACTCCCGGTGGGTGGCGACAGGCGGGTGAACTGGTGCCCGGGAATCGAGTAATGATCGCAGAACCGCGCCGATTGAGCGAGCTTCAGCGGCAAATGGTGCTCGGGTCGATCATGGGGGACGGGTGCCTGTCGCCCAATGTCCGAGATCGGCCCGGAGTGCGCTTCCGCATGGGACGCGGCGCGAATCAGGTCACTTACTTGAACTGGAAGGTATCGCTGCTCGCGAATATCCCACATTCTCGGACGACCAATCCCAAAGGTGCTGCCTTCGCGGACTTCACGCCTCTGGCGGAGCTAGGGGAGTTGCGCGAGGCCGTCTACTTCGGCGATGGAAAAAAGCATCTGACCTGGGAGTATCTCAAGGCGCTCACGCCGTTCGCGCTCGCGATCTGGTACATGGATGACGGTTGCTTCACTGTTCACTCAAAGGGTGTACAGGAGCGTACTCGCGGGGGGACAGGCCGGATCGATATCTGTGTGGAGGCGATGAGCGGCGGGTCGCGGGAACGGCTCGTGCGGTTCCTGCGGGACACTTATGACCTCGATGTGAAGCTTACCGGGCGGGGCACGAGGAAGAGCTTCCTGCGGTTCACTACGGCGGCTACCGAGAAGTTCCAGAAGCTCGTGGCTCCTCACGTTCATCCATCAATGGAGCACAAGCTCCTGCCGCGGTTCCAGGGCCAGTTCGATGTTCAGCCACAATTCGTTGTGCCCGAGCAGGAACTGGTGCCCGCACGGATTCTCGACATCCACGTCAAGCCGAAGACTCGCTCGATGAACCGTTTTGACATCGAGGTTGAGGGATCGCACAGTTACCTGGTCGATGGCGTGATGGTACACAATAGCCCCGAGACTACGCCGGGCGGGCGGGCGCTCAAGTTCTATTCGTCGGTCCGGCTTGATGTACGGCGCATCGAGACACTCAAGGATGGTACCGAGCCAGTCGGCAACCGTACGCGGATAAAAGTCGTGAAGAACAAGATGGCCTCGCCATTCAAGCAGGCCGAGATGGATATCTTGTATGGCTTCGGGATCAGCAGGGAAGGTGGCCTGATCGACCTGGGCGTGGAGCAGGGCATCGTACGCAAGTCCGGTGCCTGGTACACCTACGAGGGCGACCAACTCGGGCAGGGCAAGGAGAACGCGCGGAACTTCCTGCGGAGTAACCCCGACCTATCCGACGAGATCGAGAAGAAGATTAAAGAGAAGCTCGGTGTGGGGCCCCAGCTTGACGCTGCCACGGAGGGCGCCGGTGCTGGCGGTCCGGTTAGGCCGTCGGCGGGCGGTCCGCCAACGGCGCCCGGAGGGCCTGCTGTACGCGGCCGGACGGCTGGTCCAGGGCGGCCCGGCCCGGTGCCGAGACCAGGAGTCGAGTAGCCGGTGATTTTGCACCGAGGACGAGAGGCGAGCAGGTGGCCACACATCGGCGCCGGGGGCCACGCGGGAACCCGGCCGGTCCCGCGCTCGAAGAAAAGGCTGAGCGTGGTACCGGGCAGAAGACAGGGGACACAACCGCATCGCCGGGGCCTGGGCCCACGAAGACGCCAGCGCATGCGGGAGACGACGCGCCGGGGCCTCGGACCCGAGGGATGGCGCCGCCTCGCACCGGTCGCACGGCGGGGCGCGGACCGGGCCGGACAACGGCGGGTGCGACCGGTGACATGACCGAGCGCGCGCCTGACCAGAGGGCGCGGCGCGCGACGAACCAGACGGATGGACAGCCGGAGGCAAGGACGCGAGATCCCGAGGCAACCGCGAGAGAACTCTGCCTGCGACTGCTGACCACCGCTCCGCGGACGAGGGCGCAGCTTGCGACCGCCCTCCGCCGCCGGGGTTTGCCGGACAGCCTGGCTGACGGAGTCCTCGGCCGGTTTGCCGGGAACGGGCTCATTGACGACGCGGCGTTCGCGAGCGCCTGGGTGGAGTCGCGTCACTACAGCCGCGGACTCTCACGCCGCTTGCTCGCGACCGAACTGCGCCAGCGTGGCGTCGGCGACGACGATGTCCGTCATGCCATCGGCGGGCTTGATCCGCAGCAGGAGGCCGTGACTGCCCGGCGGCTGGTCGACTCCAAACTCGCGGCTACGCGTGGCCAGCCGCCGCGGGCTCGAACCCGCCGCCTCGCGGGGATGTTGGCCCGGAAGGGTTACCCGGCAGCGCTGGTGTTCCGCGTCGTGCGTGAGGCGCTTGGGGAGGAAGGAATCGACGCGGCCAACGCCGGGCTGGACGAATCGGAGGAGGCGGACTTCGAGGCCGCCGACACGTGGCCGGACGGCGCTGGCGGCTGGTGACATGGACCCGGGCGCCGGGCCTTGAGGTCGGCGGCGGCCGGGAGGGAACATGCACGATCCGGTCAACTGCGGCGTCGGGGGTGAGGATCGCGCTCCCGGATGGCACGGGCGGTTGCGGCCAAACGTTACGACGGGTCCACCGTCCGCCGGTCGATGCGTACAAGGTGGAGGTTGCGCTGCGAACCGCTGCGCGCCGCGCCGGTAAAACCAGGCTTGCGGAGGCGTCCAGGGGCAATGAGCCGCATCGACTGCCAATAGGCGTACGTTCCTGACCGCCTGAGCTGTAGGGGCTGAAGACGTCGTGACCTGGGAAGGTGCGGAAAAAAGACTGTCGCTTGAGGTGCACCGATGTTCATGGGTGTCTACCAGTGTAGGAGACCTGGACGGCAACAATAGGAAGCACAAACGGTCATGACGGTCATGGAGCCGTTGCCAAGCCACTGCCTCGGCCCGGTGCGGAGCGGAAGAAGGGGACTGGCCCGCGGCCGATAGCGAGCAGAGCCGGACCTTCCTGCTGCTGGCGGCCGAGGTCATGCAGACGCTTGAGGCGAGGCAGGACAGAGACAGGACACTTGTGAGCCTCACCACCTGTAAGGCCCGGTAGATAGCGGCCGACTGAATAGCGGGCATGCTGTGAAAAAAGTCCAATTAAATAGCACCTGGCAAAGTACGGGCAATAGCTCTTGTGTCACCCGAATACTGCCGGTCGGTGTAAAGTCGGTCACACGGTGACGGGAAGGAAGCGGAGGAGCGGCCATGACGGACTACGAGGGCCCGGGCGCGATGGTGCGCCGCGTCGGCCTGCTGCTCCTCGACGCTACCGGAGCCGAGCACGACGAGATCCTCCGGGCGCTCCGGAACTACCTGAGCCATACTGAGATCGCCGCAGCGCTGGCGGTCGCCAAAGGTGAGCTGGACGAGTCGCTGCTATACCGGGGCGTTCCCACACACAAGATCCTCGGCCTGAGCAGGGATGACCAGCAGCGGCTGGTGTCCGGTGAGAAGCTCGGGCTGCTGACGACTGACGGCCGGATCGAGTTCATCAGTTGGGCCGAGATGACACCCACCCAGAGGAATCAGATGATCGGGCAAGGTGTGATCATCAAACCGAGTGATCAGTATCTTGCCGGGAGCTGACCGAGGCGCCCACGACCCGGCCCGCTAGGTGAGCTCCTCCCTGCTCTGGCACTGTTCCCGGGGCCTCGTGGGCGCGCGGGGGGCCGTAGTCCTCCGCTGCAGCTCTTGGCCGACCCGGAGAAGAGATCGGCCAGGTCTTCACCGGTACTGCCAGCGCTTCTTCCGGGCCAGCCAGCGCCACCGGTAGCGGGGGCAGTGGCACAGGGCGCAGTCGTTACCGCGCCGGTAGTGGTCGTGCGCATGCTTCAGGTGACCGCAGCGGCAGATCGTCATTTGAGCCCCCTCATCTGCCAGTGCCGGCGTCAGAAGTACCGCTCGCAGGATCGGTGGCCCCGCTCGCGGCGGCTGGCTCACTGGTGTTTGGGTGGCGGGACCGCGCCTGCATGCGGACAGTCACGTCAGCCGGCACCGATCTCGCACCCGGCCTTTCAAATAATGTCAGTGGAGGATTAGGAGAGGTGGCAGTCGAGGTAATCGGGCCATCCATCCAAGGGCCATGCCGCCGGAAGCTCGCAAGTTCGCCGAAAACATCGGCGCGGATTCAGCCAGGTTGACCGATAAAGGCAAGCCGCTGGCTTGCCCGCCCTGAGCCGGCTACCGCACCAGCTACACTGATGCGACCCGTGCGGACATCATGGCCACCTTCATCATGGGGTCCCCATTTCGGACAGCAAAGAACCCGGCGCCAATCGGGAACCGGCTCCTATCGCCTGCGGATAACTCCTCTCACCCGGTCAGCGGCGAACTCAAGATGCGCTCGGACTCGACATCTTCCTCGGCGACTGCCTGTGGGTTTCGTGCGTTGCCCGGGCGATCTGATCATGCTGAACGTGACGATCTTCCACGGCCCAGCACTGACCTTGACAGCGCGCGGAGCTTGCGCACGACGACAAGGATCGAGCCCAGGGCACAGGGGAAGCCGGCGAGAAAGCGCGAGCGCGGGCACAGCCGTACACCCCGTGGTCTCCCGCGCGCCACGACCCGGGTTGGCAGACCCTCCGGAGCTGCGGGGAAGTGCGCTGGGTTATCCGGACCGCACCGCCATGTCGGCTGAGTGACGAAGGGCCAGCAGACCGGCAAGGCCTCGCGTAGCCGCTAAGAGCCCTCGTGCCGTGCTGCTCGACGAACCCACACTTCTGCCCCACGGTTCGGCTGGCAGGCCCGCAGCGTCGGCGTCAAGGCCGCATGGCCCCGTTCCCCGGCCTGCCCCGTCTGACCTGCGCGAGGATGGGCAGCCAGCCTGCCGGCTGGAAACAGGTTCGCAAACCCGCACGCGGTATCCCTTACGGTGCGGCATTTCCTTGAATCGACTTCTAAATCGGGTATCTGGCCTGGTCACAGGCTCGTGAGTACGCTCGGGAGGGCGCTCGGCCGACGGCTCGGCAGCGAGGTTTGCTTGCCCCCGGCGTTATCGCAGCTTAACCTCACGGCAGCGAGGTGTTACTCCGCAGCGTGCGGATTGACATAGACAGACCATGACGATGCACAGACGACAATCGGGCCGCAGGACCTGCGGCGCCCGCCACTTGCCGGTCCGGAACCGGCACGCCAGGAGCCCTGGCGTAATACCTGGCCTCACAGGCGGTGGCCAGGTCGGCTGTCATGGCATGGGCCGCCGCGCCCATGCTGGGCGGCGTGTTTGTGCCCAGGGTGGTTGCCGGGTGCCGGGATCCGCTCAGGGTGGCTGCCGGGTGCCGGGATCCGCTCAGGGTGGCTGCCGGGTGCCGGGATCCGCTCAGGGTGGCTGCCGGGTGCCGGGATCCGCTCAGGGTGGTTGCCGGGTGCCGGGATCCGCCCAGGGCGGCCACCCGGTGCCCGGGTTCGTTCAGGGGGTGCTGCCCAGCGGTGGTGACACCGGACCCGGGCGGCGGGTCCGGACGATGGCAACGGCGGTGCGCATGAACATCTCGATGCGGGCCGGTGTGGTTGGCGGCGCCGTGGTCCCGTGCGCCAACGCGGGCCGTGCCGTGGCCCGCCGCGTTGTTGTGTTAGGCGCAGGTGATGGCACCGGCAGCGACGTCTGTGCGGGTGACGTTACCGGCGGCGGCGGCACGCGCTCGTAACCCCTCGCGCCAGGGCACGGCCGTGGTACGGCATCATGGCCGCCTTGCGAGCAGAAAGGGGTACGCCGTGGGCAGCAGCGCACTATTGGCGTTCATCGGGCTCGGGCTCGGGCTGCTTGCCAGCTTGTTCGCAATTTTCGTCATGTTGCGCCGCCAGGCCGTACCCGCATCAGTTCGCGATGACCACCCAGGGGACGCGGTGCAGCCGCTCCTCGACCAGGTCAGCAGCGAAGCCGAACAGATCTTGTCCCGCGCGCAAGCGGACGCGGCCCAGGTGGTGGAGCGCGCTGTGGCGTCGGTCGAGCAGGCCGAGAAGACCCGCAACGAGGTCGAGGACGAGGCGCGGACGATCAAGGGGGAGCTACGTGAGCTGCGCACCGATCTGGAACGACGCGAGAACAGGCTCTCCGACCGCGAGCAGCGGCTCGACGATGAGGAGAAAAAGCTGGGGGAGCGCTCCGAAGCGCTCACCAAGATGGAACGCGAGTATGACCAGCGCCGGGCCGAACTCGACCGGCTCGACGCACATCGCCGCGAGGTGCTTGAGCGCGTCGCGGGGCTCACGTCAGACCAGGCCAAGGCCGAGCTGGTGGCTGGTATCGAAAACCAGGCCAAGCGCGAAGCGGCCCGCACCATCAGGGACGTCGAGAGGCAGGCTCGCGCCGACGGTGAGGAACGCGCCCGCCGGATCGTGACGCTGGCCATCCAGCGGGTCGCCACCGAGCAGACCACAGAGTCGGTCGTGTCTGTCCTGCATCTGCCGAGCGACGATATGAAGGGCCGGATCATCGGCCGTGAGGGCAGGAACATTCGCGCGTTCGAGTCGGTGACCGGCGTCAACCTCATCATTGATGACACGCCAGAGGCCGTTCTGCTGTCCTGTTTCGATCCCGTCCGCCGCGAGGTCGGCAGGCTCACGCTCGAACGGCTCGTGCTCGACGGGCGTATCCATCCGCAGCGCATCGAGGAGGCACACGAGCGCAGCAAGGCCGAGGTTGCGCAGTTGTGCGTCCGGGCGGGCGAGAACGCGCTCATCGAGCTTGGGATCACGGACATGCACGCCGAGCTGGTAACGCTGCTCGGGCGGCTGCAGTACCGCACGTCCTACGGGCAGAACGTGCTGAAGCATTTGATCGAGTCGGCGCACATCGCCGGCATCATGGCAAGCGAACTGCGCCTGAGCGCTCTGTTGCTCAAGCGCTGCACCGTGCTGCACGACATCGGCAAGGCCCTCACGCACGAGGTCGAGGGCAGCCACGCCCTGGTCGGAGCGGAGATCGCTCGCAGGTACGGTGAGCCCGAGGACGTGGTGCACGCCATCGAGGCACACCACAACGAGGTCGAGGTACGCACGGTCGAGGCGGTACTCACCCAGGCAGCCGACGCGATCAGCGGCGGAAGGCCGGGTGCCCGCCGTGAGTCGCTCGAAGCGTACGTCAAGCGGCTCGAGCGGCTGGAGCAGATCGCTGCCGCCCACGAGGGCGTGGAGAAGGTCTTCGCGATGCAGGCTGGCCGCGAGATCCGGGTGATGGTCAAGCCCGACCGCGTGGACGACATCCAGGCCCAGGTAATTGCGCGGGACGTGGCAAAGGAGATCGAGGAGGAGCTGACCTACCCGGGGCAGATCCGTATCATCGTCGTGCGCGAGTCGCGCGCCACCGAGTTCGCCCGCTAGCCTTCCAGCTTGAGTACCGGGATACCGGGCGGGGTGAAGCCCAGAATCTGGCCGTAGAACGACAGCTCCGCGTTCAGCGCGGCGATCACGCTTTCAGCTCTGCGGAAGCCGTGCGACTCTCCCTCGAATGCCAGGTAGGCATGGTCGATGCCGTGCTCTGCCAGCTCACGCACGATGGCCTCGGACTGCTCCGGCGGCACGATCGGGTCATCCAGTCCCTGCAGCACCAGAACCGGGCTGGTGGCCTCAGTCACGTGGCCAGCTGGTGAGCGTTCACGGTAAGTGGCCGCAAATCCGGGCAGCGGGCCGACGAGGCCGTCCAGGTAGCGGGATTCGAAGTCGTGGGTCTGCTGCGCGAACTCCTCCAGATTGACAGGCCCGCAGTAGGACGTGGCGGCGCTGAAGATCTTGCCATGCGCGGCGGAGCCGGTCGTCACCGCGCAGAGCGCGGTCCAGCCACCTGCCGATCCACCTCTGATCGCCAGCCGCTGCGGGTCCGCGACGCCGCGAGCGGCGAGCCCACGCGCCGCCGCTATCGCGTCTTCGACGTCCACGATCCCCCACTGGCGGCGCAGCCGCTCACGGTAGCCCCGGCCATGCCCGGTTGAGCCACCGTAGTTGACGTCGATGATCCCGATGCCCCGGCTCGTGAAGTACGCCTTCTCCATGTCAAGAATGCTCGTCACGCGGCTTGTGGGCCCGCCGTGCGCCCACACCACATACGGCGGCAGCTCGCCATCTGGCGCGGTGGCCGCCGGGTTCGACGGCGGATAGACGAGCGCGTGCACCGCGCGGCCGAACGGTCCCTCGATCTCGACCGCCTCGGGGACCGGCAGGTAGGCCGCGTCCGGAACCTCGTCGAGCTCGCGGCGCAGTGCCTCGGTGCGGCCGGTGATGGCGTCGACCCGGACAATGCCCTGCGGTGTCGCAGGGCCGCCCGCAACCGCCACGGCGACCGCCCCGTCCGCGGAAAGCGAGGTCCCGAAGGCGGTGTAGGGAATGTCGAGGTCGGTCAGCTCGCCCCGCTCAGGGTCGAGCACACCGAGCCGCAGATCCCCCTGACCGTGCACGACAGCGAGCCTGCCGTCACCAAGTACCGCGAACGGCCGCTCGCCGAGCTGCCAGAGCGCCCCGGCGAACTCCTCCTCGGCCGGGTAGAGCGCCTCTGGCGGCTCGCCGTGCAGCCCGACCTGGTAGATGTTCCACCACCCCGACCAGTCGGAGACCACGTACAGGCTGGCCTCGTCGCGCCAGCAGGGCGCGAGCACGGACTCCGCCGGTCCGCCCTTGATCAGGGTTCCCCTGCCGGGAACTCCGCCCGTGATGACCGCTACCCGCAGTTCGCTGCCGTCCCATGGCATGCGCGGGTGGTTCCAGCAAATCCAGGCGAGGTGCGAGCCGTCGGGCGATGGGGTCGGGAACGCGTAGAAGTCGGCTCCGCTGACGAGTTCCCGCACCGCCGCGGGGTCGTCGGCGGCCGAGCCGTCCAGCGGCACAGCTACGATCGCGCGGCTGACCTGTTCCTGCTCATGCTGCTCGCGCACACACCAGACCTCGCTGCGGTCGGGCGAAAGGACGAAGTCGGCGTAGCGCAGCGCGCCAGGTTCGATCGGCGCGGGCGTCAGGACCCGCGGCACAAGCCCGCCTGCGGGCCCCGGCGCGGAGTCCTTCCGTTTGGCGGCCGCGGCACCTGCGCCAAGGTAGAGCCGCTGGTCCGCATAGTTCGCGAACACGATGTCGAAGCCCGCGGCTTCCCCGGGCACCGGCAGGTAGGAGCGGCCCCCGTACTCGTGCACGCGGGTGCGGGCGTTCCACGGCGCCGCGACCAGCTCGGACCGATGCCCGTCCGCTGCGCGGTGAACGACCGTGGTCCGGCCGCCTTGCTCCGGCCGGACCTCCTGCCACCACACCTGATCCGCCATGACGGTAGGGAAGGACAGGCGGATTCTCGCATGGGCGACATCTGCCGCGGCGACGGGGGAGGGCCAGGCGCCGTAAGGCGCCGTCAGGCATTCGGTCATAACGGCATCGTGCCCTATGCGGAGGGACGTCGGGGCACAGACCCGGCAGCTTGGTCCACCCGACTGTGCGGCTTGGCCCGTGACTGTGCGGCTTGGCCCGTGACTGTGCGGCTTGGCCCGTGACTGTGCGGCCGGGCCTGCGACGGCCGGCGCGCACGGGACCCGCAAGTCCCATCGGCGCGCCTGGCCGCGTACCCTCTATCCCGAGATGAGCGTCATCGATCCCGCTACCGGCCGCACTTATCAGATCCGCACCTACGGGTGCCAGATGAACGTGCACGATTCCGAGCGCCTGGCCGGCCTCCTCGAGGAAGCCGGCTACCGTCGCGCCGCGCCTGATGTCACCGCCGACGTGGTGGTGTTCAACACCTGTGCGGTGAGGGAGAACGCGGACAACCGGCTCTACGGGAACCTTGGTCACCTTCGCCCGGCCAAGGCCCGCCGCCCCGGTATGCAGATCGCGGTCGGCGGCTGCCTGGCGCAGAAGGACAGGGGCGAGATCGTCCGCCGTGCCCCCTGGGTGGATGTCGTCTTCGGGACGCACAACATCGGCTCGCTGCCTGCGCTGCTCGAACGTGCCCGCGTGCTGGATGAGGCGCAGGTGGAGATCGAGGAGGCGCTGCAGCGGTTCCCCTCGGGGCTGCCCGCGCGCCGGGAATCCGCCTATTCCGCCTGGGTCGCCATCTCAGTCGGGTGCAACAACACGTGCACGTTCTGCATCGTGCCCAGCCTTCGCGGCCGCGAGCAGGACCGGCGCCCCGGCGACATCCTCGCCGAGATTCGTGCCCTGGTCAGCGAGGGCGTGCTCGAGGTGACGCTACTCGGCCAGAACGTCAACTCCTACGGGGCGGCGTTCGGCGACCGCCGGGCGTTCGGGAAACTGCTTCGCGCCTGCGGCGAGATCGAGGGGCTGGAGCGGGTGCGGTTCACCTCGCCCCATCCGCGCGACTTCACCGCCGATGTGATCGCGGCCATGGCGCAGACCCCGAATGTGATGCCGCAGCTGCACATGCCGCTCCAGTCCGGCTCGGACGCCGTGCTGCGCGCGATGCGCCGCGCCTACCGCCGCGACAGGTACCTGCGGATCATCGATCACGTCCGCGCGGAGATCCCCGACGCGGCCATCACCACCGACATAATCGTGGGTTTCCCTGGCGAGACTGAACGCGATTTCCAGGACACGCTCGACGTCGTCCGCCGGGCGCGGTTCGCGGGCGCCTTCACCTTCCAATACTCCAAGCGCCCGGGGACGGCGGCTGCCAACATGCCTCGCCAGGTGCCCGCCGATGTCGTTGCGGAAAGGTACGAGCGGCTGGCGGCGCTCGTCGAGGAGATCACGTGGGCAGGGAACCGCGTGCTGCTCGGCCGTGAACTCGAGGTTCTCGTCGCTGAGGGGGAGGGGCGCAAGGACGGAGCGACACACCGGCTGTCGGGGCGGGCGCCGGACGGCAGGCTGGTGCATTTCGCGCCGGGTGACGGGACGCCGCGTCCCGGCGACGTGGTGACGGTCACCGTCACGCATGCCGCGCCGCACCATCTGATCGCCGACTTGCCGCCGCTGGCCGTGCGCCGGACGCGCGCGGCCGACGTGTGGGAAGCACGGCAGGCTGGACAGTGCCCCGGGCCGTCCGGGATGCCAGCGGGTGCGCGAATGCCGGGTCCGGTGGCCGGCCGGGCAGTTCAGCACAACGGCCGCGCGGCCTGCGACGAGCCGGTCGGCTGCGGCGCGCCCGGTGGGCAGTCAGCCGAGGCTCGGCGCACTCCCGCCCTGCTGCTTGGCATGCCGTCGGTCGGACCGCCAGCGGTTCAGTGATCGTCTTCGCGTCGCCGCATACACGGCGGGAAATCCACTGGCAGCACGATTTGGATCTGCTGCGGTGCTTATCGCCGCAGCCGTGTGCCCGCATCCGCCGCTGCTCGTGCCAGCAGTCGCCGGCGGCGCCGCGGCGGAACTCGACGACGTGCGCACAGCGTGTGACGCGGCCGTGAGCGTTCTGGCGGAGGCACGGCCCGACCTGGTCGTCGCGGTCGGCGGAGCGGCCGAGGCCGCGGAGTTTGACGGGAGCGCCGCGGGGAGCCTAACCGCCTACGGCGTCGGATGGCAAACGGGCGATGGCACGCCCGTGCTGCCGCTGTCACTGACGATCGGGCGCTGGCTGCTTGAGCGTGCGGGTCTGCTGGGCGCGGACCGTGGCGAGCAGGCCGCCATTTCGGGCGCGCGCGCCCATGAGCGGCCCGCAGCAACCCGGGCGCGGCCCGGCGCCGGCGCTGTCGGGCTCGTCTCACGCGTGCGGCTGTGCGCCACGCCATCCGGGGCGCCGACGGCCGCCTGCTTGCGTCTCGGGGCTGAGATCGCGGGCCGGGCCGCCCGTGTCGCGCTGCTAGCAATGGGTGATGGGTCGGCCTGCCTATCCCCGCAGGCGTTCGGGTACATTGATGCCCGCGCGGAGCAGTACGACGCTGAACTCGCGGGCGCGCTCGCCGACGCGGACGTCGCGCGACTGGCGCGGCTGGACCCCGAGCTCTCGGCGGAGCTGCTGACCGCCGGGCGGGCTGCCTGGCAGGTGCTCGCGGGCGCGGCCCGCGACGGCAGGTACCGCGGTCACTTGCTGTGCGCCGCTGCGCCGTATGGCGTCAGCTACCTCGTGGCGTCGTGGAACGCGATCTCGTGTCCTTGAGCGCGGCGCTCGTGTTCCGGGCGCGTGCGGACCGCCGGGTGCGCGCTGGCGTCAGTCCTGTGTGCTTGGTCCAGCTGGGTCTTGATCATGGTCGCCCGCGCCGCGGACCTGGTCAGCGGCACTTCCCGGCTGGTCGCCGGGGTTCGCCGCGTGCTTCTCATGGCCTGCAGCGGGCTCCTCCGCGTGCCAGGCCGCTTGATCGGTGCGGACCTCCTGGCTGGGCTGCACATCGCTGGGCCGGGTATCGGCGGGCTGGGCATCGCCAGCCTGCCCGGCTTCAACGGGCTGGGCGTCGGCGGGCTGGGCGTCGGCGGGCTGGGCGTCGGCGGGCTGGGCGTCGGCGGGCTGGGCGTCGGCGGGCTGCTCGGCTTCGGCGGGCTGGGCGTCGGCGGGCTGCTCGGCTTCGGCGGGCTGGGCGTCGGCGGGCTGCTCGGCTTCGGCGGGCTGGGCGTCGGCGGGCTGCTCGGCTTCGGCGGGTCGCGCTGGCCTTTGGTGCCTACCGGACCCGCTCCCCAGCATGCCGCGCAACTTCTCAGCGAATCCCATAGATCATCCCCCGACGATGACGGCGATTTTTCCCGGCCGATATAACGCGCTGAGTCTACCTGTGCACACACGTATCACCCTACCCATGGGTGAGAGACTGAATCCATGTCCGGAGGCGTCATCGCGGTCGTCGGGCCGACCGCGGCCGGAAAGTCCCGGCTGTCGGTGGATCTGGCCCGCGAGGTCGGCGGCGAAGTGGTGAATGCCGACTCCATGCAGCTTTACCGCGGCATGGATATCGGCACCGCGAAGCTGGAGCCGGCCGAGCGCGGTGCGGTACCGCATCACTTGCTTGACGTCTGGGACGTCCGGCAGACCGCTAGCGTGGCTGATTATCAGCGCATCGCACGCGAGGCCATCGACGGAATCCTGGCACGCGGCCGGGTGCCCATTATCGTCGGCGGTTCAGGGCTCTACGTCCGTGCCGTCCTTGACAACCTCAATTTCCCGGGGACTGACCCGCTGGTTCGTGAGCGGCTCGAGGCCGAGCTTGCCGACCGGGGCCCGGCCCGCTTGCACGCCCGGCTAAGCCGCCTCGACCCGGCTGCGGCATCCGCGATCCTGCCGGGTAACGGGCGCCGGATCGTCCGGGCGCTCGAGGTGATCGAGCTGTCCGGGCGTCCGTTCAGCGCGACGCTGCCAAGCTACGAGTCGGTCTACCGAGCGGTGCAGATTGGCTTGCACATGCCACGGGAGCGGCTTGACGAGCGCATTGAGGAGCGGGTGGCGGGGATGTGGCGGGCGGGCTTCGTGGCCGAGGTGCGCCAGCTTGAGGCCGCCGGGCTTCGTGCGGGCCGCACGGCGAGCCGTGCCCTTGGCTATGCCCAGGTGCTCCGGTTCCTGGCCGATGATTGGCCGCAGGAGCGGGCGCGGGACGAGACGGTGCGGGCGACGCGGCGCTTCGCCCGCCGCCAGGAGGCGTGGTTCCGGCGCGACCCCCGCGTCAGCTGGCTCGCCGCGGGTGAACCGGACCTGCTGGCCGCGGCGCTGGCGCTGCGGCCGAGCGGGTAGCACCCGAGCGCGCACGGCGGCCGTCACCGGCCACCGTGCCGGCGTGTTCCATGGTCGCATTTAAATCATGCGGCGGCATGAGCTGCCAGCGGTCCCGGGGGTGCTGAGCGCGACCAGCTCAATGATCCGGTAACTGTGTTAACCCGCCCGCGAATAGAGCAGGCAGGTTCACACGCTGAGGGATCATGAGCAGCGACGGCCGACGATCACGATCAGCCGGTCCTATCCGCAGCCTCTAGGATCGGAGCATGCGGTTCGCGAAGGGGCACGGCACCGAGAACGACTTCGTGATCCTGCCCGACCCGGACGGGATACTCGATCTTTCACCGCGTCTCGTGGCCCGGCTGTGTGACCGCAGGGCCGGGCTGGGCGGCGACGGGGTGCTTCGGGTGGTGCGGACCGCCGCCATGGCGCCGCACGCCGATCCGCAAGCTTTGCCGGGTCACCCAGCCAGTCACCCAGCCAGTCACCCAGCCAGTCACCCGGCCAGTCACCCGGCCAGTCACGCTGCCTTTTACGCAGCCTCAGCGGCTCTCGCGGCCCCGGCGGCGGGGCCGGCCTGCGCGGCATCACCTGCCGCGGGCCCGCCGGCCGACGCCGTCTGGTTCATGGACTACAGGAACGCGGACGGCGGTGTCGCCGAGATGTGCGGCAACGGCATCCGCGTGTTCGCGCGGTACCTGCTCGAAACGGGCCTCGCCGCGGGCGATGAGTTCACGATTGCCACCAGGGGCGGGCCACGCCTGGTGCGTGTGCGGCAGGACGGGGGCATCAGCGCGGACATGGGCGCCGCCCGCGTCCTTGGCCCGGGCCGCGCGACCCTGGGCGGCCGTGTCTGCCATGGCCTGCGGATTTCGGTCGGCAATCCGCATCTGGCCTGCATAGTGGACACACCGCTGGACGAATTCGACCTTTCCAGCCCGCCGGAACTCGAACACGATCAGTTCCCCGAGGGCGGAAATGTCGAGATAGTCCAGGTGACAGGCGGCGCAGCCGTTCGGATGCGGGTGCGCGAACGTGGGTCGGGGGAGACACGGTCCTGCGGGACAGGTGCCGTCGCCGCCGCGGTGGCCGCGGCAGCCGCGGCGGGCGCGGGCGGCGGCGAGTGGCGGGTTGATGTCCCCGGCGGGGAGCTCACGGTGACGCTGAACGGTGCCGCCAGCTGGCTTACCGGGCCGGCCGTGATCGTCGCCGACGGCGAGCTGTGCGGCGCCTGGCTTTCTGTACCTGAGCTCGCGCGATAATCCATGCCCGCCTGCCACGGCTGGCATGTCGCGCGCGGGCAGGAACGAACCAGCGGGTCCGGCTGATGCCGCGCTCGCCACCCGGACTGGTGACCGGGGTGGCGCTGCCCGCACGGCCCCGCGACATGCGCCACCGCGGGGTCGTGCGGGCGAGCTATTCACCATGGCCCCCAGGGAAGAGGCGCTACTTAGACGTGCGGGGTTGCCGTATTGGTTCCCCGCCGGGGAAAATCACTCGCTGGCCGCCTCGCGCAGCGCCAGGATCGCTGTCACCTGGTGCGGTGCAGTGGCCTGCGCGGCCGGGGACCGACCTGTTCATGGCCGGCGTTCAGGCCGATTGCCGCGCGCAAGCTACAGGTGACCGGCGCGGCGGCGCGCGAGAACCGGATAACTTCCAAGGGGCAACCGGCGCCATGGCCGAAATACGAAGATGGCAGTTAGGAGAGGTTCCTCCGCGGCTTTTGCGTGACTTGTAGTACGGGCAGGCGCAGAGCGGCGGGCGCGCTGGCGGGAACGGCGGGGCTGCGGGGGGGGATCGGCGCCACCCGCTCGTATTGCGCGCCCGCGGCGGGCCGTGAGTCGGCTTCACCGCGGTTCGGCCACATCGCCATGGCCCGCTCGGCCTGAGTGGTGATCGTGAGCGCGGGGTTCACGCCAAGGTTGGCCGACACGGCCGAACCGTCGACGATGTGCAGTCCCTCGTACCCGTAGACCCGGTGGTAGGGGTCGATCACCCCGGTACCGGGCGAGTCGCCGATCGCGCAGCCGCCGATGAAATGCGCGGTCATCGGGATGTTGAACAGGTCCGTCCAGATGCCGAACGCGGTCCCGCCGATTTCCTCGGCCAGCAGGCGCGTGGCGCGGTGCGCGTCCGGGATCCAGACCGGGTTCGGCTCACCATGCCCGAGCTCAGAACGCATGCCCCAGTGGAACGGTCCGCGCCTGGACCGCACGGTGATCGAGTTGTCCCGGCTCTGCATGACCAGCGCGATGACCGCCCGCTCCGACCAGTGCCGCAGGTTGGCCACCTTGGCGAGTTCCGATGGGTGAGTCGCTACCCGGCCAAGGAACTTCGCCCATCGCGGCGTCCCCTCGCCGCCGTCGATCAGCAGCGTGCGCAGCGCGCCCATGGCGTTGCAGCCGGGACCATAGCGGGTCGGCTCGATGTGGGTCTCCTCGTCCGGGAAGAACGACGACGTGATCGCCACCCCGCGGCTGTAGTCCTCGCCGGGGAACCGCGCGCGCTCCGCGCCGAGGATCGCCTCGGAGTTGGTGCGGGTTAGCACGCCGAGCCGCGCGGACAACCGCGGCAGGGCCCCGGTCGCCTTCATCCGGTGCAGCAGCTTCTGGGTGCTGTATGTGCCCGCCGCGAACACGACCTGCTCGGCTGTCAGGGTGCGCAGCCGGCGGCCCGGGCTCCCGGTGCGCTTCGCCTCCACTGTGTAGCCACCACCCGGCCGCGGCCGCACGGCGGTCACCATCGTCATCGGGAAGATCCGCGCGCCGGCCCGCTCGGCGAGGTAGAGGTAGTTCTCCGTGAGCATGTTCTTGGCGCCCTTGCGGCAGCCGGTCATGCACGCTCCGCACTCGGTGCAGGTGCTGCGCCGGGGCCCGGCACCGCCGAAATACGGGTCCGGGGCCTCCTTCCCGGGTGCGTCGCCGAAAAAGACGCCGACCCGGGTTGGTTGATACGTGTCGCCACGCCCCATCCGGTCCGCGACTCTCTTCATCGCCATGTCCGCGGGTGTCATGGTCGGGTTGGGTGTCACGCCGAGCATCCGTTCGGCCTGGTCATAGAACGGCGCAAGCTCGGTGCGCCAGTCGGTGATGTGGCTCCACTGCGGGTCGTCGTAGAACGCCTGCGCCGGCGTGTACAGCGTGTTCGCGTAGTTGAGGGAACCGCCGCCGACCCCGGCCCCGGCCAGAATGAGCACGCGTGAGTTCTTCTCACCGCGCATCAAGTGGATACGCTGAATCCCGGTCATGCCGAGTGAGGGCGCCCACAGATACTTCAAGGCTCGCCATGAGGTCTTAGGCAGCTTGCGGTGCCGCTGCCCGGGGGAAGGGTCTTGGGGTTCGTCGAACCGTCGGCCTGCCTCAAGGACACCGACCCGGTATCCCTTCTCGGTCAGCCGCAATGCCGTCACGCTGCCACCGAAGCCCGATCCGATCACCAGCACGTCGTAGTCAAAGTTGCTCATAATGTCATCAGCTTAGGACGCCTCAAGCGGTCTGCCTACTGTCTAGTAACAAATGGTTTGTTCTGATCTTGGTTGATTACCCCTGATATGCGCGAGTGGCGAACCACGATCATTTGCCGAGCGTCGAAACGGCCTGCATGGGCGGCCTGCATGGGCGGCTCGCGCGGGCGGCCCGCACGGCGGGAGACCCGGCATCTGCGGTGCGCGTGGCCGGCGCGTTCTCAGGAGGTGAGGGCGCTTACCGGGAGTCCGCGGATCGAGGCGTCGATGACCTCGGCGGTGTGCGCGACGGGAATCCGCTCACCGCGGTCGGCGAGTGCGGCAGTGATCTGCAGCGAGCAGCCGGGATTCCCGGAGACCAGCAGATCCGCGCCCGCCGCCCTGGCCGCCATGACCGCATCCGCCTTGCGCTCGCCGAGCTCCCTGGCGGCCTCCGGCTGGAGCAGGTTGTATACCCCGGCGGAACCGCAGCAGGTGCCGCCGTCCTGGATCTCCACGAGTTTCAGGCCGGGGATCGCCCGCAGCAGCGCCCGTGGCTGCGCCCGCACCCCCTGGGCGTGCGCCAGGTGGCACGCGTCGTGGTAGGCCACGGTCATCTCCAGCCGATGCCGCTGCGCCACCGGTCCCAGCTCGGCGAGGAACTCGGTGAGGTCGCGCACCTTCCCGGCCAGCCGGGTGGCCGGGGACGCGGCGTCATCGGCGTCATCGGCGTCTTCAGCGCCAGCAGTGTCGTCAGCGTCACCCACAATCAACTCGCCGTACTCCTTCATCGCCGAACCGCAGCCGGCCGCGTTCACCACCACCGCGTCGACGCCGGCCCGGTCGAACACGTCTACCAGGCGGCGCGCCAGCGTGGCGGCTTCGCCGGCGCGGCCCGAATGGAGCGACAGCGCGCCGCAGCAGCCCTGCCCGCGCGGGATGATGACATCGCAGCCCTCGGCCGCGAGCAGCCGCGCCGTCGCCGCGTTCACCTGCGGGAAGAACTCAGCCTGCACGCAACCGGTGAGCATGCCCACGACCGCGCGGCGCTCCCGGCGTTCCGCACGGGGTCGTGGTCCTCGGCCGCCGCCGGGCGCACAGGCGGGCACGCGCTCAGGCAGCCGGATCCGCCGCGCCGGCGGCGGCGCGAGGCGCAGCGCCGCCGCGGCAGTCGCGGGCAGCCGCGCGGCGATGCCGTGAGCGGCACTGCGTGCCAGCAGCCGGTCGAGACCGGCCCTTTGCGCCGCGCGCATCGGGCCCGCGAGAAGGCGCAGCCGCCGCGGATAGGGGATCACCGCGAAGATGGCGGCCCGGGCCGCTCGCTGCGCCGTCGATCGCGGTTCGTCGAGGGGCCACGCGCGTGCCGCCTCGATCAGCCGGCCGTACTGCACCCCCGATGGACATGCCGGCACGCACGCCATGCAGCCCAGGCAGCGATCCAAGTGCGCGAGCACCGGACCGTCCAGCGCTGCGCCGTCCATGACCTGCGTCATCAGGTGGATCCGGCCGCGCGGCGAGTCCATCTCGTCACCCCACAGCTGATAGGTGGGGCATGCGGGCAGGCAGAACCCGCAGTGCACGCAGTCGCCCGCGAGCTTGCGCAGTTCTTCCATCAGATCCCCCCCGCGAACCGCCCGGGTGACATGAGATGAGCCGGGTCGAACTGATTCTTGACCGCCCGCATCAGCTCAGCTGCGGCAACCGGTCCGAACACATCGACCCTGCTAAGTATCTCCGCCGGTGCGTGCACCACGGTAACGCTCGCGCCAGGCAGATCACCCCAGCCCGGAGGCGCGGAGAGGCGGCGGCGAACCGCGGCCACGAACGATGCCGCCACATCGGGTGACGTCTGCGCCGCGAGGCCGGCCTTGAGTACGCCCGCGCCCGCCGAGCCGCGGATCGCGGGCTTCAAGATCCCGGGGCTCAGCGTGGCCGCGGTCTCGTCGACGGCGTCGAGGACGGACGGCAGCGCACCTGACGCGAACGCGATCCGCAGCGCGGTGGCGTCGGCGGCCGCAACACTCCGGCCCCACCACGAGGGCGGTGCCTCGCCCGCTCGCGCGCTGTCGCCGAGGATGTCGCGCATCCGGGTCACCCGTTCGGAAATCGCGTCCGTGGTGCCCTCGAAAAGCAGGCACACGGACACGGGCAGGCCCGGTGCGGGCCGGTCGATCTCAGCGGCGGAGGGGGCGAGCTGTGCGTCGACCGCCGCCCGGACTGCCTCAAGCGCGCCGGCCGCGGTCGCGCACGGGACCGTGACATACGCAGCGGCCTCGGGCAGTGGGTGCAGCCGGAACGTCGCCTCGGTGATCAGCCCGAGCGTGCCGTGCGAACCGGCGAAGAGTTTGCCGATGTCGTAGCCGGCCACATTCTTGACGACCTTGCCGCCCGCGGAGGCGATTGTACCGTCCGCGAGCACCACGGTGATTCCGATCAGCAGGTCGCGCGGCGCGCCGTAGCGCAGCCGCCGCGGCCCGGCGGAACCTGTCGCGACCACGCCGCCCACGGTGCCGCCGCTCGTGCCTGCGGGCACGTCGAGCGAGAGTTGCTGCCCGGCGGTCGCGAGCTCGGCCGCGAGCCGCGCCATGGTCAGTCCGGCCTGTACCCGCACCACCAGGTCGCCCGCCGCATGCTCGATGACACGGTCCAGCCGGGTGGTCTCGACGACGAGGTCGCAGCGGTCAGGCGGCGTGCCCCAGGTGAGCTTCGTCCCGGCGCCGCGGGGGAGGATGGCGAGCCCGTGCCCGGCCGCTGCCCGTAGCAGGTCGGCGGCCTCGGTGACCGTGCCGGGGGAGGCGACGACCACTGGGACCATCCCGAACACCGCGTCGGCGGGCCCGCCGGGCCGCACCGCACCGCACGCGCCGGCGAGCGCCGCGACTGGATCAGCCACAGCGCCCCATCAGAACTGCTCCACCTGGCCCGAGGCCACCAGAGGGTGAGCGCCGCGCCGCACCCCTGGCACCTCACCGCACAGCCGCGGAGTGGGAAAAATCTTGCCCGGATTGCACAGCCCGGTTGGGTCGAAGGCGCACCGCAGCAGCTGCATGGTGTCCAGATCGGCAGGCCCGAACATCTTCGGCATGTACTGCGCCTTGTCCACGCCCACACCGTGCTCGCCGGTGATCGAGCCGCCGTGCTCGATGCAAGCGTCCAGGATGGCGCCCGACAGGCACTCGGCCCGCTCGGCTTCACCCGGCCGCGTGTCATCGAAGAGCACCAGCGGGTGCAGGTTGCCATCGCCGGCGTGGAACACGTTCGCTACCTTGAGCCCTGCCTCCCTCGACAGGCTGGAGATCTTCCGCAGTACGTCGGGCAGCGCGGTCCGGGGCACGACGCCGTCCTGGACGATGTAGGCGGGGCTGATCCGGCCGACAGCGGCGAACGCGGCGCGCCGGCCCCGCCAGATGGCGGCCCGCTCGCCCGGGTCATCTGCGACCCTGATCTCGGTCGCTCCGGTCGCCTCGCAGAGGGCCCGCACCCGCGCGTACTCGCACTCGACCTCGGCGGCCGGCCCGTCGAGCTCGACGATGAGGACGGCGCCCGCGCCCGGCGGGTACTGACAGGCGACCGCAGCCTCAGCGGCCTCGATGGCGAGCGCGTCCATCATCTCGATCGCGGCGGGCAGTACACCCGCGCGGATGATGGCCGAAACCGCCGCCCCGCCCGCGTCAGTGCTTGCGAACGCGGCCAGCAGGGTGCGAACCGCTTGCGGCAGGCGGGTGAGCCTGACGACAATCTTGGTGACGATGCCCAGCGTGCCCTCCGAGCCGATGAACGCGCCGAGCAGGTCGTATCCCGTCGGCGCACAGGTACCGTCGCCGATCCACGCCAGCGATCCAGATGGCAAAGCGACCTGAAGGCCCAGGATGTGGTGCACGGTGAACCCGTACTTCAGGCAGTGCGCGCCGCCCGAGTTCTCCGCCACGTTCCCGCCGACCGAGCAGACCACTTGGCTCGACGGGTCGGGGGCGTAGAAGTAGCCAAACGGCTCCGCTGCCCGACTCACGGCAAGATTGGTGACGCCGGGTTCGACCACGGCGCGCCGGTTCGCGGCGTCGACCTCGATGACCCGCCGCATCTTCGCGGTGACGATGAGGACGCCGTCGGCGGGGGCCAGCGCACCGCCGGAAAGACCGGTCCCCGAGCCGCGCGCCACGTAAGGCAGGCCCGCGTCCGTGCAGGCGCGGACTATCGCGGCGACCTGCTCCGCGGTCTCGGCCAGCACGGCGATGGCTGGTGTGCAGCGGTACGTGGTCAGGCCGTCGCATTCATACGTGCGCAGCTGGCGCGGATCGGTAATGACGTTCGCGCGGCCGACGATCTCCGCAAGCTGCGGCGCGATGGGGGCGACCGCGCCGTTCTTCGATCCGCCCATCAGAGCTCACCCCTTCCGAGCGGGGACAGCAGGCGGGTGGTGCCGTTCACGTCGCTGCTCGGTTTCTCCGTACCCGCTCTCCCGCTCCTAGAGCCTGCACGACGCGGAAGCCGTCGCACGCGCCGAGCCGTTGCTGAGCCGTTAAGGCATCCGTTCGTATGCGGGGACGGTGAGGAACTCCGCGTAGTCGTCGGCCAGCGCGACTTCCTTGAACAGGGCGGTGGCCTCATCTTGCCCCGCCGAGTCGAACTCGGCACCCCACGCCTCGCGGATCTTCTCCAGTTCCTCGCCGATGATCCGCTCGACAAGGTCCCTGGTGACCCGGGGCCCATCGGCAAGATCGATGTCGTTGTGCAGCCACTGCCAGACCTGCGAGCGGGAGATCTCCGCAGTGGCCGCGTCCTCCATCAGGTTGAAGATCCCCACCGCGCCGTTGCCGCCCAGCCAGGCGGCGAGGTACTGCAGACCGACGCTGATGTCGTTTCGCAGGCCCGCCTCGGTGATCTCACCGGGCGTCTTCGCGATGGAGAGCAGCTCGGCGGCGGTGACGTTGACATCCTCGCGGAGCTTGCCAAGCTGGTTCGGGCGGTCGGCGAGCACACCGTCGAAGATTTCGCGGCACACCGGCACCAGGTCAGGATGGGCGACCCAGGAGCCGTCGAAACCATCATTCGACTCGCGTGTCTTGTCCTCGCGGACCTTGGCGAGCGCCTTCGCGTTGACCTCGGGGTCGCGGCGGCTGGGGATGAAAGCGGCCATGCCGCCGATCGCGTGTGCGCCGCGCCGGTGGCAGGTGCGCACCAGCAACTCGGTGTAGGCGCGCATGAACGGTGCGGTCATGGTGACGGCGTTGCGGTCGGGCAGCACGAACTCGCGCCCGCGGGTGCGGAACTTCTTGATGATGCTGAACTGGTAGTCCCAGCGGCCGGCGTTGAGCCCGGCCGCGTGGTCGCGCAGTTCGTAGAGGATCTCCTCCATCTCGAACGCGGCCGGGATGGTCTCGATGAGCACGGTCGCCCGGATCGTGCCGCGGGGGATGCCGAGCGTGTCCTGCGCGATGCTGAAGGCGTCATTCCACAGCCGCGCCTCCAGATGGCTTTCGGTCTTCGCCAGATAGAAGTACGGGCCCTTGCCCTTGTCGATCTGGCGCTGCGCGCAGTGGTAGAAGTACAGGCCGAAGTCGAACAGGCTGCCGGAGATGCGCTGGCCGTCGATCAGCAGGTGCTTCTCGTCCAGGTGCCAGCCGCGCGGCCGGACCACCATGGTCGGCAGCTCGTCGTCGGGGCGCAGCCGGTACTCCTTGCCCTCCGGGCTGGTGTAGTCGATCGCCCGGTCAAGCGCATCCCTGAGGTTGAGCTGGCCGCCGATCATGTTGTCCCAGAGCGGGGTGTTGGCGTCCTCGAAGTCGGCCAGCCAGACCTTGGCGCCCGAATTGAGCGCGTTGATCGTCATCTTCGTGTCGGTCGGCCCGGTGATCTCCACGCGCCGGTCGACGAGCCCGGGCGCGGGAGGCGCCACGCGCCAGGCGGCGTCGGCGCGGAGTTCGCTGGTCTCCGGCAGGAAGTCGAGAGTTCCCCCAGCGATTAGTTCCTGCTGGCGTACTGCACGTGCGGCGAGCAGCTCCGCGCGGCGCGGGCCGAGCTCGCGCTGCAGCTTGGCGAGCAGGGCGAGCGCGGCCGGGGTGAGGATCTCGTCGAAGCGTGCCCGGCTTGGACCAGTGATCTTCACGCTCTCTGGTCCCGGCATCGGCCGCTCCCTTCACGGTCGGGTGACAGGTTCCGGAGCGTGAGACGGCAAGTTCCGGATTGTGCTCATGACGCTAGCTGGCTCCCCGTTGGCCGGTCAAAACTGGGGTGAGCGTCACGCCGGTAACGTGGCACCATCGGGGAATGACGCGGATGAGCGGGACGTTGACCCAAACGGGGACGGGCTCGCGGCGAACGGGTGCGGGCCGCACCCATGACGGGGTCGAGCAGCTGGAGGTATCGGTTACCGGCGAATTGGATCTGGAAGACCGTCAGGCACTGCGGCGTGTGGCGGGGCTGGCCGGGCTATCGACAGAACTGCGGGACGTTACCGAGGTCGAGTACCGCGAGCTGCGGCTCGAGCGGGTCGTCCTGATCGGGGTCGCCGTTGATCGAGTTGGCGCAGAAGGCAGCCTCGCCGTCGCGGAGAACTCATTGCATGAGCTCTCACGGCTCGCGGAGACGGCCGGATCGCAGGTTCTCGAGGGCCTCATTCAGCGGCGCAAGCGGCCCGACACGGCAACATACGTCGGCGCTGGCAAGGCCGCGGAACTGGCCGAAATCGTCGCTTCGACTGGTGCGGACACGGTGATTTGCGATGGCGAGCTGAGCCCTGGTCAGCTGCGCAAGCTCGAGGACATCGTGAAGGTAAAGGTCGTCGACCGCACCGCGCTGATTCTGGACATCTTCGCCCAGCATGCGCGCAGCCGCGAGGGCAAGGCGCAGGTCGAGCTTGCCCAGCTCGAGTACATGCTGCCGAGACTGCGTGGCTGGGGTGAGTCGCTGTCGCGGCAGGCCGGCGGCCGGGTAGCCGGCGGTGGCGGGATCGGCACCCGCGGGCCTGGCGAGACGAAGCTGGAGACCGACCGGCGCCGCGTCCGCGCGCGGATTGCCAAGCTCCGCCGGGAGATCGCGGCAATGGCGACAGGCCGCGAGGTACAGCGTGGGCGCAGGCGTGGCAGGGACGTGCCCGCGGTGGCCATCGCCGGGTACACCAACGCGGGCAAGTCGAGCCTGCTGAACAGTCTTACCGGTGCTGGCGTGCTGGTGCAGGACGCGCTGTTCGCCACGCTGGATCCGACGGTGCGCCGTGCACGCACCCCGTCCGGCCGTGCGTTCACGCTGACCGACACGGTTGGGTTCGTGCGGCACCTGCCGCACCAGCTCGTTGAGGCGTTCCGCTCCACCCTGGAGGAGGTGGCGGACGCTGACGTGATTCTGCACGTGGTGGACGGCTCAGATGCGGACCCGAAGGCGCAGCTTGCTGCGGTGCGCGGCGTGCTCGCGGAGATAGGCGCCGGCGGCGTGCCCGAGCTTGTGGTGGTCAACAAGGCGGATGTGGCGGATCCGATCACGGTCGAAGGGCTCCGGCTGCGCGAGCGCGGCTGCGTGGTGGTCTCGGCCCGCACGGGCCAGGGCGTGCCTGAGCTGCTTGCCGCGCTTGAGCCGCGGCTGCCGCGGCATGATCATGAGGTACGCGCTCTGGTGCCGTACAGCCGGGGTGATCTTGTTGCGCGCGCGCACGAACTCGGTGAAGTGATCGGCGCGGAGCACGCGGTAGACGGGATCGCTTTGCACGCCCGGGTGCCTGCGCGACTCGCGGCGGAGCTCGCCCCGTTCAACGGCCATCGCGGGTAAACGAGCGGGTCAGCAGCGCCTGGCGGGCTTCGGCTGCCCCGGGTCGCGGTGTCGGTGGCCTGGACGTGGCGGACGGCTTGTGCGTGGTGGTGCCGGACATAGTCCTGCGTCCTCGACCGCCTCAGCGCAAGCTGGGATGAAATGATGCGTGCTGCGACGCGACGGGCGATGGCGCCGGTCGATGGCCGCCGCGAGCCGTGCCGCTCGCCGTAGCCGGTCCGGGGGTTCTCCCCTCGGACCGGCGCCAGGATCCCCGCGGCTCACCTTGCCCGGGACGCTGATGGCGCCCGAAGCGCTGCGCAAGCATGACGGGATCGCTTTTGGGCGGGGCCGGATGGCGGGAAGAGCCTCGGCGCGGGGCGAAGCGGTCGTCGTCACAGGTAGCTCGAGGCGTCCCGGTTGCCCTGAGTCCAGGTGTCTTCGGGCAGCTCCCGGCGGGCACCTCACGATCCGGAGGTACCTGGGCCGAAGGTGCACGTTGGGGTTTGTCCGAGATCGTCCATCCCCGGCGGGACTTCTTCGCGCACAGCCTGTACATGGTGCCGCCGGGTGCAATACCGTGACGGAATCGAATATCTCGGCCGCGCCGTCAGCGGGCTGAGGTTGCGTCCACCTTGACCGATCCGGTTCACTGTGTGCTTGCCGTGTGTTGAGGCGAGTGCACCGTGTTTCGGCAGGTACGACCGACGGCAGGTGACTCCAATGACCAGCGGAACCCCAGTCCTCGGTTCTCCTACCGCGGTCAGGGCTGCTTTTTTGGGGGCTGCGCTGTTGAGGGCTGCGCTGTTGAGGGCTGCGCTGTTGAGGGCTGCGCTGTGACGGTCCGTCTGCTGACGAACATTGGCCGCCTCTGGACGGGCAGCGAGGTCCTCACCAACGCTGCCGTGATCACCCACGACCAGCGGATCGCATGGGTGGGCGCCGCGGTCGAGCTACCGCAGCGCGTACCGGGGGTTGTCGACGACATCGTCGATGTCGACCATGTCGAGAATCTCGGCGGCGGCCTGGTGACGCCCGGCCTCATCGACGCGCACACCCATCCGGTCTACGCTGGGAACCGGTGGGCTGAGCTCGCGATGCGGTCGAGCGGTTCGACTGCATCGGAGATAGCCGCCGCGGGCGGCGGGATCGCGTCCACGGTGACTGTCACCAGGGGAACTGATCCATGGACGCTCTGTAACGGCGTTCGCGAGCGGCTCGGTGAGTGGCTGCGGTCGGGGACGACCACAATCGAGGCGAAGACGGGCTACCACCTCACCCGCGACGGCGAACTGGCGGACGTGCGGCTGCTGCGGTCACTGGAGCAGGAACCAGGCATGCCGCGCGTGCACGTGACATTCCTGGCCGCGCACGCCGTGCCGCCGGAGTTCTTCGGGCGCCGCCATGAATACATTGACGCGGTGAGCCTCTGGTGCGCCGATGCCGCCGCCGCAGGTGCGGACAGCGTGGATGTGTACTGCGAGGAAGGCCGGTTCACCGAGGCTGAGGCCCGGTGGATCCTTAGCGGGGGCCGTGCGTCCGGGCTGCTGCCCCGGCTGCACGCCTGCGGTCACTCCCGGACTGGGGCGGCACGGCTCGCCGCCGAGCTTGGTTGTGCGTCCGCCGACTTGCTGCACGAGGCCGATGACGATGACGTTGCGGCGCTGGCGCAGGCCGGCGTAGCCGCAGTCGTCTGCCCGAGCACCGCCCTGCAGACCGGGCGTAGGCCGCCGGTTCGTGCGCTGCTCGACAAGGGTGTCGCGGTGGCTCTCGGCTCCGATCACTCGCCGGGCGGCAACGGGATCACCTCGATGCCCTTGATGATCGCATTTGCGATCGCTCACTTCGGCATGAGCGTCAGTGAAGCCCTGCGTGCCGCCACGATCGGCGGTTCGCACGCGCTGCGCGCGCCGGACCGGGGTGCGCTTGTCCGTGGCAGGTACGCCGACATGGTGCTCTGGGACGCCGACCACGAGGGTGCCTTCGCCTGGGCCTACGGCCTCAAGCCGCAGCGCGTGTGGCGCGGCGGCAACGCAGTAGCGTAGCGACGGCTCGGGTATACCTCCCGGATGGCGGGCACGGTAGCGGTCATCACGGATCCGACCGTGTGCCTGACGGCTGATCTCGCGGGTAGCCACGATATTCGCGTAGTGCGCTGCAGGTCGTGCTCGCCGGGCAAGTCCACGACCAGACCTCAGCCGCCGACGTCATTGACGTCTTCACGTCAAATGACGTCACGGCCGTGCTGCGCTACCACGCGGCCCTGACCACGTCCCATCCGGCACCCGGGCGGTTTGCCGGTGTCTACGCTGAGGCGGCTGCTTCGGGTGCCCGTTGGATCGCAACAAGCGCTTGACGAGCTTACAGCGCTGATTGACCTGCGCTGATTGACGTGCGGAACGCTATCCGATCAGAATTCTCGGAGGATCTTGCCGAGAACCTTGGCGGTCTCGGTGGCGGGCTCTGCCTCCAGGCACAGACGTTCCATCACCGCCAGGTAGTGGTCCAGGTCTTCTCGCTTGTCCAGGTAGATGGCGCTGGTGAGCTGTTCGAGGTAAACCACGTCGGGCAGGTCGGGCTGGGCAAAACGCAGGATGCTGAACGGCCCCCCGGCGGCGGCGTGGCCACCAGAGTGAAAGGGAATCACCTGCAGGATCACATTGGGCATTTCGGTGATCCCGATGAGGTGCTGTATCTGCTCGCGCATCACCGCTGGACCGCCGAGCGGCCGCCGGAGCGCCGCCTCGTCGACCACCGCCCACAGGTGCAGCGGGTCTTCTCCCTCGAGCAGCCGCCGACGCGTCATCCGCAGGCTTACCCGCCGCTCGATCTCGTCGGTGGGGGAGTCCACGTATCCGAGCCTGGTGACCGCTCGCGCGTAGTCTTCCGTCTGCAGCAGGCCCGGTACGAACTGGACCTCATAGGTACGGACGCTGGCGGCAGCCTCCTCTAAACCGACATAGGCCTCAAACCAGCTCGCCATGATGTCGGTGTAGACATGCCACCAGCCATGTACGTTCGCCTGCCGCGCGAGCGTGCGAAGCACGTCGCGTTCCTGCTCGTCAACGACGTCGTATGCGGTGAGCAGGTCAGCAACGTCGCGGTCCTTGAATCCGACCCGGCCGAGCTCCAGTCGGCTCATCTTGGAATGTGACGCCCGAATCTTGTGACCGGCCTCCTCTAGCGTGATGCCCTTCGCCTCCCGCAGTCGCCGCAGCTGCGCGCCAAGCAGGATCCGCAAGACCGTCGGTCCGCTCTTCCTGTGTGCGAGCATGCTGCCGACAGCAGGGTCCCCACCCGGCTCTGCTGTGGCCATGTGTGCTCCCCAGAACACTAGATCGGGCTCAGTCTCCCACCGTGGGTGTGCGGTGCAAACCCCGGGTCGGGGGATTGCCCGTCAGGCCACTAGCTAGGCCGTCGAAATCACCGTCCTTGATCCCCTGGATGAAGGCGTCGATCTCCGCGCGTGTGTAGATCAGCGCTGGCCCATCCGGATCGCGTGAATTGCGGACGGCGATCACGCCGCTCGGCAGGCGCGCCAACTCGACGCAATTGCCGCTGGGGTTACTCCGGTGACTCTTCCGCCATACAGCGCTGCGCACCAGTAAGGCCGGTATGCCATTGTAGGTCGGACCCACGTTCGCCCTCCTGCTAAGGATGACGCGACCCCGCCGATGTAATCCTTCTCTTACGCCCGGTGACAAGCAAGAGGTGCGAGGTCACCTATTCTTCTTGCACGTGCATCAGTGCTTGCACATGCACACGATGAGTGGCATCGTAGCGGACATGCGTAACCGTTGCGCCGCCGTATAAAGTGACCTCCCAGCTTTTTCCGCCAGCTGCTTTCCAATCTTCGCCATGACTGCGCACCGAACACACGAGATCACCCCCACCCTCATCGGTGACGGACCGTGGGGGGAGGAACTGGCGCTGCTCGACCTCCAAGGTCAAGGCAGCGCGACGCGGCCACCGCAGGAGGCGGCCGCTCCGCCCTCTCCGCATGTTCCGGCCCCCACAAGCGGCAAGCACAGGACGGCCCGTTGCGCGCTGCGTCCCGAGCCAGGCGCGGTCAAGATGGCCCGCGACTTCACCCGTGCGACGCTGGAGCAATGGCGCGCCGACGGACTCTTCGATGACGCCACGGTTGTTGATGACGCCGCGGTCGTTATGTCGGAACTGGTGACAAACGCCGTGCGGTATGGACTGCGGACCGGGCTCGCCAGGTCGGCACCTGACGCCCGGATCGAACTGGTGCTGCTTCGCCGGACGGGCTGTCTGGTCTGCGTGGTCATCGACCCGAACCCGGGGCCGCCGATGCTGATGGAGGCCGACTGCGTCGCCGAGACCGGCAGGGGGCTTGGCGTCGTCGAGAACCTGAGCAATCAATGGGGCTGGACGCCGCTGAGTACCGACCGCAAGGCGGTCTGGGCGGCCCTCTCCCTCGCGTAGCAAGGCCCTGGGGGCCTTATGCGCCGTCCTGCGGCCGGGCTGGGCCTGAGGCACGCGCTCCCGCAGGCGGGATCCCACGGGCAAGGCTGCCTCGGCCGGGCCTTGCACTGGGCGTGTCTCAGCGGGCCGGGAGCTGCATCAGGACCGGGGGGCTCAGCGGGCCGGGAGCTGCATCAGGGCCGGGGTGGCTCAGCGGGCGCCGGGAGCTGCGTCAGGGCCGGGGTGGCTCAGCGGCAGGGTTCGGCGTGGGGGCCTGCAGTAGCGTTCTGCTGGTTTCGTCTGCATCCGCGGCGCGGGTAACGACGGGACCTGTGGCATCCTGCCGACATGCAAGCACACGCTTCAGGCGCCCCAGCGCCCGTGACTCTCGTGGTGGGTGACGAAGAGCTTCTCGTCGAGCGGGCTGTCACCGCCCTGGTGGCAGCGGCCCGTGAAGCTGTGGGATCGGCGGACGCACACGACCTTCTGGCCGCCAGCCTCGCACCTGGGCAGCTAACCGCGCTGGTCTCACCGTCGCTTTTCGACGCAGGATGTGTCGCGGTGATTCGCGCTGTACAGGACGCGAGCAAGGATGTCGCGGCGGACCTCGTCGATTACGCCGGAGCGCCCGCGCATGACACTGTGGTCGTGTTCACCCACCTGGGCGGGGCGAAGGGCAAGACCCTGCTCGACACGCTCACCCGGATCAGCGCGAACGTGGTGAGATGCCCGAAGATTACGCGTTTCGCTGACCGGCTGGACTTCGTGAGGGAGGAATTCCGCCGCGGCGGCCGGAGCGCAAGCGATGCCGGCGTACGTGCGCTTATCGACGCGGTCGGCCAGGATCTTCGTGACCTTGCTGCGGCGTGCAGCCAACTGGACGCGGACACCACCGGAGTGGTCGATGAGTCCATGATCGCGACCTACTACCGCGGCCGGGCCGAGGCGACCGGTTTCAGCGTGGCGGACCAGGCCGTCGAGGGTCGGCTCGGTGCGGCCTTGGAGCAGTTGCGCTGGGCGCTCGCTGTCGGCGTGTCACCCGTCCTTGTCACGAGCGCGCTTGCTCAGGGCGTGCGCTCGCTTGCGAGGGTGGGCAGCGCACCGCGCGGTCGCGCCGCCGCCGCCCTTGCCAGCGAGTTCGGCATGCCGCCTTGGAAGGTGGACCGCGTTCGCCAGCAGTTGCGCGGCTGGACGCCGACCGGGGTAGCCCGCGCGCTGCAGGCGGTCGCGGACGCAGACGCCGAGGTCAAGGGTGGCGGGACGAACCCGGCCTACGCGCTCGAGCGCGCCGTCGGCAACATCGTGATGGCCCGCTCGGTCGGCTGACCACGTTCGCGCGCACGCTGGCTCGGGCGCGGTGCCGTAACCACAACTGGGGCCCAGTTGGGCGGCCCTGGACATCCGGGCTACCGTTCTTGGTCGGACTTCCCGAATGACCGCGGCGGCTGCTGCTGACCGTATTGCTCTTGCCCGTATTCGTCTTGCCCGGACTGTTCTTGGCCGCGCTGTTCTTGGCCGGAATCCTGCTGGCCTGGCTGGCCGTCCTGCTGGCCCTGTTCGGGCTGGCCGTCCTGCGGCTGCCCGTATGGCTCCTGCCCTGGTGCACCATACTGCGGCTGCCCGTACGACTGCGGCGGCTGCCCGTACGACTGCGGCGGCTGCCCGTACGACTGCGGCGGCTGCCCGTACGACTGCGGCGGCTGCCCGTACGACTGCGGCGGCTGCCCGTACGACTGCGGCGGCTGCCCGTACGACTGCGGCGGCTGCCCGTACGACTGCGGCGGCTGCCCGTACGACTGCGGCGGCTGCCCGTACGACTGCGGCGGCTGCCCGTACGGAGCCGGTGCGTAACCGGCGGGCCCACCCATCATTTTGTAGTAGTCGCTGGATTGGCGCTGCCAGAGAAACACGATCGCGGCGAGGCCGATCGCCCATATGACGATATCGATAAGCCGGTTCGCGACCGTCGAGGCTTGGGCGAAGCTGAGAAGCAGGAAAAGGGTATAAAGGCCGAAAAACACCGTGGACACGATGCGTGCCCACGACCGGCCGCGCCTGTTCGCCCACGCCATCCACAGCCACAGCCCGATGCCAGTCAGGCCAACGACTACGACCGCGACCACCGTAATCGTTGCCGCAGCATTGACCTGGCTAGGGGTCAACGTCGGTCCGCGCTGCTCGACGATCGTCTTTATCGCGCGCACGCTTACCAGGCCGATAATCGAATTGATCAAGGTTATTGCGGCGCCTGTATACATGAGCCTGACCGCGTTCACGATGGATGGAGGCGGGGGTGGCCGCTCGGGTATCTGCGCAGCCTGCGGATATTGTGGATACTGGGGATATTGTGGGTAGTTCGCCATCGTGGCTCCTAGGTTCACGCGCAGGGCGGGCGCGTCAGCCGTCTGCGTGAATTTTCGCGCCTACGGTGTCATCTGCCGAGTCTAGTAGCCGATTGTCACCGTTACCGGATCACCGCCTGGGCCTTGATTCTCCGGCCTCCTGCCGCGACGGGCCCTTGTGCCGCCTCGGCACCGTGCCGAGCTGGGTGCCCGGCTGGGCGCTGAGGCACTCGCTGGGTGCTGTGCCGGGATGGGCGCTCGGTGCTGTGCGGCGCTGGGTGCCGTACCGGGATGGACGCCGGGTGCTGTGCCGCGCTGGATGTGCCGGGCACCGGTATATCGGGATGGGCCCTGCCGCGCGATGAACCACCACCGTGCCGCGATGGCTCTCGCCGCGCTGCCTCGACGATCTCAGCCGTGCTGCAACTGGGCGGCGCGCCTGGCAAGCGCTGACTTGCGGTTCGCTGCCTGGTTCTTGTGGATGACGCCCTTGCTCGCAGCCCTGTCCAACTGCCGGCAGGCAGCGCGCATGGCCTCAGTCGCCGCGTCGACGTCGCTCGCCACTGCAGCCTGACGGAACTTGCGCACCGACGTCCTCAGCGACGACTTGACCGCCTTGTTGCGCACGCGGGCCTTCTCGTTCTGCTTGTTGCGCTTGATCTGGGATTTGATGTTCGCCACGCGAAAGCCTCGCTTGAGGATTGGTTTGGATCAGGTCGTCACGCTGGATTCATACGGTGCGCGGCGCCGCGGACTGCGCGCAGGACTGCGCCGAAGAAGGATAGCCGAGGCGACGGCGTCTACTCAAACTCAAAGGACCCCAGAAAGATCATCCGCTATGCGCTGTCTCCCCGGGTCAGGCCGCACCCAGTCCCGCACGAATGAAAAGCCACCCCTGCGCCGTGCTGCCTCAGGCCGGACAGCGCGGCTCTCAGGCCGGACAGCGCGCCTGGGGATGGGCTGCCTGGGGGACGCTGCCCGGTCTACGCCCAGTCTTCGCCCGGACCGGCCAGGTCACCAATTGACCCGCGATGCGGTCAGCGTCATTGGGTGGCCCCGGGACGTGCGACCATGGACGTCGGCAAGGGCTGCGCGGTCACGGGCCGGATCAGCCTAGGCACCGCCACGGGACACCCCCCGCGGCGGCAGGCCCGAGGCCGCCGCGCCCGGGGACCACCGCACGAGACCACTTACGTGAACATTGAACCCTGAACGACAAACCGTGAACCCGACGGCGTGCAGCAGAGCCTGCCCGGACCCATCCATCGTCCTATCCCCTTAACGAGCCAGACGGACATGCCGTGCCACCGACACCTGAGCCGGGCCGCACCGACCCTGCGGTGATCCGCAACTTCTGCGTCATTGCACACATTGATCACGGTAAGTCCACGCTCGCTGACCGTATGCTCGAGTTCACTGGTGTGGTCGGCGAGCGGCAGATGCGCGCGCAGTACCTGGACCGGATGGACATCGAGCGGGAACGCGGCATCACGATCAAGAGCCAGGCCGTCCGGCTACCCTGGACCAGCGCAGACGGGCGCGGCTATGTTCTCAACCTCATCGACACCCCGGGGCACGTCGACTTCTCCTACGAGGTCTCGCGGTCGCTCGCGGCCTGCGAGGGTGCGGTCCTGCTTGTCGACGCGGTGCAGGGAATCGAAGCGCAGACCCTCGCCAACCTGTACCTGGCGCTCGACGCCGACTTGCGGATCATCCCGGTCCTCAACAAGATCGACCTGCCCGCCGCCCAGCCGGACGCCTACGCGGGTGAGCTGGCAGGGATCATCGGCTGCGACCCGGCCGAAGTGCTCCGGGTCTCTGCCAAGACGGGCGAGGGTGTGACCGAACTCCTGAACGCCATCGTGGAGCACGTCCCGCCGCCCGCCGGTGACGCGGAGGCCCCGGCGCGGGCGCTGATCTTCGACTCGATCTACGACACCTACCGGGGCGTCGTCACCTACGTCCGCGTGGTCGATGGTCGCCTGTCCACCCGCGAGCGCAGCCTGATGATGGCAACGGGTGCGGCGCACGAGACGCTTGAGGTCGGCGTGATCTCGCCGGAGCCGCAGCCGCGTGCTGCGCTCGGCGCTGGCGAGGTCGGTTACCTGATCACTGGCGTGAAGGACGTCAGGCAGGCACGGGTAGGCGACACGGTGACCATCGCGAGCCATCCCGCCGCGCAGCCGCTGCCCGGCTACGCCGACCCGAAACCGATGGTCTTCTCCGGGCTCTACCCGCTCGACGGCGACGCCTACCCGGAACTGCGCGACGCGCTCGACAAGCTGTCGCTGAACGACGCCGCGCTTGTCTACGAGCCGGAAACCTCCGCCGCGCTCGGGTTCGGCTTCCGCTGCGGCTTCCTCGGGCTGCTTCACATGGAGATCGTCAGGGAGCGGCTCGAGCGCGAGTTCGGCCTCGAACTGATCTCGACAGCACCGAACGTCGTGTACCGCGTGGTGCTCGACAGCGGGCAGGAACTGACCGTCACCAATCCAAGTGATTACCCGGGGGGTTCCGGGCCGTCGGGACCGGGGGCGCCCGGGGTGCCGCGGTGTCCTCCCGGGCTGGCGCGTCGGATGGGAAGGTCGAAAAGGTCTTCGAGCCGGTGGTCCGGGCCACCGTGCTCGCGCCGAGTGAGTACATCGGCCCGATCATGGAGGTGTGCCAGAGTCGGCGCGGCGCCCTGCTCGGTATGGACTACCTATCCACCGAGCGGGTCGAGATCCGCTACATTATGCCGCTCGCCGAGATCATCTTCGACTTCTTCGATCAGCTCAAGTCGCGTACTCGCGGTTACGCCTCCCTGGACTATGAGCCGGCCGCCGAGCAGGAGGCAAACCTGGTCAAGGTCGACATCCTGCTGCAGGGCCAGCCGGTGGACGCGTTCAGCCAGATCGTGCACGCGGACAAGGCCCGCGACTACGGCGTCTCGATGACAGCCAAGCTCAAGGAACTGATCCCGCGCCAGCAGTTCGAGGTGCCGATCCAGGCAGCGATCGGTTCGCGCATTATCGCCCGCGAAAACATCCGCGCCATGCGCAAGGACGTGCTGGCCAAGTGCTATGGCGGCGATATCACCCGCAAGCGCAAACTGCTCGAGCGGCAGAAGGAAGGCAAGCGGCGAATGAAGACCATCGGCCGCGTGGACATACCGCAGGAGGCGTTCGTCGCCGCGCTTTCCACCCAGCCGACCTCACAGCAGGCTAAGCAGCGCTGACACGGCGGACTCGTGTCCCACGCCCGTGGCCCGTTCCATGATCCCGGTATTCTTTCGCGCATGCTTCAGCAAACTTACCGTGATCATGAAATGCTTACCCGGTTTGGGGGCGGCGGGCACCTCCCCGGCTACCCGGCCTAATCGCCGCCAGCAGTTGCGTCACCGTGTGCTTGCTGGCCAGCGCATCCGCCAGCATCGTGGAGTCCATCCGCCGCCGCCGGCCCTTCAAGATACCGGTCTTCTATCAAAGATCTTTTTGAGCATCGTAGCGGCCGCCGGTGAGGGGCAGCGTCGGCTGATCCGGCGCTAGGGAGAATGGGGGGCCGCTACGACGAGGGCAACGATTCCGATGATCACGAGCAACGTCCAGAACGCCACGCCGAGCCAGCCGAAAACCAATCCTGTGGTTGCCATGGCCATACCCGACTCGCCGGTCTGGCGGATCTGCCGCCGCGCGACGTAGCCGCAGACGATGGCGGGGATCGCCGTCGTGGCGAGCGTGAACGGCTGAGCGAGCCCGAGCACAAGCGAGGCGACCGCAATCCCGTTCCTGCCGCGGCGAGCAAGATACATTGGCGCATCGCTGGGCGACATGGTCCCGAGCGGACCGGCCGGAACATCACTGGTGAGAGCCGCGAGCTCGGCGTAGGTGCGCGACGCGAAAACATTCGCAATGCGATCGTCGTACTCTTCCTTGGTCAGGCGCCCTTCGGCGAATGCCGCCTTGAGTACGTCCACGGCTCGCTCACGGTCTGTGTTGGATGCTCGTAGCCGACCGAAATCGCCGTCCGCCCAGCCGTCTCCTTGCGCGACCGCCATCCCCGCCTCCCGCAAAGCGTACCTTTTGCGAGTCTAGCCCTGCGGCGCCGCCAGATCGGGTCCCCGGCCAACGTTCGACTAGCCGCTCCGGTCGGCTAGCGTGCTCGGGAAGCGGACGGCGCATGTCTGGATCTGGAGGCTTGAGGGCGTCGCATGCCAGTTCGGGCGGCGGACGGGGCGCACGCGAGCGGCCCCAACGCAGCGGGCCCAACTGAGCCGGTGGAGAAAGGAACGGGATGAGCGCGGCGGCACCGGATGGCGAGCCGGTTCCACCGGATGGCCAGTTGCCCGCGAGCGCGCTTGGGTCTGTCGGGCGGCAGCCGTTCGGCATCTATGTGCATGTCCCCTTCTGCCTGACGCGCTGCGGGTACTGCGATTTCAATACCTACACCGCCGCGGAGCTTGGGCCGGGCGCGTCACGCGGCTCTTACGCGGATCTTGCCGTCCTGGAGGTCCGGCTTGCGCGGCGAGTTCTCGGCGCCACGGACCTACCGGTGAGCAGCGTTTTCTTCGGTGGCGGCACACCGACAGTGCTGCCGCCCGCGGATCTGGGGAAGATCCTCACCGCCGTCGGGGCGGAGTTCGGCTTCGAGCGAGGCGTCGAGATCACCGCCGAGGCGAACCCGGAAACGGTGGACGAGCGATCGCTGTCCGCACTGCGTGCGCAGGGGATCAACCGGATGTCGTTTGGGATGCAGAGCGCCGCAGGGCACGTGCTCGAGGTGCTTGACCGTAAGCACACACCAGGCCGTCCCGCCGCATGCGTCGCGTGGGCGCGGACCACCGGGTTCACCGGCGTGAACCTCGACCTCATCTACGGCACGCCAGGCGAGAGCGATCAGGACTGGGCACACAGCATCCAGGCCGCGCTCGCCGCCCGGCCCGACCATATCTCCGCGTACGCGCTCATCGTGGAGGACGGCACCCGGCTGGCCGCGAGAATCGCTCGCGGTGAGCTGCCCGCGCCAGATGAGGACGCCGCCGGCGGACCGTTACCTCGCGGCGGACGACATGTTTACCGCCCACGGGCTGAGCTGGTACGAGATATCCAACTGGGCGGCCGGGGAGGAGGCCAGGTGCCGCCACAACCTGCTGTACTGGACAGAAGGCGACTGGTGGGGGATCGGCCCTGGCGCGCACAGCCACGTCGGCGGCACCAGATGGTGGAACGTGAAGCATCCGGCCGCCTACGCGGTGCGGCTGGCCGCCGGGGTGAGCCCCGGGCACAAGCGGGAGGTCCTCACGACTGATCAGCGCTTGCTCGAACGGATCATGTTGCGTACCAGGCTGGTCAGCGGGTGCCCGGCCGACCTGCTTGGCGCGGTTGGCCGCGGCGCCGCGCAGCTTGCCGTGGCGGACGGGCTCGCGGATCCGGCGGCCTACGGCAGTGGCCGGGTGGTGCTCACCCGGCGCGGGCGGTTGCTGGCTGACGCCGTCATCCGCGACCTCACGGACTGACGTCTTCCGCTCCTCATGTCACCATCGGGACGCAGATCCAGCCCGGAATCCGGTACAGCTTGCCGCGGTTAGCCGCGGCGGCTGCCAGCACGCTAAAGATCAGCAGCGCGAGTGCGGCGGCGGCGATCAGCGGGACGCCGACGGACAATGCCGTCGAGATGGTGTCGAGGGTCAGGATGCCACCGATGATCACAAATGAGAGCGAGTAGAGGGACACGGTGATCCACAGATTCACCGCCTGGGCCGCGTGAAAGCGTACGTAGCGCTGACTCGCGCCGCTTGAGCAGGTAAATGGTGAGTGGCGGGATGAAGGCGAAAAAGATCATGCCGAGGTAGGCCATCATGGCCCAGAGCCGGTCATCGTCGTCGCCGGACGGGCCGTCCATCTGGTCCGGGTCGTTCATACGCGTTGTGGCGCCGTACCCGGCGGCGTCCCGGTTGACGGCGCGTGCGCCGTCCTGGTTATGCTCGGCGGGTTGCGACGGCTCATGGTGCACGGGCTCATGGTGCACCGAGTCATGGGCGGCGAGGCGGGAGTCGTGGGGGTCAGGGCCGGCACCGCGACGGCCGGTCGGCCCGGAGCCGGCGGGGGGGCCCTGGTTCACCGGAAAAGGTCCGCTCGGCGGTCCGCCCGCCGGTCCTGTCATGGGGCCGGTCGCGGACCGCCGCACGGCCCGAGCGGCGACCCCGCGTGGGGCCCGCTCGGCAGTCCGCTGAACGGTCCTGTCGGAGAATCCGGACGATCAGGGCCCGGCGTCCCGGCGAACGGATACAACTGTCCGGTCGAACAGCTGGTCATGGCCTCCCCTGCCTCTCGCTCGCCGCTGGGTCCCACCCCATCACGGCTCGCCATCGCTCCCCTGCGCCGACGCGGTAACGAAGTCGATTAGCTCCTCAACGCTGTGTAGCAGGCCGGGTTCCAGGTCGGCATACGTGCGAACTGCGGCGAGGATCCGGCGCCATGCGGCGCCGGTATCGGCGCTCGTACCCGTTCCCCAGCCGAGCGCCGCCACGGTGCCCTCTTTCCATGGGCCGCCGCGTGGCACCTCCGGCCACCCGTCGATACCGAGCACGGACGGCTTGACAGCCTGCCAGATGTCCACGAACTCGTGCCCCGTGACCAGCACGTGCGGCGAATTCACCTGTGAAGCGATCCGGCTTTCCTTGGACCCCGCGACGAGGTGATCAACGAGCACGCCCAGCCGGCGGTGAGGTCCAGGACAGAATGCGGTCACGAGCGCGGGCAGATGGTCGACTCCTTCGAGGTACTCCACGACGACGCCTTCGATCCTTAGGTCGTCGCCCCAGATTTTTTCGACGAGTTCCGCGTCGTGCAGGCCCTCGACGTAGATTCGGCTCGCCTGGGCCACTTTCGCCCGCTCATGCGGCAATGCCAGCGAACCCGACGCTGTCCGCGCCCGCCCGCGTGCGCCGCCTCGCTCGCGCGGGGCAGGGCGGACCAAGGCCACTGGCTTGCCGTCGAGCAGAAACGTGGCCGCTGCCAGCGGGAACACCCGGTGCCTGCCGAACCGGTCTTCCAGCGTCACTGCCTGCTTGTCGCAAGCCACTACCCCACCGCAGAAGCTGCCGTCAGCTGTCTCCACCACCAGCCCGGGAGCGGCCTCGATCTGCGTTATCTGTCCGCTTCGCTGGTGGCGGCCACCAGGCGGCCCGCGCCCGTCTCCGGCGAGCACGTCATGGCCGTAGTCCCTGCTCCGCATAACCGCCCTTCACCGCTCGGCCACCGCGTGGGCCCCGCGTCTGCTGCTTCGCTGCCGTTCACGGCCTCCGTTCACGGCCCCGCGCCCGGACCGTACCGCAAATGTCCGACCAGGCGGGCGGGAACGGCCGTGCCGGGCCACTTGTTGTTCCACAGTAGGAGATAGCTGGCGACGCAAGTCCACTGTCGAGGAACCATAGTCACGCAATACACTTGGCACTCGGGATCTATGAGTGCCAAGGAGGTGAGCACGTGCTCGACGACCGCAAGCTAGAGGTGTTGCGCACAATCGTCGAGGATTACGTGTCCACCAACGAGCCGGTCGGCTCGAAGGCCCTTGTCGACCGGCACAGTCTGGACGTGTCCCCGGCTACCATCCGCAATGACATGGCCGTGCTCGAGGAGCAGGGTTACATCATGCAGCCGCACACGAGCGCGGGCCGCGTGCCGACCGACAAGGGCTACCGGCTGTTCGTGGACCGGCTGTCCGGCCTCAAGCCGCTGTCGGCAGCGGAGCGGCGGGCTATCGAGACGTTCCTTGCCGGTGCTTACGACCTAGATGACGTGGTCACCCGCACCGTCCGGCTGCTCGCCCAGCTGACCCGGCAGGTGGCGGTGGTTCAGTACCCGTCCTTGACCAGGTCGGCGATCCGCCACGTCGAGCTTGTCCCGCTCGGTGGCCGACGGCTGCTTCTCGTGCTGATTACTGGTACCGGCCGGGTGGAGCAGCGCTCGGTCGACCTTCCCGACGCCATGTCCGACGAGGAGATCGCGCATCTGCGTGCGGTGCTGAATGCGTCGCTCGACGGGCGAGGGATCACGGATGTGCCACGCATCGTCTCCGGTCTGCCGGAGACGATGGGTCCGGCCGCGAGGCCGAACGCCGAGGCGGTGTTTTCCGTGATCCTGGAGACACTGGTCGACCACCAGGACGGGAAGGTCGTGTTCGGCGGCGCGGCCAACCTGGCCGCTGCGGACTTGTCCATTGGCCTGCGTGAGGTCCTTGAGGCGCTCGAGGAGCAGGTGGCGCTCATCCGCCTGCTCGGTGAGGCGGCGGGACCCGCTTCGGTCACGGTGCGGATCGGCGCGGAGAATCCGGTCGAGGGATTGCGAGGCACGTCGGTGGTGACGACCGGTTACGGCAGCGGAGACCAGGCTCTGGCCCGGCTCGGCGTGCTCGGGCCAACGCGGATGGACTATCCGGGTACGATGGCGGCCGTGCGGGCTGTCGCACGGTATGTGAGCCAGATCCTGGCGGGGTCGTAGTGGGGGCCGACTACTACGGTGTGCTTGGCGTCCGTCGCGACGCTAGCCAGGAAGAGATCAAGAAGGCGTACCGCCGGCTCGCGCGTGAGCTGCACCCGGACGTCAACCCCGACCCGCAGACTCAGGAACGATTCAAGGAGATCACCCAGGCGTACGAGGTGCTTTCCGACACGGAGAAGCGTCAGATGTACGACCTCGGCGCGGACCCGTTTGCGCCAAGTGGCGCCGCCGGACCTGGCGGGTTTGGTGCCGGGTTCCCGTTCAGCGACATCATGGACGCGTTCTTCGGGGCCGGGACGGCTTCGCGCGGGCCGCGCAGCAGGGCCCGCAGGGGCCGGAACGCCACGCTCAGGGTCGAGCTCGATCTGGCCGAGTGCGCGTTCGGCACGACGAGGGAGCTCGTGGTGAACACCGCAGTCGTCTGCCCGACCTGCTCGGGTGAGGGCACGGCGCCCGGGACACACCCGGAAACTTGCGAGGTTTGCGGCGGGCGTGGCGAGGTGAGCCAGGTGACCCGCTCATTCCTCGGCCAGGTGATGACGACGCGGCCTTGTCCACGGTGTGGCGGCCACGGCACCGTGATCCAGCATCCGTGTCCCGAATGCGACGGCGACGGTCGCGTCCGCACGCGCCGCACCATTAAGGTGCCGATCCCGGCCGGTGTCGAGGACGGGACCCACATCCAGCTTGCCGGCGAGGGCGAGGTCGGCCCGGGCGGTGGCCCGCCAGGTGACCTGTTCCTTGAGATCGTGCAGCGCCCGCATCCGATCTTCGAGCGGCGCGGAGATGACCTGCACTGCACCCTGACGATCCCGATGGTCGCTGCCGCGCTGGGCGCAACGCTGCAGGTGGAGACGCTCGACGGCAAGCAGCAGGTGGATATCCGGCCTGGTAGCCAATCGGGGCAGGCGATCACCTTGTACGGGAAGGGCATGCAGCACCTGAACGACTCCAGCCGCGGTGACCTCGTGATACACCTGACGGTCGAGACGCCGACAAAGCTGGACCCCGAGCAGGAGCGCCTGCTACGTGAACTGGGTCGGCTGCGCGGCGAGGAGACACCGCCAGGCAAGTTCGCGCCCGGCCAGCAGGGATTCTTCTCCAGGCTCCGCGACGCCTTCAACGGCCGTTAGAGGGGTATCGCGTGGATCTTGGTCACCCCGCAGCAGGCCAATGATCTATGGGACATCCCCTCGGGGTTGCGCCGTGGATCTTGACGGTAATGGGCGCCGCGCGGCCATCCGCAGGTCTGCCGCCCTTCCCCTGGCGGTAGGTCCCGGTGATCCCGCAGGGGGAAAGCCCTGAGCCCGCCACTTTTCCTCGCGGAACCGTCCAAGCTGCGTGCGGACACCGTCGTGCTGGGGGATGCCGAGGGCCGGCACGCGGCGACCGTGCGGAGAATCAGGCCCGGCGAGCGGGTGGATCTGACTGACGGTGCAGGGCAGGTCGCCGAATGCGTCGTCATGAGCGCAGCTCATGGACGCCTGGGCCTGCGGGTCGTATCACGCTGCACGCGGCCGCGGCCCGAGCCGACGCTCGTGGTAGTTCAGGCGATACCGAAGGCCAGCAGGGGAGAGCTCGCCGTCGAGCTGATGACCGAGGTCGGGGTGGACGTTGTCATCCCGTGGGCGGCGGCGCGGTGCATACCGCGCTGGCAGGGTGAGCGGGGGGCGAAAGCGGTCGCCCGATGGCGCGATACCGCGCGTGAGGCGGCCAAGCAGGCGAGGCGGGCGTGGCTCCCCGACGTTGCCGCGCTGACGGTGACGAATGACGTGGTCGTAATGATCAAGTTGGCGGCATGCGCGGTGGTGCTCGAACCAGGCGCGAGCCTGCGGCTCGCCGATGTGCGGATGCCCCGATCAGGAGATGTGATCGTGGTGGTAGGGCCGGAAGGCGGCCTTACCGAGCGGGAAGGCGGCGCGTTCGCCGCTGCGGGCGCGGTGCCGGTCAGGCTCGGCCCGTCGGTGCTCCGCGCCTCGACGGCCGGGGCGGTGGCGGCTGCGGTGTTGCTCAGCCGCGTGGACAGGTGATGACGTGACAGGTGATGACGTCAGCGTGACAGCAATGCCCGATACCTACGTGTGAGTTGGCCCAGGACGCAGCGGTTAGCGATCCGTTTGGTGGACCCTGTGTCCGGCCGACGTGCTTGGTGGCGTCGGCGTGTCTGCTGTTCTTTGCTTCTGTGTCGGGGTTGTTGACTGCGCTGACTGTGTCGGGGTTGTTGACTGCGCTGACTGTGTCGGGGTTGTTGACTGCGCTGACTGTGTCGGGTTTGTTGACTGCGCTGACTGTGACGGGTTTGTTGACTGCGCTGACTGTGACGGGTTTGTTGACTGCGCTGACTGTGACGGGTTTGTTGACTGCGCTGACTGTGACGGGTTTGTTGACTGCGCTGACTGTGACGGGTTTGTTGACTGCGCTGACTGTGACGAAGTTCGCCAATGTGACCGCCTTGGCGAATGTGTCGGCGTTGGCTGATATGACGGCGTTGACGAATCTGTCCGCGTTCCCCACTGTGACGGCGTTGACGAATCTGTTCGCGTTCGCGACTGTGACGGCGTTCGCCACTGTGACGGCGAGGGCGAGGGCGACGGCGTCGGTGAAGGTGACGGGGTCCAGGTCGGGCATGTCGGGACGGGGGCGGCGGGCGGGGCTTCCGGGTTGGGCTGGCCAGATACCAAGATCGGAGCACATGTAGTCGGTGGCGTCGGATGTGTGGGGCTGTGCGACAGCTTGGCGGAGGACTGCCCAGGCGACGTGGAGGGGTTACTCGGGCTCAGTTTATGGACGTTACTCCCTGGTGCCTGGGTGTGCGGCCCTGATGTCTGGGTGTGCGGCCCTGATGTCTGGGTGTGCGGCCCTGATGTCTGGGTGTGCGGCCCTGATGTCTGGGTGTGCGGCCCTGATGTCTGGGTGTGCGGCCCTGATGTCTGGGTGTGCGGCCCTGATGTCTGGCTGTGAAGCCCTGGTCCTTGGTTGCCGAGCTCCGATCCCTGGTTGCCGGGCCGCTGGCCATGGTTGCCATACCCAGGGATGATCCCTCGATGGCCTGTTGGCGGCTTCGGGTTTGTCTCCTGCACCAGCCCGGTGATGCGCGCGACGACACTTTGCCGCAGCGCTGGGGTCCCGATGATTGCCGCGGCTGCGACGAGTACGGCTGCGGCGGTCGCAAGCAGCGGGCGCAGCCAACCGCGGCTGGCTCTCAGCCGCTCGGACATGGCGGACTTCAACGTTACAACGATCGAGGTGACAGTCGACAGTACGGCTATGAAAGCCACAATTACGGGCCGCAGATAGGCCAGGTCGACCCTGAAGTCCGCAGCGACGGATCTTAGCCAGTCAAGGAGCAGGCCGAGACCGAAGCTGTCCCGTACCCGCTTATGCGCGATCCTGCTGCGGATCCGCTCCAGGCCATCCCCGGACGGCACGACGCTGTCTGCCGCCGCGTGCAACGCGCGGCGCAGACGTTCGCCGTACTCAGCTTCCGGTTCCGTCATGATTCCTGCTCCAGCACCGTACGGAGCGCCGACATGCCACGCGCCGTGTGACTTTTCACCGCGCCCCGGCTGATCCCCATAGTGCTGGCGATCTGCGCCTCCGACAGGTCCGCGTAGTACCGCAGCACCAGCGCCTCACGCTGGCGGGCGGGAAGCGCGCGCAGCGCGGCGATGACCGCCGACCGCTCGAGCAACGTGATGGCTCCCTGCTCGGCGCTCGGCGCGTCCGGCGCTGGTTTCGGTGCGTACTTGTCGACGACCGCCCTGTGGCGCAGCACCGACCTGGACCGGTTGACCACCGACTGGCGCAGATAAGAAAGTGCCTTCTCGGTGTCACGCAGCCGCCGCCAGGCTCCATGCATGGCCACGAACGCGTCCTGCACGACCTCCTCCGCGGTGGCGGCGTCCCGGACGAGGATCGCGGCCAAGCGGACAAGCGATTGGTAGTTCGCGCTGTAGAGCGCGCGCACCGCCTCCTCTGAATGCTGCTCGGCAGTGATGGAACTTATGACGGTTCCCGCCACAAGGGTTTCGGTCACGTCAGTCTGACGCGCGACCTTGCCGTTCGGTTCACGCATGGTCACGGCCGTTGGTCAACGCGTTGGTCAAGCCAGGCCGCCTACGGGTGGCTGAATACGCCGCGATCAAGGTCTGGTACGCCGTGCGGCGGCCGCGGTGATCGTGCCGCCCGCGCGCCGTCACCTCGTGGCGTTGCCGCCCCGCGGGTACAGTCTCGTCCCGTACGCTCGCCGTCATGCCACCGTCCTGCCGGCTGGCAGGTGCCGGGCCGTGTCGCACGCTCTTACCCCACGGGCGGCTCCTGCCTCGCCGACCCGGATCTCGCCGACCTGGATCTCGCCGACGCGGATCTCGCCCGCGCGGGCGGTTCGCTGAGCAAGCACTGGTATCCGGGCCCCCGTGAGATCCCTATCTCGCTCGTCCAGATCTCGCCCGCCCAGACCTGTCACTGAGCGAACACTGGTGTCCGGCGTCCCCCCGTCCGCCGCTCGCCGTTGCTCGTTCATGCCCCAATGCCACCCCTGCTGACTCCGCCTTGCCGCCGTGTCAGGCCGCTGTGTCAGGCCACCTTGTACCGCCACTGTGTCCGGTCCTCCCTGTCCGGCTACCTTGTCCGGCCCCCTTTCCGGCCACCGCTTGGCGGTGCGCTCTTACCCGTATCTACCTGCATCGTCCCCATATCGTAGCTACGTCAGCAAATGCGGAGAGTTTCCACAAATCGTAATCACAGCCATGCCAGGCGCACCAGGGGTCACCCGGAACTGCTTTGCCGCCTCTGATCGCTGGTCCGCTGGGCGTGCGGTCCGGGAAACGATAGGTTCCTCAACGCCGCGGCAGCTTGGACAAAGCAAAGAATATGTGCTGAAGCCACCACCCACGCTGGTTCCGGACATGTTCTAACTCACACGCGTTCCAGGGGTTCGCGGTGCGCAGGCGCCACGGATATGATCACCAGGTGCCTGACTGCCTGTTTTGCAAGATTGCCGCTGGCGAACTCCCGGCTGAGCGGGTTTTGGAGAGCCCCCGCACGGTGGCGTTCCGCGATATCAACCCGCAGGCGCCCGTCCATGTGCTGGTCGTCCCTAAGGAACACTATGCGGATGTCGCAGTACTGGCCGAGGCTGAGGATGGGCTGCTCGCTGAGGTGGTGAAACTGGCGCATCGTGTCGCGGTCGCGGAGGGTGTCAACGACGATGGTTATCGTCTGGTGTTCAATACCGGGTCCCGCGCCGGGCAGACGGTGTACCACGCGCATGCCCACCTACTTGGCGGGCGTGCCATGACCTGGCCGCCCGGCTAGGCAGTCCGGGCCGGCGAGGCCGCTAGCATGCCTGCGAGGCCGTTAGCATGTAACGGCACGCGAGCGTGAGCCTGTGGCGGAGTCGGGGGCCGTCCCCCCGGCCATCACAGCGGGCGGACATCACAGCGGGCGGAGATAACGAGTATTGGCAGATTCATCGAGTGATTCCCGCATCCGCGGTGACACGACCGTCGTACGCGCGGCACGCGAAGAGAGCGTAACGCCAAAGGTACGGCGCGGGACCGGGGACGGGCGGTCCCAGGTCAAGATCGTTGTTCCCGGCGACCACTCTATGGTCAGATTGCTGGGCTCCAGGGACGAACTCCTGCACGTTATCGAGCGCGCGTTCGACGCCGACATCCATGTGCGTGGGAATGAGATCACGGTCACCGGGCAACCGACCGAAAATGCCCTCGTCACAAGGCTGTTCGAGGAGCTGATCGAGCTTCTGGGCAGTGGCGCGGAGCTGTCCGCCGACGCCGTCGAGCGGAGCTTGTCGATGCTGCGGCGTGGTGGCGCCGAGCGCCCGGCCGACGTGCTCACGCTGGACATCCTGTCCGCCCGCGGCCGGACGATCCGCCCGAAAACGGTGAACCAGAAGCGCTACGTCGATGCGATCGATCATCACACTATCGTGTTCGCCATCGGTCCTGCGGGCACTGGGAAGACGTACCTGGCCATGGCGAAGGCGGTCAAGGCGCTCCAGGCCAAGCTGGTCAACCGGATCATTCTGACTAGGCCGGCGGTGGAGGCGGGCGAGCGTCTTGGCTTCCTGCCCGGGACCCTCTACGAGAAGATCGATCCTTACCTTCGGCCGTTGTATGACGCCCTGCACGACATGATCGATCCAGACTCCATTCCGCGGCTGACCTCGGCCGGTACGATCGAGATCGCGCCGCTGGCCTACATGCGCGGCCGCACGCTGAACGACTCGTTCATCATTCTGGATGAGGCGCAGAACACCTCACCCGAGCAGATGAAGATGTTCCTCACCAGGCTGGGGTTCGGCTCGAAGGTCGTCGTCACGGGCGACGTGACCCAGGTGGACCTGCCGGCCGGTCAGCCGAGTGGCCTGCGCGTCGTGCAGGAGATCCTCGAAGGTCTGGACGACATTCATTTCACCCGGCTGACCAGCCATGACGTTGTGCGGCACCGGTTGGTTGGTGACATCGTCGATGCCTACGAGCGGTACGACGCCCGGAGCAAGCCCACCGGCACGCTAGCCGCGAGCGAGCAGGGCACGCGGATCCAGCGCGGCCAGCGCAAACGCGGGCGGTGACCGGGCGGGTGAATGTGCCGGTGAGCGCTGCGAGCAGCCGTTGAGCATCGAGATCGCGAACGAATCAGGGGTCGCTGTCAGCGAGGGAGCGCTCGCGGCCCTTGCGAGGCATGTGCTTGACCAGTTGCGCATCCATCCCCTCGCCGAGCTGTCCGTGCTGCTGGTTGACGAGGACGCGATGACCGATCTGCACCGGCGGTGGATGGGCGAGCCAGGTCCTACAGACGTGCTTGCGTTCCCCATGGATGAGCTGCGCCCACCCCGCATGAGCGGCGGGCGCGCGATAGCTGGGGCGCATGACCCAGAGCCGGTGCCTGGGCTGCTCGGGGACGTCGTGCTGTGTCCTCAGATCGCGGCCGAGCAGGCGCAGGGACACAGCACCGAGGACGAGATCGAACTGCTGTGCGTCCACGGCATCTTGCATCTACTCGGATATGATCACGCGGACCCCGGCGAACACGCCGCGATGTTCAGTCTTCAGGAAAAGCTGCTCGCGTCCTGGCGCGTTGCGGGCAGTAGCGGTAATGAGGCAGACGCGGATCCCCTCCGGGCGGCAGGCGAGCCCTGCGCCCGCTCGCCAGCGGAGGACCATGCCGGGGAGCCGCCGCCCAGCGAGGTCCCTGGAGGGCGGGAAGGGCCTGGGTGATGTCGCCCATGGGGTGGCTCGTATCCGCTGCGGTGCTGCTGACACTCCTGGCTGGCCTGTGCGCGAGCGCCGAAGCCGCGCTTGCACGTGTGTCCAGGGTGCGCGTACAGGAGTTTGTCGCGCAGCGCCGTCGCGGTTCGCATCGGCTGCAGGAGATGCTTGCCGACGCACCGCGGTCCCTCAACGTTGTCCTGCTGCTCCGGGTGAGCTTCGAGCTGTCCGCCGTTGTCGTCGTCACGGCTGTGTTCGTCCGGCTGTTCGGGCCCAGCGCGCGCGCGTTCGGGTTGACCGTGGCGGTCATGATCGTGGTCAGCTATGTCGCTGTCGGCGTATCCCCGCGTACTCTCGGTCAGCAGCACGCGGACCGTGTGGCGCTGGGCGCGGCCGTGGTGCTGCACCCGCTGGCCCGGGTGCTCGGCCCGCTCGCGCAGGTGCTGATCAGCATCGGGAACGCGCTTACACCGGGCAAGGGGTTCCGTGAGGGCCCCTTTGCGTCCGAGGCGGAGCTGCGGGATCTCGTCGACCTGCTCGAGCAGCGCAGGGTGATCGAGCCAGGCGAGCGGGAAATGATCCATTCCGTCTTCGAGTTCGGCGACACCCTGGTACGCGAGGTGATGGTCCCGCGCACCGACATCGTCTTCATCGAACGCGACAAGACCCTGCGCCAAGCGCTATGGCTCGCCTTGCGCAGCGGTTTCTCCAGGATTCCCGTTGTCGGTCAGAACGAAGATGATGTCGTCGGCATCGCATATCTGAAGGACATCGTGGCGCGCAGCCATGAGTACCGCGAGGGCGAGTCGGTAGAGAAGATTGAGTCGATCATGCGGCCGGCCACGTATGTCCCTGAAAGTAAGCCGATCGACGAACTGCTGCGGGAAATGCAGGCGCGGCAGATCCATCTCGCCGTCGTCATCGACGAGTACGGCGGTACAGCCGGCTTGGTGACGATCGAGGACATCCTCGAGGAACTGGTCGGTGACATCGCCGACGAATACGATCGCGAGCAGCCAGCGGTCGAATGGCTTGCCCCGGACATGGCCAGGGTGACGGCGCGGCTTGGCGTAGACGAACTGGCCGAGCTGTTCGGCGTGATAATCGAAGCCGAAGATGTTGAGACGGTCGGTGGACTGCTCGCCCACGCACTCGGCCGGGTTCCGATTGCGGGTTCGGAGGCGACCGTGGCGGGCCTGCGCCTCACCGCGGAGAGCTTGTCGGGCAGGCGAAACCGGATAGGGACCGTGGTGGTGGAGCGGGTGCCCGCTGCTGCCGCGCGGCGAGACAGCCGTTCGGCGTAGCGTTGCCATGGTCAGATGGGTAACCAGTGTGCCGTGCGGCGCGGCCGCCTGCTGTAGCCGAGCCTGGGAGGGGAAGCCAGGGCGCGGGGGCAGATGATCCGGCGAGCGAAGGTGGCGGTGTGAGCGGCGGATCGAGCGCGCGCTGAGGTGCGCGCCTTGCCTGGAGAGCGAGGCTGCGAACCGGAACCGGCCGGCTTGGGAGGCGAACCGGAACCGGCCGGCTTGGGAGGCGAACCGGAACCGGCCGGCTTGGGAGGCGAACCGGAACCGGCCGGCTTGGGAGGCGAACCGGAACCGGCCGGCTTGGGAGGCGAACCGGAGGGGCGAGCATGGGTGCGGCGAAGGCTGCGGGCGAAGATGACCTGGCGAACGAACGAGGGAAGGTGGCGGCCGTGGATCCCGACCCTGAGGATTTGAAGATCATTACGCTCGCGCGGTCGACCCGGGCGCGAGCTTCCGCGCCAGAGGGTGCGGCGGTACGGGACGAGACCGGGCGCACCTACGCGGCGGCCGCCGTGTCCCTGCCGTCGCTTCGCCTCTCCGCGTTGCGGCTCGCGGTCGCGATGGCGGCGTCGAGCGGTGTCACGAACCTGGCCGCCGCTGCCGTGGTCAGCGATGCGGAGGCGCCCGACCCCGATGACCTCGCGATCGTGCGTGACCTCGGGCCAGCCGCGGTGATATTTGTCGCCGCGCCCGATGGTACGGTCCGATCGGCGCTCACCCCCTGACGATCGGAAAGCCAGTCAGCTCCGGGGACGTGGATCGCTCGTCACGGCCCGCATTTGACGCCTACGGCCATAGGAGCGCTGCGCAAGAGTTTTGTTGGCGGCGTCGGGCCGACTTCGATCAGCAGCCAATGGCCAAAGAACGGACATAGAGGAGAATCGGCATTGTGAGCTTTCCACCGATGACCGAAGAGCCCTCATTCCGTTCCGGCTTCGCCTGCTTCGCGGGCCGCCCCAACGTGGGGAAGTCAACCCTGCTTAATGCGCTCGTCGGCACCAAAGTGGCGATCACGAGCAGCCGCCCACAAACGACCAGACGGGTCGTCAGGGGCATCGTGCACCGGCCGGATGCCCAGCTTATCCTCGTGGACACGCCAGGACTGCACAAGCCGCGGACCTTGCTGGGTGAACGGCTCGGCAGCCTGGTCCGCTCCACCGTGACCGAGGTCGACGTGGTCGGCTTCTGTGTGCCGGCGGCTCAGCCTGTGGGCCCCGGGGACCGCTTTCTCGCTGATGAACTCAGCGCCCTGAGCAAGACGCCCGTGGTGGCCATCATCACCAAGGCCGACCAGGCATCGAGGGACCAGGTCGCCAGCCAGCTCACGGCCGTCGACCGCCTCGGTGACTGGGCAGACATCGTGCCGGTGTCCGCGCTCAAGGGTTACCAGCTTGATGTACTCGCCGATGTGCTCGTTTCCCATCTGCCGGAGGGCGTTCCGCTGTACCCGGCTGATGAGCTGACCGACGAGCCCGAGCAGCAACTGGTCGCGGAGCTGATCCGCGAGGCCGCGCTGGAGGGGGTCAGAGACGAGCTGCCGCATTCGATTGCCGTGCTGGTGGAGGAGATGGCGCCGCGGCCCGATGGCAGCGGGCTCATTGACATCCACGCGGTCATGTATGTGGAGCGGCCGAGCCAGAAGGCCATTGTCATCGGTGCCAAGGGCTCCCGGCTCAAGGAGGTCGGCAGTTGTGCACGGCGGCAGATCGAGGCGCTCCTGGGAAGCAGGGTCTACCTGGACCTACGCGTCAAGATCGCAAAGGATTGGCAGCGGGACCCAAAGCAGCTCCGGCGCTTGGGCTTCCACGACCGAGATGGCTGACAACCCACCGGCGGCTGGGTACGCCGGCGCGCCGCTCGCCAGGAAGCTCGGCCTGAAGCCCGGCCATAGGGTGCTGCTCAGGCACTCGCCAGCGGGCTGGGCCATCCCCGGGCTCCCGCCAGATGTGAGTGTCATCCGCCGCGCCAAGCCACCGACCGGTCCGGCTGATATCACTATCGCGTTCTGCCAGTCCCGACAGCGGCTCGAACGTGACCTCAAGGATCTCACATCGGGCCTGCCCGCAGATGGCTCGCTGTGGATTGCGTGGCCGCGGCGCGCGGCGGGCCACTCGTCCGACATCACGGAACATGGCCTCCGCGAACTGCTGCTGCCGGTTGGCGTGGTCGATCTCAAGGTCGCCTCGCTCGATCACGACTGGTCAGGCCTGAAATTCGGGTGGCGCAAGTTAATGCGCAAGTAGCCCGCTCTGATCTCACTGGTCGGGCACTGATTGTGCGGGCTTAGGCGGCTGTCGCTGTCACCGCTCGCGCGAGCCGTCAATCAGGCGCCAGGGCCCGGCGTACCGCGCAAGTCGTTCGGATTGCTGTGGTCGACGGGCCGATTTCTGCCGCCGAGCGGCAGGCCGCGCAGGCGATCGGCCAGCAGCTCAGAATGACCCGGGCCCAGGCGCTCGGCGTAGTGACAATGACCGAGCAGGCAGCCCCACACGATTGACCGGTGCTTGGAGCCGCTGCCCCGGACCGCACGCCCGGCTGGCCGGTGACACCGGGCTGAGCCGCTGGGTCTGGTAGTATCGATTACTGTGCTACGTGAACTGCTTCTCCTTAGCGGCCGCGGCGAGGGCCGATAGAAGGCTGGTTCCCTCGCCGCGGAGTTCTGGCGTGACCGCTGGCCATCCGGTGATCAATGAGGGAGCAGTCCACAGATGACGTCGCAGCAACAGCAAGCCCGAAACGACGCGCAGCAACAAGACACCAATCGGCATATCCAGCGACAACCACGCGAGCGGCGCTGGTCCAGTGCCGTGCCGTGCCGTCGCTACGCACCGTTCCAGTCCATCGAGCTTCCCGACCGGACCTGGCCAGGCCAGGCAATCACTAGAGCGCCGCGCTGGCTGTCCACGGATCTGCGCGACGGCAACCAGGCGCTGATCGACCCGATGAGCCCGGCGCGCAAGCGCAAGATGTTCGACTTGCTTACCCGGATCGGCTACAAGGAAATCGAAGTCGGGTTCCCCTCTGCCAGCCAGGCCGACTTCGACTTCGTCCGCGAGCTGATCGAGCGTGACCTTATTCCTGACGACGTCCAGATCTCCGTGTTGACCCAGGCCAGGGACGAGCTGATCGAGCGGACCATCCAGTCCCTGGCCGGAGCGCAGCGGGCAACGGTGCATCTGTACAACGCCACGGCGCCGCTGTTCCGCCGGGTCGTCTTCGGGGTCGATCGCGAGGAGTGCAAGTCGCTTGCGAAAGACGGCGCACGCTCCGTAGTCAAGCACGCCGAAGTTTATCTGCGTGACTGTGACTTCGGCTTCGAGTATTCGCCGGAGATCTTTGTCGACACTGAGCTCGATTTCGCCGCCGAGGTGTGTGAGGCGGTAATGGACGTCTGGCAGCCAGCCCTGGGCAGGGAGATCATCCTCAACTTGCCATGTACGGTGGAGCGGTCCACCCCGAACGTGTACGCCGACCAGATCGAGTGGATGAGCCGTAACCTGTCGCGGCGCCAGCACGTGTGCCTGTCTGTGCACACCCACAATGACCGCGGCACGGCGGTGGCCGATGCGGAGCTCGCGGTCCTGGCCGGGGCAGACCGGGTGGAGGGCTGCCTGTTCGGCAATGGCGAGCGGACCGGGAACGTGTGCCTGGTCACGCTGGGCATGAACCTGTTTAGCCAGGGCATCGACCCGATGATCGATTTCTCCGACATAGACGAGATCCGGCGTACTGTCGAGTACTGCAACCAGCTGCCTGTTCATCCGCGGCACCCATATGCTGGCGAGCTTGTCTACACCGCGTTCTCTGGCTCCCACCAGGATGCGATCAAGAAGGGTTTCGACGCGCTGGAACGGGAGGCGGCCGCAGTCGGCGTGCCGTTGGACGAGTTCGACTGGGCGGTCCCGTATCTTCCGATCGACCCCAAGGACGTTGGCCGCTCCTACGAGGCCGTGATCCGGGTTAACAGTCAATCCGGCAAGGGCGGGGTCGCGTTCGTGATGAAGGCCGAGCACCATCTCGAGCTGCCGAGGCGGCTGCAGATCGAGTTCTCACGGGTGATCCAGGCGCATACCGATGCCGAGGGCGGTGAGGTCACGCCGGCGCAGATGTGGGACATCTTCGCTGCCGAGTACCTTGCGGAAGGTACGATCGCCCTGCTTGCGTGCCACACATCTTCTGCCGTGGACGACAAGGACGTCCTGTCGGCGAAGGTGCGGGTGGCAAGAGACGTCCGTGAACTGGAGGGCACGGGCAACGGCCCGATCTCGGCGTTCTGCGCCGCGCTGGCCAGTGCGGGCATCGGCGTGCGGGTGCTGGATTACAGCGAGCACGCGCTGTCGGCCGGCAGCGATGCCAAGGCTGCGGCCTACCTCGAATGCGCGGTCGCATTGCCGGGCGCCGGCGAGAGAGATGGCGCCGCGAGTGCTGCGGACACGGTCGTGCTCTGGGGCGCTGCCATCGACGCTAACACCGTGACCGCGTCGCTCAAGGCGGTGCTTTCCGCGGTGAACCGGGCCTGCCGCCAAGCCGCGGCCGGCGGGGTAGTGGTCGACGCAGGGGTCCACGCGGGCGGCACAATGGCGGGGTGAGCAGTTACCGCGACGAGGGAATCGTCCTGCGTACGCACAAGCTGGGCGAAGCCGACCGCATCATCACGCTGCTCACCAGGCGTAACGGCCGGGTGCGGGCGGTCGCGAAGGGCGTGCGGCGTACCACGTCACGGTTCGGTGCCAGGCTGGAGCCATTTACCCACGTGGACCTGCAGATCTACGAGGGGCGCTCGCTCGATGTGATCACCCAGGCGGAGACCGTGCGTCCCTACGGGGAACCGTTTGCTGCCGACTATCCGCGTTACACCGCTGGCACGGCGATGCTTGAGACGGCCGAGCGGCTCACTCCGGTGGAGAAGGAGCCGGCGCTCCGGCAGTTCCTCCTGCTTGTCGGAGGACTGCGCACGCTCGGCGGGGCCGCCCACGACCCACGGATGGTGCTCGACGCGTTCCTGCTACGGTCGCTAGCGGTCGCCGGATACGCGCCGGCGCTCGAAGAATGCGCCCGCTGCGGCACACGCAGCGTGAGTGGCACCGCGGGCCGCGAAGTCGGCGCGCCTGGCAGCCAGGGCGGCGCGCCAGGCGGCGCTGATCACGGACCTGACGCCGCTAGCAGTGCTCGCGCCGCTGGCGGTGCTAACCCCGCTGGCGGTGCTAACCCCGCTGGCGGTGCTCGCGCCGGATCGCGGGCATTCGCAATCGCCGCCGGCGGCCTGGTGTGCGGTTCGTGCCGTCCGCCCGGCGCGGCATGGCCCGCCGGGCAGACGGTCGGCCTGATGGTCGCCCTGCTCCGCGGCGACTGGGTGTATGCGGACGCGAGCGAGGTTAGACACCGGGTAGAGTGCAGCGGCTTGGTGGCTGCCTATCTGCAGTGGCACCTGGAGCACTCGATCCGTTCATTGCTACTCGTGGAGCGCGCGTGAAAGATCACGCCCGGCAGCCGGCCAGCCGACCCGGCCGCCAGTTCCCGCTACCCCAACAGCCTGGCCTCCGGCCACCAGATAAGCACGCAGATAAGCACGTTTCGGACATCCGGCCTCCAGATCCGCACGCCTCGGGCGCCCGCCCGCCCGCCATTCCCGCCGAACTCGTGCCAGGACACGTTGCGCTTGTCATGGACGGCAACGGCCGGTGGGCGAAACAGCGCGGCCTGCTGCGGACCGAGGGGCACAAGCGCGGCGAGTTCGCTCTGTTCGATGTAATTATGGGAGCGATTGAGATTGGCATCCGCAACCTCTCCGCTTATGCTTTCTCCACCGAAAACTGGAAAAGGTCCGCGGACGAGGTCCGCTTTCTCATGGGATTCAACCGGGATGTCATCAGGCGCCGGCGCGACCAGTTGCACGAGATGGGAGTTCGCGTGCGCTGGGCCGGCCGTCGGCCCCGGCTGTGGCGCAGCGTCATCTCCGAGCTTGAGGATGCCGAACGGCTGACGGCCAGAAACAACGTCCTCACCCTGCAGTTCTGTGTGAACTATGGCGGCCGCGCGGAGATCGCCGACGCGGCGGCCGCCATCGCCGTGGACGTCGCGGCAGGTCGCCTGCGGCCTGGGAAGATCGATGAGAAGCTGTTCGCCCGCTATCTGGATGAGCCGGGCATTCCCGATGTCGATCTGTTCGTCAGATCGTCCGGTGAGCAGCGGATATCGAATTTCCTACTCTGGCAGTCGGCCTACGCGGAGTTCGTGTTTTTCGACACGCTCTTCCCCGACTTCGACCGCAGGCACCTGTGGCATGCCTGCGAGATCTACGCGAGCCGCGATCGCAGGTACGGCGGCGCGGTGCCCAATCCCTTCCCGGACCCCAGCCCGATCAGGTGACCGGCTGAGCCGAGGGCCTGGAGGGGACGGCCGGGGACGGTGCCCGATGACCGTCGCGCTCAACAGGCCGGTGAGGCTTGATGATCGCGGTGAAACCTGGGTCGCACTGACGGAAGATCCGCCGCGATCATGGTTTCACGGAGACTCTTGCGGGCCGGCCGTGTGGCCAGCCCGAACCGGGTGCTATCGCGAACAGTCCCGGCAAGTGCCGAACACCTCGACCGCGTGCGTCACCTCACTGAAGCCGTGCTCCCGGCCGACCGCCTCGGCCCATCGCTCGACCGCGGGCCCTGCCACCTCGATGGTCCGCCCACAAACCCGGCAGACCAAGTGGTGGTGGTGCGTTTCAGTCCGGCACGCCCGGTAGACGGTCTCGCCATCGCCGGTACGGAGCACATCGACCTCGGCCGATTCGCTGAGAGCCTGCAGGGCCCGGTATACGGTGGTCAAGCCAATCTTCGCGCCTTCCGCCCGCATGTCCGCGTAGATGTCCTGCGCGCTGCGGAAGGAATCGCTGCGGACCAGCACCCTGCGCACGGCCTCCCTGCGGCTTGTCATGACAACCCCGTCCTCACCTGGCATGTGAACGTCCTGGGCGGGCATGCGAACGCCGTCCTTGCCGGGAGCGCGATCCTCATCCTCGCCCGATACAGAATCGGTCGGCAAAGGACACACAACCTCACCGGACTCACAACCTCACCGGACACACAACCTCACCGGACACACGAAGCCGTAATCACCGGACGCCCTGGATAATGGCGAGCGCGAGCACAGCCGCCAGCGCCGTGCCACGGAACAACCGCCCGGAGACCGTGAGCGAGGGCCATGACAGGTAACCGAACCAGCCGAGGAACACCGCGAGTGCGGCGAGCACGGCCGCTCCGATCCAGCCCGGCACGATGAAACCGGCGATCAGCGCCGCGAGCAACGCAGTCGGCAGAGCCCATCTGGGTAGCCCGTGCAGGAAGACAAGTGGAGCGGCGCTGCGCCGCTCGATTCGCCGGCGCAGGCCGGTCGCGCCAGGAGTGAAGAATGTCTCGCCCCTCGGCAGCGCCCGCCGCCGAGGTTGATGTGCTGTCACGGTGCGGTTCGTCCTCCGCCTGTCGGGGTCAAGGGCCGTGCTCTCTCATGATCTCGCATGTGGCAGGCAAACATACCTCCTGTCATCACTAACGATGCACAAGCGCGGCGGTGCGCCGCCGCGCGCCGCCTGGACAGGCCCGATTGCGTGGGTGACCCTGTTCAGGGGCGTCATCGCAGCGGGGGGGGCGATGCGAGGTAGAGCCGTGGCTGTGACAGCTACTGTGCTTGTGCTCGGCCTCAGTGCGGCCGCCGGGTGCGGGCCGGACGTCGTGGGCCCGAACTGGCCCGGACCGGCCAGACCGCAGGGGGGCGCCGCCTGGGGTGCCCCGGGCACGAAGACAGTCGAGTATGGCGGTTATGCCATCGACGTTCCTGCCGCCTGGCCGGTCTACCAGCTTGGCGCACAGCCGTGGCGATGTGTCCGATACGACAGGCACGCCGTCTACCTGGGACATCCGGGACCGGACCAGCAGTGCCCCGCGCACCTGGTGGGGCGGACTGAGGCGGTTCGGATCGCCCGCGGCGTCATTCACATGCCAGCCATGAAAGTCGCCTACCAGCGGGGGGGCGGCGCGATCAGCCGGGCGAACGGCCGGTCCGCGTCGCGCCCCGTGATCGTGCGCGATGCGGCAGGCCGTGAGCTTGGACTGACGATCCAGCGGCCGGGCCTGTCGATCACCGCGACCTACGCAAACGCTCCGGCCGTGGTTGAGCGGATCGTCAGCAGCGTGCACGCTGCCTATCCCGCGCCGACCCGCCAGCCGGCTCCAAGCGCGCCGCGGCCGACGGCAGATGCGACATCGCTGGCAGCGGCGTACCTGCCGCTCGTCACCGTGCCCACGCCCGATCGCGGTGTCGGTGAACTGACCGCGCCGCCGCCGTGGCGGGCCGCGCAGCAGGCCATGGCAGGCGATCACGTAGCGCCTCGCCGTGCGGCCATGGGTGCCGTCGCGGTGCCCGCCCGCATCGGCTTGGTCACATCGCGCGCCGTGCGGGCTGGCCGGCCGATCGCCGGATTCGATACCTGCACCGCGCCCTCGATTCCTGCCATGCGCGCGTGGCGCTCCTACTACGCGGCGATCGGCATCTACATCGGCGGCGCGAACAGCGCCTGCGACGGTGGCAACCTTTCGGCGCGCTGGGTGCGGCAGGTCAAGGCGATGGGATGGTCGCTGATCCCGACGTATGTCGGCCTTCAACCGCCATGTGATCACTTCAGCGGCAAGATCAAGCCGAGGTGGGCGGTGAGCGAGGGCGTCAAAGCCGCGGCGGACGCGGTAGCGCTTGCGCGCGGGCTGCGCCTGCGCCGCCACGCACCCATCTACTTCGACATGGAGGCTTACAACAGCGCGAGGAAGCGGTGCCGCAGCGCCGTGCTCACATTTCTCGATGCTTGGACGCGGCGGTTGCGTGCCCGCGGGTACGCGTCCGGCGTCTACTCAAGTGCCGGGTCGGCCGCCGAAGATCTGGGCGATACCGTTGCGATTGGCGGTCATCGGCTGGCGAAACCCAGGTCGATCTGGTTCGCACTCTGGGATGGCCGCGCCAATGTGCGGGGAGATCCCTACCTGCTGGCGTCATGGTGGCCGGGGCGCCGCCGCATCAAACAGTTCCGCGGCAGCCGCTGGCAGAAACACGGTGGATTCCGGCTCGACATCGATCGTGACGAGGTCTTCGGAGCCGTCTATTAGGGCGATCATGAAGGGCGTGCGCCGCCGGGGGCGGGGAGCCCATCCTCCTTGTCCGTGACGAATTGCGATGCCTTGCTCGGATTCGTAGTCAAACGATTCGTCCCGTCCGGCGCGTGGCGCTAGACTTACCGGACCATAGTTAGGTTTTGGCAAGATGGGTTCGATAGCCGGGGCCGATGGTCTAGGCTCCATATTCTGACCCCGCCTGGCGGGGTCCGCGCCGAACAGGCGGCAACACAGCAAGAAGGTACACGCGTCGCGAGCCATACGGATCTCGCTCACCCCGGATCCCTGGACGCGCGTGTTCGCAGCCCGCCGACCGCCAGCCGGATGGAGAGCTTGATGGCCCAGCGCACGGACGCCATAGAAACGATCGTCAACCTCTGCAAACGCCGGGGGATCGTCTTCCCGTCCAGCGAGATCTACGGCGGGCTCCGTGCGTCATGGGACTATGGTCCGCTCGGCGTCGAGCTGAAGAACAACCTCAAACGCCAGTGGTGGCGGACGATGGTGCAGGAGCGCGACGACACCGTCGGCCTTGACTCCGCTGTGATACTGGCCAGGGAGGTATGGGAGGCGAGTGGCCACGTCAGGGAGTTCGTCGACCCGCTGACCGAGTGCCTGTCCTGCCACAAGCGCTTCCGCGCCGACCAGCTCGCTGAGGCGTACGAGGGCAGGCGAGGCCACCCTCCGGCCGCGGGCCTTGCCGACATTACCTGTCCAAACTGCGGAAACGTCGGTGCGTTCACCGAGCCCCGCATGTTCAACGGCCTGCTACGGACGTCGCTCGGTCCGGTGGAGGACCAGTCCGGCCTCGCGTACCTCCGGCCGGAGACCGCGCAGGGAACCTTCATTAATTTCCGCGCTGTACAGCAGTCGTCACGGCGCAAGATCCCCTTCGGGATTGGCCAGATCGGCAAGTCGTTCCGTAACGAGATAACCCCGGGCAACTTCATCTTCCGCACGCGTGAGTTCGAGCAGATGGAGATGGAGTACTTTGTCGAGCCGGGTACCGACGGTGAGTGGCATCAGTATTGGATTGACACCCGGATGAGCTGGTATGTCAATCTTGGGATCCGCAAGGAGAACCTCCGCTTGTATGAGCATCCAGCGGAGAAACGCTCGCATTATTCGAAGCGGACCGTCGATGTCGAGTACCGGTTCGGCTTCCAGGGCAGCGAGTGGGGCGAACTGGAGGGAATCGCTAATCGGACGGACTACGACCTGACTGTGCATGCCAAGGCATCAGGTGAGGATCTGTCATATTACGACCAGGACTCAGGTACCAGATTCCTGCCCTATGTGATCGAGCCGGCGGCTGGCGTGGATCGTTGTGCTCTGGCCCTCCTTATCGATGGCTACAACGAGGACGAGGCGCCGAACGCCAAGGGGGTCATGGAGAAGCGTACGGTCTTGCGGCTCGACCCGCGGATAGCACCGGTCAAGGTGGCGGTGCTGCCGCTTTCCCGCAACGCCGATCTCTCCCCGAAAGCCCGTGATCTGGCGGCCGCGATGCGCAAGCGATGGAATACGGAATTCGACGACGCGAGCGCGATCGGCCGCAGGTACCGGCGGCAGGACGAGGTCGGAACGCCATTTTGCGTGACGGTCGACTTCGAGACCCTTGAAGATCAGGCGGTCACCGTGCGTGAGCGTGACTCGATGCGACAGGACCGGGTCGGCATCGGCCAGCTCGAGTCGTACCTGGCGGAGCGCCTGCCGCCTTGCTGACCGGCAAGCCGGTCAGCAAGGCGGCAGGCTGCGCGCCGTTCGCGATCGCGGCGCCGCGGGACCGGTGGTCTGAAGGTATGGGCGCTAACATCCCGACGCGTGATGGCTCGATCCCGGAGGCTGCTACCAGCGCGATACGCGCCGAGCCTACCGGCGTCATCCGGCGGCAGCCCTTCGGCTGCCAACGTGTCCGCTGGTTTCAGCGCGGCACACTGGGAGCGGGCGGGTGGCCGGTCGATGCGGGCGCCCGCCGCAGCGCGGCCGCGCATTGACACGACATCGGGAAGCGACCATGGAACTCCTGCACACTGGCAAGGTCCGCGAGGTTTACGCCGACGGCGATGACGTGATCCTGGTGGCCTCGGACCGGGTCAGCGTCTACGACGTAGTGTTGCCCACGTCGATCCCGGGCAAGGGCGAGATCCTCACCCGGCTGTCGCTCTGGTGGTTCGACCGACTGGCGGACATCGTGCCGAACCATGTGATCTCCGCGACCGACGTCCCCAGGGAGCTAACGGGGCGGGCGATGAGGTGTCGCCGGCTGGAGATGCTCCCGGTGGAGTGCATCGCGCGCGGCTACCTCGCGGGCCTGGGGTTGCGCGAGTACGAGGCTTCGGCGGCGGTGTCTGGGATCGCGCTCCCTCCGGGCCTGTCGGAGGGGTCCCGGCTGCCTGAGCCGATCTTCACCCCGACGACCAAGGCGGCCGTGGGTCACGACGAGTTCATCACCTTCGACGATGTCGCCGCCGAGGCCGGCACTCCGGTGGCCGGGGAACTCCGCCGGGCCACGCTCGAGGTCTACCGGCGGGGCGCGGACCTCGCGGCAGGGCGTGGCCTTATAGTCGCCGACACCAAGCTCGAGTTCGGCCTGGCCCCGGACGGCACCCTGGTCCTCGCCGATGAACTGCTGACCCCCGACTCGTCGCGGTTCTGGCCCGCGGATCATTGGCAGCCAGGGAGGCCGCAGTACGCCTTTGACAAGCAGATCATCCGCGACTGGGCGGCAGCGACCGGCTGGGACAAACGCGCACCGGGTCCCGAGATCCCGAAGGACGTCGTCCGGGCGGCGCAGGCGAGGTACATCGAGATCTACGAGCGCATCACCGGCACGCCCTGGGTTTCCTCATCCCTCAGCGAGTCATAGCCGATATTAAGGGGACTCACCTGCGCGCAGCATCGCGGCGCGGCGGTGCACCGCCGGTGCCAGCGAGCAGTCGCCGCGATGCCCCGTCGATAGCGGGCTCGTCCGCGCCGCGCATGGCTCTATCTCATACTCGTGTTGAGCTAGTTCAAGTTGTCGCGCTGCTTGGCCAGAAATCCGGCCGCGCGGCGCAGTGACGGCGCGGTGTTCTGTGGAGTTCGACGGGCAGTGCTCTGTAGAGTTTGAGGTGCCGGGGCCGTCAGGCCGCAATCACCCATGCCACCGCATCGGGGCCATCGCCCGATGGCGGGTCGCAGCACGAGGAGAACGCCCAGTGGCCAAGTTCGTCTATGCCTTCGCCGAAGGCAACAAAGACTTGAAGGATCTGCTCGGGGGCAAGGGTGCCAACCTGGCCGAGATGACCAACTTGGGCCTTCCTGTCCCGCCCGGGTTCATCATCACGACTGAGGCGTGCCGCTACTTCCTGGCACACGCCAGCGCCCCGGATGGCCTGGACGAGGAGGTCGGCAAGCACCTCGCCGCCCTCGAGCAGACGATGGGCAAGCGGCTGGGCGACCCCGGCGACCCGCTGCTCGTGAGCGTCCGTTCCGGCGGCAAGTTCTCCATGCCGGGAATGATGGACACCGTGCTCAACATCGGCCTGTCGGACGAGTCCGTACACGGCCTGGCCAAGCAGTCCGGCAACGAGCGATTCGCGTGGGACGCCTACCGGCGGCTCATCCACATGTTCGGCAAGACGGTACTCGGCATCGACGGCGAGGTGTTCGAGCATGCCATCGACGCGGCGAAGAAGGCCAAGGGAACCGCGAACGATCTTGACCTGGACGCCGATGACCTGCGCCGTCTGACCGATACCTACAAGGACATCGTCAAAGAGCAGACGGGGCGAGAATTCCCTGGGGATCCGCGCGAGCAGATGGACATGGCGATCCGCGCGGTATTCGAGTCCTGGAGGTCGGACCGGGCGGTCATCTACCGGCGCCAGGAACGAATCCCCGCCGATCTCGGCACCGCTGTCAACGTGGTCGCGATGGTCTTCGGCAATCTCGGCATGGACTCAGGCAGCGGTGTGGCTTTCACCCGCGACCCGGGCACCGGCCAGCCGGGCGTGTACGGCGACTACCTGCAGAACGCCCAGGGCGAAGACGTGGTGGCCGGCGTACGTAACACGGTGCCGCTACAGGACCTTGAGCGTATCGACAAGACGTCGCACGACGAGTTGCTCCAGATCATGGCGACCCTGGAGAACCACTACCGCGACCTGTGCGACATCGAGTTCACGATCGAGCGTGGCAAGCTATGGATGCTGCAGACACGGGTCGGTAAGCGCACCGCGGCAGCGGCGTTCCGCATCGCTACCCAGCTCGTCGACCAGGGCCTGATCGACATGGACGAGGCGGTCACCCGGGTCACTGGGGAACAGCTCGCGCGGCTGATGTTCCCCCGGTTCGACACCGCCGCGGCCACGAACAAGATCACGAAGGGTGTGAGCGCTTCCCCGGGTGCGGCGGTCGGTCATGCCGTTTTCGACTCCGGCCGCGCAGCCGAGCACGCGGCCAACGGCGAGGACGTCATCCTGGTCCGGCGTGAGACCAACCCGGACGACCTGAACGGGATGATCGCGGCCCGCGGCATCCTGACGAGCCGGGGCGGCAAGACCAGCCACGCCGCGGTGGTAGCTCGCGGCATGGGCAAGACCTGCGTGTGCGGCGCCGAGGAACTGGTCGTCGACGCCGTCGGCCGCAAGGCCACCGCGCCGGGCGGCATCACCATCGCAGAGGGCGACGTGCTCTCGATCGACGGAACAAGCGGGGACGTCTACCTGGGCGAGGTCCCGGTCACGCCGTCACCGGTCGTGGAGTACTTCGAGGGCGGTATCGACCCCGCGGCCGCCGACACCGATGACCTGATCAAGGCGGTCCACCGGATCATGGTGCACGCGGACACCCGCCGCCGCCTGGGCGTGCGCGCCAACGCCGACACGGGTCCTGACTGCGTTCGCGCCCGCCGGTTCGGTGCGGAGGGTGTCGGCCTGGTGCGGACCGAGCACATGTTCCTTGGCGAGCGGCGTCAGCTTGTCGAGAACCTCATCCTGGCCGAGACCGACGCGCAGGGGCAGGCAGCACTCGATGCGCTGGAGCCGCTGCAGCGCGGCGATTTCGTCGAGATCTTGGCGGCGATGGACGGCCTGCCGGTGACGATCCGGCTCATCGATCCGCCACTGCATGAGTTCCTGCCCGATCTCACCGACCTGACCGTGCGGGTCGCGCTCGCCGGGGACAACGCCACCGATCAGGATCGCAAGCTGCTTGACGCGGTGCGCCGCCTGCACGAGCAGAACCCGATGCTCGGCCTGCGCGGTGTCCGGCTCGACCTGGTCATCCCCGGGCTGCTTGCCATGCAGGTGAAGGCGATCGCGCACGCGGCGGCTGAGCGTAAGCAGGCGGGCGGCGACCCCAAGCCCGAAATCATGATCCCACTGGTCGCCGCGGTGCAGGAGATGGAGATCGCGCGCGAGCGGACCAAGCAGGTGCTCGCCGAGGTCGTTGCGGAGACTGGCATCGACGTGCACACCCTGATCGGCACCATGATCGAGGTGCCGCGGGCGGCGGTCACCGCAGGTGAGATCGCGCAGTCCGCTGAGTTCTTCTCCTTCGGCACGAACGACCTCACGCAGATGGGCTGGGGCTTCTCCCGCGATGACGTCGAGGGCGCGTTCTTCAGCCGGTACCTGGAGCTTGGTGTGTTCGGCGTGTCCCCATTCGAGACCATCGACGCGGACGGCGTCGGCCGGATGGTCCGGATAGCGGTGGAGGAGGGGCGGCGGACCCGGCCGGGCCTCCATCTCGGTGTCTGCGGTGAGCACGGCGGCGACCCAGAGTCCGTGCACTTCTTCCACAACGCGGGGCTCGACTACGTTTCCTGCTCGCCATTCCGCGTCCCGGTGGCCCGGCTGGAGGCGGGCCGTGCGGCCCTAGAAACGGTCGGCAGCGACAGCCGCTGACCGAACAGGCAGCTTGACCGGTTACGACGCTCGGGCCATGGCGCGATGGGCCGCCGAATCGCGCAAACGGCCCGGGCGCACCGCCTTCGAGCGGGACCGGGCACGCGTGCTGCACAGTTCCGCCCTGCGCAGGCTCGCTGCCAAGACGCAGGTGGTGGAGGTCGACGCGGGGGATTTCCCGCGCACCAGGCTCACCCACTCGCTCGAGTGTGCGCAGATCGGCCGCGAGCTCGGAAAGGCTCTCGGCGCCGATCCTGACCTGGTCGAAACCGCGTGCCTGGCCCACGACATGGGGCATCCGCCGTTCGGGCACAACGGTGAGGCCGCCCTCGATCACGTGGCACGGGCCTGCGGCGGGTTCGAGGGCAACGCGCAGAGCCTGCGCCTGCTGACCCGCCTGGAGGCAAAGGTGGTCACGGTGGCGGGCCGTAGCGCTGGGCTCAACCTGACCCGCGCGGTGCTCGACGCCGCGCTCAAGTATCCGTGGCTGGGGCCGCCCGCGCCGTCCGTCCCCGGGGGGACCCCTGCGGCCGGGCCGCCCGCGCCGCCCGGGCTGCCCGGCCCGCCCGCCGGGGCCAAGTACGGCGCTTACGCCGATGACGGCGAGGTATTCGGCTGGATCAGGGATGGCGCGCCTCGTCGCCGGCCGTGCCTGGAGGCGCAGATCATGGACTGGGCCGACGATGTCGCGTACTCGGTGCACGATCTTGAGGATGGCCTGCACGCGGGTCACATCACGCTCAGGCAGCTGAAGGAAGACTCAGAACGGCTCGCGCTGGCGCGGCTCACCGCGGCGACGTACGCCGACCGAGTGGAGCCGGCCTCGGTCGCCGAACTCGGCGAGGTGCTCGCTGAGTTGCTCGCGTTCGACTGCTGGCCCCGCAGCTTCGACGGCGGCCCGCGCTCGCTCGCCGCGCTGAAGAACCTGACCAGCGAGCTGATCGGGCGGTTCTGCCGCGCGGCGCAGGACGCGACGCAGGCGGTACACGGTGGCGGCCCGCTGACCCGTTATGCGGCCGATCTGATTGTGCCGCGGCGACAGCGGCTTGAATGCGCCCTGCTCAAGGGCGTCACCATGCATTACGTGATGAGCCGCCCGGGTGTGGGTGCGGTGCAGGCGCGCCAGCGTGAGCTCATCGCCGGGCTGGCCGAAGCAGTAGCCCGCGACGCACCGACGACGCTCGATCCAGTGCTGCGGCCCGCCTGGGCGGCCGCGCAGTCGGATCCGGTGCGGCTGCGTGTGGTGGTCGACCAGATAGCCTCGCTCACCGACACATCCGCCGTGAGTTGGTATGGCCGGCTGTGCGGCGACACGACGGCGGCTGATCCCCGCGATGTCAGGCTGGGGTAGTCCCGGCCCACTAGCGTGGTGTATGCGCATCCGGACCGCGTTGGAGCGGTGACAGGGCTGTGCGGGAGCGTGGGGCCTGCTCCGATGAGGGCCGGTTGGATAGCGCGGCAGCGGGCGTGGGCGTGCTGCCGGGAAGGAGCGACAGATGCCTGCCGAACCGAGGTTCGTGATCATCGGCGCCAGCCTGGCCGGTGCCAAGGCTGCCGAAACCTTGCGCGGTGAGGGATTCGGCGGCTCGGTCGTGCTCGTGGGCACCGAACAGGAGCGTCCCTATGAGCGGCCACCACTTTCCAAGGGTTTCCTGCTCGGCAAGGAGGACAAGAGCAAGATTTACGTGCACGAGGAGAGCTGGTACGAGAAGCACGACGTTGATCTGCGGCGTGGCGTGGCCGCGGCAGCGATCGACCGCGGTACCCGACGGATCGAGCTCCCAAATGGTGAGTTCGTCGGGTACGACAAGCTGCTGATCACGACCGGCGCGTCGCCGCGGCGGCTGAGCGTACCTGGCGGTGATCTTGACGGCGTGCTCTACCTGCGGTCGGTCGGTGATTCTGAGCGGCTCGCGGCCGCGTTCCGCTCCATCGGCGGGGCCGGCGGGCGGGTGGTGATCGCTGGGGGTGGCTGGATCGGCCTGGAGACCGCCGCCGCGGCCCGCTCGTACGGGTGCGAGGTCACGGTGGTGGAGCCGGAGCCAACGCCGCTGAATCGGGTGCTCGGCCCCGAACTCGGCGAGGTGTTCGCCGGCTTGCACCGGCGCCACGGTGTGGAGCTGCTGATGCGGGCCGGGGTGGCGGAGTTCCGCGGGGGCGAGGGCGCTGACGCGCGCCGCCTGCGCGGTGTTGTCACCACGGGCGGCACCGAACTCGCAGCCGACTTGGCCGTCGTCGGGATCGGGGCGGTGCCGAATGTGTCGCTCGCAGAGGCGGCGGGGCTGGAAGTGACAAACGGGATTCTCACGGACGGGGCGCTGCGGACGTCGGACCCGGACATCTACGCCGCCGGTGACGTGGCGAATTCATGGCACCCACTGCTGAACCGCCGGGTGCGCGTCGAGCACTGGGACAACGCGCTGCACGGCGGCCCCGCGGCCGCCCGCTCGATGCTCGGCCAGGACGTGACGTACGACCGTGTGCCGTACTTCTACAGCGACCAGTACGAGCTCGGCATGGAGGCGTCCGGGCTGCCTGGCGACGGCTACGACACGCTTGTCTACAGAGGCGAACCCGAATCGCTCGAATTCATCGCATTCTGGCTGGCGGATGGCCGCGTGGTAGCGGGAATGAATGTCAATGTCTGGGATGTGACGGAAGATGTGCAGGCCCTCATCCGATCCGGCGCGCGCGTCGATCGGGTTCGCCTCGCCGATCCAGATGTGCCCCTTTCCGAACTCGCCGGGCCGACCTGACCTCGACCTGACCCCCGGACGGGAAGGTCAACCGTAGGTGGTCGCGGGTACTGGTGCTGAAGGCTGGCTGGGTACGTGTCTCGCGCTCGGCTCGCTCGATGAGCGAGCCGCAGCCCGCCCGGCCCTGCATGATCCGCGACCGTGTTAGCTTTCCGGCTCGCCCATGAGAAGGCGTGAGGGCGCGCAGGGCCTCCACCGCGCCGGGCAGCGCACGCCCGCGTTCTTTGACGCGGTCAGTGAACGCGGGCGCGTGGGCGGCCTGCGCGGCCGCGAACGCGCACACGTGCCGAGCCGGCTCAGGCACACCGGCGTGGGAACGTGTCGAGGATGATGGCCCGGTCGGTCCGCCCCGCCATCGGTGCCACATTCTCCAGCTTGCGCCCGAACAACTGCCTGAATACCACCCCAGATAGCTGAGGGCTCAGTCCTCCGGCGTTGATCAGCGTGTGGTCGACATCCCATAGAACGAGGCGTTTGCGCACGTCGCGACGGTACCAGGAAGTCTTGCCGCCATCCTCCGCCGGTGTTCGCGCGGAAGCTCAGAGCGATTCTCGTCTCTCATCCCGGCGAGGAGGCGACGGCGGCGGTACCGCGCCGCTGCTGAGTTGGCGCAACCGTGACCCCAACCCCGGGCTCGCCGTCATCGGCTGGCAATAGACTCGCCGCGTCAGCACTGCAAGTCAGCATTGGACTGAGCCGGGCGGAGGCGCGTGTGGCTGGCCGGATCCGCGATGAGGACATCGATCTTGTCCGGGAGCGCTCGCCCATCGCCGACGTGATCGGCGAGCACCTGCAGCTTCGCAACGCGGGCGGCGGATCACTCAAGGGGCTGTGCCCCTTCCACGAGGAGAAGACCCCGTCGTTCAACGTCACCCCTGCTCGCGGCCTTTATTTCTGCTTCTCCTGCCAGGAGGGCGGCGACGTCATCTCCTTCGTGCAGAAGATCGAGAACCTCACCTTCGCCGACGCGGTCGAACGGCTCGCCGCCCGCGGCGGTATCGAGCTCTGCTATGAGCAGGGTGGCCATGTGCCGGGCAGGGAGCAGGGCCCGCGCCGCCGGCTGCTCGATGCCCACCGCGCCGCCGCCGAGTTTTTTTCTGAACGGCTGCGCGCGCCAGACGCCGCCCCCGCCCGCGCATTCCTCGCAGAACGTGGATTCGAGCTGGCCGACGCGGAGCGTTTCGGTGCCGGGTACGCGCCCGCCGAATGGGAGGCGCTCACGAGCTACCTGCTTCGCAAGGGCTTCACGCAGCAGGAACTGCTGCTCGGCGGGCTCGCGAGCGAGGGCAGGCGCGGGCCGGTGGACAGGTTCCGCGGCAGGCTGGTCTGGCCGATTCGCGATGTCACGGGCGACGTCATCGCGTTCGGCGCACGCAAGCTCACGGGCGGCGGCGACGGTCCCAAGTACCTGAACACCCCAGAGACGCCGCTGTTCAAGAAGAGCTCCGTGTTGTACGGGGCAGACCTGGCCAAGCGTGAGATCGCCCAGCGTCGTCAGGCGGTAATCGTCGAGGGATACACCGATGTGATGGCGTGCCACCTGGCCGGCGTGGCGACAGCGGTCGCCACCTGTGGAACCTCGTTCGGCGAGGGGCACGTAAGGATACTGCGGCGGTTGCTCGTGGATTCGGACAGGTTCCAGGGCGAGGTCATCTTCACGTTCGACGGCGACGCGGCGGGCCAGCGCGCCGCGCTGCGCGCGTTCGGCGTGGAGGACAGGTTCGTTACCCAGACGTTTGTCGCGGTGCAGCCAGACGGCCTCGATCCCTGCGATCTGCGGCTTGCCCGCGGCGACGCGGCGGTGCGCGATCTGATCGCCCGCCGGGTGCCGCTCTTCGAGTTCGCCGTCCGCAGTGTGCTCACGCAGCACAACCTGGACACGACTGAGGGGCAGCTCGCCGCGCTTGACGACGCGGCTCCCATCGTTGCACGGATCAAGGACGTAGGGCTCCGCAAGCGGTACGCGGTGAACCTGGACCGCTGGCTGGGCTTGATGGACGAGCAGTTCGTGCTCGAGCGGGTCGCGCGGCATGCCGGGCAGCATGGCGGGAACGGCGCAGCGGGTGGCGGGAGCCGCCGAGGACGGCCAGTTACCAGGCGCGGTACCGGGCAACCGCTGGCCCCGGCAGGGTACAGGGATGACGCAGCCGCAGGCCGGGACGCCTCCTTGCGGCAGCCGTTCGGGAGAAGGATGGCGACCGGGGCCGGACGCGATCGGGCGGACGGTGCGGCGCCTTCGACGGATGGGCCCCGGGCGGATGGGGCCCGGGCGGAGACCCCGGCGGATGGGCCTTGGACGGATGTGCCCCCGGCGGATGGGCGCCGCACCGATGGGCCCGGGGCGGGCGGGCACAGGGCGGACCGGCCCCCGGGGGAGCGGGGCTACGCCCACGATCCCGGCGATCCGGTAGCCAACGTCGAGCGCCAAGCGCTCAAGCTCGCGGTCCAACGTCCCGCGCTGAGCGGGCCTGTTTTTGACGCGCTCGGGGCGGCCGCGTTCACGGTGCCCGTGCACGCGGCGATGTTCGAGCTCATCGCCGCGTGTGGCGGAGCAGCGGGTGCGCACAGCGGCCAGGAATGGACGGCGCGGCTGCGGAACGCCGCTCCGGGTGACGCCGCGCGGTCGTTCGTGACCGCCCTCGCGGTCGAGCCGCTTGAGGCGCCGCGGGCTGACGGCGAGCCGGATGCGCGGTATGCGGAGGGGGTACTTGCCCGAGTAGGGGAGCTGGCGGTCTCCCGGCAGATCGCTGCGGTCAAATCGCGGTTGCAGCGGATGAACCCGGTGGAGGAGCAGGTTGCGTACAACCGGCTATTCGGCGATCTGGTGGCGCTTGAGCAACGGCGCAAGGTACTGCTTGGGCGTGCAGACGGCGTACTCTGACGGCGACTCACTGGTCCCATGCGTCCCGATTTCGCTAGTACCAGGAAAGTTACAAAATTAGATTCCCACTCCGGGGCTCCCATGACGCAAACTGTTCTCCGTGGGCCCTTCGGTGTTGCCCAGCGGGTCGCCGCCGGCAGAGCAGGTGGCGGACCTCGTCGCGCAGGGTAGAGAGCGCGGCGTTGTCACGATGGGGGATGTGGCCGCCGCTCTCGACCGTTCCGACCTTCCTGCCGATGCCGTTGATGGTGTCGTGCGTCTGCTTGCAGATGAGGGGGTGGAGATTCTCGACGCTCAGCACGACGAGCTCGAGGATCTGCGGCGGGCTGGCGAGGAGGAGGTCGGCAGGCGGGCACCCACCAGCGATCTGGTCCGGATCTACTTGCGCGAGATCGGCCGTGTGCCGCTGCTTACGGCAGAAGGCGAAGTCGAACTCGCCAAGACGATCGAGGCTGGCCTGTTCGCCGATGAGAAGCTGCACGGCGGTTTCCCGCTTTTCGGGGTGCAGCGCTGCGATCTCGACCTGCTTGTCAGGGAGGGATTACGTGCTAAGCAGCGGCTTACAGAGGCGAATCTCCGGTTGGTGGTGTCGATCGCCAAGCGGTACATCGGCCGCGGGCTGCTGTTTCTGGATCTGATCCAGGAGGGCAATCTTGGCCTGATCCGCGCGGTAGAGAAGTTCGACTACACCAAGGGGTACAAGTTCTCGACCTATGCGACCTGGTGGATCCGACAGGCCATTACCCGGGCCATCGCCGATCAGGCGCGGACGATCCGCATTCCGGTGCACATGGTGGAGACGATCAACAAGCTTGCCCGTGTCCAGCGTCAGCTTCACCAGGACCTGGGCCGTGAGCCGGCTCCCGAGGAGATTGCCTTCGAAATGAGCCTGCCGGTGGACCGGGTGGTGGAGATCCAGCGGGTCGCGCAGGAACCGGTATCCCTGCAAGCGCCCATCGGAGAGGAAGACTCCGATCTCGGAGACTTCATCGAGGATGCGGACGCCGTGGTGCCGATCGAGGCAGCGGCGTTCATCATGCTGCAGGACCAGCTTGAGGAGATCCTCGACAACCTCTCCGACCGGGAACAGAAGATCATCGAGTTGCGTTTCGGCCTGGCCGACGGGCACCCTCGGACGCTCGAGGAGGTCGGCAGGGAGTTCGGCGTGACCCGGGAGCGTATCCGTCAGATCGAGTCGAAGACGCTGGCCAAGCTGCGCCACCCGAGCCGTGCCCAGATGCTTCGCGGATACCTCGACTGATTGCGCGGTCCGGTTAGGTCTGGCGCGCGCCAGGTGTCGAAGCGTGCCGCGATGCGGCGGGCGGTCTCCTAACATCGGCGGGAGCCCCTCGGGTTGGGCCCGAGAGGCGCTGCGGCAGCAGGTGGGTGTGGTGGCCCCGGTGTGGTGGCCCCGGTGTGGTGGCCCCGGTGTGGTGGCCCCGGTGCGGTGGCCGGGTGCGGCATCAGGTCGGTGCGGACCGGTGCGGGGGCGGTCCGGTGAGGCCCGCTGCGGCAGCAGGTCAAAGTGGTGGCCCGGTGCGGCAGCAGGTCAAAGTGGTGGCCCGGTGCGGCAGCGGGCCGGTGATGGCCCGGGCTGGGGCGGCCGGGTGCCGGGCGGCGGTCCGGTGCGGGTGGGTCAGTGCGGCGTGGGCGGGGTGTCCGGTGCCCCGGAAGCCGGAACGTAGACCTCTCCGTTGCCTGACGCGCTGCCCCTTCGCCCTGGGACCTTGTCGTGCAGCTTGTCGCCGACCTTGTGCCGTGCCGTCTGGGCAAGCCCACCCGCCTGGGCGTTCAGCGCACCGGCTGCCTGTTGCACGGCGGGATTGTCGATGACCCCGCGGGCAATCTGCTTCATCTGCTCGTAGCGTTCCCGGCCGGCTCGGGCGCCAACGATGAAACCAACGGCGAAACCAGTGACGAACGTGACGCGGTAACGCATCAGAACCTCTCTTCGCGATCGATTGTCGCGTGTTTTTTCGCGCACCCTTGACTTGCCCGTGACGGCCGCCTGTATTCCTGGTGGAGCTGGGGAACCCTCGCTCCGCTCGCGGGGAACGGTGCGCTCCGTGACCCCCCGTCGTGTGCCGGCGGCCTCCGTGTCACGCGGCGGCGGGTCGCGGTTCCGGGTACACTACCCTGGTTGTCGGCGAGCAGCGAGGTGCTGATCGTGCCTCGATGCCGCTCAGCCCATGTGATCATGTTCCCGTTCCATCCCGCGTAGCTCAATTGGCAGAGCGTCCGGCTGTTAACCGGCAGGTTATAGGTTCGAGTCCTATCGCGGGAGCCAGGTCCGCACCATTGACGCAGTGTCGTTTGGGCATGACACTTTTCGCTGTCCGGGGCGCATCCACAAGCACCGTCGTGGCGGCAACTGGCTGCGCGCCGCAAGCTCGGCTGACCGCACTGGCTGGCAGGCACAGCCGGGACGCCACGCTGGTGACGGTCATGCTCTTCGCCCACCTCATGGTCCTGGGCGCGCCCGCGGCAGCCGTTAGGGATCGGGATCGGCGCACGCGGCAGAACCCGGCGACGTCCGAGCGGGCCCGGACCGGACCGTTCATGCGGTGCAGGCTTCTGCTCGTAGTGTTGAGGTCATGTGCCGCAGTATCAAGACCCTCCGAGAGCCGTACACCGAGCGGGTAACCGAGGCGGACGTGCGTGCCGCCGCGCTTCAATACGTCAGGAAGGTGAGCGGGTTCCGTGCCCCGGCGGGGCACAACGCGGCGGCGTTCGACCACGCTGTTGACACCATCGCGACCGCCACCAAGGTCCTGCTCGATCACCTCGAGGTACGGTCGGGACGCACCGGCCGTTCCGGACAGCGTTCCGCGGCGGGTTCGCGTTCCGTACGCCCGGCGGCGGGCTGAGCGGGCCGCCGCTCAGCGCCACCAGTCCGTCATCTGGGGCAGGGCCGGGCCGATGACCTCCGGCTGCGTACGCAAGTTGCTCCAACAGCACGCCCGCGAGCGCGGCGAGGGCATCGGCCAGCCGCGACCGCGCCTCGGCGGTGTCGGCCGAGGCGAGCTATCACTGTGGTCTGTCTCTCGCTTGTCGTGACGCTCGCGAGTACCGGGTTGGCCTGGCGCCGAGCCGGGAATAGCAGCGCGTTCCATGCCGTGGTGAGCGTGCACGTGGCTGCCGTAGGTCAGGCAGTCCGCCGGTAACTGCCAGCGCGGGCCGTTGGTCGGCAGCGCACGCAGTTGCCAGACCACCGGGCCAGGCGCGGTGCGGATCTCGACGGTAGCCATATCGTATTGTACACAGAACATCTATAAAACAGTTCGTAGTATCGGCCGATCGATCAAGGTACCATGGTCAGATGCAGGCGGTGACAGCTCACGGCGCGGGCGATGACGCCCGGCCTGACTTGCCCTGTGGCGGTGCGCTGTCTGAGGACCTCGGCTGGGCCCTTGGCGTGGTGTTCCGCTACTACCTCAAGGCGGCGAACGCCGCGTTCACAGATGTGCCCGGCGGCCCTCGCGGCTACCAGGTACTCGCGGCAGCGACGCGCGGGGAGCCCGGCAGCCAGCTCGCCCTGGCACAGCACCTCGGCGTGGACCGCACCGTGATGACCTACCTGATCGACGACCTCGAAGTCGGCGGGCTGGTGGCGCGGCAACCTGACCCCGCGGATCGTCGCGCCCGCCGCATCGTCCCCACGGCCCGCGGCCGTGCGCTGCTCGCTGACCTTGACCGGCGGTTGCGCGCAACCGAGGAGCACGTGCTCGCCGACCTCACCGGCGCCGACCGCACCGCCTTCAGATTGCTCCTGCGGCGGGTGGCGACGCACGCCAACGCGCTCGACCCAGCGGGCAGCGCGTGCGAAATAGCCAGCGAAATCAGCGCGGGCGTCGCGCCCGCGCAACCGGAGCGACGCAGGGACCGCCGCTGACGTGGGCCATGACCGTCCCAGGGTCTCAGCAAGCCCGATCATTCAACGTATCGTCGCGCCCCATGGGCCCCACCGGCGGACCGGACCGCACGGGTATCGTAAAAATGTTGGAGCCACTTGTCATGGCAGAGCGGAAGATCCGATACCTAGGCGACCCCATCCTGAAGACCGCGGCCGCGCCGGTCACCCGGTTCGGCAAGAGCCTGCAGGCACTGATCGACGACCTGATGGACACCGTTGACCTGCCCGGGCGGGCGGGCCTCGCCGCGCCTCAGATCGGCGTCGGCCTGCGTGCCTTCAGCTATAAGATCGATAAGGACCGTGGCTACGTCCTCAACCCCGAACTCCTCGAGGTCTCCGGTGAGCAGGAAGGTGACGAGGGCTGCCTGTCGGTCCCCGGCCTGTACTTCCCCACGCGGCGGGGCATCTCCGTGACGGTGCGCGGCGTCGACGTGCGAAATGAGCCCGTCACCGTGAGCGGCCGGGAGGAAATGGCGCGCTGCCTGCAGCACGAGGTGGATCACTTGGACGGGATCCTCTACCTGGACCGGCTGGACGCCGCGACCCGCAGGCGCGCCATGCGCGCCGTGCGCGAATCAAGCTGGTTTCTGCCCGCAGGCTCGCGCACGATGCGCTGACCCTGGCACTGCGGTGGCACACCCGGCTCCTCACGCGGCAGAAAGCCGCCAGACCCGCGGCTGCTGCCAGCCGAGCCACGGCGCCGTTAGGGGTTCGCCGCAAGCTGTCCCTTGCCGGCGAAAAATTCGCTGCCCGATTTTTTGCCCAGATTTCCGCTAGCGCCGACGCGGGCCTTGAGGTCCTGACGTGCAGCGGTGTCGAGCCTCCAGCCGGGATTCGCGGGCCCGGCGCGGGGCCGCGAGGGGGCCAGCTCGAGCTCCGCCGAAAACTACTGGCGAGCCGGTATTCATTTCGGGCCGCGCAGGCTTGTACAGTGACGCTGTGCGGCGGCGCAGTTGGGCGCGGTCCCCCCGTCCGCGCGTGACTCGCTGTTTCGGCGGTGCCCCCGTCCGCCGTTGCGAGCGCACTGCGCCGCCGCCTCTTTTGCGGGCGTGACGATCGCGGGCGTAACAAGCCGCGCAGCCGCTGCGGAGCGGTCGTAACGGCGGATCCGCAGGTCCCGGCATCCGTCTAGGGTCAGGATTCGCTCGATTTGGCCCAGAGTTCGTCCGCGCGCAGCGGCGGTCCGCCCACCGCTGCGAGGTTCTCCTCCAGTTGCCCGTTTGCTGCTCGCGCCGACCAGGACGTGACCCAACGGTCGCGAAGCGCCCAGGCCAGTGCCATCTGCGCGAGCGTCTGCCCGCGAGCCCGCGCGATCTCGTTCAGTGCGCGCACATGGGCCGGGTTCCGCTCGCTCAGCAGGTCGGGTGGCGGGACCCGGGACTGCGGCCTGACCGCGCCCCGCGCGCCGCCGGCCTGTGATGGCGGTGACGGCGATGGCGTGATAATGATCACGACATGAGCAATGGCGGGGGACACGCCGACCCGGGTCCGGTGTACCGGGGTGCTACGAATTCCCTGGCGGACGTCGCTGGCATCCGGGTGGGCCACGCGCAGCGCATCGGCGATGGCTGGCGGACCGGGGTCACCGTGGTGCTGACAGGTGCGGACGGGATGACCGGTGGGGTGGACGTGCGCGGCGGGGCACCGGGAACGAGGGAGACAGATCTGCTCGACCCGCGCAACCTCGTGGAGCGGGTGCATGCGGTGGTGCTGACCGGCGGCTCCGCGTATGGCTTGGCCGCGGCCGACGGGGTCATGGCCAGGCTGGCCGACGCGGGCACCGGTTACCCGGTCGGCGCGGATCCCGGCGAGGTCGTTCCCGTCGTGCCGGCGGCGGTGATATTTGATCTGGGCCGTGGAGGCTCGTTCCGCGCCACACCCGGTGCCGTTATGGGTGCCGCGGCCTACGACTTCGCCGTCGGCCAGTACCGCCCCGGCCGGGAACGGGATCACCCTGGCGAGGGGAGCGTCGGGGCTGGCGCGGGCGCGGTCGCGGGTGGTTTCGCGGGAGGCGTCGGCATGGCCAGTACGGTGCTGAGCCGCGGTCCCACCGTCGGCGCCCTCGCGGTCGTCAATGCTGCGGGTTCGCCGGCCGACCCGGAGACCGGCGAGCTTTACGGCGCCCGCTTCCGGCTGCCCGGCGAGTTCGGTGGCCTCGCGGCGCCGAACGAGGCCGAATTCGCCGCGTGGCGGCCCGCCACCGGCGGCGCCGTTTTCAATACCACGATCGGGATACTCGCCACCGATGTGGCGCTGACCAAGGCGCAGTGCGCTCGGCTGGCTGGGGCGGGTCACGATGGGCTTGCCCGCGCGGTTAGGCCCGCGCACACCATGGTGGATGGCGACGCGGTTTTCGGGCTTGCCCGCGGCGGCGGTGAGCCTGCCGATCTGGCTGGGTTCCAGGAACTGCTTGGTGCCGCGGCCGACGCGTTCTCCCGCGCTGTCGGGCACGCGATCCTCGCCGCGGCAGGCCGGCCGGGCGCGCCGTCCTACCGCGACGTTTTCCCCAGTGCGGTCCGCTCGTCAGGCTGAGCGGTTGTCCGCTCCGCCGAGCGCGACCGGTTGGCTTGACGTCCGGGCAGACACGTCTGCGGCGCCGCGGGTCCACGACGGATGTGCGCAGTCAGTATGAAGCGGCCGGGCTCCCGGTGACCGCCCCCGGCAGGCGCCGAAACCACCACCTCAACACCCAAAACCGCAGACAAGCGCCCTAACCGGGCACAAGAAGGTGCAAAGACCTGACGGGCTGCTTCATATGAGCCGTTATGCGTTATGTATGGGCCGGTTTGTCAGCCCCTGATGCCACGATCTGAGTGGAACATGAGAAGAAGGCGGGCAGGAGGCGGTCATGCGGTTACGGATGGGGCGGGACGCTCTGGCAGAGGCGGTCGGGTGGGCGGCCCGGGCGCTGCCGACGCGGCCGGTCATCCCAATCCTGGCGGGGCTGCTGCTGGATGCCGTCGAGGGTGACAAGCTCACCCTGTCGTGCTTTGACTACGACGTGTCCGCACGGGTGAGTGCTGACGCTACGGTTGCCGAGCCTGGCCGGGCGCTCGTGTCAGGCCGGCTGCTCGCCGAGATCGCCCGCAGCCTGCCTCCGCAGCCTGTAGACCTTGTGTCGGAGGGCCACACCATCATCCTGAGCTGCGGCAGCGCGCGTTTCACGCTGCTTGGGCTGCCTGTGGAGGACTTCCCCGCGCTGCCGGCGCTGCCGCCGTCAGCTGGCGCGGTGGATGGCGGGAAGTTCGCGACCGCGGTCAGCCAGGTGGCGGCAGCGGCGGGCCGTGACGACACCCTGCCCATGCTCACCGGCGTCCTGATTGAGGTCGACGGCAGCGAGATGACGCTGGTGGCCACCGACCGGTACCGCATGGCGGTACGGGAGCTTGACTGGCAGCCTGTGGAGCCCGGTATCCGAGCTTCCGTCCTGGTGCCTGCGAGAACTCTGGCGGACGCGGCGAAGACCATGATCGCGGGCACAGAGATGACCATCTCGCTGGCGGTCGGGGGTCGGGAAGAGGACCCGGCGGCCGGGTTCGACGATGCGAACGGGCTGATCGGGTTCGACGGCGGCGGCCGGCGCCTCACCACCCGCCTGCTCGGCACCGACTTCGTTACCTATAAGTCGCGGTTCCCGCGGGAGCCCGGGTGCCGGGCACGCCTGGCGGCGGGGCCATTCAGCGCGGCGATCCGGCGGGTTGCGCTCGTCGCTGACAGGGAGTCGCGGCTGCTGCTCACGTTCGGGGCCGGGGAAGTGGTGATGGAGACGGGATCCGGTGACGGCTCGCAGGCGGTGGACACGGCCGAGGCGGAGTTCGAAGGTGAGGACGGGTTCGCGATTGCGTTCAAGCCGCAATACCTGCTTGATGGCATCGCCGCCGCGGGCGCACGTGCCGAGGGCGAGGCGGGCACCGCGGACGGCCAGGAAAGCGACTGCGAAGGAGGCCGGCGGTACCGCGCGGGCCGCGCTCGGGGGTGTTGTGACCCTCGAGTTCACGGCGCCCGACAAGCCTGCCGTCATTACCGGCGGCCCGGGCTTCAGGTACCTGCTCGCCCCGATGCGCACCTGACCCGGTGCGGGCCGCCCGTGGGTACGGTGGCTACCTCCCGAACAACCCGGAGCCGGAGCCGGGGCTCTTTCCAGTGAGGTAAGGGCCGTTGGAGGTGTTGTCGCGCCCGGCGGCCGCCGTTATGGAAAATGGGCCGTATCAGCCCGTGAAGTGGAGGACGAGCATGTCCTGGACTGGGCGGTACCCGAGCCTCTGGTAGAGGGCGTTGCTTGTGGGGATGGTGCGGCGAGCGGCCACGTTGGCGCATCCGCTTTCCGGGTCGGCGGTCGGCGGTCGGCGCTCGGTCAGCCCGGCCGCCCGGCAATGGCGAAAGCGACCGCCTCCGCGTGTGCACGATCGTGTACCTGCGGCTGGCCGCCCGGTTGGCGGCTCACCCAGGGCCAACCCGCACTCCAGGAGCGAGGCCGAGAGCGCGCTGTCAGTTGGTGAAGTAACTGCCTCCGCCACTCTGCGGGTCGGTGACCTGCGCGGTAACCGACACGGTCCCGGCGCGGGCGAAGGTGAGCACGAGCGTGATGTCCTTCCCGCCCTGCATGTGACCCGCCCCGGTGATGAGCAGATGCGCGTCATTCGGGAGCAGCCGGACCGTAGTCCCGGCCGGAACGCTGATCGCCGTCACGGTCTTGATCGTCGTGCCCTGACCCGTCGGCGTGCAGAAGACGACCTTTCCGCCGACGCTGGTCCGCGCGGCGATAAGGCGGTCGGGCGCACCGGCGTTGCGGATGTCGAGGAAGGCGACGGTGGTGTGCGGAGCGGCGGCCGCGGGAAGCGGAATGTAGGCGCTGGTCACCTCGAGCGACGGGGCGGCGGCAACGCGTGCGGTGCAGCCGGCCGCGGCCGCGGTCGCAGCGCAGGCGGCAGCCGCTGACACGAAGGCCCGTCGCCAGCGGCCCCCCGGCCTCCTAACCATCCGCTCGCCCATCGTCGTTATCTCACTCCTCTCAGCCGATGTTCTCATGTCGGCCGCTGTCAAGGCACAGCGGCCCGATGCCGATCCCTGGGCCGCGCCGGTCCGTGGCGCCGTTCGGGGGAGCCGGTCCGTGGCGCTGGCCGGGGGCGCCGGTCGGTGGCGCCGGGCATGCGAGGCGGTCGCCCAGCCGCGCCGCACCCGGCGCCGCTGCTCGCGGCATCGGCGGGCAGCCACCGGACCGCCGGTGACTCGCCGCAGGTCCGGCGCGCGGGGTGAGGACCGACGATCGCGGTGATCGAGGATTCCGGGGACCGCGAGGGGACCATCGTCCCTTTACCCCGCCGCGCGGGCCCGAGCAGGGTGATGGGAAAGGAACCAAAAGGTGAGCTGTTGACGCGCAGGAACAAATCAGCCGATAGGCCGAGCTCCCGCCCGTGAGCGTAACCACGACCCGGGGGAGGAGCTCCGATGACGAACCTGGCCGCCAACCTCGTGCAGACCGCGGCGCGTTACCCGGACCGGGCCTCGGTACGACTGGACGAGCAGGTGCTGAGCTACCGGGACCTGGAAGACATGAGCGCCAGGGCCGCGGCGTGGCTTCGCGGACGTGGGGTCGACGTGGGCGACCGGGTCGGCCTGATGCTCCCGAATGTGCCGGAGTTCGTCGGCATGATCCTCGAGGGCTATGGCCTCTCGGAGACCTCACCGGTGGCCTCGTTCAACCACCCGGATCGGATCCGAAAGCCCGGGACCATCGGCCAGCCGATCTCCGGCGTTGAGATGCGTGTCCAAGACAACCAGGGCAAGCCAGTGCAGCAGGGCGAGGTGGGGGAGATCGCGGTCCGCGGCCACAACGTCATGAGGGGCTACTGGCGACGGCCGGCGGAAACCGCGGAGGTGATGGTTGACGGCTGGTTCGGCACCGGTGACCTCGGCCGGGTGGACGGCGAGGGCTATTTCTCGATTGTCGACCGCAAGAAGGACATGATCATCCGCGGCGGGTTCAATGTCTACCCGCGCGAGGTCGAGGAGGTCCTCTACGAGCACCCGGCTGTCGCCGAGGCCGCGGTCATCGGTGTCACCGACGACATTTTTGGCGAGGAGGTCGCCGCGGTCGTCACGCTCAAGCCGGGCGCGTCCGCGACCCCGGACGAGTTGCGCGAACACGTGAAGGGTCAGCTTGCCGCATACAAGTACCCGCGCTTGGTGTGGATAGAGGCCGAGCTACCGCATGGCGACACCGGGAAGATCCTCAAGCGCGCCATTGTGGTCCCGCCACGACCGTAGGTTCGCCGCCGCGCGCGTTGTCGGTGACACACGCAGACGCAGTCAATGCCGCTCGAAGCCAAACACGTAGAGTACGGCGCCTCCTCGGGTCTTGCCTCGTCGGGACTCGTCGGCCGGCAAGAGCCGCTGCCGTGAGCGTAACCGTCAGCGGCGGCCTTAACGGTCGTCTGGATTCGGCGGCCGGGGCATCCGGGCCGCTGGGGCATCAGGGGCTTCTGTTGGATTCGGGCCGGGCGGTGGATCAGGGGCGATCGGTGCACGAGGGGCATACGGTGGAGGAGGTGTCGTCGGGTTAGCCGTGGCATCCAGAGTGCTTGGGGCATCCGGGGCATCCGGGTACCACCACGGGGCAGCAGATGGGCCACCCGGGGCAGCCGGGACAGCAGATTGGCCACCCGGCTCAGCCAGGCCACCCGGCTCAGCCAGGCCACCCGGCTCAGCCAGGCCACCCGGCTCAGCCAGGCCACCCGGCTCAGCCAGGCCACCCGGCTCAGCCAGGCCACCCGGGGCAGCCGGGGCAGAATCGGCGGGCGTCGGTCTTTGACCGGCACGGGTCTCGTGGCGACCGCGGGCGATCACGCCCGCCGCGACAAGCCCGCTGATTCCGAGCACGCCGGCCAGCGAGATCACAGATACCTTCAGGCGGTTGTCGAATAGCTGGAGGAGGTAGGCGAAGACCGGCGCGACGTTCTGGAACAGTGAGACGGTGATCGGCTCGGCGTGGCCGAGTCCGCGCTGTACGAGGTAGTTCGGGCCGACGACCCCGATGAGCGCGATCACCGCCGCCGGCCCGAAGGTGGCAGTGAGCCGTTGGCCGTGGCCTGCGGGCACCAGGATCCAGCAGATCATGATCATGAGGAAATAGCGGATGGAAAGGACCTCACCCGGGCGGTAACCGGTTTCGCTGAGTCGTTTGGAGTAGATGACGCTGCCAGTGGTGCCGAGGCCGGACAGGAGAGTTGCGGCGAGCCCGAGGGCAGCGGTGCCGACGGCGATGTGGGCCACCCCGCTGCGGCCCGCGAGGGAACCCCAGGACAGCACGCCGATGAGGATTAAGATCCCGGCTGCGGCGACGATCTCGGTGGTAAGCACCGAGGTGCCTCGGCGCAGAATCGGGCTGAGAAGCACCATGAGCACGGGGCCAACCGCGAGCGCCACCGCATTGACCACGGCGGGTTCGAGCACCTTCAGCGTGAACAGCAGGGGCAGCCAGGTAACCGCGATGGACACGTTGATTGCGGTCACCTCGTACGGATGCGTACGCAGCGGCCGCAGCGTCGCCCAGCCGCGCCTGATGCCGTCAGGCACGAAGAACACCAGGGCGGCGAGGGTGAAGGAGATGGCCCCGACCGCGATCGGGTCAAGCGACTGCTCCTGGTGGCCCGCGTACACATCCACCGATGCCGACAAAAACGCGTAGGCCAGCAGCAGCGGAACGCTGCGCAGGGTGCTCGGCCGCAGGGCGCTCGGCCGCAGGGTGCTCGGCCGCAGGTTCTCCGGCTGCGGGGAGCGGGGCGCGGCGGGGATCGGCACGTCAGCGCTCCTCAGGGCTTCCCGTCGGCGGGCACGGCGGCGGGTACGGGGCCGGCGGGTACGGGGCTGTCGGGTGCGGCCCCTGCGCGTCGCTGTTCCGTGCGCTCGTTCAGTGTCGTGCGGTACCGCCCGGACATTACAGCGGCGCGCCGTCGTAGACATGCTCGAGCAACATCTCACCGAGCTAAACAGCGCGGTCGGGGGCTGTCCAGACCGCATTTGGGTTCCCGCGGCGCTCCGCGGTGGGACCGGCCCGGCCTGGCTGCGAGCTGACTACTACCACCCCCGGACGCTAGACAGTTGTCCCCCACATCTCCCGACTCGGTACGTCGCTGGAAACGGTTCTTCAAGCATGATTTACTCTACGTTGGCGACTCATTTGATCGGGAATGAACGGAGCCTCCCTGAATGCGGATCTCTCTCGCCGCCGTGACAACCAGAACCAGTGCCGCCAGGCTCATCGGCATCGCCGCGGCGGCCCTCGTCGCCGTTGGCGTCGTCGCAGGCTGTGGTTCATCGTCGTCATCGTCGGCGTCCGCCAACGGCGGTGGCAGCAACAGCCCGGTCACGGTCCGGCTCGGCTACCTGACGAATATCACTCACGCTACGGCGCTCGTCGGGGTCCACAACGGCATCTTCGCCAAAGATCTCGGCTCCGGGGCCACCCTTAAGACCGAGACCTTCAACGCCGGTCCCGACGAGGTCACTGCCCTGTTCTCCGGCGCACTCGACGCCGCTTACATCGGCCCGGGCCCGGCGATCAACGCCTGGCAGAAGTCACAGGGCCAGGCTATCCGGATCATCTCGGGCGCGGCCTCGGGCGGTGCTTCCCTCGTGGTCAAGAAGGGGATCACCTCGGTCGCGGACCTGAAGGGCAAGACGCTGGCCACTCCGCAGCTCGGAAACACACAGGACGTGGCGCTGCGTTACTTCCTGCTGCAGCACGGGCTGACGACCGACACGCGAGGGAGGCGGCGAGGTGCACATCAAGCCGCAGACGAACTCGATCACGGTGCAGGAGTTCAAGTCAGGCCAGATCGATGGCGGCTGGCTTCCGGAGCCGTACGCGAGTGAGCTGGTGCAGGAAGGAGGGACCAGGCTGGTGGACGAGCGGAGCCTGTGGCCCAGCGGGCAGTTCGCCACGACCCTGCTCGTCGTGCGTACCGCGTTCCTGCAGACAGCATCCGGACGCGGTCGCAAAGCTCTTGCAGGGCCAGGTCGACGCGAACGAGTACATCAACAAGCAGCCCGCCGCCGCGCAGGCCGCCGCCAACAGTGAGCTCGCCGCGCTCACCGGCAAGGGCCTCAAGGCGAAGGTGCTCAGCGCGGCCTTCAGCGCGATCACCTTCACCAACGATCCGATCGCCTCGTCGGTACAGACGGGCGCGGAACACGCGGAGAAGGTCGGGCTGCTTCAGCCGGTCAACCTCAACGGGATCTTCGACCTCGGCCCGCTCAACAAGGTGCTGGCCGCGGACGGACAGCCCACGGTGTCGTCATGAGCATGGCCGGACCGCGCGCCGCGGTAGCCGATCATCGCGAGAACCTCGCCGCGCGGACCGCGCCGGACAGCAGCGCGGTCCGGCTCAGGGACGTGTCGAAGGTGTACGGGCGGGGCAGCGACGCCCTGCTTGCGCTCGACCGGGTCTCGCTGAGCGCGGCGCCCGGCGAGTTCGTCTGCCTGCTGGGCGCCTCGGGCTGCGGCAAGAGCACCTTGCTCTCCGTGGTTACCGGCCTGGACGAGGCGTCGGCTGGCACGGTCGAGGTGCCCGGGCGGAGCACGCTGATGTTCCAGGAGCCGGCGTTGTTTCCCTGGCTCACCGCCACGCGCAACGTCGAGCTGGGCCTGCGCGCGAACCCGATGTCGGCGAAGCAGCGGCGCGACCGCGCGGCCGAACTGCTCGCAGCGGTTCATCTGGCCGGGCTCGGCGGCAAGCGGCCGCATGAGCTGTCCGGCGGGATGCGGCAGCGGGTGGCGCTCGCCCGCGCGCTCGCCCAGGACGTGGACGTCCTCGCGATGGACGAGCCGTTCGGCGCGCTTGACGCGATGACGCGCGACCTACTGCACGACGAGCTTGAACGGATTTGGCTGGAGCGCGGCCTGACCGTGCTTTTCGTCACGCATAACGTGCGCGAGGCGGTACGGCTCGGCGACAAGGTGGTGCTGCTGAGCAGCCGCCCAGGCACGGTGATCGAGGAGTACCCGGTGGACGTCCCGCGGCCGCGCAAGATCGAGTCGCCCGAGGTGTCAAATCTGGCCGGCCAGATGACCGAACGGCTGCGCGCGGAGGTGATGCGCCATGGCAGCTGACACGCTCGCCGGGCTCGATGTCCTGCAGGGGGTCAGTGACGGCCGTCCGGCCGCGCGGCGCGCCGCACGGCTGTGGTCGGCGACATGGCCGAAGCTGCTCGCGCTCGGGCTGGTGGTCGCCGTCTGGCAAGTCGTCGTCTGGTCCGGCTGGAAGCCAACGTATGTGCTGCCAGGCCCCCGGGCGGCGTTCGCGGAACTGTGGAACGAGGTCCACCACGCGGTGCTGTGGAAGGCCATCGAGATCACCCTCCGCCGTGCCGTTACCGGTTTCGCGATCGCCGTCGTGATCGGAACGGCCATCGGCCTTGCGGTGTCGCGGTTCCGCGTGCTGCGCGCCGCCATCGGCTCGTTGATCACGGGCCTGCAGACGATGCCGTCGATCGCCTGGTTCCCGCTCGCTATCCTGCTTTTCCAGCCGAACGAAACCGCGATCTTCTTCGTGATCGTGATGGGCGCCGCGCCATCCATCGCCAATGGCCTGATCACCGGGGTCGACTACACGCCTCCGCTGCTGCTCCGAGCCGGGAAAGTGCTTGGCCTTGGCGGCGTCGCGCTCTACCGGCACGTCATCGTGCCCGCCTCGCTGCCCGCCTTTGTCGGTGGGCTCAAGCAGGGCTGGGCGTTCGCCTGGCGCAGCCTGATGGCAGGTGAACTGCTCGTCCTTATCGCGCACGAGCCATCCATCGGGGTGCTGCTCGAAAATGACCAGAACACCAACTCCGCCCAGGCAGTGATCGCGATCATGATCGTGATCATCGTGATCGGGATGGCGGTGGATTCGGTCTTCGGGGTCGTGGACCGCGGGATCCGCAACCGGCGGGGCATCAGCGTTGCGGACGCCAGCAGATAGGTGACCGCCTGAAGGGCGATCGCCGCAGAGTATACCGATTTGTCGCTTTCCGATACCTGACTGCTCCGGGGACGCAGCATAGCATCGGATCACGGGAAAAATGGTCCTTCCGCTGTGCCCGAGCCGTTTATTGGGTATAGGGAAGGGCGGTGGCATCGCCGTACGGAGGCTGGTCATGGCAACCAGGGGCGACGGTTACCGGAACGAGAGGGGTCAGCGCGGCGGACCTGCGGAGTCCTGGCGCGATAGCGCGGGGACGGTGGCAGGCGCGAGGGTGGCGGCGCCCGCCGCCCGCGTCGCGGACCGCTACCGCCTCGAGGACCGGATAAGCGACAGCGGGCAGTCGGCATTGTGGCGGGCCTTCGACGACCTGCTTGGGCGTGCGGTAACCGTGCGGACGTTCAGTCCGGGATTCACCAGGGCAGCCGAGGTGGTCGCGGCCGCACGTGCTGCTTGCCGGGTGCCGGATCACCGGCTGGCGCGGGTGTTCGACGCTCATGTTGCCGCTGATGGCGCGTACATCGTTACCGAGTGGCCGGCCGGGGAGAGTCTCGAGGACCTGCTCGCGGTGGGTCAGCTTGATGTGCGCTGGGCCACCCGCATCATGGCCGAGGTCGCCAGCGCACTCGCCACCGCGCACGCGGCAGGGCTCGCGCATCTGCGGCTTACCCCCCGGTCGGTGCTGTGGAGCCGCGACGGGGGAGTGAAGATCATGGGCCTGGGCGTCGACGCGGCCCTGGCGGACGCCGCCTTCGCGGACGCGGCCGTAGCGGACCCCGCCCTGGCGGACGCCGCCCTGGCGGAGCGGACTAGCTCTGATGTAACGCCAACCGCGAGGCCTGGGACGGCGCCAGCAGAAGCAGCGGCGGTGGCGCCGACGGGACCAAGAATGCCGCCAGCGGGCCCGATGCTCCCGCCGATGCCGCCTGCCGTTGCGGGGTTGCCGCCGACGGCACCATCGGCAAGCGCGGCGGCGATCGCAGCGCTTGCCGATACGCGCTCGATCGCCCGAGTGCTGTACGCCGCACTCACCGGATACTGGCCGGGACAGCAGGAGACCACCGCGCTGCCTCCGGCGCCGCGGCGTGACGGCCGCCCCTACCGCCCCCGCCAGGTGCGGGCCGGGGTCCCGGCGCGGATTGATGAGATCACCTGCCGAGCGCTCTTCGAGCCGCTGCCGCGCGATCCGCTGCCGGTCACAACCCCCGGCCAGCTCGCGGAACTGCTGGGCGGCGCGCTGTCCCAAGAATCGCCGCAGCCAGCCAATTCGGCCGCCCCGCTGGATGCGACGTTCATGGACGGCACCGCGGCGCGCGGGCGGCTTCGAGGCATCGGTGATCGGCCGCAATCCGCGACCCCGCCACCGCGTGCGGGCTCTCGCAGCGGGTGGGGTGGTCGGAGCGCTTTTCTTCATCGACTCGGCGCTGATCGGCATCAGCATCATCGGGGCCGCACACGCACCGCACATAGTCCGCCCCATCGCCCATGCCCAGCAGCACGCGCGGCCGCGCCCGGCGCCCGCCCGGCTGCTCAGGCCGGTCAGCGACCAGGCGTTCGATCCTTACAGCGCGGGAGAGGACGAGAACAACCAGATCGCACCCGCGGCGATCGACGGCAACCCCAGCATGGCCTGGCACACCTTCTGGTACACGACGCCGTACTTCGGGAACCTCAAGCCCGGGACGGGGCTGCTCGTGGACATGGGCCGGGACGTGACGATCACTGACGTCCGGGCGCTGTTCGGGGCGAACCCCGGCGCGGACGTTCAGCTCAGGATCGGCGGCAGCGCGGACTCGCTCGGTGACATGGGGGTGGCGGCGACGGCCAATGATGTCGGCGGCCTGGTCAGTCTCCGCCCGGCGGCGGCGCACCGGGGCCGTTACGTGCTCATCTGGTTCACCAGGCTGCCCCCGGCAGGTAGCGGGCGCGGCGTCTTCCAGGCCGACGTCTCCGAGGTGACCGTGTACGGATCCTGACCGGCCCGGGGGTGCGAGACCGGTCAAAACGGGGTGGCGGCACGCGGCGGCCGTTAGGGATCCGGGGTGAACGTTGCCTCCTCGGGTGCAACCCGGCCGGGCCTCGTCGTCCATGACTGCGGCGCCTGGGCACCCCGCCGGACGGACTTTACGCGGGCCCGATCGCGCACACTGGATACTGAGTGGTGGCGGAGGTGTGCTCCCGCCCGACGAAAGGGTGACGGATATGTCGAACCGGATGAAGTTCGTCATTGGCGGGGTCGTGGTCGGGATCCTGGCCTTGCTGATCCTCCCGACCTGGATTGGGGTGTTGATCATCGCTGCGGCGATTGCCATCCCTGCCGTGGGCTATTTCATGCTCGACCCATCGCAGCGGCGCCGGCTGCGCCGAGCGGGCCGCAAGCAAATCGGCCACTGACGGCGCGCGGTGCTGGCCAGCCTGGCGGTCCCCGCACGCAGCGCCTCAAGCGCCTGCGCGCTTGCGGCGCCGAGCCCGTGGCGCAGCGCGAGCCACGGGGTGTCGTTGGAACTGAGCCGAACCCGGTCCGCTTCGTCCTCCCAGGCGAACGCTTTCAGGGGCAGGTCGATGCCGGCGGTCTGCCGATCCTGCATGAGGGGGTGTGCCCCCTTTGGGATGGCCGGAGATCAGCAACTCGGTAGGGCGAAGGGGCAGGCCGGCTTCATCCGCGCCTTTCGCGTGATCGATCCGCGCGAACACGAGGAGACCGGCGGCGACGACCACGTCCGCGAGCCTGTCGATCGTCTGCGAGACCGGAGAAGCGGCTCTCCAAAGTGATCAGTTCGTCGCTCGTCATGTGACCTCCCGCCTGTCGTCCGTCGGGAATTGTCCCGCAGGCACCGGGGGGTGGCGCATGCCGGGTGACGGTTCGTGGGGCGGCGAGCGCCGGCCAGTGTGCCGCGCACTGTTACCCGCACGCGCAGGAACTCATTCAGGGCTGGCGGCGCCGATGATGATCCTTGACATCTCAAGAACCTGGAACGACGGCTTCATCGGCATGGCCAATCTCACCCGCGGCAACCCATGCGCATCCCTGCCCGTGGACCTGCGTCTGGACCTGCCCCTGTGTGCCCCGACGATGATTACACCGAGGAACGGCAGTGAATCGCCATTTCGTCACAAAATGGTGCGCAAACGACGGCGATCACCGGTGGCACGTCAGCAGGTGCCACGAGCTGTCGGCAAGGTGGCGAAGGCAGTTCTTGAAGTGCCGCGCGAGGACGAGGGAATAGAGGAATTACGCCGCGCGCGCTGGTCGAGGCTGTATCGTGGCGCCGGTGCGTGCGACAGCCTGGGTCTCGGATCAGCGAATATGTAATCATGTCGGCTCGGGCTAAGCTGCTTAATTTGTCTGGATTCCGTCCCTGCCAACCGGTTCGGCGAGAGCCGTTCCCGGCATTCGCGTCGCCCTTGGAGGCCGATTCTCATGTCATCCTTGCTCCGCCGCCCTCTTGCCGCGTTCCTGCTGGCAGGTCTGGCCCTGGCGGGCTGTGGTGGGCAAGGGGCCCCCGGCTCGGCGAATCGCTCATATCCCGAGGCCGCCAAGAGTACCAGCCAGATCCTCAAAGACGCACAACAGGCCGCCCGGGGCGTCAGGACCTTCCACGTGGTCGGCGCCATGGGGCGGGCACGCCAGAATCTCAGCGTCGACCTCCACTTCGACGGTGGGTCAGGCGCTTACGGATCGGTCACCTATGGGGGCGTCCCGTTCCAGGTCGTGCGGATCGGGGGTGCGCTGTATTTCAACGCCCCGGCCGTGTTCTATACAAAGGTGGGTTCCCCCACTCGGCTGGCCCGGACGATCGCTGGCCGGTGGATCAAGGCACCTGCGAGGGACTCCGGGCTGAGGCCGTTTGCCAATTTCACTTCCGGCACGCAATTCTTCGACGGGATACTCGGTTCCGCTGCCTCCGCGGATATGGTCAAGGTTCCGGGCATCCAGGTGATTAACGGCGTACCGACCGTACGGCTCACTGACCGGAAGGACGACAGTAGTCTCTACATCGCCCTCCAGGGGCCCGCGCTGCCGGTCAGGATCGATGGCCCACGCGACAGTGGCTCGATGAACATCGCGGGTTACGGCCAGCCGGTCACGCTGGTCGCGCCGCGTGCGCTCAGCTTCAGTGACATAAAGGCATGACCAGCCAGCGGAGGGCACCTTCACCTTTCCGTGGCTTGCCCGGGATCCTCGTCGGTACGGGCGAGGAACCGGATTCTGGCGGCGCGTGCGTCCCAGGAGTAGACAACCGCCGTACCCGCGATGAAATCGTGTAATGCCCGGTTCTGCCGCTGGAACACGATCCCGGCGAAGCCCAGGCCGAACAACAGGAAGCTCAGCGGGAGCGCGAGTATGCGGACGACCGCGCGCCGCCAGCCGACGTGCGTGCCGTCCTTCCCGACGACGCGTATGCCGAGCACGGCCATGCCGAGGCTCTTGCCACTCAGCGACCATGGGTACGCGAAATACGCGAACATCCACAGCACGTATGCCACCGCGACGAGAAGGTCTGCCTTGCTATATGTGACCGTGTGGCCAGTTATGATGGTCGCCGCATAGGAGATGGCGCCGAGCGCGATGGTGAATGCGCCGCCGCTCGCGGCCACGTCGATGACCCACGCGGCGAGCCTTGACGCGCCACCCGCGTAGTGACCGTGCAGGCTCGTCCACGTCGCGCGCCTGCTTCGGCTCCGCTTGCCCCGGCTGCCGTCGTGCGCAGAAGGGACCTGCGAGAGTGAAGTTTGCGTGCGGCCGGTCTCGGGTGGTGCCGGGTCGGAGTCGGCTCGCGCCGGGTGGGAGCCGGGCGGGTCGCGGCCGGGTGGCGCCAGGCGGAAGCCGGGTGGCGGTGCAGCTTTCCGCGGCGGGCCCGAATCGTGCGGCGGGCCGTCCCCAGCCCGCGGCTGACCCTTGCGCGGCAGACCGTCATCCCGCGGCAGACCGTCATCCCGGGGCGGGCCGTCGTGCTGCGACGTTGCATTGGGCGGTGAATTGGGATCCTGCCGCGGGTCGCTGCGGGTCGGCAGAAGGGCCGGCTGCGGCGGCAAAATGCTTCCCGCTGCCGGACTGCCGTCATGCGGCAGAGCGTCGGCCCGGGTTGGATCTGGGTCGTGCGGCGAACCAGCGTCTTGCGGATCTGCCCCGGTCGGCGCGACCGCCTGGCGCAGCACAATGGCCGCGGTCGGCGGACGACTCTTGCGCGGCGCCGCGTCACTGGGCGACTGCGGCTGCGCGCCCTTCCGGCGTTCCATGCGCCACACCGTGCGGTCGACGAACTGGTCGATCATGACTGCCTGACCGCGGAGAGTGTCCAGCGCCTCGCTCGCGAAGCCACTGGTCGACCTGGCGATGATGCTGCCAAGATCCGTCTGGCCGACCAGGGTGTCGATGTCGAGGCGATTGATGAGGGCATTCACATCCACGCGGTCGAGTAGCCCGTCGACGTCAACCCGCCGCACAACAGCGTCCACATCCACCCGCTCGATAAGCCCGTCCACGTCCACCCGCTCGATAAGCCCGTTCGACGTCCACCCGCCCGATTAGCCCGTCGACGTCCACCCGCCCGATAAGCCCGTTCACATTCACCTGCCCAAGCAGCCTGTCGACGTCGATGCGGTCGAGCACATGGTTGACATCAACTTGGTCGAGGGCCTCCGTCAGATCGATCCGGCTGATTATCTCGTTCATGTCCAGCGCTTGGACGACAACGTCGACCACCCGCTCGGCGATAGCCTGGGCGAGCGACTCCACCGGATCGGTCACGTGCCGCCGGGCGGAGCGCAATCGGTCGAACGGATCCACGGCATCAAAAGTATGGCCGCACCGGTCGGAGGGAATCGCCCGATGAGGGCGATCCGCGTGACGCGTTTTCACACGATCCAGGTCATTTGTGTGCGCATGCTTCCACATGGTTAGCGGGATCATGACGCTCGCCGGCCCTGGAACATGCTCGAGCCTGGCTGTCAGGGCCCGTCGGCGCCGCTGCCGTCGGCCGTGCTCGTCATCAGCGTGCCCTCGCCGGCTTCGGGGATTCTTGGCCAGGCTATATCGGGAGTTCGCGCGAGTCGCAGACGGTCGCGTTCGCGGCTGCCAGGGCATCCTTGGAAACGTAGTGGTGATGGGCGCACAGCAGCAGGTCGACCGCGTGGGGTCGGCCAGCGGTGGGCGGCAGCACGACCATGACAACCGGCTTGGCCGGGCAGCAACAAGCGCGGTCGGCGGACGCGAGCGTGGTGATCAGGTCCGCCGTGTCGCAGGCAGCCGGGGCTGAACTCGCGTGTCCGGTACCAGGCGGGTAGTTGCTGCGTTCCGCGGCCTTTTCATGCAGGAATCTTGGATGCATACCAACCAAGTTTGCACCAGCGCGGTCGGGGCGATACGAACCTAGTTCCCTCAAGATCAGGGTCAAAAGGCCTGAATCGCTCGTCAGTTCGGTGCCGGGCGCGGCAGATCGGCAGACTGGGTTCCATGATCGTTGTCGGAGCGCGGGCAGGGTTAGCCGACGGCGCCGGGCACCGCCGTGCCGCCGGCGACCCAGCGGTTTGCCGCCGTAGCGGCTTTGTCGTCTGCGGCGATAGTGGCGGCGGTGGCCTGGTCGTCTGCGGCGATGGCGGCGGCGGTGGCCTGGTCGTCTGCGGCGGTGGCGGCTGCGGTGGCCTGGTCGTCTGCGGCGGTGGCGGCTGCGGTGGCCTGGTCGTCCGCGGCGGTGGCGGCTGCGGTGGCCTGGTCGTCCGCGGGTGGTGGCGGCGGTGGCCTGGTCGTCCGCGGCGATCGTGGCGGCGGTGGCCTGGTCGTCTGCGGCGGCGGCCTGGTCGTCCGCGGCGAAGGTCAGGCCGGCGGCGGCGCCGGCAAACCTGCGGATAGCTCTGCTAGCTGCCCCACCGGTGACTTCTCCGGTCGGCTCGCCCGCCACCGTTCCCCCCGCGCCGCCCGGGCCCTCGCCGGCCGCCCGCGCGGCCGACCCCGGTCCGTCGAAGGCCGAGGTGACAGCCTTGAGCGCGGTAGTCACCTCGCTCGGGATCACCCAGAACGTGTTCCCGGATCCCTGCGCTAGCTGCGGGAGCATCTGCAAATACTGATATGCGAGAAGTTTCGGATCTGGGTCGTTGTGGTGGATCGCCTGGAAGACCGTGCTGATCGCCTGCGCCTGGCCCTCCGCTCGAAGCACCGCAGCTTGCTTGTCGCCGTCGGCTCGCAGGATTGCACCCTGTTTGTCGCCTTCGGCCGTGAGGATCTGTGACTGCCGCGCGCCTTCTGCGGTGAGGATCGCGGCGCGCTTCTCCCGCTCTGCGCGCATCTGCTTTTCCATGGCGTCTTTGACGCTCTTTGGTGGGTCGATCGCTTTGATCTCGACGCGCGTGACGCGAATACCCCACTTCCCTGATGCCTCGTCAAGCACGCCGCGAAGCATGTTGTTGATCCCCTCGCGCGAGGTGAGCGTCTGCTCCAGGTCCATGGAGCCAATCACACTGCGCAGCATGGTCGCCGTGAGCTGCTCGATGGCCTGGATATAGTTCACGATCTCGTAGTCGGCCGCTCGCGGGTCAGTGATCTGGAAGAACAGGACGGTATCGATGAGCACGACCAGGTTGTCCTCGGTGATGACCGGCTGGCCCATGAACGAGACCACCTGCTCGCGCAGGTCTATCAACGGCTTGACCCGGTCGATGAGCGGGATGATGAAGTTCATCCCGGGCTCGAGGGTTTTGCGGTACCTGCCAAGGCGCTCGACGTTTCTTGCCCGCGCCTGCGGCACGATCCGGACAGTCTTCACCATCACGATGATCACGAGTAGCGCCACGACGAGTCCGACGATTAGCTCGGCCAGCGCCAGTCCTAGTCCCATGACTACTCCCGGGGATACACGAGCGCTCGTAGCGCCCTCGATCTGCAAGACGTCCACCGTTGACCCGACAGGGATCACTAGCGTGTCGTCATACGCGCGCGAAGACCACAGCTCACCGTCGATCCGGACGCGGCCCTTGTGACCCGTGACTTCCTCGATCACGATCGCCTTACGTCCGACCAGGGCGGCGGTGCCGGTGCGCAGTGGCGGGGGCTGCTTGATGTGCCGCATTGCGAATGGCCTGACCAGGCCGAGGCCGGCACCAGCGGCGAGGACGAATGCGAGAAGCTGGAACGGCAGGCCACCATCGGCCGCGGCGACGGCCGCGGCCGCGACCGCCCCAACGGCGATTAGCGCAAAGGCCAGTGTCAGGGTGAGCACCTCGGCGATCCCGAGCACGCCTGCCAGGATCAGCCACATGAGCCACGCGTTCATGGCCTTCTCCGAAATGTTCGAGCACCACGCGGCGTAAGTCTCCGGTTGGGGGAGTGCGGTCGGTTTTCGCAGGCCGACGCGCTCTCTGAATCGACAGTATCCCAGCGAGGGCCTTTCGCATGTAGCTGGTCCTCGGGCGTCGACTGGCGGGTGGTCGAGACCCGCGGGTTCGTGATCGCGGGATTTTTCCGCCCATACCGGATCGGCGGCCCCTTGGTGTTCCCCGGAAACTGGTTGTTCGCCGCCTCGGCCACGCGTGTGCCGGATCGCCGCTACGTCGGCCCGCATGAGCCGGCGTTCCGCCCGCCCGAATCAGGCCGTCCGCCCCGATCAGCCGACGGTCGCGCCCAAATCAGCTGCTGGCCCGCGCACGGCGGATGGCGATCCGTACCTGGTTCGCGGGTTGTAGCGCGAGATACGTTCGATAGGCGTCGCGCTCGACAAGGCGGTACTTCACGCCGTGCAGGCCAGGCGGATAGGCGTACGAAGCAGGGCGGAACCGGGCGAAGTCCTGGAACATCCGGTGGAAGAACTCCCGCCTGGAACGCCGTGGCACCGCGTTGGGTGCGCCGAAGACTGTCGTGTAGTGCCAGATCGCCCGGTCGAAAACGATACGCCGGAACTGGCCGAATTCGGCGGAGCGTGCGTCGATGATCGCGAAGACCTGCTCGTATCTGGCGAAGACTTGGAAATTGTCGTCGCTCGGGGTATTCGTCAGGGCGCTGCCACGCCGCTGGCGGTACAGATAGCACACGGCGTCCAGGGTGGCGATGCGCTTGGCGTTCAGCAGCAGCGTGCAGGTCAGCGGTACGTCCTCGTGAATTCCTGGTTCGAAGCGCAGCCCCAGGCCGGTCAGGAATCCGCGCCTGATCACCTTGCCCCAGGACGTCATCGTGAGCCGGATCACCTCCGGCCGGTCCGCCAGCGTGAACACCTGCCCTGGCCGTGGCTCGCGGAGCAGGTGCCGCCAGGCGTTCGGCTCAGTGCGGCCGGATGGCTGCAGCCGGGCGAACCCGATGAGCAGGACATCCGGTTCGGTCCGGGCTAGCTGGACCCCGGCCGCCGCCAGGGCTTGGTCGGCGACCAGGTCATCTCCGTCTACGAACCAGACGTATTCACCGACCGCGAGGTCCAGACCGGTGTTGCGGGCGTTGCCGGGGCCACCGCGACGGTCCAGATGAATCACCCGAACCCGCGGGTCCCGCTCCGCGTACTCGTCGAGAATCTCGCCAGACCGGTCCGGTGAGTGGTCATCGACCGCTATCACCTCGATGTCGGTGAACGACTGGGTCAGAATCGACTCAAGGCAGGCGCGAAGCTCGGCCTCGACGCCGAATACAGGGATGACGATGCTGATCTGCGGCACCCCCTGTGCATCCTCGGGGGCGGTCCTGGACGCCGCCTCGGGCGCTCCCGTCATCTCACCTCCAGCGGCGATGTGCTTCGAAGGGAGATCCTAGGGGCTGGTCAGATGCCTTTCAGCCACTGGCAGGCGCATCCAGACGGCCAGAACGCGGGCCGCGCCGTGCTGGAAAATCGGGCGTGCGCCCCGCGCGGTGCAAGGGGATCCCCGCTGGGCTCGCGCCGTGATGGGATGAAAACGTGGCGGAGTTACACAACCGGGCACCCAGCCAAGCCGACAACAGCGCCACATCCGTGCACCCGAACGACACCACCGGATGTTCCGCCGAGACGCCGCGGCGCCTCGCCGACATACCGCGCCGCCAGGCCCCGGACATACCGCGCCGCCAGGCCCCGGACACACCGCGCCGCCAGGCCCCGGACACACCGCGCAGCGGCGCCGAGCGCATGCGCGCCCTGTACGGCACCGCGTCCCGGCAGACCCCGAACACCGGCACCCCACCTCGCCGCACCGGGCCCAGCTGGCAACGGGAACAGCCCGATAACGGCAAGCATCGCGACCGGCATGATCACCCACCCGCGCCGGGACGCGGTGAGGGTGTTCACGGCCCAGAGGACCGGACGGCGCCCCGTGGCGGCGGGGACGATCGGTTCGGGTCCGGTACCAACAGGGCCGATTGCACCGAGGCGGCCGAGATCGACCCTCGCTGGCTCGCGGGTGTGTCGCGCCCGCCGGACGCGTTGCCCGACGACGCCGGCCGCGCTTACCACGCGAGATCCGGTGACCGTGAGCTGGCGGACCTGGGCGGTACCCATGATCAGCGCGACCATGGCGAGTCAGCGCGAGGACAGGACACCCGCGACCGGCTGCGCCCCTACGTTGACCGACCTGCCTACCGTGATCGTTTTGACGATCGGGCGCCGCCTGACCGCTATGGCCAGCCTCTTGAGCGCCCGGACGGCACACGCGTGCCGTGCCTGAAAGGGCGACCGGACAGGACCCAGACCGAGCAGGGCTGGCTCGGGGATTGCGGGGTCATCGCAACGCTTGGGGCGGTCGCCTCTCACCGGCCGGGCGACATCGCGAGCCGGGTCGGGCAGCAGCCAGACGGCACCTACAAGGTGTCGCTGCATGAGGCGCTGTGGACCCGCGATGGCGCCGCGCCAACCGGCCAGATGATCGAGCTCACCGTAACGCCAGATCTACCGGTATTCGATACTGCCCCTGATGAACCCGCTTTCGCTCAGGCGTCCGAGGCAGCGTGGGCGCCGGCGCTGGAAAAGGCAATGGCTGGGCTGGACCAGACGTGGACGCCACAGCGGCAAGATGACTGGGATGGTATGTGGCAACGGCTGTGTGACGCGGACGCCGCCGATGAGAAGATCAAGAACCCGCGCACCGGCCCGCCGCCGCACGGATACGTACGGCTGAACCAGGGCTCGACGAGCTGGGACCGCGCCGAACTGCTTACCCAGCTCACCGGCAAGGAATCAGCCGTGCGGTGTTACCCCGACGACCCAAAGCAACTCTTCCAAGTGTTAGCCCGCCAGTTACGCGACGGGAAACCGGTACTGGTTGCATCTCGCGCACGAGAAAGTGAGAAGGAAAGGCTTCCGCACAAGCTTGAACCGTGTCACGCGTATGAGGTCGTCGCGGTGACCGATGAGAAGATTCACCTGCGAAACCCGTGGAACAGTGCAGATCCGGACGTGATCAGCGCTAAGGACTTCACCATTAATATGCAGCCAAACTACACCACGCAGAAGTGAGGAACACTGTGTCAGATACCGGCGTCCAAATCCAGGTCTCGCAGGGCGTGGTCAGGCGCCACAAGGGCATCAGCTTCGGCGGTAGCTACGCGTTTCCGGCAACCCCGACCGAACCCGCGCGGATTGAGATAGCGGTGTGGGAGAAAGGTGCCGCGGAATCGGAGGTGTCCCTCTGCGAAGGGGACACGTTGGAGATCGCGGGGCAGAAGTGGCGGCTCGACAAGATCCACAGCGAGGGTCAGCGGCGCTGGTACGCGGACCTCACCCGCATCGGCTGAACCCGGCACCTTCGCCAACGCTGACGCAGCGGCGGTGGGGCGGTGCGGCTGGCCGAGTGGCGTCTAGCCACCGACAGGCGCACATGCACGCCCGCGAGCACCAGTGGATCTGTCGCCGTGAGGTCCGCACGCATCTGGCCAGCCGCTTACGCCATTCGTCATGATTCGCCGCAATCGCCCGACGAAGACCGGCCCCCGCCTGCGAGTGTTTCCATGATTGCGCCCCCGAATTTACGTCGTATCGGCGAGAATCCACCGCGAACATGAAATTCTCGGTTAGCGCCTGATTTGTGTCGCCCCAAGTGGGTCCGGTCAGCGCGGGGTGCGGTCGTCCGGGCGGAAGGCAGGCCCGTGGCCCGGGATGATTACGGCTGCGATACCAAGGATCCGTTCCCTGGCGGCGCGCAACGCGCCGGGGTCGGGCGCGTACGGGTCATCAGCGGGACCGTCCGCACTCCACCAGGCGTGCGTGCACGCGTAAACTCCCTCAGGCGCGGACGCTACCGTCGAAATGTCTTCCCTTGTGTGCCCGGGCGTGCGCAGGAGTCGGACGGAAGGGCTGAGCTCCAACCCCTCGGAATCCCTATCCACCCACACGTCACCCTGATACATGACCCAGTGATCATGAATGCGCGCGGCAGGGAAAAGCGCCGCGTTCACGGTGTGGTCCGGATGATGGTGGCTGAACACTACGTCGGTCACGTCAAGCGGCGCGGGCCCGTGTCCAATCAGCGCGGTGAGCAGCGCTGCCTTGTCAGCTACCATGCCGGGATCGACGACGATGACGGCGTCGCCGTCGATGATCAGCGTCACCGTGCTGCCAACGCGAAGCCCGCCGCCGTCCTCCCGGACGTATCCCTCGTGCAGGATGTGTACCCGCGCTTCACCCGGACGCGGAATGGAAGTGTCTCGCACGACGCCAGACGATACGCTCGACTGCGGCGGCCGGGTTCACGCGGCACCTCACGCGCCACCGGAGTCCCGCGGCCCAGCCCTGCGCCCCAGCCCCCGCAGCCCGGCCCCGCAGCCCGGCCCCGCAGCCCGGCCCCGCAGCCCAGCCCCGCAGCCCAGCCCCACCCGCCATTTGATAGTGAGGTTGGCACCCTTGTAGAAGTCCGCGACGCGCGTGACGGCGTCGGTGGGGTATGTGTGGCTGATGCCGAGCGGGCGGCGGATTTCCTCGCTGTGCACGATGGCCTCGCCGAGCATGGCGTCGATCGGGCCGGGCGGGTGACTGGTCGCGTTGACCTGGATTCGGAATTCGGCGAGCCCGTCCGCGGGCGTCCCTGAGGCTTCACGGGCGACATCCTTGGCGGTCATGGCATTAAACCGGAATCCCGCGCCGGCCAGGTCGGCAAAGAACTTCGCGGGGTGTCTTCTTGGCCGTCATGTGCGCGAGGACCTCGCGTACCGACCAACCGGCACACAGCGACGGGGTCGACCAGCCCGGGCCGGCGCGCTCGAGCGCAGGCCCAAGGGGCGTCTCGGCCTTCCGCTAGCGACCCGAACCCTCATACCTGTCCTCGTCGACAACGTGGACCGCTGCCTCCTCCGCACCAGCGGCACCGGCATCTATGCCGACGTCGCGCGCGACCAGATCGGCCTCCTCATCTGGATGCGCGCCTTCGTCCTCGGCGACCAGGCGGCCGGCCCGTGGATCAGGGGTGTTCAGCAATGAGGCGTCGGCGTCCTCGTCCGGGGATTCCTCGTCGGTGTTCGCAACTGGGCGCCGATCCTCATCGGCGTAGGGGTCTACATCCGGCTCTTCCTCGGCGAGCAGCTGGTCGAGCGACTCGCCCGCCCGTTCCTCCGCTGCCGTGGTGCCGTATCCCTCCCCGGCTGACCATCGATCAGGCGGCTCGATCCCCGTATCGAGAGGGTCGTCACCGGGGTTCCCCTCGAGCGTGTCTGCCGCGTCAAGTACCCCGTCGTCCTCGAAATCGGAGGACGGGTCGTAGATCCCGTCGTCGGTCATGTTCCTGTCCTTTCTGTCGTCGCACCGTGGACCGCTCTGTTGCGCCGGCCACCCCAGTCACAACGCGGCTGATGTACCCACCGATGCCGCCGTCTCATGTCGCGGCGGATTGTCGGTCACATGGACGGGGCAATCCGCCGCGATTACGAGACACCGCGGTGGCTGCGTTCGGGCGGGCGCGCAGCGATCTCCGCGGAGTCTGTCACCCGCAGTTTGCGCCGAACGCGCTGATAGAACGTCGTGTAACCGAGCCGTACGACGCCTGCGGCGCCCGCGCGCGGCAGCAGGTCGATGCGGTCGCCGCGGGTGACGTGAGCCGCGACCGCGCCGTCGACCTCCACGGCGAGCCGGCCACTCGCGGGCAGGATGTCAAGTGCCAGGCTGTCGTGCACCGACAGCACAACCCCGCGGTTGTACGCCGAGTGCGGCGCGGCCGGAGTGACCAGCAGGGCCTCGACCGAAGGGCTGACGATGGGCCCCCCGGCAGAGAAGCTGTAGGCGGTAGAGCCTGCCGGGGTGGCGATAACGACCGCGTCGGCGGCATAGCTGACGAAGGGGTAGCCGGCCACCCGCACCGCGACCGCCGCCGTCCTATCCCCGGGGATTCGCACGACGGCGACGTCGTTGAACGCGGTGACGACCTGCTCGCCGAGGACAGCGTCCACCGCGAGCCGCGGCTCGATCGTGAAATCGTGGTTGTCGATCGCCGAGAGCGCGCCGGGTAGGTCAGGAACGTCGACCTCGGCAAGGAATCCCAGTTTGCCGAGATTCACCCCGAGCACGGGAGCGCGCTGCCTGTCGGCGAGCCGCATGGCGCGCAGCATCGTCCCGTCACCGCCGAGGCTAACGACCAGGTCCGCGCGTTGAGCCAGTTCCTCGGCCGTCACCGCGACTGCCGCGCAGCGCAACCTGCCGATCTCCTGGTCGATGCCGAGGACCTCGGTGCCCCGTTTCGCGGCCCAGTCGAGCACGGCAGTCACCGCTTCGGCTGAATCCCGCCTCGGGTGCAGGACCAGGCCGACGGCGTGCATCACGCAGGCCTCATCTGTGGCCGGGGACAGGTCATAGTGGGATCGTCTCGCATGCCACGGGGGCGCCGCCAGCAGGGCCTCATCGCCCGCCCGCACCATCTGCGGCAGCGCTGCGCGGCGTGCGGGAGTTCCGCCCGATCACCGCGCGCGCCTTCGCGGCCTTTACGGCCGCCGAAAGCGTGCCGATGTCATAGGCGCCATGGTGCCTGCGCCCGTTGATGAAGAACGTCGGGGTGCCCGAGACAGCGCTCAGGTCGGCCGAATCCACATCCTCCGCGACCCTGGCGGCGCCCGCCCGCCTGCGGAGGTGGTCGCGGAATCGTTCGACGTCGAGGCCGAGGTCTTCGACGTAGCGGATCAGGTCCGGAGTCCGCAGGTCACCCTGGTGGCGCAGGAGAAGGTCGTGCATCGCCCAGAACGCGTCTTGGTCGGCCGCGGCCTCCGCCGCTTCCGCGGCAAGCTGTGCGTGCGGATGCACGTCGTTCAGCGGGAGGTGCCGCCACACGTACCTTACGTCGCCGTGGTCGGCGAGCAGTTCCCTGACAACGGGCTCCGCCTGACCGCAGTAGGGGCACTCGAAGTCGCCGTACTCGACGACGGTCACCGGCGCGTCCTTGGGGCCGCGGATGTGGTCACGATCCGGATCGACCGGTGCGGCGAGATCGACGATGACCTCGGAGGTGCCAAGCAATGCGCGGATCCGCAGCCTGGGCGGAAGCAGCGTGGTGGCGCGGAAGACGAGCCACGTCACGAGGGACGCGCACAGGGCCGCGCTGAGGACACCGAGCTTCGCCTCCTCGAGCTGGATACCGCTGAAGGCGAGGGTCGCGATGAGCAAGGACACCGTGAAGCCGATGCCCGCGATCGTGCCGGCGCCGGTGACGGCGGCCCAGCCGACGGGCGGGCGCAGCCGGCCGCGGCTCAGCCGGGTGACCAGCCAGGTGGCGCCGGCGATCCCGATGGGCTTGCCCGCCGCATAGCCGAAAAGGATCCCCAGCGTGATCGGTGAGGTGTAGGCGCGGGCCAGGAAGCCGCCGTTGATCGCGATCCCCGCGTTGGCGAGCGCGAAGAGCGGCACGATGACGTAGCTCGTCCACGGATGGTAGAGCTGCTGCAGCCGGTCGTTGGGCGAGATCGCCGAGGTCAGCCCGATGCTGGCGGAACGGGCCAGCTCGGGCGTCGGCTGCTCGCGAAAGTTGCGGAACAGGTCCGTCGCGCGCTCCAGGTCGGTACGGCTCGCCGGGTAGGCGTAGGTCAGCAACCCCATCGCCAGCCCGACGACCACCGGGTCCACGCCCGACTTGAACATCGCGGTCCACGCCGCGATGCCGAGCACCGCGTAGACGAACCCGTGGCGGACATGGGCGCCGCGAATGAGCAAGATCACGCCGAAGATCCCGAACGCTGCGAGCAGCGCGACCGGCACGACGTTGCCGCTGTAGGCGACCCCGATCACCACCAGCGAGACGAGGTCGTCGACGACCGCGACGGTGAGTATGAAGGCACGCAGCCGGTCGGGCAGGCGCGACCCGACCAGGGCGAGCATGCCGAGGGCAAACGCCGTGTCCGTCGACATCGCCGCGCCCCATCCGCGCGCCGAGGAGCGGCCGGCGTTCGCGGCGAGGTAGATCGCGACGGGTATCACCATCCCGCCGAGGCCGGCCACCACCGGGAGCGCCAGCCGCCGCCGCTCCCGCAACTCACCCATGTCGAACTCACGGCGAGCTTCAAGCCCGACGATGAAGAAGAAGAACGTCATCAGCCCGCTGTTCACCCAGCCGCGCAGATCCTGCGACACCCCGGCACCGCCGACGCGGATGGACAGCTGCGTGTGCCAGACGGTGTCATACGACGATGCGTCGGCGTTCACCCACGCCAGCGCCAGCAGCGCCATGGCGAGCAGGACGGCGGCGCTGCCGGTCTGGGTCCGCAGGAACACGCGCAGCGGCGTCTGGAGGTTCCGCGCCCACGCGGTTCGGCCAGCGAAAGGCGGCGCGGCCGGCTGGGATCCCGTCATGCCGCAATTGTCGCCGGAGCGGCGGCCCCGGCTCGCCGAACAGCTACCGGGATCATGAACAAGCAGCGTCAGGGGACGCGGGCCTGCGGCTGCGCTGCCTGCGCGGGCCGCTCGTCGAAGTAGTACTGCGCTCCGCGCATCAGCGACACGAGCGCGGCGACGAGCGACATGGCGGTCGCGGCCGAGAACACGATGACCAGGCCGTGGTGGAACGGCTGGGAGATCAGGTGCGGGAAGAACTCCTTGCCGGTGAGCACGCTCACGTTCTGTGGCGGCAGCGTGCGCAGGACACCTGAGGGCCCGAGCAGGTTCCCGATCGGGTTGATCCCCAGGAAGGCGGCGAACAGGGTACTGACGGGTGGCAGGTGCGCGACGCGCGCGGCCACGCCGAGCGGGACTGCCCTGGGCGTGCAGCCCCGCTGCGAGCGTGGCAGGCAGCGCGGCGGCGAGACCGAGGATCATTAGCGAGAAGAAGATCCCGATGGACAGTGCCGTGCCGGAGTTCTGGAACGTCGCCCGCATGCCCGACGCGACGCCGCGCTGGCTGGCGGGCACGCTGCTCATGATCGCGGATGTGTTCGGTGAGGCGAACATGCCCTGCCCGATTCCCGCCATGAAGATGAGCAGGGCGAAGAGCCAGTAGGGGAAGTCCACCGGGAGGAGCATCAGACCGCTGAACGTCGCCGCGGTCACCAGCAGTCCCCCGGTCGTGAACGGTCGGGCGCCGAACCGGTCGGACAGGTGGCCGGACACCGGGCCGGAGATCAGGAACCCCGTAGTGAGTGGCAGCAGATAGATTCCCGCCCACAGCGGCGTCTGCTCGTAGCCGTAGCCATGCAGCGGAAGCCAGACGCCCTGCAACCAGATGATCAGCATGAACTGCAAGCCGCCGCGGGCGATGGCGGCCAGCAGGGCCGCAGCGTTACCCGCGGCGAATGCCCTGATCTTGAACAGGCCCATCTGGAACATCGGCTCGGCCACCTTGGTCTCGATGACGCAGAATGCGGCGAGCAGTGCGACGCCGGCCACCAGCCCGCCGAGCACCCACGGATTAGCCCAGCCGATCGATCGCCCACCGTGCGGCTGGATGCCATATGTGATGGCGATGAGAAGCAGGCCGGCGCCGGCCGCGAAGGTGATGTTCCCAGGCCAGTCGATCCGCCCGTACTGCCTCCTGCTGGTTTCCCGCAGGCTCCGGTAGGCCCAGATGGTCCCGAACACGCCGATGGGCACGTTCACCCAGAAGACGGCACGCCAGTCCCAGGCGGCGAGCAGACCGCCGGCGAGCAGGCCGATGAACATCCCGGCGATCCCGGCGATCTGGTTGATGCCAAGCGCCATGCCGCGGTGGCTCGCCGGGAAGGCGTCTGTGAGGATCGCGGCCGAGTTGGCCATCAGCATCGAGCCGCCAGCCGCCTGCACGATCCGCCAGGCGAAGCTGGTGCGGTAACCGGGGCCCGGGCCCCGGCTGCTGCGCGGGGCCAATCATTCAGCGATGATCGTTGATGACATCGAACGGCCGCGGGCGGCGAGGAGCCGCACCGCTGCGCGAATCCGGAGGTGTTCCGTGTCTGTCCCGCGAGAGTCTCGTGACGCGGCGTTCGCCGCCGTGCTTGCCGCGGCCAGGGGCATGCTCGCGCTCGGGCTCACCAAGGGCACGAGCGGTAACGTCTCCGCGCGGCTCGATGACGGGCACATTGTGATCACCCCGTCTTCCGTGCCGTACCAGGAGATGGCCACGGGCGATCTCGCCGTGCTCACCCTGACAGGCGAGCAGGTGGCAGGACCGCGCGCGCCGTCCAGTGAGAAACTGCTGCACCTGGCCTGTTACGGAGCGTTCGAGGAGGTCGGGGCGGTGCTGCACAGTCACCCGCCGTACGCGACCATGTTCGCGTGCGCGCGCCAGCCGGTTCCGCCCGTGATCGACGAGGCTGTGCTGTTTATTGGCGGTGAGGTGCCGGTGGCCGCCTACGGGATGAGCGGATCACCGGCTGTCGGGGCGAACGCTGTCGCGGTGCTCGGCCGCGTGGGCAGCGCGCTGCTTGCGAACCACGGCCTGGTCACGATAGCCGCCACCCCGGCCATGGCGCTGCACCAGGCGGATGTGGTGGAGCACTGCGCGCAGGTGGCGCTCGGTGCGCGCATCCTCGGTGGTTACGTGCCGCTGCCTCCTGAGGCACTCACATCGTTGGCCGGCACCTACCGGATGCGGCGGGAGCGCCCCGCATAGCGGAGGCTGCGGGACCACCCTGCATAGCGGAGGCTGGCGGGAGCACCCTGCATAGCGGAGGCTGGCGGGAGCACCCTGCATAGCGGAGGCTGCGGGACCACCCTGCATAGCGGAGGCTGCGGGACCACCCTGCATAGCGGAGGCTGCGGGAGCACTCTGCATAGCGGAGGCTGCGGGACCACCCTGCATAGCGGAGGCTGCGGGACCACCCTGCATAGCGGAGGCTGCGGGACCACCCTGCATAGCGGAGGTCGGCAGGTGCGTCATGGCGGCGTGGCTTGCCCCATCGCCAGACCCAAGAACCAGCGGGACAGGCCCGCAGTCTCTGCCCGCCCGCGCAGCCAGCTGGAAGAGTCGGTTCCGGCCGCTGTGACGGGGAGATGCGGTAAAGCCGGGCAACCGGCACTCAGCGGAGTGTGGATTTCACGCAAAGCACGCGGGCTCCGCCTAACCCGTCTCTTCGCGGGCCAGGGCGGCGGGGTCAGGTCCCGCGTGCGGCAGGTGCACGCTGGCCGTCACCTTGGCGGCAAGCCGCAGGCTGTCACCGTCGGACAGGCTGACAGCGGTGCCTGGCAGGACCCGGTCACCGTTGACGAAGGTGCCGTTCGTCGACCGCTCGTCACGGACCGTCGCCCGGCCGGCGTCGTCCACGGTGATCGTCGCGTGCCGCCTCGATACGTCGTGGTGCTGGTCGAACGCGGCAGCCACTAGCGACTCCTCCGGTGCGCGGCCAAGCACTACGGAAGTGCCGGCCGGGACGTCCACGTTGCCGGTGGGGAACGCGAGCCGCAGCACCACGAGCGAGGTGACTGACGCGGGATGCCGCAGCGCCCTGTGACACTCCGGGCAGGCGCGCGCGGCGGGCTCCGCCAGCGCCGCACCGCAGTGCGGGCACGTCGCGGCGGGCCCCCAGGCCGCGGCGGCGCGGACGTCCTCAAGCCGTACCCGCTCGTGCATCAGTGTCGGTGGCGAGGGCCGTTCCTCGCCTGCCGGGTCCACGTGTGTCAGGTTGGCGCCGCACTTCACGCAGACCAAGTCGCCGGGCTGGACCTCAGCCGCGCAGTCGGGACACACGGCCGACGTCATGATGTCCGCCCGCACAGGTTCTCCGCCACGGTACCCATGCTCCTTACTCGTGAATCGTGATGAGGCGCGGGCGGTGGTCGCGCCCGGACCGGGCGGTGGTCGCGCCCTGGCAGGGCCGGATTCCAGTGCCGCGTCCACGAGCGTAACGCGGCCCCGGCGGCACGCACAGCACGGGCCGGCGGCAGTTCTGCTCCGTTCCGCTAACCGCGAACGCCTGACGGAACAAAGCAGGCCGCGTTTTCCTTGACGGTGGCAAGTAACTAGTAATGACGGAGGACGAGGCCTTTCATGGCTGACACGTTGACCCTGCCTGTGCTGCCCCTGGACGACGCGGTGGTCCTGCCCACAATGGTGGTGCCGCTGGATATGTCCGACGGTGAAGTGCGCGCCGCCATCGAGGCGGCCCGGGCGGTAGCGGACGGCCGCCCCGATGTTCCAGGCATCCGTTCCGCCGCCCAGCCACGTGTGCTGCTCGTGCCGCGGCTGGATGGCAAATACGCGTCGCTTGGCACGCTCGGCGTCGTCGAGCAGGTCGGTCGCCTGCCCGGCGGCGAGCCTGGCGCGGTGGTGCGCGGCATTTCCCGGGTTCGGATCGGCGCGGGTACCACCGGCCCGGGTGGCGCGCTGTGGGTGGAGGCGGCGGTCGCGGAAGAGCCGCCCGCGAGCCCCCGCGCGCACGACCTCGCCCGTGAGTACCGCGCGCTAGCCACCACAATTCTGCAGAAGCGCGGCGCCTGGCAGGTGATCGACGCGCTGCAGCAGCTTACCGATCCGTCCGCGCTCGCGGACAGCGCAGGCTACGCGCCGTATCTGAGCCTGGAGCAGAAGGCCGAGCTGCTGAACACGCTCGATCCCGAGCTGCGGCTGCAGCGGCTTACCGGCTGGGCCCGTGACCACGTCGCGGAACAGGACGTCGCCGAGACCATCCGCAACGACGTGCGCGAGGGCATGGAGAAGCAGCAGCGCGAGTTCCTGCTCCGCCAGCAGCTCGCGGCGATCCGCAAGGAACTCGCCGAGCTTGGCGGGCGCCCGGACTCCGAGGAGGACGACTACCGGGCCAGGGTCGAGGCCGCAGAGCTGCCAGGGAAGGTGGCCGAGGCCGCGCTGCGCGAGGTCGACAAGCTGGAGCGGGCGTCTGACGGTGCGCCGGAGGCTGGCTGGATCCGCACCTGGCTTGACACCGTCCTTGACATCCCGTGGAACGAGCGGACCGAGGACTCCTATGACATAAGCGCGGCGCGCGCTGTCCTGGACGCCGACCACGCCGGGCTTTCCGACGTCAAGGACACCATCATCGAGTACCTCGCGGTCCGTGGGCGCAGGGCCGCCAAGGGCCTCAGCGCCGTGGGCGGCCGGCGCAGCGGCGCCGTGCTCGCCCTGGCTGGTCCGCCGGGCGTGGGCAAGACCTCGCTCGGCGAGTCTGTGGCGCGGGCCATGGGCCGCAGGTTCGCCCGGGTCTCGCTCGGCGGCATCAGGGACGAGGCTGAGATCCGCGGCCACCGGCGCACCTACGTGGGCGCGCTGCCCGGCCGGATCGTGCGGGCCATCCGTGAGGCAGGTTCGATGAACCCGGTCATCCTGCTCGACGAGATCGACAAGGTCGGCTCGGACTTCCGCGGCGACCCGACCGCGGCGCTGCTCGAGGTGCTCGACCCGGCGCAGAACCACACGTTCCGCGACCACTACCTCGAGGTTGAGCTCGACCTGTCGGACGTGCTCTTCCTTGCCACCGCCAACGTGGCCGACGCCATCCCCGAGCCGTTGCTGGACCGGATGGAGCTTGTCGCGCTTGACGGCTACACGGAGGAGGAGAAGGTCACGATCGCACGCGACCACCTGGTTCCGCGCCAGCTCGACCGGGCGGGCTTGGACGGCGAGGATGTGACGTTCGAGGACGCGGCGCTGCGGCGGCTCGCCGCCGAGTACACGAGGGAGGCCGGGGTGCGCGCCCTGGAGCGCAGCCTCGCGCGGACGCTGCGCAAGATCGCCTCGCGGCTGTCGGTCGGCGAGGTCACGCTGCCTGTCACGATTGGCCCTGACGAGCTAGTCAGCTATCTCGGGCGGCCACGGCACACACCGGAATCGGCCGAGCGGACTTCGGTGCCTGGCGTCGCGACCGGGCTAGCGGTCACCGGCGCGGGCGGTGACGTGCTCTTTGTGGAGGCGTCGCTGGCCGATCCGGAGACCGGCAGCACCGATGTCACGCTCACCGGCCAGCTCGGTGACGTCATGAAGGAGTCCGCTCAGATCGCGCTCTCATACCTGCGGTCACATGGGGCCGAGCTCGAGCTTCCTGTTGGTGACCTCAAGGACCGCGGGATCCACGTGCACGTGCCGGCCGGCGCCGTCCCGAAAGACGGCCCGAGCGCGGGCGTGACCATGACCACGGCGCTCGCGTCGCTGCTCTCCGGCCGCCCGGTCCGCTCGGAAGTGGCAATGACGGGCGAGGTCTCGCTCACCGGCCGGGTGCTGCCGATTGGCGGGGTGAAACAGAAGTTGCTCGCCGCGCACCGGGCCGGCATCACCACGGTGCTCATCCCGGAGCGTAACGAGCCAGATCTGGACGACGTGCCGGAGGACGTGCGCGCCGAGCTGACGATTCACGGGGTCAGCGACGTCCGGCAGGTGCTGGAAATGGCGCTCGAACCGGCTGGTACGGTGCAGGCGGCGGGTTCCGCTGCCGCCTGAGGGGTGCGGCGACACGGCGGTGGAGATCGGTGTGGGGCTTGGCGGCAGGTAAGTGCGACCTGCAGGCCACACCGATCTCCACGGCACCGCGCGCCGTCGACCGGATGCACGACCTTCTTTCCACCGAACTGACCCGCAGGGTGGGTGGCTCGCTGATGTCAACATCACGGCGCGCGACATCGACTCGCCGGGCGTGGCGCCGGGTCGCGGCGGAGATCCAGCCGCATACGTGACGGCTGCCGCGGTGCGCCACCGCTTTGCCCACAGGCATCCAATGGGAATACGGCGCCATCCACAGAACGTGATTCACCCGTCCCGCCGCCCTTGACAGCCGGCCAGAATCCGCACTAGCTAGGGCAAAGCCCCCATGGGTGGGTGGGTCGCGTAAGGGAGCGGGCATGCAAGGGGGCGCCGGTTGGACGGGCGGGGCCCCGGGCGGCAGCCGTTCGGGATCATTGGGGTGTAACCCGTCAGTAGCGGCGGTCTAGCATCGCTAATGTGAGGGATCTTTCGCTGCCAGGCGGCGGCAGGGAACCGTAACGCCTACCGCGGAGGGGGAGACGTGATCAGTTATCGGCTCGATCATGAGCACGAGACACTGCGCGCGACGGTGCAGGAGTTCGCCCGCGAGGTGGTCGCGCCAGTGATCGGCGGTTACTACGAGCGGTGCGAGTTCCCGTACGAGATCATCGCACGGTTGGGGAAGATGGGCATCCTCGGCCTGCCCTTCCCCGAGGAGTTCGGGGGGATGGGCGGCGACTATTTCGCCTTCTGCCTGGCGTTGCACGAGCTTGCGCGGGTGGATTCTTCGGTGGCGGTCACGCTGGAGGCGGGGGTTTCGCTCGGTGCCATGCCGATCTACCGGTTCGGCAACGAGGCGCAGAAAAAGCAGTGGCTGCCACCGCTCTGCGCGGGCGAGCGGCTTGCCGCGTTCGGGCTGACAGAGCCGGGCGGAGGTTCAGATGTGCCCGGCGGGATGCGGACGACCGCACGGCTGGTCGAGGGGGAGTGGGTGATCGACGGCACCAAGTCCTTCATCACCAACGCGGGCACCTCGATCTCGGAGCTCGTCGTCGTCCTTGCCATCACTGGGCGGCCGGCTGACGGGGCAAAGGAGATCTCAGCCATCGTGGTCCCGGCCGGGACGATGGGATTCACCGTCGGGCAGAAATACTCCAAGGTCGGCTGGTCGGCATCGGATACGCGGGAACTGTCGTTCGACTCCTGCCGGGTTCCGGCGGGCCACCTGCTTGGCGAACGGGGCCGCGGCTACGCCCAGTTCCTGAGCATCCTGGACGAGGGGCGGGTGGCGCTCGCCGCGGTTGGTGCCGGGCTCGCGCAGGGCTGTGTGGACGAGAGCCTGCGCTACGTGGGCGAACGGACGGCGTTCGGTCAGGCGATTGGCACCTACCAGGCAATCCAGTTCAAGATCGCAGACATGGAGTCGCGGGCGGCGGCGGCTCGGCTCGCCTGGTATGACGCGGCGGCGAGGATGAGCGCCGGTGAGCCATTCAAGAAGGAGGCGGCGATCGCGAAGCTGACGGCGTCAAATGCGGCGATGGATAACGCCCGCGACGCGACCCAGGTTTTTGGCGGATATGGGTTCATGAACGACTTCGCGGTCGGCCGTTTCTACCGTGACGCCAAGATACTCGAGATTGGTGAGGGAACATCTGAGGTCCAGCGGATGGTGATCGCCCGTGAGCTCGGCCTGCCGCGCCACCACGGCGGGCCAGCCGCCATGACCTAGCGTTCGCGGCCCGGCGCCGCAAGCGCCGCCCCCACAAGGCAGCCGCCCCGCAAGCGGCGCACCGCAAGCGCCGCCCCGCAAGCCCATCACACTCCTCGCTCGCCCCGGCCATGCACCACGGCCGACGGTGACAGTGTGTATTGTCCCCCTTGCGAATGGGGACGCCGAATGGCGGCCCATCCGTGGCCGCCATACCCGGGGTAGTGGACTGGCCCGCACTCGTACCGGCTCGTACCGGCACTGTCCCTGCGGCAATGATTGCGATACATGGTATTTGCAGCTCATTAAGGTACTGATGTTCCTTCGCCCCGGATCAGGCTAGAGTGGGCGCCGGACCCGTCACGATGACCTGTAGCAGTGGATTGTCACCCGGGAAGGGTGCGGCACGGTATCGGCGAGTGCCGAACTGGGCGACTTGACCCGGTTCCGTAGCAGGGTGGAGGGTGCGAGGAGAGTGCGGTCCAGGGCCAGCGAGGACCGCGGCGGAGCTGGACAGCCCGCCGCCCGTGGGTCGGCCGGGCCCGGCACGCTGGATACGGGCACCGCCCGCGGGCCGCAGGAGTCCGGTCCGCGGCAGGCCGGGCAGCGGCGTGCGTCATACCCTCGGTGGGCCAAGGCACTGGCGCGTCCGCACGCGGCTGCTCGCGCTCATCGCCATCCCGACCGCCACGGCCGTTATCGTCAGTGGTATACAGGATTGTTTCCGCTACCAGAAGTGCCATTGCGTATCAGCGGGTAGCGGCGCTGGCAAACCTCGGCGAGGCAGTCACGGCGCTCGCCCAGGATGTTGAAGACGAAAGGGACTTCACCGCCGCATACATCGCCCAGGGCGAACCCGCGACTGGGAAGATCGTCCTGCGGCAGGCGTACTCCGCTACCGATCGCGTGGCGCGGCAGGTCACCGCGCTCGCCGGCGGCGTCGGGGCCTCGTATCCCGCGCAGACACAAGCACGGGCCGCCGCCTTGCTGACCAGGATCGATGGTCTTGGCAACCTGCGCACGACCGCGACCGGAACCCGCTTGCCCGCGCCCGACCTCATCGACGAGTACGCCGCGACGATCGACGACCTTCTTGCGATGGACGATGAGATCGCCCAGGGCGGCGGGGACGCAACGCTCGCGGACACGGTGCGCGTGCTCGGCGTCGTTGCGATGATGAAGGAGGAGGCGTCGCGGCAGCGCGCCATCCTGGACGTCGCGTTCACCTTAGGCCGGTTCGTGCCCGGTTCGCTCGACGAGTTGATTGTGGCGGCCGCGGAGGAGCAGAGCAACCTGGCGGTGTTCAATGCCCTGGCGACCACCCGGCAGCGCCAGGAGTACCAGGACGCCGTTTCCGGATCGCCAACCTCGCGCGCGGAGGGCCAGGAGCAGAGCGCGATCTCACTGGTGAGGAGCGGTGGCTCACTGGTGGCCGACCCGGCCGCGGCCGATGACTGGTACCGGGCGATGTCGGACAAGATCAACCGGATGCGCGCGGTTGAGAGAAACCTGGCTGGCTCGTCTGCCGCCCGGGCGCGCTCGCTGCTGCATGGCGCGATCACCTCGGCGCTGATCGTCACCGTCGCGATCCTCCTGGTCCTCGCGTTCGCGCTGATACTTACCGCCGTCATCGCCAGGTCGATGACGGGGCCGCTGGCGCGGCTACGCGCCGGTGCGCTCGAGGTGGCGGAGGTCCGGCTGCCGGAGGTGGTGCGCAGGCTGAGCGAGACGGGTGGCGAGGAGGTTCCGCCGGACGTGGGCCCGATCGACGTCGAGCACCACCAACGAGATCGGCGAGGTGGCCCGGGCGTTCGACCAGGTACATCGCGAGGCGCTGCGGCTGGCGGCGAACGAGGCGATGCTGCGCAGCAATGTCAACGCGATGTTCGTCAACCTGGCGCGGCGCAGCCAGTCGCTGGTCGAGCGGCAGATCAAGCTGATCGACGAACTGGAGCGGGACGAGGAGGACGCCGACCGGCTCGCGAGCCTGTTCCGGATGGATCACCTCGCCACCCGCATGCGCCGCAACTCGGAGAACCTGCTCGTGCTCGCGGGCCACGAGACGGCCCGGCAATCGCGCACGCCGGTCGCGCTCATCGATGTGCTGCGGGCGGCGTTGTCGGAGATCGGGCAGTTCGAACGGGTATCGCTCGACGTCCAGCCGGGGATCGCCGTGCATGGGCAAGCCGTGCTTGATGTCGTGCACCTGGTCGCCGAACTGGCCGAGAACGCGACATCGTTCTCGCCGGGCGACAGTCCGGTGCGGGTGACCGGTCACCTGCTGAACAGCGGTGGGCTGCTGTTTGACGTCACCGACCAGGGCGTCGGCATGGGGACCGAGGAGATGGCCCACATGAACTGGCGGCTGGACAACCCGCCGGTGGTGGATGTGGCAGTCTCACGCCGGATGGGCCTGTTCGTGGTTGCCCGGCTCGCGGCACGGCACGGTATCCGGGTGCGGCTGCGGCCCGCACCAGATGCCGGCCTCACCGCGCTGGTCTGGCTGCCGGACGAACTCGTCGTCAAGGACGTCGGCGAGGCCCTCCCTGGCGTTTGGGGATTCGCGGCGGCGGGCCGCGCTGGCGAGAAGGCGCTCCGGAGAGAGCCGAAGACTGTGGCGGAAAGGGTGGTGGCGGCGGTTGCCGCCGCGCGCGCCCCGCGTTTCGGTGGCTCCGGTGGCTCCGGTGGCTCTGTGAGGCGGTCGCGTGGTGAGGGCGCGGCCAGCGGGGAATCTGGCGTTGGCCCGTCCATACAGACGCAGCCCCCGCTTAGCGCTCCGGTCCGCGAAGCAGGCCCGGACCAGGTCGCCGCGTCAGCCATCATGTCGCCGGGCGAGCGCGGGAAGGTCGCGGAGCCGCCGCTGCCGGTGAGTGGCGCTGGCTGCGGCGCTCCGGCCGGATCCGGATCTCCCTCCATGACCGGCGCTGGCGCCTGGTCCAGCGCTGGCTCGTCGTCTGGTGCTGGCTCTGGTGTCTTCGGCGTGGGTTCCGGCGCTGACGCGGTGATCGTGCCTTCGTTGGCGACCGCCTCGAAGATTGGCAGGCTGCCGATCTTCGAGGCGGTGGGTTCTGACTGGTTCGGCAACTCCAGGCCACCCACTGGTCCGCACACTGGCAGCGATCCGCCGGGGCTGGATGCCCGCGGTGAGCCTGCCGCAGCGGTGAGCTGGACGCCCCCAGCCGACGAGGGCTGGCGTGCGGCTGCGGCTGCGAAGGACCCGGTGGCTGGCGGAGCCACGTCGGCCGGCCTGCCCAGGCGGATTCCGCGCGCCAATCTCGTGCCGGGAACGGCGGGGGCGGGCTTACCACCCACGCGGTCGGCGGCTCGTTCCGCCGACGTGGTCGCGGAGCGGTTCGCCGCTTTCCAACGCGGTGCACGTGCCGGCCACGTCTCCGCACGCCGGCGGCGGTATGGCCCGCCAGCTGATGGCCCGCCAGCTGATGGCGCCGCAGGTGAAGATGCCGAGAGCTAAGGAGGACGTGTGGGTCCGGTAGCCCACCCGGTACAAGATCTCAACTGGCTAGTAACAAACTTTGCCGAGCGCGTTCCGGCTGTCGCCCACGCAATCGTCGTGTCGTCCGATGGGCTGCCGATGGGGTCTTCCCAGGGTTTCCCCCCTGATCGCGTGGATCAGCTCGCCGCGGTCACGTCCGGGCTCACTAGTGTGACGCAGGGCGCGGCAAGGATCTTCGAAGGCGGCGCGGTCGCGCAGACCGTGGTGGAGATGCACCGGGGACTGCTCATCGTCATGGCAATCAGCGATGGCTCCAGCCTGGCAGTGCTCGCGTCGCCAGATTGCGACATGGGGCTGGTGGCCTACGAGATGGCATTGCTGGTAGCGCGGGCGGGACGGGCTCTTACGCCGCAGTTGCGCAGTGCGTTCACGCCTGAGTGGTCGGAGGATGGCAGATAGTGAAAGGAGAAGCCGGTGGTCGGCCAGGGCCGTGGCGACCGCTCTGTGGATGGCGGGGCGCATGAGCTGCGTCCGCGCGGTGATCTACGCCGTAGCCACCCTCCGGTAAACGTGTCGGCGTCCGGTGAGGGCGAGCTAGCCGCCGGTGACGATGCCGCGGCCAGCCCGTTAGTGCGCCCGTACGCCGTCACGGGGGGGCGGACGCAGCCCAAATTTCAACTGCAGATCGAGGCAATGGTCGTCTCGTCTCACTACGAGCCGCGTGATCTGTCGATTCTCAGCCCGGAATGTCAGGCCATTCTTGGCTTCTGCCGGGACTGGCGCAGCGTGGCCGAGATATCCGCGGTGCTTCGGCTGCCGTTGGGTGTTGCCCGGGTTCTGGTCGCAGACATGGCGGTCGAGGGGCTGGTTCGGGTCCACCAGACCGACCACGTGGCAGGACACCCGGATCTCAACCTGCTTGAAAGGGTGCTGAGTGGACTACGCAAACTCTAGTTCGGGGGTTTTTCGAGACCGGCCTTGCGGGCAGGTGATGGTGCCACCCAGGGCTCTCCCGCCGGGGCTGCGATGACGTCGGTAAAAATTGTGGTCGCGGGCGGCTTCGGTGTTGGCAAGACCACCTTCGTCGGATCGGTGTCGGAGATCACGCCTCTCACGACTGAGGCGGCAATGACCGTCGCGAGCACCGACGTCGATGATCTGTCACACGCGCCGGACAAGACGACGACCACTGTCGCGATGGATTTCGGCCGGTTGACTCTCGATGCGGGGCTGATCCTCTATCTGTTCGGCACGCCGGGCCAGCACCGGTTCTGGTTCATGTGGGATGATCTGGTTCGGGGCGCAGTCGGCGCGGTTGTGCTCGCCGACACCAGGCGGCTCGCCGACTCGTTTCCCGCAGTGGATTACTTCGAGGTGGCAGGCCTGCCGTTTGTCGTGGGCATCAACGGCTTTTACGGCGAGTTCCCGCACACCGTTCAGGACGTCCACGAAGCGCTGTCGGTCGGATCGAACGTGCCGATCGTCGAGTGCGACGCCCGGAGCATGGAATCCACCAAGGCCATGTTGATTGCGCTGGTTGAGCACGCCCTGGCGATGCAGATGAGTCATGGGTACTGAGGGACCCGCCAGTGCCGGGGGACTCTGGTGCCGGACCCTGGTGCCGTGGGCCCGTGGTGCCGCAGGTCCTCCGCGGCGCCATAGGATTCCAGCGGCGGTACTCCGGCACCGCGGGTTTCAGTTCGACGCGGGCCGCGCGGCTTTGCTGTAATGTCACGCGTCCCGGGGCGGTAGCTCAGCCGGTTAGAGCAGCGGACTCATAATCCGCCGGTCGTGGGTTCGAGTCCCACCCGCCCCACCGGCCTTAGCCCCACTTTAAGCGCTTTTCGGCGGGCCGACCAGCCTGCCCTGGGGGCTGGAGATCTCACCGGCGGACCGGCCGCCCGGCTACGCGCGGTACACGACATTCCACCCGACTTTCCTGTACGAGCTGATCTTCGATTTCGCGCTCGCGGCGGCGCTGGGTGTGGCTCGGTCATCACCGTGACGTCCGGCCACCTGGGCTGTTCGCGTTGTACGTGACCGGGTACTCGGCGTTCCGGATCTTCGAGGAGTCGCTGCGGGTCGACCCGCCGGAGCATTTCCTCGGCCTGCGGCTGAACTTCTACGTCGCCTCGGCACCTGTCCGGCGCCGGCTGGTTTCTCCGCACCCAGCGGCAGGCAAGCTGATGACCGGCGCGACGGTCATCCTTGTCGCGGCTCTTCAGCACGGCCGGGCTGCTGGGGCTGCCGTCCGCCAAAATCTACGAACCTTGGGTGATGGGCCTGCCAGTAAGCCGGGCCGCTGGCCTGCTTGCCGCCGAGGCCGGGCGCACGACGCCCGTGCCCGCTTCCGGGCTGCGCTGCGCCACAAGATCGAAGAGGATCAGCGGGCGCCGGAGATCATCCAGACCGTGCTCGGCGGCGGTTACCGGCTCGGCCTGACCCGGGATGGCTAGGCAGGGCGGTTCGGGTCCGCTCGGCCTGCGGCTGGCGCTGGCGTTCGTCGCGGTCGCGCTGTCGGCTATCGCCCTGCTCGCCGCGGCGACGGCGGTGTCCGCCGCGGCCGACATCTCACATCTTGCCGCCAGGCAGCGGGCCGAGCTGACCCAGGCGATGACGGTGGCCGCCGCCACGGCCTGGAACAGGGCCGATAGCTGGACCGGTGCCGACCTGGGACCGGTCCTGGATGTTGGCGGGCGGATCGGCGCCGACGTCGAGATTCTCGACAGCGCGGGTCGGCCCGTCGCGGCCTCGCCAGGTTCCGGCCATGGCGAGAGGCACGTTAAGCAGGCTCCGGTTACAGTGCGTGGCCAGCGAGTGGGAACGATCGCGGTTCGTTTCACCGGCGCCGGGCTCACCGCCGCCGACGATGCCCTGCGCACGGCGCTGTGGCGGGCGATCGCCGGGGCTGCCGGTCTCGCGGCCCTGCTCGCGCTGCTCGTCGGCCTCGGCGTGTCCAGGCGGATTACCCGCCCGGTCGGCCGGCTGATCGAGGTCGCCAGGGCGATGGGGCGCGGCGACCGCACCGCCAGGGTGGGGGAGATCCGCGCGCCCGGCGAGCTACGCGACCTGGCGGCCGCCTTCGACTCGATGGCCGACACCCTGGCCCGTCAGGAGCAGCTCCGACGCGATGTCGTCGCCGATGTCGCGCATGAGCTCCGGACCCCGGTGGCTATCCTGCAAGCTGGGCACGAGGCCCTGCTCGACCAGGTGGTCGAGCCGACTCCCGAACAGTTGTCATCGCTGCGGGACGAGGTGCTCCGGCTGGCCCGGATGGTCGACGACCTGCAGACCCTGGCCGCCGCCGAGGCCGCCGCGCTGCAGCTATCGCTTGCCCCGTGTGACCTCGCCGAGGTCGCCGCCACCGCGGCGGACCGCCTCATGGCCAGGTTCGACGCCGCTGACGTCGCCTTTGAGCGGCGGCTGACATCGGCGGCGGTCCTGGCGGACAGCGGGCGGCTACATCAGGTGATCACCAACCTGCTCGGCAACGCGCTGAAGTTCACGCAGGCCGGCGGCCGGGTGACCCTGACGGCCGGGCCAGCGGGCGCACAGGCCAAGCTGAGCGTGTCCGACACCGGCTGCGGCATCGCCGAGGACGAATTGCCGCACATCTTCGACCGGTTCTGGCGCGGCCGGCAGGCGGCCGGCGAGGCCGGCAGCGGCATCGGCCTCGCCGTGGTCGCCGAACTCGTCCGCGCCCACAACGGCAGCATCGACGTGACGAGTACCGAGGCGAAAGGCACCGAGATCGTGCTGACGCTGCCCCGCGCCGACCGCTGGCCGCCGGCCGCTGACCGCTAACGGCGGACCGGCGGACCGGCGGACCGGCGGGCCTCTGCCGGCGAGGTGTCCCGTTACCTGCCCGAACGGCTGCCGCGGCGATTGGCCGGCCAGGCAAGGCGCGCCCCTCCCCGGACCGCAGCGCGGCATGACACCGCCACATCACATCTCGCCAGCCCTTCCTCTAACAGCAGCCGCGGCAGGGCCCGGCCCCTACAAGTTCACCAGCGGCGGGCTTCTCCATCGATTCACCACATGGGCGGCACCGCGCCTGCATCAGTGGCGGCTTTCCTTGGCAGCAGCAGCCGGAGCAGCCGCTCAGTGCCCGACCATCCAGCGAGGAGCACGTCCATGGCATCGCGGCCGGTACAGATCCAGGTCATCCTCGGCCAGCTCCCCGTGAGTTGATCCGGGGGGGCGGCTACCTCATGAACGCGTCGTCTTTCGCGGTGCACCCAGCGCGCTCAGGCGCAATCGGCCCGGCGCGCGTTCGGGGTGCGCGCCGGGTCAACGGCGGGCCAGCAGGTGGCCAGCGTCGTCTCGAAGGAGGCCCGCCCCGATGTCCGCTGACGTGATCCAAGCCCGGCCCAACGTGGCCGAGAGGGTCGGCCGCGGCCCGCTTCCTGCCACACCCGCCGCGGCTGGCCCGGTCGGGCCGGATCCGGTTACGGCCCTGCACCCCACCGCTGAGCCGGATCCGGCCACCGAATTGGATCCCTTCATCGAGCGGAGCCCAAAAGCCAGATCCCTGCCGCACTGGCGCGGCCTCCTCGAGGCGCGGTGGCAGGCACGGCTGCGCCAGATCACCGAGCTGTCCATGGCCTACCATGACGCCGCCGCAACTGGCGCCCACCAGAGCGGCGACCATGCCGCCGCCGCGAACCTGCGGGATATCCTGCGCCGCACTGTCGCCACCCGCCGGGCCTTTGCCGACATAGAAGAGGCGCTCGCCCGGCTGTCGGCCGGCCGATTCGGCCGCTGCGAGCAGTGCGGAGACGCCATCGCCGCGACCAGCCTGGCACTCACCCCCGAGGCACGGTACTGCCAGATCTGCGCCGCGCCGCGCCGCTAACCAAGCCGCCCACGCGACCCCCGCTTCCCGGGTCGTCCCATGATCGTGGTGCTTCACCCGCGCCATGCGCGGGCTCTGACCTATGTGCGGCCGCAGCACGGCGCCGCTTCCACACACTCAGCAGGATCGCGCTCACGGTGATCACAATGACGCCGCCGAGGCTCACCACCGTCGGCAGGTGCCACACCGGCGAGAAGATCATTTTCGCCCCGATGAAGGCGAGCAGCACAGCCAGGCCCTGGCTCAGGTAGGCGAAGCGCTCCATCGCTCCTGCCAGCACGAAGTACAGCGCGCGCAGGCCGAGGATGGCGAACGCGTTGGAGGTGAAGACGATGAACACGTCGGTCGTCACCCCGAAGGCCGCCGGAATCGAGTCGATCGCGAAGATCACGTCCGTCGTCTCGATCGCGATCAGCGCCACCAGCAGCGGCGTCGCGGCAAGTTTCCCGGCACGGCGGGTGAGGAACCGCGTGCCATCGTGGTCGTCGGTGACCGGCATGATCTTGCGGAGGCCGCGCAGCACCAACCCGCCCCCCGGGCGGGCTTGCGGGCCGCCGCGGGCCATCCGGATGGCGGCGGCGAGCAGGACCGCCCCGAAGATGTAGAAGGCCCAGCTCAGCTGGTGAATCAGTGCCGCTCCGGCGGTGATGAAGCCGCCGCGCAGCACGAGTGCGCCGATGACGCCGAAAAACAGCACGCGGTGCTGGCTGGCGGCCGGTACGGCGAACGCGCGGAACAGCACCGCGAAGATGAAGAGGTTGTCGACGCTCAGGGCCTTCTCGATCAGGTACGCGGCGAAGTACTCCTGGCCCGCCCCGCCGCCCTGCGTCACGGCGATGACGAGCCCGAAGGCGATTCCCGCGCCGACCCACGCGGCGCTGACCAGCACCGCGCGTGACACTCCGGACCCTCGCCTGCTCGCGAGCAGATCATGGTGAGCAGGCAGCAGATCACCAGCCCGGCCGCGCCGCCCAGACCCAGCCAGGGGCGCTGGTCATCGGATCTGACGGCGGCGCCGGTGGGATGTGACCCGAGGGTGAAACAGCCGATAGCCGATCACCCCGAGGCCGGCGCCGAACAGCAGCCACGGCACGAGCACAAACAGATCAGCAGCGTTCACCTCGGCCCGCCTTCCGGCCGCGCCTTTTCTGTCACGTCAAGGAGAGCGAACCGGAGCGCAAGACGCGTGAAGCCACTGTGATGATCGTGTGAAGGATAGCGAGGGAAAGTTGCTGCTGAGGGCGCTCGCCCAGTGGCCCGACTGCGGTTGAGGCGACGGGTATCACACAGAATGGTCGGCCCGACGGCGATCCCGCGTTTGGCTGCCCGACGGCCGGCGCCAAGGTGGTCCTCTCGGCCCAGCCAGTAGCCGTAGACGCGAGCCGGGTGAGCGACGATGGTGTCGCACGGGTCGGCTGGCTGCGAGCAGTGCCTGTCGCCGGTGGCGTCTGGGTGCATTTGAGCGGTGCTGGGCTTTGGGTGGCTGCCCTGATCGCCTGGCCACTGGACGTGCCGCGGATCGCGCTGCTCGCTGCAGCTGCCGGAGCGCTCGGGCTGCTATTCGCCTCCGCATCACCCGCCGGATCCTCACGCTCCAGCTCCCGCAGGCCACGATCACCCTGGCCCCGTGTTCGGCGGCGTCGTCGTCCTGGCGATCACCGGGGTCACGCTGTGGCGGCGCCTCGCACCCGGCAGGGCGGGCTGAAGACCCGGCGCTGATGGAACGTACCCGCTCCGGAGCGGGTGCTGCTGGCCACGCTTCCATGTCGCCGACACAGCGGAGGCCGAGTCGAGGGCTTGCCCGCCGATGGACGGCGATACCGGGCACAGCCGTGCCGAGGTCCCGGCGCAGTGCTGAAGGACCCGCAGGGCCGGTGACTTATGGGCCTGCCCGACGCCTCGCGGCGTGCCCAGCATGAGAGGGGTGACGTCAGGCACCGCGACGTTCGCCACCAGCGGGCACGCCCTGGCCAGTGACACGGTTAACCTGCACGGCGGATGGGACTGGTTCGGGATCTTCGTCGGGCAGCTGCGGATCCGGGCGACCGCGGCCGATCCCGCCGGTCTTCGTCGCGGTCGGGCCGGCCGCGGCCGTTACCAAGTACCTCGGCGGCGTCCAGGACGCGTCCGTGACCGCCTTCGGCGGCCACCGCAGCGCCACCACACAGCCACCCAGGGAGCGCCACCCCCCATCTCCCGCAACGGCCCGCATCTGGACCGCGCAGGCGGCAGGCAAGGGCACCCAGGCACTGCAGTGGACGGCACCCAGCGGCGACTGGATCGTCGTGGTGATGAACCCGGACGGCTCCGCGGGCATCACCGTGCGAGCAGACGCCGGCGCGACCATCCCCGCGCTGCCATGGCTCGCGGTCGAGGGGCTCACCGGCGCCGTCCTGCTGGCCCTGGCCGGATTCGTTCTCATCGTGGTACCCATCCGCCGCGCCGCGGCCTGACCCGGCGCAGGCATGACCGGTGCTTGCTCATTCCCGCTGATCGCCGGCCCCAGCAGGATCGCAGCGTCCGCCCACGCAGCGGACCGGCCGGGCCGTTGCTCCCCGTAGCCGGGACCGAAGGACCCTGTGCGGATTGGTGCCAGCGGCGTGATCGTTGAGGCAGCCCCGGAAGAAGTGAGGTGGCCATGACTGGTGCTGCTTTCGGGATCCTGGCCGGATACGACGGTTCACCGTGCAGCCGGGAGGCGCTGAGCTGGGCCGCCAGGGAGGCCCGGGCGCGTGGGGTGGTCCTCACGGTTTGCCATGCGTGGGCTCCCGCGCACCCGGTGCCGCCGAGTGCGGCTGCTGCCTTCGATCTTGCGCGGCGCGGCGGTGAGCAGATCCTTGCCGAAGGGCTGCGCTACGCGCGGACGGTCATGGGGCCCGGCGAGGTGCGGCCGCTGCTGGCCGCCGGGTCGGCGGCCGTGGTGCTGTGCGAGAACAGCGGCACCGCTGAGATGGTAGTGGCGGGCTCGCGCGGGCGTGGCGGGCTCGCCGGGCTGCTGCTGGGGTCGGCCAGCTCGCAGGTCGCCGCGCATGCGCGCGGCCGCGTCGTGGTCGTCCGCGGGCATTGGCGCCCAGCCGCCGGCTACGTCCCGGGTCCGATCGTGGTCGGCGCCGACGGATCCGCGGCCTCGGACGCGGCGGTACGGTTTGCCTTCGAGGAGGCCGCGCTGCGCGAGGCCCGGCTGCTGGCCGTGTGCGCTCTGGCGGACACACCGGGGAGCCCCGGTGGTGCAGGCTGGATCGAGGAAGCGTTCGAGGAGCAAATCACCAGCGCCGAGAAGGAGCATCCCGAGGTGGCGGTGGAGCGGCAGGCCGCCGGTGGCGCGCCGCGTGCCGTGCTGCTGGCCGCCGCATCTGAGGCCCAGATGCTCGTGGTGGGCTCCGGTGGCCGCGGCGGCGTCAAGGGGATGATGCTCGGCTCGGTCAGCCAGGCCCTGCTGCACCACGCGCCCTGCCCGGTCGGCGTCCTTCACCCGCCTGCTAGCGACCGCTGAATGCCATATCGCGGGATCCCGGACAGCCGAGCGCCCGCCGCTCCCCGCAGGTCAGGCGATGCACACACCCCGACCGGTAGAGGCCCGGGCGGGCTCGCGCCTACTGCTATCTGTGGGTGGGCCGCGCTGGCCCGGCAGCTGTTCGCCGCCACGACGGTTCCGGATAGGCACTCGCCCTAGCGAGCGCTGGCCGGTTGGCTGCAGCCACAGAAGAAACCCATCCTGAAACAGGACAAACAAGACAAGACTGTGACGAACACCGTGAGCGCGCCGTTCAGCGGCGGGCAGCCCGGCCACTCCGCCTTACCCACGGCCACCCCGTGACCGGCGACGGGCGTCCAGCGGCCGATTCCTCCAGGCCCCGGCTGGTCAGCATGACGCTGATCACCGCCGCGGCGGGCAGTTCGCCTACCGTGATCGCGCCGACGATCGCGAGCAGCGCGATGACGTCGACCCTGCCTTACCCCTTTCCAGCTGGCGATCTTCAGCCGCCGCGCGCCCGCCAGGCGAGGGCCGAAGGACCTCCAGCAGGCCGACCTGTGACTCTGGCCGGGTCTGCCGCGCCGTATGGACGATCAAGATCGTGGCAGCAGTTCGCCGTCCCGATCCGGAGCCGTGGCTGGTCCGGCACGCGGCCGCCGCGCTGCTCGCCCTGAGCACCTCTGGCGTGGTCGCGGGCGGCGCGGCGCACCTTGCCGGGCCGCAGGCGCCGGGAACGCCGCGTGGCTGGCTGCCGGGGCGTGCGGAGCGGCGTATGCGCTGTGGGCGATGGCACAGGCTCTCCGCTGCGGCCGCACGTCCTCGGGCGCGACGTGTCGGCGTGGCAGAAAGCCGCCCTGGTATTCACCGGTGCTGCCGAGTCCGGGATGGCCGCCACCGCATGGGCGGACCTTGCGCGCCGTCCAGCCGGCCGAGTCCGCGGGCCCAAGTGGCGCCGGGCGCTGCTGGTCGACTTCGCCGGCCCGATCGTCTACGTCCGCTGGGGCCGGGCCCGCCAGAAACCAGCCACCCGACGGGAAGCCCGGGCAGATAAGTGACCGAATCGCCGGGGGCAGGCGCCGACGCGTCAATACGGGCGGCTACCATGGACCTGGCCGCCGGGCGGGCTGGGGATGCTGCTTGCAGCGGCCTTGACCAGGCGGCGGTACAGGCCAGGACGCTCGCGGGCCAGGTGAACACCGCCCCGCCGGTCCCCGGGCGGACCGTCAGCCAGATCCTGCGCGCGAACCTGTTCACCCGCTTCAACGCCATCTTGGGGTCGCTGTTTGCGGTGGTCCTTGTCGTCGGGCCGGTGCAGGACGGCCTGTTCGGTGTCGTGCTCGCGGCCAACACCGCCATCGGCATCGTCCAGGAGCTGCGGGCCAAGCGGGCGCTGGACCGGCTGGCCATCCTGACTGCCGCCCGCGCGCATGTCGTCCGGGACGGGGCGCCAGCCGAGCTCCCGGTAGAGCAGATAGTCCTCGGCGACGTCCTCGAACTGCACCCGGGCGACCAGGTCCCGGTGGACGCGGCGGTGCTCATTTGCGACGGGCTGGAGCTCGACGAGGCACTGCTCAGCGGCGAAGCGGAGCCGGTGGCGAAGAAACCAGGAGACCGGGTGCTGTCGGGGAGTTTCGTGGTGGCCGGAACCGGCCGCGCGCGGGCGACCGGTGTCGGCGAGTCCGCCTACGCCGCCGGGCTGCAGGCACACGCCCGCCGCTTCAGCCTGATCCGCTCTGAGCTGCAGCAGGGAACGAACTGGATCCTGCGGGCGGTGACCTGGGTGATGGTGCCCGCCGGCATCCTCCTGGTGGTCAGCCAGCTGTTCCGTAGCGGAGAGCCACTCCACGATGCCCTCCGCGGGTCGGTCGCGGGGGTCGGGGCGATGGTGCCCGAGGGGCTGGTGCTGCTCACCTCGATCGCCTTCGCGGCCGGCGCCATGCGCCTGGCACGGCGGCGGGTGCTCGTCCAGGAACTGGCGGCCATCGAAGGGCTGGCCCGGGTGGACGTGCTGTGCATCGACAAGACAGGGACCCTGACCAAGCCCGGCATGCACCTGGAGGGCATCGAGCTGGTGTCCGATCGCGCGGCCGGGCAGGTGGGGGACGTCATCGGCGCTGTCGCCGCCGCCGATCCGGCGCCGAATGCCACCATGCAAGCCCTGGCAGAGCGCTACCGGGCCCCCACCGGGTGGGTGGTGACCTCTCAGGTGCCGTTCTCCTCGGCACGCAAGTGGAGCGCGGTAACCTTCGTCGGCCGCGGCACCTGGGTGCTGGGCGCGCCCGCCGTCATCGGCGGCGGCCTGCCAGCCGGCACCGCCACAGCCGTCGCGAGCCATGAGGCGGCCGGGCGGCGTGTTCTGCTGCTCGGCGCCGCGGCGTCGCCAGCTGACAGCGCGGCACCGCCCAAGATGATCACTCCCGTGGCGCTGCTCGTGCTCGCGGAACGCCTCAGAGACGACGCCGAAACCACGGTACGGTATCTGCTCGGCCAGGGCATCACCATCAAGGTGCTGTCCGGCGACGCGCCGAAGACAGTGGCGGCCATCGCCGCCCGGGCCGGAATCCCGCTGCTCGGCGCCCCGTGTGACGCGTCCGGGCTGGGCGAAAGTGATGCATCGGCCGGCCGCGCCCTGCAGGAGGCCAACATCCTCGGCCGGGTCCGGCCCGGCCAGAAGCTCGCCGCGGTGCGGGCCCTGCAGGCGGCCGGGCACGTAGTGGCCATGACCGGCGACGGGGTCAATGACGTCCAGGCGCTCAAGCAGGCCGATCTGGGCATCGCCATGGGGTCGGGCAGCCAGTCCAGCCGGTCAGTGGCCCGCATCGTCCTGCTCGACAGCACCTTCGCCGCCATCCCGCAGGTGCTGGCCGAGGGGCGGCGCGTCATCGCCAACATCGAGCGCGTCGCCGGCCTGTTCGTCACCAAGACCGTCTACGCGGCCGTGCTCGCGATCGTCGTGGGCCTCAGCGGCGTGCCGTTCCCGTTCTTCCCGCGGCATCTGACCATCGTGAGCACCCTGACTATCGGGATCCCCGGGTTCTTCCTCGCCCTCGCGGCCGGCGCCCCCCGGGCCCGGCCCGGCTTCACCCGCCGGGTGCTGGCATTCACCGTGCCGGCCGGCCTCGCCGCCGCGGCAGCCACCATGGCCAGCTACGCGATCGCCAGGGCCGCGCCTGGCACAACCGCCGTCCAGTCGCGCACCGCCGCCATGCTCGCGTTGTTCACCATCGGGCTGTGGGTGCTCGCCCTCATCGCAAAACCGCTGGATACGCCGCGGATCGCCCTGCTCGCCAGCATGGCCGCCGGGATCGGGCTGCTGTTCGCCTTCCCCATCACCCGCCGGCTGTTCTCCCTGCAGATCCCGCCCCTCCCGATCCTCGTGGCCGTGTTGTGCGTCGTCGCCCTGGCGATCACCGCGCTCACGCTCTGGCGGCGCCTCGCCCCGGACGCAGCGCGCTGAAGGTCCGGCGCCGGAAGGACGCCCGGCCCACATGCATCGCGGCCCGCACCGTCTCGGGGAAGACACGGAACCGGCACGAGCGAATGGCGAACAGCGATGAATCGGCATCCGCTCGACCGCGGTCAGGCCGGGCCCGCGCCAGCAAGCGGAGTCGGTGATCAGCTGGGCCAGGGGCGAAGATGCGCTCGCCCTCGAGCATGATCAGTTCGAGTCTCGGACGCTCACCGACGGGTTCAAGGTGATGCGGATCTTCACCGAGGCGCACATGGGGTTGCGGACGGTGCGAGAACAGCGGCGCACCGACGTCGTCGATGCCGGCGGGGACGCCCGCGCAACGGCGGCGGCTGGCCAGGAGCATACGAGGATCATGGTGTAGGGCCGGTCTGTACCTCGCGGATCGCTTACAAGCGCCACCGCAGGCCGAACCTGTATCCGCAAGACGCGGACTTGAACTGGGCGACGGCGCATTCGTGTTCAGCCGGGGTGGTCAAGCGGGTGACCCGGGCAGCCGCGGTGGTGCCGTTCGAGCAGGCCGCGGCCCAGGTGAGCGCGGCGAGTGCGATCACGGTCGGCAAACGCCAGGCAGAACAGCTGGCGATCGGCGCTGCGATCGATTCGAGGCGTTCTACGCTGGCAGGCGGCCTGAACCGGCTCCGGCCGGGACCGGGTTGCTGATCGCGAAATACCGGCTCACCTTCACCGATCAGGACATCCCCAGACCAGCGACCCCGTCGCCCCCGCGCAGCGCTCAGCGCAGGTAAAAGCAAAAGACACCAGCAAGTACAACGGTGACGGCCTGCCCATCTGCAAATACCAGGATCTCCTCGATCACCTTTCCACGCTGGACCGCCAGCGCGTCACCTTCGCCGGGCAGAGAATCGAGAAACTCACCAAACCGACGCCCGTCCAGCGCCGCGCCTTCGAGTTGCTCGGCTCGCCCGTCCCCCTCACCCTCCAGTAGCCAGCAAGCGTCATCGGCCAGACCCAGGTCAGGCATTGTCTCGCCAGCCCAGGAGACTCTCACCGCTGATCAAGATCACACAAGTTCCGCTCAAGCAAGACCGCGAACCTTGCCGCACTGGCGCAACAGTGTTGTTCTCCAGCCATTAACTGGACCTGGTTAAGCACCTGTGCGAGGACGTGGTGATCCTCGACCGGGCCGCGTGGTACTCGCCGGCGGGTTCCCGAGATCAAGGAGTACCGGGTCCGGTGCGGCCGAGGCCGCCAGGGTGACCGCCTCCGCGCCGGAGCCGGTCGACAGCACGGTGAACCCGGCCCGCCCCAGGTAGGACCGGACAACATCACGCAGCTTGCGCTCGTCCTCCACCAGCAAGCACCGTCGCCGCCATTCCCCGCTCACCCGCCCCCTCCGCCGGCCCTTCCGGCCGGCGGCGCCCCGTGTGCCCGGGTGCTGCCATGATTCCCGCACGGGAGCCGCCCCCAGCCGAGCCCGCCGCCTGAAAACCCGGCCTTCACACGGTCGCCACAGCAGCTCCACCGGTCCAGCATCCGCGTCGTGTGCACTGATGCCATCAGCACCAGCAGCGAAGGCGACGCGGATGACCGGCAGTAACCTGATCGCGCTGGCACCGTGGATCATCTTCGGCGCTGCCCTGGCCGCCGTATATGCCCGGTTGCTCGGCTCCCGCGACGCCTCCAGCTGCCCGGCGGAGCGGCCGCCGACCTGTTCCTTGGAGCCGGCCGACCGCGGCAGCGCCGAGGCCGCGCCGCAGCGCGCGGGGCAGCCCCCCGGCTGCGACCAGCACGGGGCTGGGTCATCATGAGCAACTCCGCCGGGACCACGGTCGCCGCGCTGGCCGCAGCGGCCTCGTTCGGCGCGGCCGCAGCGCCCGTCGGGGGGTGCCGTAGAAAGCGCACGGCTGGCGGCAGGCATCCTTTTAACCGCTCTGGCAGGCGGGCCCCGGCCCGGGCCAGGACCGCACGTCCGGGCCGCATCCCGCGCACCGAGGCGGCCAGCGTCAAGCGCCCCCTGCTTGGCGACCCGGCAGGTGTGGGTCACCGTGGAGCGGTCCGCCGCCACTTCGCCGGGGCCTGCGGCTGCGTGGCCTGCCCGGTCAGCACCGACATGTACTTCTCGATCGGCGCCAGCCGCCGACCCGCCTTCTTCCTGGCCGGGTTGATGATCCGATCCGACGTGATCAGCCTCCAGTCCGGTCAGGCACGCCGACCGGTGGCTATTTCTTTCGGGGGGCCAGCTCGCTAAGTCAGACGCAAGACAACGTCATCGCGGGAGCGGCCTTGGGGACACAGCAGCTGCGGCGACCCGCAAATGCCTCCGCGACGATGGGCGTGAAGGCAGGGGATAAATGAGTATGGGGGCGGGCGTAGCCGGGACGGATCGTCTGTACCGCGCGGCTGCCGTCGTGGCTTTGGGGTCCGCGGTAGCGGCGCTGGTGGTGATGTGCGCAGCGGTGCGCGTTCACCCGTGGTCGATGCTCGGCATCCTGGTGGCGCTACCGGCTGCAGTGATCGCCGGGTGGCATGTGGTGACCCGGCGTGGGCTGGCCCGGGTGGTGGCCGGCCTGATCGTGCTGGCCGCGGTGGCGGCACCGGTGCTGCACGTGCTGGCGCATCGGCCGGGAGCCTTGCTGGTCGCCATGGTCTTGTTCGGGTTCTCGATGGCCTCGGCCCGCTTCGCGCTGCTACCGGCGGGGCGGCGGCCGCGACCGGGCAGTCGCCGCCGCGGCGCTCGGGTGACGGGTGCTGGCCGCGCTGTCCTGCTGCTCAATCCCCGCTCCGGCAGCGGGAAGGCGGCCCGCCCCGACCTCGCCGGCCTGGCCCGGCGGGCGGGGGCGGAGGTCGTCCCGGTGCGGCCGGGCGATGATCTGGGTGAGCTGGCCGAGGCCATGGTGGCCGGGGGCGCCGGTGTGCTCGGCGTCGCCGGCGGCGACGGATCGATGGCCCCGGTAGCGGCGGTAGCGTCCCGGCACCGGCTGCCGTTCGTGTGCGTGCCGGCCGGCACCCGCAACCACTTCGCCCTCGACCTCGGCCTGGACCCGGACGACCTGGCACACGCGATGACGGCCTTCCGGCGCGGGATGCAGGTCCGGGTGGACCTGGCCGAGGTCAACGGCCAGGTGTTCGTGAACAACGTCTCGCTCGGCATCTACGCGGCGATGGTCAGGTCACGGCATTACCGGCGCTCCAAGGTGCGGGCGGTCCTGGACGAATTGCCCGGCCTGATCGGGCCCGACTCTGCGCCGTTGCCGCTGCGCTTCCGGGCGCCGGACGGCGCGGAGCATACCGGTGCCCACGCGCTGCTGGTGTCCAACAACCCCTACCGGCTCGGCGGCCTGGGGCACAGCGCCTGGCGCCCGCGCCTGGACTCCGGGTCGCTCGGTGTGCTGGCCGTCAGGGTGGATGACGGCCGCGCCGCCGCGCGGTTGGCCTTGCTGGAGCTGTTCGGCCGGGGACGCCTGTCGCCGGGGTACTCGCGGTGGGGTGCCGCGACACTGTCCGTGGACGCCGACGGCCCGATGCCGGCCGGCCTCGACGGCGAACCGGCGACTCTCGGGCCACGGCTGCGTTTCGCCACCCGGCCGGGGGCTCTGGTCGTCCGTCTCCCGGTTGCGCCGCGCCGAAGCTCCGCCCGGCGGCTGGTCGAGGAGTCCCGGCACCTGGTCAGGGCGGCTATCGGCCGGGACCTGCGCGATTGAGCTGCTCCACCTGATTGAGGCGGCAGCCACGGCCGCTGCTGCCGCTTGCAAGGAGCAACCGGTTGACGGTGAACGTGCGCACCTCCACCCCGTCGATTCCGGGCAGCATCAGGTCCAGTAGCAGCACGCACGTCGGGGCACGCTGCGCGGCGAGCCCCAGGGCGCGCCCCTGTCAAGGCGACCTCGGTGGCCGCCGTGCTGGAGCCCGATCAAGTCCGTTGACACCACCGGCCGTGTTTGCGTCAAACCGGCTGGTCCCGGCCATGACGAACGGGCCGCCCAGCAGCCGTGGTGACGTAGCTGCCGGCCGCCGCATCTTCCTTCGGCCGGCTGACGGCCGGGTGGCGCCGTCGAAGTAGTACGCGTACCAGGAACCCGACATGGGGGGCTCTTCGACGTTCTGGCCGGGCTGCGGGGCGTCGACGATCACGCCGTTGCCGACGTACATGGCCACATGGCCTTCGGCGTCGAAGAACACCAGGTCCCCGGGCTGCAGGTCGCGCTCGAGACGTGCGGGAGCGGCCCACTGGGAGCATGTCGTGCGGGAAATCTGCACCGCGGCGTTCGCCCACGCGGTCATGACAAGCCCGGAGCAGTCGTAAGAGCCCGGACCGGTCGCGCGCCACACGTACGGCTTGCCGATCTGCGCCAGCGCGAACGATACCGCCGCGCGCGGCACCCGTGGCTGGGCCGGTTTAGGTGACGCCGCCGCTGGACACGGCGGACACCAGGACCGCGATCGCCGCTGGCGATCGCCGCGCGCAGCGCGGCGGTGGCCCGCTCATCGGCTTCGCCGAGCAGGCCCTCGGTGTCCAGCGCCGCGCTGAACGCTACCTGGACCTGGGTGGAGGTCTCCTCCGCGCTGGTCAGCGTGGTCAGCCACTTGCGGGAGACTACATCCAAGACGGCGATCGAGGCATGCCGCGCCCGGGTCCTGTGAAATCGTAGGCCCAGACCCGGTTCGGCTTCTGTTCCAGCCAGTCCGGCCACGGCGCTGGCGATGCGAGCGGACCGGCCTCGCGCCCTCTTCATCCCGTCACCACATAGGTGCCACTAGGCCTGCATCGGTGGCGGCTTTCCTTGAGCTGAACCGGAAGCGGCAGCGGGCGCGGCCCGGTGTCGGCCATGCAGGGAGGAGGACGTTCATGGCAGATGAGAGCAT
>CAWGAE010000022.1:0-154670 GCA_963820395.1 uncultured Actinomycetota bacterium | reverse complement strand
GCATCCGCATCATGCCGCGCCACTTCACCGGGTCGGAGCAGCAGAAGATCATCTCGTGGGAGGTCGGCGGGCGGTGGCGCACCAGGTCGGCCGGGGAGATCTTCCCGGCCAGCGTCACCTACCGCCTGCCCGCGGCGATTCTGGCCAGCGACACTGGCCTGGCCCTGACCGCCCGCCGGGTGGGGATCGCGCCCGCGGCTTCGTGCGCCGCCGTTACGGATGGCGCCGCAGCGCGGGCTCTCGCCCGCTTCGGCTGCAGCACCGTCCTGCGTGCGACCTACGCGGACGCGACCGGGGCATTCATCATCACGGTCGGGGTGGCGGTATTGCCGGGTGCCGGTGCGGCCACGGCGGCAGCGATCGCCCTGTCCGGTTCCGGTAGCCTGCGGCCCGGCGTCCGCGCGGCCGTGTTCCCCGGCACCTTGGCCGAATGGTCCGGCGACCAGGCCCGCCAGGTCTCGTTGAGCATCTCGGCGGGCCCATACGTTGTCATGTCCGCGGCCGGGTACGCGGATGGGCGCCCGCGGGCCGTCCGCGCCGACGGGAATCAGTATGGCCGGACCGAGCTGCTGAGCGCGGCCAAGGGGATCGCCGGTTACGTCGCGGGCAAGATCGGTGCGAAGCCACCGCCACCGCTTTGCCCTGGAGCGCCCGGATGCTGAGCCAGTGCGGCAAGGGGGTGCAGAGGCTCGCGCGAGCCGTTATGGACCTGTTTGTTCCAGCGCTGCTTGCCACGGCGCTGCCTGCGGTGACCCTTGGCATCGGAGCGCGGCCCGCGGGCGCCGATAGCATCCGGGACGCACAGCGGTGGGTGCTCGATGATCTTCAGGCTCCGCAGGCCTGGGCCATCAGCCAGGGGCGAGGGGTCACGGTCGCGGTGCTCGACAGCGGGGTGGATCCAGCAGTCTCCGACCTGGCCGGATCGGTGACAACGGGCCCGGATTACACGGCGGCGGGCACTGCGCCGTCGAACCCGCACTGGGGCGAGCACGGGACTTGGATGGCCTCGCTGGTCGCCGGTCACGGCCACGATGGCGGTGGCAGTGGCATCATGGGGGTGGCCCCGCAATCGAGGGTTTTGTCCATCCGGGTGATCACTGATCGTGACGACCCCGGATACGAGCAGTACCAGCTCGAGCAGCCGGCTGACATCCAGAACGCCCTGGCCCGTGCCATCCGGTATGCCGTGCGTCACGACGCCGCCGTGATCAGTATGTCCATCGGATACAGCGAACCGAGCGCGGCGGTCCGCTCGGCGCTGCAATACGCCGCTGCCCATGGCACCATGGTGGTCGCGTCATCGGGTAACTCAGGCGCCAGCTGGTTCGCCCGTACGCATAGTTACGCTCCGTACTCATTCCCGGCGGACTATCCCGGCGTCCTTGCCGTCGGCGCGGTTGATCAGAACGGCTCGGCCGCGGGTTTCTCCAGTGACAACCTCTCAGTTCAGGTCGCGGCGCCAGGGGTGAACGTGCCCGCGCAGGGCCGCGATGGCCAGTACTGGGAGGTCAGCGGGACGAGTCCGGCATGCGCCCTTGTGGCGGGGACGGTTGCGCTGATCAAAGCTAGGTACCCGGAGCTGTCACCTGCTCTCGTCGGCGAGGCGATCGTTTCCACTACGAGTGACGGCCCGGCGAACGGATATGACGAGCAGGTGGGTTTCGGCATGGTGGACGCGGCGACAGCGCTCGCCAGGGCGAAGATGATCTCCAAGAGCGTCCCGGCGGGCGGGCTGTCGGCACGGAGCATCAAGGGCGGCCAGGCGGTCGTCTCCCCGGACCAGCACTTCGGCGGTGGAGCGTCCCGCGTCGGCCGGCTGCCGGTGCGCCCGCGCGGGATCTGGCCGCTCGCTGGCTTCGGACTGCTCGGGCTGACGTCGCTGATCCTGGTCGTGGCTTCGCTGACCCGGATCCTGCCGGTGCGACGGTTTCACCCCGCAGATCCCGCTCGAGCGGATGGCCCCGCTCACCCGTCCGGTTCGGATGGCGTCCCACCCCCATCCTTAACGGAGTTGGGGTGACACGCGGTCGCCCCGGCGGCGCTGCCCGGCCGGTGGATTGCTTCGCCGACAGAGTGCTCGAGCTTGTGGAGCAGATCCCGCCGGGCCGGGTCATGTCCTATGGGGAGGTCGCGGAATATCTGGGTGCGGGCGGCCCCCGCCAGGTCGGCCGGGTGATGGCGCTGTGGGGCGGCGGCGTTCCCTGGTGGCGGGTGATCTACGCCGACGGCTCACCGCCACCCGGCCACGAGCGGGCGGCTCTCATGCGCTACTTGGCCGAGGCGACACCGTTGCGCTGCCCGGGCCGCGAGGTGAGGGTGGACATGCGACTGGCCGGCTGGCGCGGCCCTTCGGGCATCCTTGAAGCATGACACCTGGCCGGCAACCTCGGGCGGCCCCGGTACCGCCGCCGCGCGACGCGGGCCGGCCCTACCGCGTCTGCTTGGTGTGCATGGGCAACATCTGCCGATCGCCGATCGCCGAGTCCGTGCTGCGAACCAAGGTCGAGCGGGCAGGCATAGGCGACCTCGTCGAGGTTGACAGCGCCGGCACCGGAGACTGGCACGAGGGGGAGCGGATGGACCGGAGGGCGAGCGCCGAGCTTGCCCGGCGGGGTTACCGGAGCGCCGGTCACCGGGCGAGGCAGATCGGGCCGTCCTGGCTCGAGGACCGCGATCTGATCCTGGCCATGGATCGGACGAACCTGCGGGCGCTGCTCGGGATGGCCGCCGCCCGGGATCGTGGCGGACGGAGCGGAGAGCGGATCCGCCTGCTGCGCTCATTCGATCCCAGGTCACCGGCGGGTGCCGAGGTCCCCGACCCTTATCTGGGGGACGCCGGGGAATTCGCCCATGTGCTCGTGTTGATTGAGGCTGCCGCGCAGGAACTCGCCGCCCATCTGGCCGAGATGCTCACGCCGCGGCCCGCGGATTCGTAGCGGCCGTGCCAGGCCAGTTGCCAGCGATCGCCGCGCGGGTCGCCGCGGCATGCCCAGGCGAATGGATGGGGTCGTGATCGACGAGCGCATTGCCGTCCTTCTCGGCGTGGGGGTGCGGCATGTCGCCGCGCTCGGCGCGCAGCATCGCTGGCGTACGTACCGCGCCGCGTTGGCCGACGGGCGCGAGGTGTTCGTCAAGGCGGCGGACACGTCACTCGGCGGGCTGCTGCCCGCGGAGGCGCGTGGCCTGCGCTGGCTACGGGATGCGGGGCGGGTGCCCGTGCCCGAGGTGCTCGGCTGCGACCAGTCCACCCTGGCGCTGTCCTGGCTTCAGGCCGGCCGCCCCGATCGGGCCGCGGCCGAGCGGTTCGGCCACGACCTCGCCGCATTGCACGCGTCGGGGGCGGACCGGTTCGGCGCGCCGTGGGACGGTTTCATCGCCTCGCTTGCGCTGGATAACACTATGGGTGACAGGTGGCCGTCGTGGTACGCGGAGCGCCGGATCGGGCCGTTTCTGCGCCGAGCAGCCGATGTCGGTACCCTGTCCGCCGCCGATGCCCGGCTGATCGAGACGGTCATGGCGCGGATCGGCGACCTGGCCGGGCCTGCCGAGCCGCCGGCCAGGATCCACGGCGACTGCTGGTCGGGCAACGTGATGTGGGCGCAGGGCCGGGCCTGGCTCGTGGACCCGGCCGCCCACGGTGGCCACCGGGAGACCGATCTGGCCATGCTCGCCCTGTTCGGTGCGCCCTACCTGGACCGCATCCTGGCCGCATACACCGAGGCCGCACCGCTCGCGGGCGGCTGGCGGGCCCGCGTGCCCCTGCACCAGCTCCATCCGCTGCTTGTACACGTATGCCTGTTCGGTGCCGCTTACCGGGCCCCCGCACTCGACGCCGCGCGCGCCGCCCTCGCAGCCGGATGACCGCGGTTCACCGCTGCTGAACCGGGCGGCAATTCATGATCCAGGTAAATTTGCGCGAATGCTTCATAAAGGTCACCGGGATCAAGACCCTGGCGACGATGAGCCCGCCGAATGGCCGCGTGCTGGCGCGCAGCCGTTCGGGATATGGCCGCCGCGCAGCTGGCCGGTGGGCGGCTAACCGGCGGTGACCCGGCGGGCTGGCCGGTGGGCGTCTGGCCGGTGGGCGCCTGGATACAGTGCATCCGGCCGATGGCGTCTGGCCGCTGCGCACCGCGAAAAGCCCACAGATTGTCGGACCCGTCTGCTGGAATGGATATTGCCATGGACCAGCCAGTCCCTTCCTACCGCCTGGTCCGCCGGTCCTCCCCGGCGGCGGACCAGGCGCGCCTCGACGACGCACAGCGGATGGTGGTCGCCCACCACGGTGGCCCGCTGTTGGTGCTTGCCGGGCCGGGTACGGGCAAGACCACAACGATCGTCGAGGCGGTCACCGACCGGATCCACCGCCGCGGCATTGACCCACAGCGGATCTTGGTGCTCACGTTCAGCCGCAAGGCTGCGCACGAACTGCGGGAGCGAATCACCGCCAGGCTGGGACGGACCACCCGCGAGCCGCTCGCGCTCACCTTCCACAGCTACGCCTACGCGCTGGTGCGCAGGGAATTCACCGCCGCAGGTGACCAGCCGCCGCGGCTGCTCTCTGGCCCGGAGCAGTTGCTCGAGATCAGGCAGATGCTGCGCGGCGAGGCGCGGGACGGCGCGGCGTTCTGGCCCGAACAGCTTCGGCCGACGCTCACCACCCGCGGGTTCGCGGAGGAACTGAGGGACCTGCTGCTCCGCGCCGCAGAACGAGGCCTGGACGGCGTCGGCCTGGCCAGGCTGGGCCGCCGGGGCAAGCGCGAGGAATGGATCGCGGCGGGTGCGTTTCTCGAGAGGTACGCCGCGAGGTTCGACCTCGCACCCGTGCCCGCCTACGACTACGCGGAGATTATCCGGATCGCGGCGGCGATGCTCAGCCGCTCCGCCGTCGCGGCCAGGGAACGCGAGGCCTACGACGTCGTGCTCGTGGACGAATACCAGGACACCGACCCGGCGCAGGAGGCCTTGCTGCACGCACTGGCCTCCGGTGGCCGTGAGCTGATCGTCGTCGGCGACCCGGACCAGTCGATCTACGGGTTCCGTGGTGCCGATGTCCGGGGCATCCTCGCCTTCCCCGACCGGTTCAGGTCGGCGGCCGGCCGGCCGCTCCCGTAGTGGCGCTGCGCGGCAGCCGCCGCAGTGATGCCGTGCTGCTCGCGGCTTCGCGACGGGTCGCGGCCCGGCTTCCCGCGTTCCAGAGCGCGAGCAACGTTAACCACGGCGGCGGGCACCGCGATCTCGTTGTCGTGGATAGCGCCGACCGTGCTGACGGCACCACGGCACGGGCGGTGATCCCGGGGGAGGTGAGGATTATCGTTGCGCAGAGCGCCAGCCAGGAGGCGGCGGTTGTCGCGGACACCCTGCGCCGGGCCCATCTCGCGGACGGTGTGCCATGGCAGAAGATGTCGGTCCTGGTACGGTCGGCGCGTCTTCGGGTACCGCTGCTGCGGCGGGCGCTCACAGCGGCGGGGGTCCCGGTGACCGTCGCGGGGGATGAGGTGCCGCTCGTCGGGGAGCCGGCGATCCGGCCACTGCTGCTGTTGCTGCGCTGTGCGCTGCACCCGGATGCGCTCGACGGTGAGGCCGCGGCGGAGTTGCTGACCGGTCCGTTTGGTGGCACCGACGCGCTCGGCCTGCGCCGCCTCCGGCGGGCACTGCAGGCCCTGGGCGCCGGCGCTGGTGACGACCCGGCCGGTCAGCCTGCAGGTCCGCAGCCGGCCGGTTCGCGGCCGGCCGAGGCGCCGGCTACTGGCCCGCCGCAGGCCGGCGACCTGCTCGCCGCGGCTCTCCGGAACCCCCGCGGCCTGGCTCTCATCGCGCGGGATGTCCGTGAGCCGGCGCAGCGCATCGCGGGATTGCTCGCCGCCGCGCGGCAGGCCATCGAGAAGGGCGGCAGCGCGGAGGACGTTCTCTGGTCGGTGTGGGCGCAGTCAGGGCTGGCGGCACGCTGGCAGGCGGCCTCGGCCGAGGGGGGCGCACACGGCGCGGCCGCGGACCGGGATCTCGACGCGGTACTCGCGCTGTTCGATGCGGCCGCCCGGCATACAGAACGGCTGCCTCCTGGCGCGCCTTCGCTATTCCTCGAGAGCCTTACCGGTCAGGAGATCCCCGGCGACACGCTGGCTGAACGTGCCGCCGCCGGCGATGCGGTCCGCGTCCTGACGGCGCACAGATCCAAGGGCCTGGAGTGGGATGTCGTCGTCGTGGCCGGCGTGCAGGAGGGCACCTGGCCGGATCTGCGGATGCGTGGGTCGCTGCTCGGCGTGGACGAGCTCGTCGAGGTCGCGGCGGGCTCGCAGCTCGCGGCCGCCGAGGCCGCCGCCGTGGCCGCCACCAACAAGCTGCTCGCCGAGGAGCGGCGGCTGTTCTACGTCGCCGTGACGCGGGCGCGGCACCGGATCGTGGTCACCGCGGTCGGCGGCGACGACACCGAGGAGCGCCCGTCACGTTTCCTGCGGGAACTGGCCGGAGATGACATCGCAATCGAGCGGGTCGCTGGTGCCCAAGCTCGCTGGCTCTCACTGCCGGCGCTGGTCGCGAGCCTGCGGGCCGCAGCGGCGGATGTCACGAAGCCGGCTGGGCTGCGCGAGGCGGCGGCGGCGCGTCTGGCGCAGCTCGCCGCCGAGGGTGTCCGCGGCGCGCACCCCAGCCAGTGGTACGCGCTCACCGAATTGTCCGACGCTGGCCCGGTCACCGGCGAAGGTGAGACCGTCCGGCTGTCACCGTCACAGGCGGAGTCGTTCACCGCATGCGGGCTGCGCTGGCTGCTGGAAGCGGCTACCGGCGCGCGCGCGCCTGACGTGGCGCGCAATCTCGGCACGGTCATCCACGCCGCCGCGGTGCTCGCCGGCGCGGGTGCGGAAGACGACGAGATCGGGGAGCGGATCGACGAGGCGTGGCGGCACCTGGATTTCGGCAGCGCCTGGTACAGCGAGAAGCGGCGCGAAGAGGCGCACCGGATGGTCCGTCGTTTCCTTGACTGGCACCGGGCGAACCCGCGCAAGCTTGCGGGTACCGAGGAGCCGTTCCGGATTCAGCTGGGCCGGGTCCAGATCACCGGGCGGGTGGACAGGCTGGAGGCCGACGAGCACGGCCGCGGCGTGATCGTCGATCTGAAGACCGGCACCGGCAAGCCAGCGGACGACGAGCTTGTCCGTCATCCGCAGCTTGGCGTCTACCAGCTCGCAGTGCTGCTCGGGGCTTTCGAGCGGTTCGGGCTCATCGAACCGGGCGGCGCGGAGCTCGTCCAGGTCGGCAAGGCGGCGCTGACCGCGAGGGCGCGCGTGCAGCGGCAGCGTGAGCTCGCGGCCGACCCCGAGCCGGACTGGCCACGCGCGCTTGTGGAGGCGGTGGCGGAGGGCATGGCCGGTCCTGTCTTCAACGCGACGGTCAACCCGGGCTGCCGGACCTGCCCGGTGGCCTCGTGCTGCCCCGTGCACGAACGTGGTGGCCAGGTGGCGCCATGAACGCGGCCGCGGCAGACGTCGCCCGCTATAGCCCGGCGCAGCTCACGCGGCTACTCGGCCTGCCGGAGCCGACAGCCGAGCAGGCGGCGGTGATCGGCGCCCCACTGCGGCCGATGGTCGTCGCCGCGGGCGCCGGATCGGGCAAGAGCGAGACGATGGCGGCACGGGTCGTGTGGCTGGTGGCGAACGGCCTCGTCCGGCCGGAACGTGTGCTCGGCCTTACCTTCACCCGCAAGGCAGCCGCGGAACTCGCCAGCCGCGTCCGGCGCAGGCTCGACGGCCTGCGCGCGGTCGGCTTGACCTGGCAGGACGTGGGCAGGGCCAGCATGAACGGCGTCGGCCAGGACGCGAAAGGTAAGGCGGCCGGCCCGCTGGACGCGGCGGGCGCCCCGGGCGATGTGCTCGCCGGCGAGCCGACGGTATGCACCTACCACGCCTACGCGGGGCGCTTGGTCGCCGATCACGCGCTGCGGGAGGCGCTCGAACCGTCGCTCCGCCTGATCACACCGGCGGTTCAATGGCAGATCGCGGCCAAGGTAGTCGCCGGCTATGACGGGCCGGTCGACAAGATCACCTGGACGCCGGGTTCGGTGACTGCCGCGGTGCTTGAGCTGGCCGGCGAGATGGCTGAGCACCTTCGCACCGGGGACGAGGTCGCTGCCGTGGGAAAGCGGCTCGCCGAGCAGGCGGCGGCGCTGCTGGTGGGACGCACCGGCCGGCTTTCCGCCGCGGCGGCGAAGATCCTCGCGACCCAGCAGACCCGCGAGCAACTGCTGCCGATGGTCGCGGCTTTCGACGCGGCCAAGGCGGCCCGCGAAGTCATCGATTACGGCGATCAGATCCGCCTGGCAGCCACGATCGCGGTCCGTCACGCTGCGGTGGGCGCTGCCGAGCGTGCCCGCTACCAGGTCGTGCTGCTCGACGAGTACCAGGACACCAGCCACGCCCAGCTTGTCCTGCTGCGGGCGCTGTTCTCCGCCGGTCATCCGGTTACCGCGGTCGGCGATCCCTGCCAGTCGATTTATGGCTGGCGGGGCGCGAGCGCGGGCAACCTGCGCAGGTTCCGCACCGACTTCGTGACCGGGTCGGGCCGCGCCGCTAAAACGCCCCAATTGGCCCTGCTATCCACGAGTTTCCGCAACAGCGAGCGGATTCTGGACGTGGCTGCCGCCCTGCAGGCTGATCTGCGCGCCGAAGCGGCCGAGGTGCCGAGCCTCGTGCCGGCGCCGGAGCGGGCGGGCAGGGGCATGACCGCCTGTGCCCTGCTTCCCACCGCTGCCGATGAGGCCGCCTGGGTTTCCGAACGGCTGACGCGGTTGCTCACCCTTCCGTCAGGTGTCGCGCCCGACGGGCAGCGGTGGCCGGACGGGCGTGCCGACCGTGTGTGCCCCTCCGATGTCGCGGTGCTTTGCCGCAAGCGCACCCAGTTTCCGGCGCTGCGCCGTGCGATGGAGGATCGCGGTATCCCGGTCGAGGTGGTCGGCCTCGGCGGCCTGCTGACGGTACCTGAAGTGCAGGATGTGGTGGCGACGCTACGCGTGCTGCACGATCCCGCCGCGTCAGACGCCGTCGCGCGGCTGCTCACCGGACCACGCTGGCGGATCGGGCCCGCCGATCTGGTGGCACTCGGCCGGCGGGCACGTGAACTCGCCCGCCAGGCGGGATCGGGGCGAGGTGCCGTGGGTGAGCCAGCAGCGGCGGATTCGCCTCCGCACCCGGGCGGCAGCCATAGCGGAAGTGCCAGCCCGCGGTATGGTGCCAGCCCGCGTGAGCCGTTCGGGATCGACCCGGTGAGCGAAGCGATCGCCGATATGACAGCCGAACCGGTCAGCCTCGTCGAAGCGCTCGATGATCTGGGCGACCCGTCCGGCTATTCGCGCGCCGGGTACGCACGGCTCACCACGCTCGCGGCCGAACTGCGCATGCTACGCGGCCGGGTCGGGCAGCCGTTGCCAGATCTTGTGCTCGATGTCGAGCGGTCGCTTGGACTCGATATCGAGGTGGCGGCCCGGCCAGGTGCCGACCCCGCCGCCGCCCGCGCGGACCTGGACGCATTCGCGGACGCGGCGGCGGCCTTCGCGGGCGACGAGGAGCAGCCGACGCTTGGTGCGTTCATCAATTACCTGACCGCGGCGGAGGCTGAGGAGTTCGGCCTGGAGGCCGGCCGGGTGGGCGAAACCGATAGCGTCAAGCTGATGACGGTGCATGCCGCCAAGGGGCTACAGTGGCCAGTGGTGTTCGTGCCAGGGCTGTGCGCAGGTGAGAAGGCCCAGCTGTTCCCGGCCAAGCCCCGAGTGTCGGCCCGGTGGACGGACAACCCGCGCAAGCTGCCTTTCGTGCTCCGCGGCGACGCGGTCGACCTGCCGGGCCTGGCCGCTCTGGACACGGTCGCCGTGGACGCGTTCACCAGCGCTGCCAGACACCGGGACCTGCGCGAGGAGCGGCGCCTGGCGTACGTGGCTGCGACCAGGGCCGCGTTCTGGCTTGGCTGCTCCGGATACTGGTGGGGTGACGCGCTCGCACCGCTCGGACCTTCGGTGTTCCTCTCTGAGGTGCGGGTGGCATGCGAGGCTGGCGCTGGGAACGTATCAGCCTGGGCGCCCGCGCCCGCGGAGGACGCGGAGAACCCGCTGCTTGCCGACACTCCCGCGGCGCCGTGGCCGGCCGCGCCGTCCGGCGCGAGATATGAGGCAACTGTGGCAGCGGCGGCGATGGTAGAGCGCGAGCTCGCGGCGCTGTCCGGCACAGGGCCATCCACGCCATCCGGCGTCATGCCCGCCGGTCCGGGCGTGCCGCCGGTTGTCGCCTCCGGCGAGCCGCCCGGGTCACCGGTTGTCGTGCCGGGGCCGCCGATGCCGCGGGTTGTCGCGGCGGACGCGCCGCCGGTGCCGCCGGTGCCGCCGGTTGTGCCGGGTGAGCCGCCGGTGCCGTCTGCCATGCCGTCACCCGTTTTCCCCTCCGGTCACACCGATCACGCAGACCCCGCTGAACTTCCTGATTCCGACTACCACGCCAGCCCTGTCGAGCCTGCTGACATCGCCGGCCGCACCGACCGGACCGGCGGCGCCGACCGCACCGGCCGCACCGGCCGCACGGGTCTCAGCGCTGCGGACGAGACTCTGGTCGCTGCCTGGACACGTGATGCCGCGTTGCTCCTCACCGAACGGGCAGCGCGCCGCGGCCATGCCGCTATCCCAGTTGACCTGCCATCGCGGCTATCCGTGTCGTCGCTGGTCTCGTTGGCCGCCGATCCCGGCGACTTTGCCCGCTGGGTGCGGCGGCCGATGCCGCGCCCGCCGGCCCCGCAAGCGCGCCGCGGCACGGCCTTCCACCGCTGGCTGGAAGCCAGATTCGGCCAGCAGCATCTGATCGATCCCGACGATCTCCCGGGCGCGGCAGACAGGGGGGCGGAGGCCGACGACGCCGAGCTTGCCCTGCTGCGTGCGCGGTTCGAGGCCGGTGAGTGGGCGTCCCGCGTGCCCGCCGAGGTCGAGGTGCCGTTCGAGACGTCGATCGGTGACCGCCTGGTGCGTGGCCGGATCGACGCGGTTTTCGCCGACAGCCGCGACGGCATCTTCGACGTGGTGGACTGGAAGACGGGCAGGCCTCCGCGGACGGACGCTGAGAGGCGGGCAGTGGCGGTCCAACTGGCTGCCTACCGGGTGGCCTGGGGGGGTCTGGCCAGGGTGCCGCCGGAGCGGGTCAGGGCCGCGTTCTACTACGTCCGTGAGGATCTGACCGTACGCCCTGCGGACGTGCTCGACGCGGCCGGCCTTGAGGCCCTGATCACCAGCGTGCCGCCAGCGGGCCCCAGCTGACGCAGGCACTCGCACGTCATCTTCACCACTCCACGCGGTCCCCTGCGCGAGTCCCCGGCGCAGACCCTGGGCGAACTGCGGGCTCCCTGCGGTCAGTAGGAGTTGCCAATGGCGCCGCGGCGGGTGACTCGGCCGGTCGGGCGGGTCCGGTTGCCGACCCGCTCCTGGCGGCGCTCCCACTCGAGGAACCGCTCGGTCTCGTCCATCAGCGCGCCGGCCACCCACGTGATCAGCGCCGCGTCACCGATCACGCCGACGATCAGGAAGACCGCGTCGGCGACGAAATCCAGCGGGGACAGGAGGTAAAGCACGGAAAGCGCGATCATGCCGAGCCGCGCCGCGCCGTCGTACTCGCGACGGAGCGTCGCCAGGATCATGCGCGGGATGGCGGACAGCCGCTGACCAAGACCCGGTGTACCGGGCCTGAGCAGGCGGAACAAAGCCATCAACGCCATTCGCCGCCGCATCCTTGCCACCACGGCTCTCCCCTCGGCCTGTCCGGATTCTCTCCCCATGAGAACAACGTACGCGACCGCCGCCATCGCGCGTCCAAATCGCGCCGCGCGGCGCGGTCTGCTGGCCCGCTTCCTGACCCGACCCGGCCGATGGCGGTACCCGACAGCCTGCTGGGAGCGGTGTGGTCCGTAGTAGAGATACTCAACCTCGGATGGGTTGGGTACGCGCACGCCGCGACGGCGGGTTGCCGCGCGGTGCGAGACGAAGGAGCGAGCGCGATCATGGATGCGCGGGATTATGTCGAGGCCAACGCGGCCGGGTTCGTCGCTTCTCTCAAGGACTGGCTGGCGATCCCTTCGATCTCGGCGGATCCGGCACACCATGCCGACGTGGCGCGATCCGCGGACTGGCTGGCTGAGCATTTGCGGCAGGCTGGTTTCCCAACCGTGGAGATCTGGCCGACGGGTGAGCAGGGCGCGCCTGGCTTGCCCGCCGTATTCGCGGAATGGCCTGCGGCTGAGCGGCCCGTTGCTGAGCGGCCCGCGGCCGGCGATGCCGGGAAGGAGCCCGCGCTAGCCGTTCTGGTATATGGGCATCACGACGTCCAGCCCGTGCAGCCGCTCGACGAGTGGGATTTCGACCCGTTTACCCCGGTGGAGCGCGGACAGCAGTTGCTCGGCCGCGGCGCGTCTGATGACAAGGGCCAGGTGCTGTTCCACGCGCTCGGCGCGCGAGCCTGCGTCGCGACGTCGCGGGACAGCAGCAGGCAGGCGCCGCCGGTCACGCTCAAGCTGCTCATCGAGGGCGAGGAGGAGTCGGGATCACCGAACTTCGCGAGGCTGCTGCGCGATCACCGCGACCGGCTCGCGTGCGACGTGATCGTGGTCAGCGACACCACCATGTGGGCGGAGGATGCTCCATCGATGTGCACTGGAATGCGTGGCATGACCGACGCCCAAATCGACTTCCACGGCCCGGACAGCGACCTGCATTCCGGCTCGTTCGGTGGCGCGGTGCCGAACCCGCTGCATGCGATGGCAGCGCTGCTCGCGGGGCTGCACGACGAGCAAGGCCGGGTCATGCTGCCCCGTTTCTACAGCAGGGTGGACCCGCTGTCGGCTGAGGAACGCGAACTGTTCGCCCGGCTGCCATTCGACGAGAAGGAGTGGCTTGCCACTGCCGGAGGCAGCCGGGCCACCGCGGGCGAAGAGGGCTACTCCACTTTGGAGCGCATCTGGTCGCGCCCGACCGCGGAGATCAACGGCATGTGGGGCGGGCACACCGGGCCCGGGTCGAAGACGATTATTCCACGTGAGGCGCACGCCAAGGTGTCGTTGCGGCTGGTGGCCCAGCAGGAACCTGCGGAGGTACAGGCGGCGCTGCGCGAGTATGTTCAGGAGAATACGCCGCCGGGCATTGACGCCCGGGTGACCTTCGGCGGACCGGGTGTGCGGCCATGCTTTTCCGACATCGGCTCACCCGCGGTGCGGGCAGCGCGCGGAGCGATGCGGCGGGCATTCGGGCGGGAGGTCCTTTTCACCCGGGAGGGCGGCAGCGGGCCCGAGGCCGACCTCGCGGGCATCCTTGCCGCGCCACTGGTGTTCATGGCGGTTGGGCTGGACTCCGACCGCATCCACGCGCCCAACGAGAAGGTTGAGATGCCGCTCCTCTTGAAGGGCGCCGAGGCTGCCGCGTACCTGTGGGACGAACTCGCAGCCATTGGCAAGAACGGTATCGGCCGCGCAGCGGGCGCCGGCGGATGAGCCGTTCGGCATAGGGCATCGGTTATGGCCTAGTCGCCTCCTGAGCGGCATTGGTAAGCGGCATTGGTAAGCGGCGCTGGTGAGCGGCGCTGGTGAGCGGCGTTGGCGAGCGATGCGGTGAGCGGAACGTGGTGAGTGACTTGGTGAGCGGGAACGATGGCGCGATGAGGCTGGGGCGTCTTGCGCTTGCTCGCGGCGAACTGGACCGGGCCGCCCACCGCCGCCACGACACCCAGTGGCTTTCGAGGGCGTGGGCGGACCCGCGTACGCGCGTTCTGATCATCGAGGACGGGCAGGTCCTGGTCCGGTTTTCTGGCGAGGGTGACGGTGGCTCGGCGGATGCGGGCTGGGCCGGGATGGCCGACGGATCCGGGGCTGACGGCGGCTCGTCGGGTGCGGGGCGGGCCGGCGGATCCGGGGCTGACGGCAGTTCCAGGGCTGAAGGCGGTTCCGGGGATGATGTCAGTTCCGGGGCTGATGTCACTTCCGGGGCTGAAGGCGGTTCCGGGGCTGATGTCAGTTCCGGGGCTGGAGGCGGTTCCGGGGGGGACGTCAGGACCAGGGCTGAAGGTGGCTCTGCGGGCGCGGACCAGGCCGAATTGGTTCTGGTGTCACCAGCGGAGTCGCCGGACAGCCCTCGGATACTGCTCGGGGTGGATGCGGCAGGCGTCGCGTATTTCGCGGTGCTCGGGCCGCTCCCCGATGAGGGCTTGTTTTCCGGCCCTGGCCAGGTGCCAGGGCCCGGTCGCGGCACTGCCGGAGCGGCCGTGCGTGCCGGGCTGCGTGAGGTTGGGGCGCTGCTCGGTGACCGGGACGCAGGGCTGTTCACCCATGCCGTCGCGCTCGCGAACTGGCACGCGACGCACGAGCATTGCCCGAGGTGCGGTGCTCGCACCCGGCTGGCCGCGGCCGGCCACACGCGGTTGTGCCCGCAGGACGGCAGCGAGCACTTCCCGCGCGTCGATCCGGCCGTGATCATGCTCGTGCTGGACCCGGCCGACCGCTGCATACTTGCCAGGAACCAGAAGTGGCCCATGAAGCGGGTGTCGATCCTGGCCGGTTTCGTGGAGCCGGGGGAGTCGGTCGAGCAGGCGGTGGCCCGCGAGGTGCGTGAGGAGGTAGGCATCTCTGTAGGCGAGTTCCGTTATCTCGGCAGCCAGCCCTGGCCGATGCCGCAAAGCCTCATGCTGGGTTTCTCCGCGCGGGCTGTCGAGGACGCGCAGCGTGATCACCCAATCCGTGTCGATGACGATGAGATCGCGGAGGCGCGCTGGTACAGCCGCGATGATCTGCGCGTTGCGATTGAGAGCGGTGACATCCTGCTGCCGCCGCCCGTTTCCATCGCACACCGGATTATCGCGGCGTGGTACGGGGCCCCGCTTCCCCGGGCGTGATGACCCTCCAGCATGGATTCGGTCCTTTGGCGGGGCCACGCCTGTCGCGCGATCGGCCTCTGTGAGGCATCGGCCAGCGGCGCCGCTCGGGGGTGCCGCGCACGGATCGGCATTTATCCCTGGGCGCGGTGCGGGAGCGCGTGGTGGAGGCGAAGATAGCGGAACCACCGGCCAGAATCCGCGCACAGTGAAGTTCTCCTATTCCTCGGTTACCTTCTGCCCGGTAGCCTCGGCAGGCAGAAAGCAGCATGTGACGTGCGCGCCGTGCCGGCGGTGAACGCCCCGGGCGGGGTACCGTGAGAGCCAGCGGTGACAGTTTCACGGTGGTCACGGTGGGCGTAGCGACCCTTGCTCGCGATGGGAGAAGGGGCTGGCTCGGTCCCGAACGATTGCGGCAACCCGGGGGACTCGCGCACACCGACCACGCAAAGTCACGGTCATGACGAATGAACCGAATCCGGCAGTTGTGGGGTGCCTTATATGGTTGCGCCATGTTGAAGCGTGAAGATCTTGAGGCCCTCTCCTCGCGCGAGTTGCACGACCGGGCGGTGCACCGGGCGGTACGCCATCTGGATATCGGCTTCCTCTGGCAACTGCTACGTGAAATACCTGCGGCGGAGGCGGCGGAGGGTCACGAGGATGTCGCTACCGGGGATGTGATCAAACTGACCGCGCTGATCTCCGATGCGCTCGCGTCCGGTGCGGGCGACGTGGCGGAAGGGTTGCGCCCGCTCTACATCAGCTACCTCGAAAAACACGAGGAAGCGGCCTCGTGAGACCCCGTGCGGCGGCGGCAAGAGCGCCCCGTTTTCATGGTCCCGGTCACCTGTGTGCGTATGCTTCCAAGAAGTTACCGGGATCATTGTTCGTGGTTTGGCGCTTACTGTGTTTGGTCAACGCTACATGGCACCTGACCTGCGATGATGCCATGAAATCGCCATTGCTGAGCGTGTTCGATTAGTCCCCTATGATCCCAATTTTCTGAAGTCAACTACTCCCTCAGCGACTCCCCAAATCGTGTCACAAGCCCTCGCGCGCGAGGGGGGAGGCGGTGCCGCGAGACAGACGATCTTGGAGAGTTGGAAGGATGCGATCGTTGATCGCGTCGGGGTGGCACGCGGACGGCGTGGCGTGTGCGCAGCATCGTAGACGCCGGAGCCGAGGATTTCGCAGTCCCCCTGGGGGCTGGCTGGTCACGAAACGTGAGAATGCCGAGGCAGGTCGTTAGTGTCGCGGGCTTCCATGACCGGGGGGCGCAGGGGCGGCCGTGGTGCGAAACTTGCCGCCGGGCCGGGCCGGGCCGGGCCGGGGCGCTGGGTCGCAGCGGCGAATTCCTTTCAGCCCGGTTACATCAGCTCGCCTGCCGCATCCTTCTGGACATAGAGGATAAGGCGTACAGTCCCGGCCCACCCACTTGTGTCGCCCGGCCCCGCAGGCCCCAGACGTTTGCTACTCTTCGCTACGGAACGTAATTATCTGACTACAGGGAGGAATGGCATGAAGACCTTGCTCAGGCGCGCGGCTGTTGCCGCCGCGTCGGTCCCGTTCGCTGGTGGGGCTGCTGTGGCGGCCCTGCCCACCGCGCAGGCATCCACCGCATCCCCGGCGGTCGTGCATTCGGTGCATCATCACCGCTACTGGTGCGGCGACTGGGGTCACCGCTATTGGGACGATGACTGCGTTCGCTGGGGTCACGGCTGGGACTGGGGTCACGGTCACGGCGGCGGCGAGCACGGCGGCGGCGAGCACGGCGGCGGCGAGCACGGCGGCGGCGAGCACGGCGGCGGCGAGCACGGCGGCGGCGAGCACGGCGGCGGCGAGCACGGCGGCGGCGAGCACGGCGGCGGCGAGCACGGCGGCCACGGGCGCTAAACGCCGGGCACGCAAACGGGGCCCCGTCCGCCTGTCAACCCCAGGCGGGCGGGCCCTTTGCATTCCCTGGCGTCAGGCCCGCCAGCGCCGGTCGGCGAACCCGATCGGCCACCCGTTGTTCGCCCCCCATGACCCGTTCGGCGGCCTCGGCGGGTATGCATCGCCGGACCGTGCATAGGTAACCAGCCGGGCAGCACCGCGTCAAGGACCAGCTTGACGGCCTGGGCGAAGACGAGGACACGCCAATCGACCTGCACAACGCGTACGAGGCGGCCGTCGGCACGGGTGCCGGACGACCGTGGATCAATGACCGCGCCTTTCAGTGGCCGCGCCGACGGGCGGCCTCAAGACCATGCTGCGGACCAGATCGACGAGGTCACCCAAAAATGACATCCACGTCACCCGATGGGGGCTTAGTGTTCAATTTGGGACCTAGTGGGGATACTGGGGAGGAATCTGGCTACAGTGGGTAAACGTTGCGCAAGGTTGAGGGTGACCGACATGACCGATGAAATGACCTTTACGTGGTACTCCACGGCGCGGGACATCCTCTGCAACCTTGCCGACTTTGACCTCGACGACCCAGGCCGCTTGCACATCCTGGACAACCAGATCGCGCTGATCGCGGCCCTGCCCCCTGGCGGTCTTTATGACAGAGCCCGCTCCCAGCTCCGGAGCCTCCTGGCCTCAGTCAGGCAGATGCTGCTGGCGGAGGGCCCGCTGGCCGCCCAGGAGGCGCTGCGCAACGACTGCGCGAACTACGAGGCGAAGGCACGGGCCGACGGCCGCGAGCACGAGATCGCCATCAAAGACCACGAGACGGCCGACCTACGGGCTGATCGTTCGCAAGGAGACCGGGCACGCAGGCCCCTCCCCGGAGGGTGGGCCGAAGGCAGACGCGACGGTCTGGACGCGGCCAAGGTGGGAGAGTCTCCTAACGGCTGGTCGTGATCGTCTCCCGGCGCAGCTCCTGACTCATTGGTCACCCCCTCTGGTTCGCCCCAGACGGGACACCCGGTACCAACGGTACCCTCTGGAGTATGGGACAAAAAGGACCGGCCCAAATGGGCATCCGGGACGCGCGCGACCACCTTGGCCGCAGGGTCGACCTCGCCTTCTACCTGGGCGAACCAACCGTGATCACCGCCAGCGGAGAGCCGCGAGCCGTGCTCGTGCCCTACTGGTGGTGGAAAGCAATCCAAGATCACAAGGAGGAGACATGAACGCACGATCAGGCTGAAGGGAAGCTGATCATCATGGGCAAGCTCACGGAGCAAGACATCGTGGCATTGTTGGACATGCACCACCGCTGCTGCGACGTGAACCATCGGACCGACCGATGGAGCCGGACCGGCAACTGGTCGGCCGGGAACGGGTGGCTCGCCTTCCTGCGGTGCGCCTTCCCCTGGTGGAAAGCCCAGGTCAGTCCGCACGGCTGTTTCGGCAACGACAACATCGCGGTGTTCGACGGCATGGACAGGGCGGTGTGGTTCTTCGAGGACCGCGCGGACGCAGAAGCGTACCGCGATCAGACGGGCCGCCCGGATTTCTGTGTGCTCTTCGACCTGGACGAGGACGAGGTTCTGGGCAAGCCCGGCCGCCCGCCCGCAGTCACGACACCGCACCCGTAAGGAGGGGCGTCACCCTCGCCGACTACTGCCGAGTGCGCTCCTACCTGGTCAGTCGGACGTGGACACCGCATCCGCGCCACCGACGCCATCCATGCCGCAGCGGTTCTGTGAGATACATAAGCCGCAACATAAGGAGGCAACCGTGACCGGTGCGTACGACGAGCAGGTTGACAACGCCATAAGCGCCCGGATCGCCGCAGCCCATGAGCACGCACTCGGCGGATGGGACGTCCGGGAGAGATGCCCGCACAGCGTGGACGGCAGCCACGAACCCTGCGGGCGGACGATAGGCCACCCCAGCGCATGCCAGCCCGAGCAAGACCTGACGCGACCGGGATAGCTCGCCGGATGGCGACATCAGCTTGCCGGTGAACGGGAGGCGTCCGCCGAGATCCGGAGAGTTGGTGGTTGCGGCACCGGGCATGGCTCGGCCTCGGCAGGGTCCTGGTCGGCTGGATGCCTGCGACTGCCGCCGGGCGCTGGAGCACCAACAGGGCCAGGGAACGGACCACACCTGGCACCGATGCCTCACTTGTGAAACCGAGGGCCGGGACACCGTTCACTATGATCCGCCGCACCGGCCGAAATGATCGTCTGATCGTCGTCTCAGGCTGCCGCCTGCACCGGAAGATGCTGCCACGACCGCCTCGCCAGGGCATCACCCAGCGTGACGGCGTTGACCTCTAAGTCCCTCACGCTTGCGGCGACATTCCCGCCTGACGCATACCGCTCCCGCCCGCTGATCACGATGGTCAGTCAGCTTCGCCACAGGATTGAGGGCACGGCATTGTCGTACTGCCAGTGGCACGCCCGGCATGATGGCATGTAGAGTCCGTCAGCCTCCCACGATTCCGCCATGTGATGCCATTCTCATCATCCCACATCCCAACCCACACGATTCAAGTGATGCTGGGTCGGCCGGTCTCTTTTCCGGGGGGGGGGGTCTTCATTGCTCTGGGCCACTGTTAGCGATCCACCTAAGGCGCTGGGATACAGGCCACTATCCTCCCCCTGAATTCATCCGTGCGGGCGCTCGTTCACCAAATCAGAAGGGAAAAATTTGACGAAACACAGCTAGTAGGTTTCGCGGGGAGAATGCTATTATGGTCTTAGTGCCAGCCAAGGTCCTACAGGCGTTAAACCTACTACTCTGGGCAAGACATGCCTGCGCGCGCGCAAGATTCTTCACATTTCAGGATCCGCATGATCTGCGCCTGCCGGGATTTCTTGATGCTGCAACAGTCTTCGCACGATCGAGGGCCCGTCCTCGGCGCGGACATTATCTGCGAATCGTCAGGGACAAGAGCGTAAACGGGGTCGTCTGTCCGCCTTTAACGCCACACCCGTAGTTCGTTATCTAATCTCGGCTGTGCGCGCTTCGCCGCAGCAAGCTCCCCATGCTAACCATGAGCACGCACGGTTCACAGAACTCGCAATAGACCCGAATTTCCCCCGCACCATCTTGCGGCGCAACAGTGCCGTCCGCATGCCCGCCCCGGGTATCTGTCCCGGACTGTCCGCAATTGCCTGGTCACGGGGGGTGGACATATGCCCAAGATGTCGATAGACAAGACGGGTGGGTGCTGGCCAGCCCGACGTCCGCAAATCGCCAATCAACGGCAGGTAAGGTGACGTAGTAATGGCACTACCCATCCGGCGCGGAAGCAGGTTCTCTGCGTCCCTGTTCGAGCCCACAGCTTTGTGGGACCCGGCCAGCGAGTTCGATTATCTGCGTGAGCGCATGGGGCGGCTGCACGACCAGTTCACCCAGCAAGGACGCGACCAGTCGCCATGGCAGCCGGACATCGAGGTCGATGAGACCGAGGAATCCTACCTCGTCAAGGCAGAACTCCCCGGGATCACCCGGGAGAACGTCGAGCTGCAGGTGGACGAGCACAGCCTGAGCATCGCCGGTTCGGTCCCCGAGGAGCAGAGCGAGCAAACGACGCACCGGCGGGCCGGGCGGTTCTTCTACCGCACGGTCCTGCCCAGGGACATCGACACCGACAAGGTCCAGGCCAACATGAGGGACGGGATCCTGACGATCCGCCTCCCAAAGACTAAGCAGGCGACCCGCCGGGTGCAGATCCGCGCTTAGGCGTCCGGGCCAAACAGCTGAGGACCGGGGCATTAGCCCCGGTCCTCAGCCCAATCTTGCAGGAGCCAGCGTCATGCCATCGCCAAGGCTCGGATTGCCGGGCGAAGTCGGATATCTGGCTGTGTGGCTGCATGTATGCCTGGCCCGGCGAGGCACCCGAAGCGCGTGGCACCACCACAGCTTCTCCGGCCGGCCTGTTGCGCACGGCGAACACCCAGACGATCAGATTCTGGCAGCAAGGGCACCAAGAGATGGCGGCGGGCAAGGTCGGCCTGCCCGGTCGGCCTGCCTGGTCGGCCTGCCTGGTCGGCCTGCCTGGTCGGCCTGCCTGGTCGGCCTGCCGGTCGGCCTGCCCTGAGCCGATTACGCCGCCTGTACCGCTGCCGCCTGCCTGATGACGGCGCCGGCCAACACCGCCGCACCCGCGATCAACAGCCCGGCGGCCAGCGCATACGCCCCTACCGCTTCCCTGATCCGTGTCATCCGCTTGCGCATCCCGCTTGCCCCTCCCCGTCCCGTGACTGACTCGGGCAGTGTATGCAACACCTTCACAGAACCAAATTCACAGGGCGCCGGGTACTGTGCGGCCCTTGGTGCCCGCCGCGCTGCCCGAGTTCCGCGCGCAGCCCCGTGTCGGCGTGCGGCCCTGCTGCAGCGTGCCGCCACGTGTCGGCCGTGGTGACACTGGGACGCAGCGGACCGTGGTGACGCTGGGGTGCAACTGGCCGTGGCGAAGTTCGGGGACGACCGTGATGTGCGATCAGGCTAGGCCAAACGCGATCGGCCGCGTGCTCGCGGCGCATTTTTCGGGCGCTCGAGCTCCTCGGCGATCGGCAGTAGCGGGTTGGTGACGTTCGTCACGACATCGTCCGCGAGTTCCTGCAGGCGGCGGCCCCGGGACCGTGCTGCTGTGCGGAGCAGTTCGAAGGACTGCCGCGGCGGCAGCCGGTGCCGTTCGGTCAGGACGCCGATCGCCTGCTCGACGCGCACCCGGTTCGCCAGTGCATGCTCCAGTTGCACGATCGTCATCTTCAGCCTGGCCGTCTCCTCGTCGCCTCCGTCAGCCGTGGCACCGTCGTCCGCAGTTGGCCGGGCTGAGGATGGCAGTTCGCTGACCAGAAGGTCGGCTAACACCATCGCGCTCACCAGATCCGGCAATTCTTCGTCGCCGACGCGCCAACCGCTAGGTGTTCGGTAAATGGCCGCGGCGCCCCTGCCGCCCCCGGATCCGCGACGTTTCCCGGATCCGTAAGGCTCCCCGGATCCGTGAGGATCTCCGGATCCGTGAGCCCCTCCGGATCCGCGGGCCCCTCCGGATCCGTGAGCCCCTCCGGATCCCACAAACCCCACAAACTCTCCTGTCCCTCCGGGCCCCCCACCCCCAGTGCCTCCGGAGGTTTCCGCCTTCTCGCGGACACCCGCGCGTCCTGAGTTCGCAGGCTTCACAGGGGCGTCCGATTCCAGGAGATCGTGGCCGTCCGTGCGATCCGCCGCTGTGTCCGGGTCGGTCGATCGGGGCGTGCTGGCCGCGGCCGGGGTTTCGGGCATGCCCGGGTCGGCCGATCCGGGCATGCCGGCCTCGGCAGCCGTGCTGGAGCTTTTTTGGTTCATGAGCTGTTTGCCAGCGTCTTCATCCGCTGCATGACCTGGACGGCGGAGGGGTTCGTGAGGGCACTCCCATCATCGAAGACCACGGTCGGGACGGTCTGGTTGCCACCGTTGACCTTCATCACGAAATCAGCCGCGACGGGGTCGGCCTCGATGTCAACCTCGATGACCTCGATCCCTTCCCGTGCGAGCTGGCTCTTCAGCCGTCGGCAGAACGCGCACCAACGTGTCGTGTACATCGTCGTGGCCGCTGACACTGGCGTTCTCCCATCCTTGGCCGAGGCAAGCAGTACCGGTGCCCCGACCGGTTCCAACGCTCGCAGCGGCCGCCGGCTTCCCGCCCGGTGCTTCGCGCCCGGCGTCCTCGACGGTGCACCTTCGTCAGTCCCTCCTGGGATGATGTCACCATGCCAGACACGATTCTCTCCGGGCTCGATCCGGAGCAGCGCGCCGTCGCCGAAGCCGTGCGCGGGCCCGTGTGTGTGCTGGCGGGCGCGGGAACGGGGAAGACCCGCGCCATCACATACCGGATCGCGCACGCGATTCACGACGGTGCGGTCGATCCGCGGCATGTGCTCGCGCTGACGTTCACGAACCGTGCCGCAGGGGAGCTGCGCGCACGGCTGAGCCAGCTCGCTGGACCAAGATCAGGCGTGGAGTTGGTCCAGGCGCGCACGTTTCACGCGGCGGCGCTGCGCCAGCTTGCCTACTTCTGGCCGCGCACCGTCGGCGGGGAGGCGCCCCGGGTTATCGACTCCAAGCTGAGCCTGGTGGCCGAGGCGACGCGGGCACTCAGGCTGAAGCTCGATCAGGCAGGGCTGCGCGATGCGGCGAGCGAGATCGAGTGGGCGAAGGCCGTCCAGTCCCGGCCTGAGGACTATGTCAGGGCGGTCGCCATGGCGGCCCGGGTCCCGCCTGTGCCGCCGGAGGAGATGGCGAAGCTGTTTGACGCCTACGAACGGCTGCGCCGCGACCGGCATGTGCTCGACTTCGAGTCGATGCTAGAGCTGACCGTCGGCATCCTCGCCGAACATGGGCCAGCGGCGGCCCAGGTCCACGATCAGTATCGCTACTTCGTCGTGGACGAGTATCAGGACGTCAATCCGCTACAGAAGCTGGTACTCGACGCGTGGCTTGGCGGCAGAGACGACCTGTGCGTGGTCGGTGATCCAAATCAGACGATCTATTCTTTCACCGGCGCCACGCCTGCGTTCCTCGCCGGATTCACCGCGGAGTTTCCGGACGCGGCCGTGATCAGGCTGATCCGTGATTATCGATCAACTCCGCAGGTCGTCCAGCTGGCCAACCGGCTGATCGCGTCGGCGGGCCGTGGCTCGCAGGCGTCCGGGCACCGCGGCGGGGAGCTTGTCGGCCAGCGCGGCGACGGCCCGGAGCCGGTGTTCGCGGAGTATCCGGACGAGGAGGCGGAGGCGGCGGCGGTCGCCGCTCAGGCGCGCGCGCTGGTCGACGGCGGCCTTGCCGCCAGGCAGATCGCTGTACTCGTCCGCACCCACGCCCAGACGGAGATCTTTGAGCGCGCGCTGCGAGCCGTCGGCGTCCCGTACGCGGTGCGCGGCGCAGAGCGGTTCTTCGACCGGCCAGAGGTACGGCAGGCCCTTGTTCTGCTCCGCGCGGCGGCCAAGTCTGAGCCGTCCGGCAGCCCGGTGCTGGCCCGGGGGCCGACCGGCGGGAATCCCCCCGCGGCCGACGCGGCCGACGCGGCGGACGCGGCGGCCTCGGGTAGCCCGGCTGCCGGCGCCCGGCACGTGTTCGCGGGCCTCGGCCTGACCCCGGGACCGCCGCCCGCTAGCGGGGCGATGCGTGACCGTTGGGAATCACTGGCCGCGCTGGCCAAGCTCGCCGATGGTTGGTTCGGTGCCGATCCGGAGGCGACACTCGCAGACTTCGTCTCCGACCTCACGCAGCGGGCGTCGCTACAGCACGCGCCCGCACTCGATGGGGTGACGATTGCGTCATTGCATGCGGCCAAGGGGCTGGAGTGGGACGCGGTGTTCCTGCCCGCGCTGGTCGACGGCATGCTGCCCATCGTGTACGCGAACACCCCCGCCGCGATCGAGGAGGAGCGGCGACTGCTGTACGTCGGGGTGACGCGCGCGCGCGAACGACTGCTGCTCTCGTGGTCGACTGCCCGGTCGCCGGGCGCCAGGCGGTCCCGGCGGCCGTCGCCATTCCTCGACCCGCTTTTTTCCCTCAACGGCTCACGCGGGCCGGCACCCGCAGGAACTGCGGACCCGTCCGGACGTACGTCGCCGAGGCGTTACCCCACCGCGGGACTCACCAAGTGCTCCGTCTGCGGGCGGACGCTCAGCAGCGCCGCCGAGCGCAAGCTGGGCCGCTGCGAAGTTTGTCCGGGGCAGCGCGACGAGATCCTTTACAACCGGTTGATCCGATGGCGTATGGCGGCGGCGCGCGAGCGCAGCATCCCTGCTTACGTGGTGTTCACCGATGTGACCCTGCAAGTGATCGCCGAGCGCCAGCCGCGCAGCCACGCGGAACTTGTCGCGGTGCCCGGCGTCGGCCGTGTCAAGCTGGACAGGTATGGCGCGGAGGTCCTGGATATCTGCAGGAACCACGGCAGGCAGTGAGCCGCTCGCCGGTCCCTCGATCCGCCTCACCGCCGCGCGGCTGCTCGGTGGCGGACCGGTCCAGCGAGGAGGCGGACGGCGCGACTTGCCACGTGCGGCTGCGCTGTGATCCGGTGAGGTCCGGGGATCCGGTGAGGTCCGGGGATCCGGTGAGGTCCGGGGATCCGGTGAGGTCCGGGGATCCGGTGAGGTCCGGGGATCCGGTGAGGTCCGGGGATCCGGTGAGGTCCGGGGATCCGGTGAGGTCCGGGGATCCGGTGAGGTCCGGGGATCCGGTGAGGTCCGGGGATCCGGTGAGGTCCGGGGATCCGGTGAGGTCCGGGGATCCGGTGAGGTCCGGGATCCGGTGAGGTCCGGGGATCCGGTGAGGTCCGGGGATCCGGTGAGGTCCGGGGATCCGGTGAGGTCCGGGGATCCGGTGAGGTCCGGGGATCCGGTGAGGTCCGGGGATCCGGTGAGGTCCGGGGATCGGGTCAGGTCCGGGGATCGGGTCAGGTCTGGGCGCGCCGCCCGGTGATCTTCGGTCGATGTCGCGTTCGGGCATCCCCAGGGGTTCGCGATAGCAAAGGAGGGTAGCGCCATCAGCAAGGCCCTCGAGGATCTCCTCGATCTGCTCAACCTTGAGCAGATCGAGGTCAACATCTTCCGCGGTCGCAGCCCAGACGAGCGGGTGCAGCGGGTATTCGGCGGTCAGGTCGCGGGCCAGGCGCTGGTCGCCGCTGGGCGTACGGTTCCCGCGGACCGTCCGGTGCATTCTCTGCATGCGTATTTCATCCGGCCGGGAGATCCTTCTGTGCCGATCGTCTACACAGTTGACCGGGTGCGGGACGGCCGGTCGTTCACGACCCGCCGGGTATCCGCGATCCAGCACGGCAAGGTGATCTTTACCCTCTCCGCGTCGTTCCATCGTCCCGAGCCCGGTCCTCAGCATGCCGTGCGCATGCCTGAGGTGCCTCCCCCGGATCAGATGCCGTCGGTGGCTGAGCGGCTGGAGAAGGTGTTCGGGCCGCACTCCGACAATTTCTTCCGCAGTCGACCGATCGACCTCAGGTTTGTCGGCCCGCTCACCTTTGAGGCGGAGCGGGATCCAGCGCTGCGCACGACCGAGAGCCTCGTGTGGCTACGGGTGGAAGGTGACCTGCCGGATGACCCGATGCTCCATGTCTGCCTCATGACGTACGTCTCGGACATCACGTTGCTCGACTCTGTGCTGCTCACGCACGGCTTGTCGTGGGCGGATGGCCGGACGACCGGGGCCAGCCTGGATCACGCGATGTGGTTTCACCGGCCTTTCCGGGCCGATCGGTGGCTGCTCTACGCCCAGGAGACTCCCTTCACCGGTGGCGCCCGGGGCCTAGCCCGCGGTCAGGTCTTCACCCAGGACGGCCAGCTCGTTGTCTCCGTCGTGCAGGAGGGGCTAGTCCGGGTCGCCGACGCCTGACCTGCGCCAAGGCCGCACCGCACAGTCCTCGATGGTCGCCGCCCAGGCCGAGGTCGGGGTCAAGACGAACGAAGTGCCGACGGCCACGGTCGTGCCCGGCCAGATCGATTTGAACGGCAAGCTGGTCACCGCCAACGCTTGCATACGGTGAAGGCCACCGCCGAGTTCATCCACGAGGGCGGCGGGGAGTTCGTTTTGCCAGTGAAGGAGAACCGCGAAAGCCCTGTTCGACGCGCGGATGGGCTTCCTGGCATCATGCGCCGATCGCGCCGCCGGCAGCCGACCGCGGCCGTGGCCGGATCACCACCCGCACCATCCAGGTGCTGCCCGCGCCCAAGGCGATCAGCCGCGTCACCAGCAGGAAGACAAATCGCACGCACGTGACCCATGATCATCGCAGCTGAGGTGGGGTCTACGCTCGCCTGCTGCTCAGCCTCGCGCCAGGAGCCGGCCTGCTCGATCTGGTCCCGGGTCCGGTCGCGCGGGGCGAGCTGGACGCGCACTGGCGCAGCTGAAGGAGACCGCGTTCCTTCCCGCGCGAGCCGCCGGGTCAGCGTCCCGATGTCCGCGCTGACCGGCTGTCGTCCCTGTCCGACACGGCTGATCATTATGCCCGACGGGCAGGTCGTTCCTGGATGCGCAGGTCACAGTCACTAACTGGCTTTTGGCACCCCACCGGGCCGCGGCGGCGAACGCTGCCGGAATATGGTCGGGTCCGCGAGCACTGGTTTTGGCGGGCGCGCAGACTTGTGAGCACGGGGTTCTGGTGAGCGAGCCGGATCTGCGGGCGCTGTGAAGGGGAGGCGGATCCACGCTGTGCAGGACAGCCAGTCCGACCCGTTCGGCACCGCGGAGCTGCGCAGTCGGGTACTCGATGCGTGGGCGGCGTCGCCCGCGCGGTTCCGTGAGGACGCCAACGCGGAGGAAGACTACGCGCTCGGTGGTTACCGTGACCGCGTCGTGGTGGAGCTGGCGCAAAACGCGGCCGACGCGGCGTCGCGCGGGGGAGTGGCAGGCCGACTGCGGCTGACATTGCGCGCCGGAACGCTCGTGGCAGCGAACATAGGAGCGCCGCTGGACGCGGCGGGCGTCGCGGCGCTGTCCACGCTGCGCGCCTCCAGCAAGCGGGGGCCCGATGCGCACGAGACAGCGGTCGGCAGGTTCGGTGTGGGTTTCGCCGCCGTCGTCGCGGTCAGCGACGATCCGCGCATCTCCTCGCTCACCGGCGCGGTGAGCTGGTCGCACAGCGCCGCCCGTGACCTCGTCCGGCGAATTCCCGCGGTGGCCGCCGAACTCGCGGTGCGGTCGGGTCACCTTCCCGTGCTGCGGCTGCCGTTTGCCGCGGACGGCGCGCCCCCCGAGGGCTTCACGACAGCAGTGACGCTGCCCCTGCGGGACGAGGCCGCCTGTCGGCTCGTCAAGCGGCTGCTCGCCGGGACAGGGCCCGCGCTCCTGCTCGCGCTGCCCGCCCTCGCCACCATCGAGATCGAGGTCGACGGCACGACGCGTGCGTTCACCGCGGCGCACGACGGCGACGGCGTCACGATTACCGTCGACGGCGCAACCGGCAGTTGGCGCACGGCGACGGCGGGCGGCCGGGCCGATCCCGGGCTGCTCGCCGGCCGCCCGGCCGAGGAGCGTGCGCGACCGTCGTGGTCGGTGCGCTGGGCGGTGCCGGTCACGCTGGGCGGCGAGAACGGCGACGCGCCGGTCGGCCGCCTGCCTGATGGGGTCAGCGCCGTCGTGCACGCGCCCACGCCGACGGACGAACCGCTTGGCCTCCCGGCGCTGCTGCTCGCCTCGTTCCCGCTCAGTCCCGACCGCCGCCATGTCGCGCCGGGCCCGCTCACCGACTTCCTTCTCGATCAGGCGGCCGAGGTCTACGCTCGGCTGCTGCCCAGCCTCGCACCAGGAGCTGGCCTGCTCGAACTGGTCCCGGGTCCGGTCGCGCGGGGCGAGCTGGACGCGCGGTTGCGTCATGCGATCCTGGCGCGGCTGCAGGAAACCGCGTTCCTTCCCGCCGCCGAGCGGCCTGGCCCCCGGGTCCGGCCGCGCGACGCGGTCATCCTGGACGCAACCCTGCCCGGCCTGGCCGACTGCCTCGCGCCGGTGCTGCACGGCCTGGTCGCGGGGCCGGCTCGGCATCCCGCCTATGCGGTACTCGGCGTCCGGCGGCTCCGGCTGGCCGAGCTTGCCGACACGCTCGCCTCGCTCGACCGCGACCCGGCGTGGTGGCGGCGGCTGTACGACGCGCTGGCCGCCGCACAGCCGGGCGAGCTTGGTGCGCTGCCGGTGCCGCTCGCCGATGGGCGGCTGGTGCGGGGCCCGCGCGGGCTGGTGCTGCCCGGGCCGGGCCTTGAGCATCCCGGACGGCTGGGGCTACTCGGCCTGCGCGTCGCGCATCCTGGCGCGGTGCACCCGTTGCTTGCCCGGCTGGGCGCGGTCGAGGCGACACCGCGGGGCGTTCTCGCAGATCCGGCCGTGCGCGCAACGGTCGCGGCATCTTACGACGAGGAGGATCCCGGTCCGGTCGCCGACGTGGTGCTCAGCCTCGTCGCGGCCGCGCACCTGCGGCCGGGGGAGCAGCCCTGGCTCGCGGATCTGGCGCTGCCGGGCGCTGACGGCGAGTGGTATGCGGCGGGCGAGCTGCTGCTCCCCGGCGGGCCGCTGGCCGAGGTGGTCGCGGCGGACACGCCGTTCGGCACCGTCGGCCCGGCGATACTCAAGCGCTACGACGCCGCGACGCTCGAGGCAGCCGGCGTGCTGTCGTCATTCGGCCTGCTGGTGGCGGAGGACGTTGCCCTCGATGCCCCCGATCTCGACCTGGACGGCGCGGAGGAGTGGGCGGCCGACACATGTGCGCGGGTGCCCGGCGGTGGCGTGCCGCCGGTTGCGGCGGAAGTGGTGGCCGTCCGCGACCTTGAGCTCGTCGACCCGGCACGCTGGCCGCAGGCACTGGAGCTGCTTGCCGCGCCGTCGTTGCGGGCGGCGCTGGTCGAGCCGACCCGGGTGCTGCTCGCAGACGGCCGCCACGCCGACGTGCCCTCCTACACCGCCTGGTGGCTCCGCCGCCACCCGGTCCTCGGCGGCCGTCGGCCCACCGACCTCCGCGTCGCCGACGCTGACCCGCTGCTCGCGGGCCTGTACGACGAGGCCGCCCTGCCAGCGGACCCGGCTGTGGCCCGCGCGCTTGGCGTACGCACCTCGCTCGCCGAGCTGCTCGCCGAGCCGGGCGGCGCGGACGAGTTGCTGGACCGGCTGGCCGACCCTGCGCGGCTGGTGACGCGGGCACAGTTGCGGGCACTGTGGGCGGCGCTCGCGGCCGTCGCCGAGGCCGCACCGCCGGACCGGGTGCGCGTGGTGTGCGGGGATGAGGTCGTCGTTGCAGACGCCGAGGACGCGCTGGTACTCGACGCTGCGGACCTGTGGCCGCTCGTGGCCGCCCAGCCGCTGGTGCTGGCGCCGTACGACCTGGCTCCGCGGCTCGCGGAGCTGCTGGACCTGCCGCTGGTTTCCGAGGAAGTCGCCGGCCTGGTCGAGTCGTCACCCGAACGCCGCCCGGTCCCCGCGGTCATGCGCGCGGTGCTGCCCGACGTTCCCGCGACCTACTACGCACATGACCGGCTCGTCGTGGACGGCGTCCCCGTGCCGTGGCGCTACACCCTTGGCGCCGTGCACGCCGCCGGGCCCGGCGGCCTCGCCTGTGGGCTGGCTTGGGCGACGGGCAGGTGGTCAGCACGGCATCTGCTCGCCGCCCTGCTAGATGACCCCGGCGCGGCCGCCCGCTTGCTCGCGGAGGCCGACCTGGACCGCGATCCACCGCCCGAACGATAGTGCCGCGCCGAAGCTGGGGGGCGCCTTCTCCCACCCGACCTGATGAGCGAGATGACCCGCAGGCAGGATCGCAGCGGGCTTCGCGGATACGGTCTTGGGTCTTGCCGAGTTCGGCGGTGCCAAGGCGGTGGTTTCGTGCGCTTGGTAAGGAACGGCTGCCAGGCAATGCCATGCGGAGCGGCCAGGCCAGCGGCAGCGCGGCCTGTGGTGATGGTGCACGGGGGCGCTGCCCGGTCGGCCGTGGGCCGGGTGCCCGGCGACGGCCGGGGTTGCGGGCACGCGAGTCCCCTTGCTGGAGACGAACGCCTTCAGCGGTATCACGCGCGTGGTGTGCCCTTCTATAAACTGACGTGATCGTGAAGCTGCGGCGGATGCACGGCCTGGTGGTGGGGCTCGCGCTGGGCTGGGCCGCCCTAACTGGCTGCACCGCGGGCACTCACCCCGTCGCCGGGGGTCAGGCTCTTCTGGCACGGTGGAGAACGTTCCTGCACGTACCCGGAGTCGTCGATCTCGCGGGTCCGCGCGCCGACGGCTCCTTCACGGTGGCAGCAGCAGGGCATATGTTCCGCCTTGCGCGAGGTGGCGTGCTGACCCCTTTCGCCAGGGGAACCGGCGGCTACTCCACCGCCACCGGACCCGAGCCTTACATAGCTGTCACCGGGAACGATCCGGTCGCCGCGGGCCAGTGCTCGTTCCCCCGGGAAACGATCTTCGCCATCGAGCCGGGCGCAAACCCTGGGGTCATCTTGATCGACGCGCAGGGCCAGGCCAGGCGGTTCATCGGCCTGCCACGCGATGTCACGCCCAACGGGATCGCATTTGACGGCGTCGGCCGCTTCCAGCACCGGCTCCTCGTCACGGCGCGAAGCCACGGCGGCACGACCCTGTTCGCGGTTGACTGCAAGGCAGGGGTGAGCGTGATCGCACCTCGAGGGCCGGCCGTCGAGGGCGGCATCGTCGTGGCCCCGCGGACCTTCGGCCGCTTCGGCGGTGATCTGATCGCGCCAGACGAGAACACCGGCCGCCTGTTTGCCTTTCAGCCTGATGGGAGCGCGCTGACACTCGCAGACTCTGCCTTGGCCAGCGGCGGCGACATCGGCGTCGAAAGCGCCGGCTTCGTCCCGCCCGGATTCAGCCGTGCCGGAGCCGCGTATCTAGCTGACCGGTTCTCGGCGGGAAATGCGTACCCGGGGACAAACAGCATCCTCGAGTTGCCCGGATCCGAGCTCGCGCGAGCTGGCGTACACGCGGGGGATCTTCTTGTCGCTACCGAAGGCGGTGCGAAAACAATCGCGGTGCGCTGCCGCGATTCCTGCACCGTCCGGCACATCGCCGACGGCCCCGCTGTGTCCCACAGCGAAGGCCACATCGTGTTCGCAGCGGCGATCTGATGATCTGACGCCCGCGGTCCTGCCTTGACGCCCGTTGCCGTCGAGGTTCACACCTTCACGCCTGACGGCGCGGGCCCCGGAACGGCGGGGGCCCGGGCCCCCCGCCGCCCACCCCTAGATCATTACCCCCCATGGGTATACTAGTAATCACACACTGTGACCTCTACACCTTGCCAGGCTCAAGATCCAGGAAACACGCCCTAAGCCTGATTCCCGGCGCGGAACTCGGCCAGGTCCCGGGCCGCGCGTCACCTGCCAGCATCTGCTGGGTGCCCAGGCCGCCGACGGCTACCGAGCACCGCGTGGCCTGGCGCGCCGCGGCTCGGCGAGCGGGGCGAACTCGGACCTCTGCGCTACGCGTGTTAGCGGCAGATGATTTCCGGGCCGATCGGTGGCTGCTCTATGCCCAGGAGACTCCCTTCACCGGCGGCGCCCGGGGGGCTGGCCCGCGCGCAGGTCCTCACCCAGGACGGCCAGCTCGTTGTCTCCGTCGTGCAGGAAGGGCTGGTCGGGGTCGCCGACGCTTGACCTGCGGTCAAGGCCACGAGACGGGTCTGACCGCTCCGGCAGCGGGCACAACTCGCGCAGGCGCGCTCACGCGCCACCGGACGTCCCGCGGCGGTCTGATCATGTTTCTGATTGGCTGCTGTGCTGATTCAGTCCTGTAACGACGTGCAAACTAAGCCGCCCCGCACAACGTGATCGTGATACCCGTAAGCGATATCCCTCATACGAAACGGAGAGACGCGATGCGTCACCGAAGGTCGGCGCCGATTGGCTTGGCAGCCGTTGCGTTCCTCGCTGCGGCCTGCGGAAGCTCATCGACCAGCCCAGCGGCCTCGGGCAGCCCGACGGCCGCTGCCACCCCATCCCACACCTCCTCGAGCACGGCCTCGGCTGGCGCGGTGGTGAAGACCGAGAAGATCGGCCACGCGATAGTACTGACCAATGCCGAGGGCCGCACGCTCTACTGGTTCGCCTCGGACACCTCGACCAAGTCGGACTGCACTGGAGCGTGCGCCAAAGCCTGGCCGCCGGTGACAGGACCCGTGACCGCCGGCGCGGGTGTCACCGGCAAGTTCGGCACGATCACCCGCTCGGACGGCTCGGTGCAGGCCACCTATAATGGCCACCCCTTGTACACCTACATCGCTGATACCGCCGCTGGACAGGACAGGGGAAACAAGATGTCCCATGGCGTGTGGCATGTGGTGACGGTGTCCGGCACGGCCGCACCCGCCTCGAGCCCGTCCGGCTGACCTGCGACGGCAAATCCCTCTCTGACCGCTTGCGCGCCTGTAGCGGCAGGGGCGCAAGCGGTCAGGTGCTGTGATCACCGGCCGCCCGATCGTGGGCGCATGCCGATAGAGACGGCGTCCGGGCAGGTCAGGGGCGAAGCGACTATGGCCGTCCGGCCATGAGATGTGTCGCCGGCCTTGCGGCCTCGTGGCTCCACGCCCGGCAGACTCGCTTCACCAGCGCCGCCCCGGGGCCTGGTCTGCGGTCAGGTCTTCACCCAGGACGGCCAGCTACTTGTCTCCGTCACGCAGTAGGGGCTTGGTCCGGGTTACCGGACCGGCCTCGCCCCGCGTTGGCGGGCTAGCTGACGATGTCGATAGGATTGCCTGGTGGGACATCGCGCATCCTGAGCAGATCCCGCTCGTGTAGCCGGATGCAGCCGTGGGAGATCCGGGCGTCGGCCGTGCCGATTCCCTCGTCGCTGCCGAGCGGCCCATGGATGCAGATCACGGCGTCGCCCGAGTCACCCTACTCGCTGATCGTGTCCGCGTGGGCAGAAGTGACCATGATGAAGGCACCATGGCCCGAGTCAGCCTCCGGTGCCGTCTCAAGGAACGCCACGAAATAGTGCCCCGTCGGCGTCGGATCGGTCGTAGTGCCCACGCCTGCCGGCGTTGAAAGACCTTCCTGTCGTCCTTGTACTAGGTCACGTGCTTCGTCGCGAGGTTGATGACGATGCGGTGCGGGGTGCTGCTCAGCTCGACGTCCTTTGGCGCGCAGCCACGCCTTCGAGCCATTCGGTTGCAGGGCACGGCGCAGTCGGCGAGGCAGCGGAGGATCAGGGCGCGCCAGGTGAGGCATCGCCGCAGTGGCATTGAGGTTACCGGACCGTCACATAGTTCTCTGCTGTCTTGCTGGCCCCTCTCATTTCTCGCTGTTTGTTTGATCGCTTCCAGCGTCTACCGCTTTGTCTCTGCTCCACCATGCATGCCCGCCTGCCTCTTCCGAATCCACCTTCGTGCCGAGCCCCCGCGCCGCTGCCCGCTTAGCGGCGAAACCGCACGTAAAGAAATGGGTTGCTCATCCCGCGGACCGTTCATAGGCTTGTTGTCACGCCCTTTTGGCCTGACAGCAGATCTTTGCGGAGGGGAGGTGCCCAGGATGCTGACAGAAACCATCGCTGCCTCGCGTGCCGTGGTTGGCCTGCGCACACCCGGCGCCTTCTCGCAGGTCCTCGGCGCAGTGTGGCCCGAAGACACGGCCAGCACAATCACGACGGGTGGCCTGATCACGGCCCGCACCGGTGCGCCGGTACCTCGCGCCGTGGCGGCCAACGTGGGAGCGGCCAGCGCCGTCGTGGTCGTCGGCGTGCCAGCGTTCAGCGTGCGCAAGCGGGCTAACGCGGTGCCGTCCCTCCTTCAGCCGCAACTTGGGTCGGCCGTCATCGTAAGCGTGACCGTCCGCAAGCAGAACACCTACATGACCCGTGTCATCGCCCACCGTGGTGACAGCTCCGGGTCCGCATCGATGGAGGTCGCCGGTTTAGGCTGACCGGCCTCAAGCTCCTCCAGGCCGCGGACCCGAATCGGGTCCGCGGCCTTTGTCATGCCGCGCCCCATTCACGAGCACAGCAGTACGACGACGAGAGCAGAACGAGCGGAGGAGAGGGTTGACATCGATGCAGCGGCCCGACAGCATCGCCGTCTCCATGGAAGCGGCGGCGGGAAACGAGGTGGGCGCCGCGAGAGATTCTTTGCGGGGCGAAGACGGGAGACCGACTGCGGGCATCGCGGTTGCGGTCGGCGCGTTGAGCGGGCTTGAGCTGCCGTGCAGCGATGAGCCGGACCTGTTCTTTGCCGAGTCGCCCGAGGACGTGGAGTCTGCGAAGGCGCTCTGCCGCGACTGCCCAGGGCGGCTCGCTTGCCTGGCGGGGGCCATGGAGCGGCGGGAGCCTTGGGGCGTCTGGGGCGGCGAGCTCTTCTTGCGCGGCGAGATTGTCCCGCGCAAGCGGCCACGTGGTCGGCCGCGCAAGACCGAGGTTGCTGCCTAGCCTGAAGGTGCGGCTTCACCGGCGTGCCGTCGCGGACGGCACGCCGCGAGCCACCCGCGACTGGCGAGCATGTCATATGTCCTGCTCTTGGCGCGGTCGGCCCCTACGACGGCACCGTTCCGTCGGCGTAGCCGGGAATCCACCTGATGACCTCGGCGCGGAATTCGCCCTCGCATTCGAGTTGGCAGAGCACGCCGATGCCTGCCGTGGAGACCCGGTGAATGAGCACGTACGAGGGAGGGAGATTGAACCTTCTGGTGATGTTGGAGGGCCGCAGATCGGTGACGCGCCCGGCCTCGGTACGTAGCCATTCGCGGGTGAACTTGAAAGAATCGACCTTGGACGGCTCGGCGAGTGGTGCGAGGAAGGCTCGCAGCGCGTCCAGGTCTATGTCTACGCCGTCGCGGAGGAACCTCTGCTCGCGCAGTTCCTGTTCGACCGACTCGATGTCACCCTCGTCGTGCATGATCCGCAGTAGCCTGCCGATGAATGCGGGAAAGCCGTCAGGCAATCGGTCAACCGCACCGAAGTCGAGCACTCCGAGGCGGCCGTCGGCCATTAGCCGGAAGTTACCTGGATGCGGATCGGCGTGTAGCAGGCCAGCGCGGGCCGGGCCGGAGAACAGGAACCGCGTGAGCAGAATCCCGGCACGGTTTCGATCGTCCTGGCTGCCATCCCTGATGACCTGCGAAAGCGGCGTGCCGTCCAGCCATTCAGTAATCAGTACGTGATCGGAGTTAGTCACGACCCGCGGCACGCAGATATCAGGATCGCCGTCGTAAGCGATCGCGAACGCCTGCTGTGACTGACCTTCGAGGTTGTAGTCGAGCTCCTCGGCGACGCGGTCCCTGAGCTCGGCAATGAGCGGCTTGACATCGAGCCCGGGCATGAGCACGCCGAACAATCGTGCCGCCCGGCTTAGCTGGGTGAAATCGCTGATCAGGGCCCTACCGGCACCGGGATATTGGATCTTGACAGCGACCTCTCGGCCGTCTTTCCACTCGGCGCGATGCACCTGGCCGATGGATGCCGCTGCGGCGGGCTTGTCGTCGAAGCAGGTGAAGTTCTCGCGCCAGTCGGGACCGAACTCACTCACGAGAACCTGGTGCACCGCCCGCGCAGGAAGCGGTGGAGCGGCTTCCTGGAGCCTGGTGAGGGTTGCCCGGTACGGGCCCGCGATTTCCGGTGGCAACGCCGCCTCGAAGATCGACAAGGCCTGGCCGAACTTCATTGCGCCGCCCTTGAGTTCGCCGAGGACCTTGAAGATCTGCTCGGCGGTGCGCTGCTGGATCTCGGTCGCGACGATCTCGGCGGGGCGGCCGCCGACGCGCTTTCCGAACCCGAGAGCGGTGCGGCCGGCGAAACCGATCGGCAGTGTGGCCAGTTTGGCGGTCCGCGTCACGGCGCGGCGAGGCAAGTCACTCACGTCTCTCATTGTCCGCTAGGCCATGTGGTTTCTTGCACAACCGCACTCTGGCTGGGCTGGCCACGTCCTGCGACGACCGCGCCAGCCGGGCAGGGACAAGCTCCAACGTGCCGTTCGTTACAGTCGGCTCGGGCTCGGACCGCTCGGTGAGGTCTCGGCGACGATCTCGGCGGGACGGCCGCTGGTGCGCTTGCCGAACCCCGGAGCGGTACGGCTGACGAAACCGATCGGCAGTGTGGCCACCATGCCGGTCCGCGTCGCGGCGCGGCGAGGCAGGTCACTCACGTCTCTCATGGTCCGCTGGCCCAGTTATTCGGGCCACAACCGCATTCGTGGTGGACCGGCCACGTCCTGCGACGCCAGCGCCAGTCAGGCAGAACAAGCTCTAGCGTGCCGCTTATCACGGCTGGCCCTGGCCCCGACCGGTCGATGAACGCAAGCGCCTGACCGGCCGCATGAGCGGCGACGGAGGTGGCGAGTACGGCGTCGCACGCCGGCGTCGCAGGAGTCTTTCCTGCGAGTTGAGCCGCGATCAGAGGCCACGCAGGGTCACCGTCCCTTCGGGTCAGATCCAGGCAGCGAAGACACGCCGAACGACCGGGTATCACGAGCGGACCGACGACGCCGATCGCCTCCGCAGCCGCGGCCGTCAAGTGCGGGACGCGTTCAGCCATCAGCTCGGCTATCAGTCCCGGATCGGCCTCATCAGTGAGCAGGACGAGGTCCGGCCGGGTCCCATCAGCTTCCGTGCGCACGTCAGGAGCGACTCGTCTGACCGCTCGTGCCACTCCTCGTTCCCGTGGCGCACCGCTATCGGTGACCTCCAGTCCGGCGGGCGCCGCGTCGGCCGGTCCGGCCGGACGTCGGTCACGGCACGTGACATGGCCAACTCCCGAGGCGGCAAGCAGGCATGCGACGCTCGACCCGATGCGGCCCGCGCCGTGCACGCGGACCTGGCTCAACCGGCGGCGCACCATCACCCGGGCACCGCCGTCGCCGTCTCGATGGGCGAGCGATGACGTAGCCAGTTCAGGTGCGAGCCTGGCCTGCGAATCCCGCGGCAGAAGATGGCGAGCCGTCGCGGGAAAGTCGTCGAGCGCGCCGCCCGCCGCGAGGAGGGCGAGCACCCGGTCGGCCGCGTCTGCCGGGATGCCGCGCGTGGCTGTCGCCGCGAGCACAGCCGCGCGGTCACGGCTCCCATCGAGGACGGAAAGCACGGCCGCTGCCGCATAGCCGAGGCCCGTGAACGCGAAGCCGCGGCGAGGGTCGACGCCGATCTGTATTGTCTCGCTGTCGCGCCACAAGTGGATCAGCCCTGGTTTCAGCACGGGTCTCATGGATGTCAGCGTGACACCGCAGACGGGGCATCGGGAGGTTGTGTTTCTCGCCTGTGGATATCCAGGCGCGCACCAAGTACCGGCGCACGGCGCCGCCGTTGCCCGGGTCGTTGGGGTGCGTGGGGCCGTGGGTCCTGCGGCGGTGGGGGCCGTCAGGGTGCGGTGCGGCCGTGGGGTGCCCGCCGGCCGTGGGACCGTCAGGGTGCCCGCGGCGGTGGGTCCCGTCAGGGTGCCCGCGGCAGTTGGGCCGTGGGGTGCCCGCCGGCAGTCCCCGGGCCCGAAGACGGCGTTGCATGGTGCAGCCAGGCTGCAATGCATTGGTGCATTGCACGACGGCGCCGCAGCCTCCACCGAGACCGCGCGCCTTTGCGCAGCCCGCTGGCGGACCGTTCGCCCCCCTTCCCCAGAGTGACGTGCGGTCCGCAGACCCGGGGACTCCTGCTACGGAACGTAAGAGGGATCATCTGCCGCGTCAATCCAACCCTGTGGACACAGCTGTGAACTGCCTGGGGAGACTACGGTGTGTTGTTGTGGACTCTGCGGTATGACGCTGTGGATATGGGCCGATATAATGTCCTCGCTCATCTTCTAGCTGGGGAAATGTCATGCACCCCCTGTGGAGGGCGAAAAGTTCTGAGTTACCGTTCTTCCGTGCGGACCGAAACTGACGTCGAAGTGCGGCGCAGCCCGCGGCGTCGGCGCACGGTGTCCGCGTACCGGGAAGGAAACAAGACAGTCGTGCTCGTTCCTGCCCGGTTTTCCCCTGCCGAGGAGCAACAGTGGGTGGACCGTATGCTCGAGCGTCTGGCCGCACGCGAGCAGCGGCGGCGGCCGACCGACGTCCGCCTGCTGACGCGGGCGCAAGCCCTGTCGGCCCGCTATCTCGACGGCGCGGCTGTCCCGTCCAGCGTCCGGTGGGTGGACAACCAGCGCGCCCGCTGGGGCTCGTGTACGCCCGCGGACGGCTCGATCAGACTCTCCCGCCGGTTGCTCGGCATGCCCGGCTGGGTGCTCGACTATGTGATCGTTCATGAGCTTGCCCATTTGATCGTGCCTGATCATGGGCCGCGGTTCTGGACGTTAGTGGCTGGCTACCCGAAGACAGAGCGTGCCAAGGGTTTCCTCGAGGGGGTAGCTCATGCCGCACGCCTGGAGGATATGGATCTTTGAGCTCCAGCGGCGTCGCCCCGCCCCAGCAGCGAGCCGGGCCGGCTGACGCCGCACCGTGCCAGGTGATCATGCGCCAGGTAGCCCGCGCTTCAACCCGCGCCTCACACGAGGCCTGCTCGACGGCGCCGCGACGGTGTTACGACCTCGCGCAACGCAATCCGCGCCTCGATCTGGCCCAACGCGACCGCACCGGGCCCGCCGTCCAATCCCGACCAATGAACAGGCAACGGCTGTGAACAAGTACTCGAAGCCGCGTTGAACGCCCCGGACTTCGTGCACAGGATGGCGGCGGTCCTCGTCACGCCCGCCGTCCGCGCCGCCGCGCCGCCCGGCGTCGATCCACGCGAATTCGGCCTGGCGATGGTCGAGGACTCATGTGACCTAGCGGCGGAGCTCGAACTCGTGACTCCGGCGATCGCGGTGAGCCATGACGCGCGGCAGGAGCTGGGCGAGCGGGCGGTGGAGGAACTCGGCGTGGCCGGGGACCGCAGTGCTCCGGCTCGCCCCCGCCGATGTCAGTGGGCTCGGGCTGGTCGGTCAGACACTGCGATTTCTCACCGCACTCGGCGCCCGGCAGGGGGTAGTGCTGGCTGCTGATGCGCCTGACCTGCCGATCCTGCTGATCGGCAAGCTGCTGCGGGCGCTCGGCGGCGGGACTCGGCGCGGCGATGTGGCGATCTGCCCGGCGGAAGGCGGCGGGCTCGTGGCGCTTGCCGCCTGGCTGCCGACGGCCGACTGGGTCGCTCGGATCGTCCCTGCTCCGGATCTGTCCGATGCGCCGGTCGAACTCGACCTCCCGGATGCCACCGACCGGCTGCGCCGGCATGCGCCCCGCCGTGGTGCGCTGCAGGTGGTGCCCGGCTGGCACCGCCTGCGGTCACCCGCTGATCTAAGCCGCCTTGACCCGGGGCTTGAGGGCTGGCCCGCCACCCGCGAGCTGCTCCGCTCGGGCTGACCCGCCACGCGGGGAGGTGGCTGACGTGCGGTCGCGGGGAGGTGGCTGACGTGCGGTCGCGGGGAGGTGGCTGACGTGCGGTCGCGGGGACGGCGGCCGCGTTCGCTCTGCATGCCGTGATCGCCGTGGCGGCCGGAAGCCGTGTTGGCGAGCTACCGGTGCGGTTGCTCAAGTTGATCGTCGGCGTTGTGTTCCTGGTCGGCGCCGTCGCGTTGTCGCGCGGTCACACCGACCTGCACGAAGGGACGAGCCTTAAGAATCCGTCGGCTACCTCGTTCATGAGGGTCTCCGCAGCGAGCTTCGGCGTGATCATGGTGGCCGAGTTCGGCGACATGACACAGATCATTACCGCCAATCTTGCCGCGAAGTACCATGACCCAGTGGCCGTTCTGGTGGGAGCGGTGCTTGCACTTTGGGCGGCGGCGGCCGCGGCCATTCTCGGTGGCCGCGGCTTGGTGCGGGTAGTGCCGGTAAGGCTGATAGCCCGCCTCGCGGTCATCGTTATGGCCGTGTTCGGCGTCATCAGCATTATTCGGCGCGATCAGCGGCTAAGGGCGCATGCGCGGGCGACCAGCCTGCGTACCGCTTCATCGGCGGAAGAAGGCAGCGAGTCGACCGGCCACCACCGGAGATCATCCGACTCGTCCCCGCAGACTGGACGTGCGCCGGGCGGCGAGATAGCTACGAACTGCACATCCAGGTGCCATGTCCAGCCCGCGGGTCCAGCCGTCTCTGGCGCCAAGGGTGCCACGGGTACTCCGAGTCCGGCGCCCGTCGCCCCAGGTGCAGTTGGCCCGGGTGCCGTTGCCCCGGGTGTCCCGGGTCCGAGTGGTCTTGCGCCGGGTGGCCTTGCGCCGGGCACCGCAAATGCCTTTGCGCCAGGCACTGCAATCGCGGGCCCGGGTGGCCTTGCGCCGGGTGCGGTGCGGCCGGGGTCAGCCGGTCCCGCCACCGCCGGTGCGCTGGCTGGCGCACAACTCGCGCCGCCCAGTGGGCGCCACCGCGCCGCCGCCGCTGGCGATACTGCGGACACTGCGGGCGGCGGGTCGGCCTGGCGGGCGGCAAGGCCGCACGGGACGGCATGCCGGTCAAGGTTGACCGGACCTGCCAGCAGGGCGAGGTCCGATATCCCGGACTCCTCGGTAGCTTCACGCAGCGCCGCGGCGGCGAGCGTGGCGTCCCCCGGCTCGAAGTGCCCGCCCAGCTGGAGCCATCGGCCGATCTTGCGGTGGAGGGTAAGCAGGACGCGCGAACGCGCCGCGTCGAGAACGGCCGTGCTCGCCGTAATGTGCCCGGGCCGGCAGTCCCGGGATAGGCCGTCTGAATGCGCGCGCAGGTGGACGAGGTAAAGGTCGCGGAGCGTCTGCTGCTCGTCGTCCGGCGGTGTCCACCCCGCCAGGACCTTAACGGCATCCGCGTGCAGGCTCACCCGTTAGCAGGTGGCTCGTTGCCGGGCGCGCCATCCGTACCTGCGTCACCGCCACTATCAGCAGCACCGGGGCCACCAGGCGGCCTCGGAGGTATCTCGCGTCCCGTGACGCCGTCCGCCAGGGGTTCGATCTGCTCGCCTTCAAGTCCAGAGATGTCGAGTTCGCCCCGCCCGCGGACGAAACCATCGGGGTCGTCGAAGTCGTCGGGATCCGGTAGCAGATCGGGATGGGTCCATACGGCATCCCGGCCCGCCGCGCCGCGTTCCTCGGTGAGCCCGCGCCAGATGGCCGCTGCCTCACGGAGCCTGCGTGGCCGTAGTTCCAGGCCGACCAGGGTGGCAAAAGTGCGCTCGGCCGGGCCGCCGGTCGCGCGGCGGCGGCGCACTGCCTCGGCGAGTGCGGCGGACGCGGGCAATCGCTGGCCGGCGGCGTCCTCCACCACCGTGGCAACCCATCCCTCGACGAGCGCGAGCGCGGTTTCGAGACGGGCGAGCGCCGCCTTCTGCCTGGGCGTCTCCTCTGGGCGCAGGAACGTGCCACCTGTCATCGCCTCCTGCAGCGCCTCCGGATTGGTGAGGTCGATCTGCATCAGCGACTGCTGCAGCTGCGAGGTATCCACGGTGATGCCCTTGGCGTATTCCTCGACCGCACCGAACAGATGGGACCGCAGCCAGGGAACGTGGGCGAAGAGCCGGTGATGTGCCGCCTCGCGGAGCGCGTGAAAGAGCCTGACCTCGCCGTCCGGCACCGACAGACCCGAGCCGAACGCCGCGACGTTAGCGGGGATCAGTGCGGCGGTGCCCTCGGGGCCGACCGGCAGACCGACGTCGGTGGAGCTCACGACCTCGAGCGCGAGCGCACCGACCGCCTGGCCCGTCTGGCTGGCGACCACGAGGCCGCCGATCTGGCGCACCAGGCCCATCATGGGCCCGGCCATTGCGTGCAATTGCGCGCGGAGATCGTCCGGCACAGCACCGGCGTCACCGAAATCGCCGCCGAGCGTCTCCGCCCCGAGGGCATCGGTTCCCGCGGTCAGCGCTCCGCTCATCGTCTCGACCGCCTTGGCGGCGATGGGGTCGCAGAGCTTGGACCAGACGGGGAGGGTTGCCTCGACCCATTCGGAGCGACTCCACGCTTTGCAGGCGAGCACGCCCGAAGGGAACGTGGTGACGTCGTCGAGCCATAGGTCGGCGAGCCTGAGCGTCTCCGACAACGTCGTCGGACTGCGGCGCGAGTATGCTCGCGTCGCCCTGCGCGGCGACGGTGTGCCGTGCCACGTTCTTGGCGAGGTCCCAGTTTACCGGCCCACCCTGCCAGGACATCAGGTCGGCGAATTGCCTTAGCGCGTCAGCGAACTGCTGCGGGTTGCCGAACATCGCCATCGGGTCCGGTGGCCCGGGCTGGCCGCGCATGCCGCCCGGGCCCGAACCGCCCGGGCCCGAACCGCCCGGGCCCGAACCGCCCGGACCCGAACCGCCCGGACCCGAACCGCTGGATTGACTGCCACCTGACTCGTCGTCGGGCTCGCCAGGCAGGCTGAACCCGAAAGGGCTGTCACCCATCCGTGTGACCTCTCAGGCAGGATGGAAGGGTCATGTTAACTGTGCTAGTCACGTTATCCCGGGAGCGAAACAGGGTGAGCACCTCTAGCGGGCAGGTTCGCCCACGGCGCAGCGGCAGGCGGGGCACTAGTCCTTCGGCGCCGCGTGCCACGGTACCGGCTACCCCGCAGCCTGCGCAGGCGGCGCGGAGCCGTGACCGCCGCGCGGCACGCGGTCCTGGCCCAGTGGTGGCGGTGACTGGCGCGGCCCAGGGCGTCGGCCATGCGCTTGCGGCCAGGCTGGCCTCGTCCCGCCAGGTCAAGAAGGTGGTGGCGATCGACGACCACCGTGGGGAGGCGACCGGGGTTGTCTGGCGCGTAGTGGACGTGCGCGACCCCGTACTTGCTGGTCGGCTGACTGGCGTGGACGTGGTGGTGCACACCGACCTCGATCTCGCGCCGGACTCAGATGACAAACTGCGCCGGGCGTTCAACGTACGCGGCGTGCAGACCGTGCTCACCGCTGCCGCGGCGGAGGGTGTGGGCCGGGTGGTGCTCGTGACGAGCGCGATGGTGTACGGCGCCAGCTCGGATAACCCAGTCCCGCTCCCCGAGTCGGCGCCGCTGGCGGCCGATCCGGACACCAGCATCGCCGGTGACCTGCTGGAGATCGAGCACCTGGCGCGGCGGGCGCCCCGCACCTATCCCAGCATGCAGGTCACCGTGGTGCGCCCGGCCGCCCTTGTCGGTGACGATGTGGATACGTTGGTCACCAGGCATTTCGAGGCGCCACGGCTGCTCACTGTGAAGGGCTGCGCCACCTGCTGGCAGTTCTGCCATATCGACGATCTCGTCTCCGCGCTCGAGCTCGCGGTCACCGGCGAGGTCACCGGCGACTTCGCGGTCGGCTCCGACGGCTGGCTGGATCAGGACCGGGTGGAGGAGCTGAGCGGGTTGCGCCGGATCGAGCTGCCCGCGGGTTTCACCTTCGGCACGGTCCAGCGTCTGCACCGGGCGGGGATAACGCCGGCGCCCGCTACCGACCTGCGCTACGTCGTCTACCCGTGGGTGGTGGACTGCGCGATGCTTCGGGCCGCGGGCTGGCGGCCCGCATACGACAACGAGACCGCGCTTGCCGTGCTGCTCGCGCAGCGTGCCGGGCATCATGCGGTGGCTGGCAGGCGGCTCGCGCGCAAGGAGGCGACGATTACCGCGGCGGGTGCGGCGGGCGCGACCGTGGCGGTGATCGGTACTGCCGCGATCGTCCGCCGTGCCCGCCGCCGGCGGCGCGGCAGCTGACCGGCCCTTCCGCCTGTACATCCGCATCACGACCCACCCGCCCTGGGGGCGTTGCCCTACTTGTGATTTTGGCAGGTTGTCAAGCCGGTCGGCAGGGGTGAGCGGGCTGCTGTGGACAACATGAGCGCGTCAGCCGCCACGGCTGCGCCGCCGTGGGGGAACGGCTCAAAACCAGCGCCTGCTTGGCAAGCGGCGCGCCACGCGGCAGCCGTTAGGCATGGGCCGTGGGTCGGCCTGCCGGCTTCGGGCCGGTACCGTGTGCAGCGTGGGAGTCGTCCGGTTGATCGGGATAAGCGCCGAGCCGCTGTCGGTTGACGAGGTGCTCGCCGCCGTCGCCGATCAGGCAGCCGGCGGCACGGTGCTGTTCACCGGGCAGGTCCGGGACCATGATCATGGCCGCAATGTGACTCGGCTGTCGTACACGGCGCACGAATCGGCGACCGGCGAGCTGCGCCGGGTGGCAGAGAAGGTGGCGGCGGAGTCCGGCGCGCTCGCGCTCGCGGCCGTTCACCGCGTCGGCGAGCTCGCCATCGGCGACCTCGCCGTGGTGGTCGCCGTGTCATGCCCGCACCGCGCGGAGGCGTTCGCCGCCTGCGGTGCGCTGATTGACGAGCTGAAGGCCGCTGTCCCGATCTGGAAGCACCAGCACTTCGAGGACGGGAGCAGCGAGTGGGTCGGCAGTGCATGACTGGCACCAAGTGACGGTGGCTATAGTCTTCCGTGCATGTCGCGACGCGCCCTGACGCTGCTTGTCGCCGGGATCGGCGCAGCCGTCTTGGCTCTGGCCGGTGCCGTGCTGCCCGTTCCTTACGTGGTGCTGAGCCCGGGCCCGACGTTCAACACGCTCGGCACGGAGAACGGGAAGCCGCTGATCACGGTCAGCGGCCACAAGGTCTATCCGACGGCTGGTCACCTCAATCTGGTGACGGTCAGTTTCCAGGGTGGCCCAGGGGATGAGATAGACCTCTATCACGGCGCTCAGCGCCTGGCTGTCACCGCACGACGCGGTCGTGCCGCAGGAGGAAGCTGTTCGGCACCAGCACGAACGTGCAGCAGGTTCAGCAGCAGAACGTCCAGGAGATGACAGACTCGCAGGAGCTGGCGACAGCGGCGGCGCTGAATGAGCTCAAGATCGGGTTCACCACGGTCGTGACCGTCGCCGCGACCGTGCCGGGCATGCCCGCCTCCTCCGTGCTCCACGCCGGTGACGTGATCACGGCGGTCGACGGCACCCCGGTTTCATCGGCGGACCGGGCGGCGAGCCTGATCCGCGCCCATCACCCGGGCGCGCCGGTTGAGCTCACCGTGTCAAGGAACGGACAGGTCCGGACCGTCCGGCTAGTGACAAAATCGGCGCACGGGCAGCCGGCGGTCGGGATCGTCGTCAGCGAGCAGTTCAAGTTTCCGTTCCCAGTGCAGATCAGGGTCGGCGACATCGGCGGCCCGAGCGCGGGAATGATGTTCGCGCTCGGCCTGGTCGACAAGCTGTCCCCGGACGACCTGGCGGCTGGCAGGTTCATCGCGGGTACCGGGGAGATCGACGCGAAGGGGAACGTGTCCGCGATCGGCGGCATTCAGCAGAAGATGGTGGGCGCTCGCAACCAAGGCGCCACGATCTTCCTGGCACCGGCGAGCAACTGCCCGGACGTGCGTGGCTCAGTGCCGCCCGGGCTGCGCATCGTGAAGGTGAGCACGCTCGGCCAGGCGGTGCAGGACCTGCAGGCGATCAACGCGGGCAAGGCCGGTGCCGTCGTGTTAGCCGCTGCTGCCGCCGTGGGCGTCCGCGCTGCGGGCCGCTCGCGTGCGTCGCCCTTGGAACCGGACGCGGTCCCGGTAAGTTGCCGTCAAGTGGGATTAGTGTGTGCGGGGACCGCAAGGGATGTTCCGTGGGTCTTGGTCGTCGCGAGGCAGGCCAGGAATCCATCTGACGGCCCTGGGCGCAGTCCGTATCCGCCGGGCGCCGACGGCGCCACGGTCATCGACCGCAGGGTCGGCGTCTGAAGTGATTGTGACGTGAGGGGGGAGGCGTGACCTTCCGTTCTCCGGGTCGTTCCCGGCCGGTGCGGCTTCCGCGCCGACCGCGGTACCTGATCCCGGCGCTGGTGATCATCGTCGCGGTCATCGTGCTGTTTATGGTGTTCGCTGGCATCTGGACCGATTACCTGTGGTTCAGCTCCGTTCACTACGGTTCGGTGTTCACCGGGGTCATCGGGGTCAGGCTGGTGCTGTTCTTCCTCGGCGGGGCCCTGATGGCGGCGGCGGTGGGCGTCAACGTCTTCCTCGCGTACCGGCTTCGCCCGGCCTACCGTCCGGTGTCGCCGGAGCAGGAGGGGCTGGAGCGGTATCGGGCGGTGATCGACCCGCATCGCAAGCTGATCACGGGAATCGGTCTCGGCCTGCTCGGGCTGCTGGCCGGGCTATCAGCGGCGGGTGCCTGGCGTACCTGGCTCATGTTCGTGAACCAGACATCGTTTGGCACGAAGGACCCCCAGTTCCATCTGGACATCTCGTTCTTCGTATTCACCTACCCGTTCATCAGGTTCCTGCTCGGGTTCGCTTTCACCGCGGTGGTGCTGTCGGTGCTGGCCGCGGCCGCCATCCACTACCTGTACGGCGGGCTGCGCGTGCAGGGACCGGACGGCCGTGCCAGCGCGGCCGCCCGCGCCCACCTGTTCGTGCTGCTCGGAATCTTTGTGCTACTCAAGGCGGTTTCGTACTGGTTCGATCGGTACGGCCTCAACTTCTCGCAGCGCGGCACCGTCACCACCGGCGCGTCGTACACGGATGTGAACGCGGTGCTCCCGGCGAAGACGATTCTCGCGGTGATCGCGGTCGTCTGCGCCCTGCTGTTCTTCGCGGGCGCATTGCGGCGCAGCGTGATGCTCCCCGCCGTGGGGTTCGGCCTGCTGGTGCTGTCGGCGATCCTGGTGGGCGGTGTTTACCCGGCGATCATCCAGCAGTTCGATGTCAAGCCGAACGAGCTCGCCAAGGAGGCGCCGTACATCCAACGGGAGATCGGCAATACCCGGCAGGCTTACGGTGTCGCCCATGTCCAGGAGGGTCCTTACGCGGCGACCCCGGACGCGACCAACGCGCAGCTCGCCGCGGACGCCAGTTCGCTTCCGGGGACGCGGCTGATCGACCCGGCTGTCGTGTCACCGGCTTTCCAGCAGCTCCAGCAGATCAAGGGGTACTACAAGTTCCCCGGTCTGCTCGACATGGACCGCTACCCACTGCCTGGTGCTGGTCCGACCCCGCAGGACACGGTGGTGGCGGTCCGCGAAATGCCGGGCCGCCGGCCGGCCAGAGCAACTGGGTCACCCAGCACCTGGTCTACACGCACGGGTTCGGCTTCGTGGCGGCCTCCGCGAACGCGGTCGGCAGCGGGGGAGCCCCCGATTTCGTGGAGAGCGACATACCGTCCACGGGCGACCTCCCCACCTTCCAGCCCCGCGTGTATTTCGGCCCACAGGAGACGAACTACGTGATCGTGGGAGCGCCCCCGGGCCGGGCGCCGCAGGAGCTCGACTATCCGAACCAGAGCAATTCCGGCCAGCAGAACAGCACCTATCAGGGCGGCGGGGGAGTTGCCATCGGCTCGTTCTTCAACCGGCTGCTCTACACGGTCAAGCTCCACCAGCTCAACATCCTGCTCTCCGGCGCGATCAACGACCAGTCCAGGATCTTGTACGTAAGGGATCCGCTGTCGCGGGTGGCCAAGGTCGCGCCCTTCCTTACTCTCGACGGCGACCCGTACCCGGTCATCTCGGGCGGCAACGTCGACTGGGTGGTGGACGGCTACACCACGACCGACCTGTACCCGTACTCGGAACGGGTGGGCCTGGACGGCGCGACCGCGGACTCGATCGGCACGGCGCCGCCCGTCGAGCAGTCGGGCGACCAGGTCAACTACATCCGCAACTCGGTCAAAGCAGTGGTGAATGCCTACACCGGCGCGGTGACCCTCTACCAGTGGGACTCCTCGGATCCGGTGCTGCGCACCTGGATGAAGGCCTTCCCCGGCATCATCAAGCCGCGTAGCGCGATCCCCGCGGATCTGCTGCCGCACGTACGTTACCCGCAGGACCTGTTCAAGGTGCAGCGGCAGCTCCTGGCCCGCTACCACGTCCAGCAGGCGCAGGCCTTCTACGGCGGCCAGGACTTCTGGGCCGTCCCCACCGATCCGACGACCAGCCAGGGTGGATCGCAGCCGCCCTACTACCTGACGATGACGATGCCGGGCTACGCCGCCCCTGAGTTCTCGCTGACCACGTCGTTCGTGGCCAAGGGCCGCAGCAACCTGTCCGCGTACATGGGAGTGGACTCCAACCCACTGAGCCCGTCCTACGGCACGATCCAGCTCCTTGAGGTACCGCGGGACACGGCGATTCCCGGACCGGAACAGGTGCAGAACACCTTCGAGTCGGATCCGACCGCATCACGCGAGCTCGCTCTCTACCGGCAGGGCGGCTCCATGGTTATCACCGGCAATCTGATCGTGTTGCCGGTCGGCGGCGCGCTGCTCTACATCGAGCCGGTGTACATCCAGGCGACCGGCGGCAGCGCGGCCGGCTCGTACCCGACTGTGCAGCGTGTCTTCGTCTCCTACAACGGCAAGCCCGGGTACGCGGACAGCCTCCAGGACGCGCTGAGTCAGATCTTCACGGGCGTGTCCAGCCAGACCGGGATCTCCTCGCCGGCCAGCGGGACCAGCCAGACGGGCCAGGTCAGCGCCACCGTGCGGTCGTACCTGACCCAGGCTGAGACCGACTACAGGAACGCGCAGGCGGCGCTGAAGAATGGCGATTTCGCGACCTACGGCCAGGACATGCAGCAGGTGAAGCAGGCGCTCGACGCAGCGAGCAAGGCCGCGCAGCAGACGGCCAAACCAGCGCCGTCGCCATCGCCAGCTCCGTCGCGGTCCGCCACGGGGTAACGATGCGACTCGCGGATGCCCTCGCCTTCGCCGGCCATCAGGTGCATGTCTGCCGCTACCGTGAGGCGGGCGCGCTGCTGCGCTGGCTCGGCGGCGACCTGCGCGGGTTGCGCGTGCTCGACGTGGCGGGCGGCGACGGTTACTGGGCAGGCCAGGCGGCGCGGCGCGGCGCACGCGCGGTGTCCATCGACCTGGCCCGCGCGAAGATGGTGCGTGGCCGCGACTTGACCGGTGCCCCGGCTCTTGTCGAGGCGGACGCGCTGCGGCTGCCCTTCGCGGACGGCTCTGTTGACCGGGTGATGTCGATCTGCGCGATCGAGCATTTCGACGACGGCGACCGCGCGCTCGACGAGATGGCGCGGGTGCTGCGTCCGGGTGGTGAGCTGGTCATGTCGGCGGATGCGCTCACTCGCGCCGCGCAGTGGCCGGATCTGTACCGCGCGCACTGTGCGCGCTACCAGGTCAAGCGCACCTACACACACGAGACATTGACCCGGCTGCTGCGGGCCCGCGGGCTTGAGGTGGTGGAGCATGCCTACCAGTTCCGTGCCAGGTGGTCCGAGCGGTTGTACCTTGGCCTGTCGGCGCACGGCGGCCGGGTAGGTTTCAACGCCGCGGCCGCGCTGATTCCGCTGGTCGCGGTGAGCGATCGGTGGGCTGGCCGCGAACTCGGGAGCATCGTCCTGCTACGTGCGCGCCGGCCGGTCCAGTGAATTCGTCATCACAGCTGGCGACACCCGGCCCTCATGCTGCTGCATCGGGTCCATCCGGCCCACCAACCGGCGTACGCTCGTCTTGGGAGCACCGGCCAATCGGTATTGCTGATCGAGTTCGCCGGTCTCCCGGCTTAGCCTGCTGGCCGCTGGCTCAGCGCACCGGTTTCCTGGGTGGCTCACCCGCTTATCCCTGACCGGCCCACTGGGTCTGCCCACCACTGGGTCCACCCAAGAGAGGAGCGAGATCGGTCGTGGCGCCTCGGGTGCTTGTTGACGCGACTGCCGTGCCCGCCGACCGCGGCGCGCTCGGACGGTACGTCGATGGGCTGATCGCCGCGCTTGTGTCCGCGGACGCGGACCTGGCCGTTGCGTGCCAGCGCGCGGACGAAGAGCGGTATGCGCGGCTGGCGCCGGATGCGCGGGTCGTCGCGGGCCCCACCGCCATCGCGCATCGCGCGGCCAGGCTGGCCTGGGAGCAGACCGGCTTGCCGCTTGTCGCACAGCAGGTGGATGCGGACGTCATCCACGCGCCCTACTATTCGATCCCGCAGCGCCCAGGGGTGCCGTGCGTGGTGACAGTGCACGATCTCACGTACTTCACCGACCCCGAACTGCACACCGCCGTCACAGCCACCTTTTTCAAGTCCGCCATCCGCACCGCCGTGCGCCGGGCGACCCGGCTGCTGGTCCCGTCGAAGGCGACCAGGGATGAGCTTGTCCGAGTCCTCGGTGCGGACCCGACCCGGATCGACGTTGCCTACCACGGCGTGGACCACAAGCTTTTCCACCGGCCAAATCCGGCGGAGCTCAGCCATGTCTCCGACCGGCTCGGCCTGCACGGCAAGCCATATGTCGCGTTTCTCGGCACGCTGGAGCCGCGCAAGAACGTGCCCGCCCTGATCAAAGGCTGGTCCGCCGCCGCCGCCGACATGTCAGAGCCGCCGGCGCTCGTGCTAGCCGGTGGCTGCGGCTGGAGCGAGGAGGTCGATGTCGCGGTGGCTGCGGCGCCGCCGCGCCTGCGCCTGATACGCCCCGGCTATCTTCGGTTCTCCGATCTGCCCGGATTCCTCGGCGGCGCGATGGTGGTCGCGTTCCCGAGCCGCGGTGAGGGGTTCGGGCTGCCTGTGCTCGAGGCAATGGCGTGCGGCGCGCCGGTGCTGACGACGCACTGCACGTCGCTGCCGGAGGTCGGCGGTGACGCGGTCGCATACACCGAGCGGGATGCCGACAGTATCCGCGCGGGGCTGCGGGCGCTGCTCGACGATCCGGCGCGTCGGCAGGCGCTCGGTGACGCGGGCTACGCGCGGTCGCAGGAATTCACCTGGGAAGCCTCGGCCGAGGCTCACCTGGCTTCCTACCAGCGGGCGGCCGAGCAGCAAGTGCCCTGATCCGCCGAGGCGGGGCCACTTGCCCGGCCGCCCTCCCGGGCAGGAAAAACCCAGGCAACGGGTCGCATCTCGGCGTGGTTGAGCGTTATCCGCCCTCCCGGCGTATCCGGCCTGGTAGCGTCCGCTCATGGAACCCGTCGAGGCGATCGTGCTCGTGGGCGGCCAGGGCACCAGGTTGCGTCCGATGACGATTTTGACCCCGAAACCGCTGCTCCCGGCCGCGGGAGTGCCGTTCCTCGCCCATCAGCTCGCCCGTGCGGCGGCAAGCGGAGTCGTACGCGCGGTTCTCGCCACCTCCTACCGCGCGGACATGTTCGAGGCCGCGCTGGGCGACGGCGCCTCATTGGGCCTGGAACTCGACTACGTCATGGAGGATTCGCCGCTTGGCACCGGCGGCGGCATCAGGAACGCGGCCAGCCGGCTGACCGGCAGACCTGATGACCCCGTGCTCGTGCTCAACGGGGACGTCCTTTCGGGCCACGACATCGCCGCACAGCTTGACCTGCATCGTGCCGCCGACGCCGCGGTGACGCTGCATCTGGTGGAGGTCGACGATCCGTCCAGCTTCGGCTGCGTGCCGACCGACAGCGCCGGCCGGGTCACCGCCTTCCTCGAGAAGGCATCCGCGCCGGTCACGAACCGGATCAACGCCGGGTGTTACGTATTCAAGCGGCGGGCCATCGAACGGATCCCCGCTGGCCGCGTTGTCTCGGTCGAGCGCGAGACCTTTCCCGGGCTCATCGCGGCGGGCGAGCCCGTCCTCGGCTTCACGGACACCGCATACTGGCTGGATGTCGGCACGCCGGAAGCGTTCGTCCGTGCCTCCTGCGATCTGGTGCTCGGCAGGGTGTCCTCCCCGGCGATGCCAGGGCCCTGCGGCGACGCGCTCGTGCTGCCCGGGTCGGCGGTTGATCCGGCGGCGGATCTTTCCGGCGGTACCGTGATCGGCGCAGGCTCGGTCATCGCGCCTGGTGCGCGCGTCCACGGGAGCGTGCTTTTCGAAGAGGTCACGGTGGCGCCCGGCGCTAGCGTCGAGCGCTGCATCCTCGGCCGTGGCGTCCGCATCGGCGAGGGTACCGTGCTGGATGGCGCGTTCGTCGGCGGTGAAGTCATGATCGGAGCGGGGAACGAGCTACGGCACGGCATCAGGATCTGGCCACAAGCGAAGCTTGGGCCGGGGACGGTCCGGTTCTCGACAGACGCCTGAGCAGCCACCGAGTGCCCGATGACACCGAGTGCCGCGATGACGCTGTGCCCGATGACGCTGTGCCCGATGACGCTGTGCCCGATGACGCTGTGCCCGATGACGCTGTGCCCGATGACGCTGTGCCGCCGCTGATGGCGCTGACTCGCACCGGTCAGGCTCCACTGCCTTGGACATCCCGGTCGCGGATGCTGACGCGCTACGGCCCGGCCGCGCCCGGCCCGCGGCGACCGCACCGGGGAAGTGGCAGCCGCGCGCAGGGCGCGGGTCCCATTGACCTCGCCTCCGCGTAAGGTGCGGACATGGGCCTTTCCGAGGATCGCCCCACCGCCACCGCGATGCGCAGGGCGCTCGCCCGGGCAAGGGACGGCAGACCGATCGACCAGTCCGAGGCCACGGTGCTGCTGCACGCCCGCGATGCCGACCTGGAACAGTTGCTGGTGCACGCGTCCCGCACACGTGACGCGGGCCTCGCGGCGGTCGGCCGCGAACGCGTGATCACCTACTCCAGAAAGGTCTTCATCCCGCTCACCCGCCTGTGCAGGGATCGCTGCGGTTACTGCACCTTCGTCACGGTTCCGCACCGTCTAACCAGCCCTTACCTGTCCCCTGACGAGGTGCTCGACATCGCGCGGCAGGGCGCCGCCCTCGGCTGCAAGGAAGCGCTTTTCACCCTCGGCGACCGCCCCGAGGACCGCTGGCGGCAGGCACGCGAGTGGCTTGACGCGCACGGCTATGACGACACGCTGTCGTACGTGCGGGCGATGGCCATCCGCGTGCTCGAGGAGACCGGGTTGCTGCCGCACCTGAATCCCGGCGTGCTGAGCTGGCAGGACTTCCAGCGGCTCAAGCCGGTCGCGCCATCCATGGGAATGATGCTCGAGACCACCGCGGCCCGTCTCTACACCGAGCGTGGTGGCCCGCACTTCGGCAGCCCGGACAAGGATCCCGCGGTTCGCGTGCGGGTGCTCGAGGACGCCGGACGCAGCAGCGTGCCGTTCACCACGGGCATTCTCATCGGCATCGGGGAGACCGCGGCCGAGCGCGCCGATTCGATCTTCACGATCCGGCGGATCGCCCGCGAGTACGGCGGCATCCAGGAAGTAATCGTGCAGAACTTCCGTGCCAAGCCGGACACCAAGATGCGGGATGTGCCCGATGCCGAGCTTGCGGATCTGGCTGCGGCGATCGCGGTCACCCGGCTTGTGCTCGGCCCGAAGGCGCGTGTGCAGGCGCCGCCGAACCTGGTCGATGATCAGCACAGCCTGATCCTTCGGGCCGGCATCGACGACTGGGGCGGGGTGTCGCCGCTCACCCCCGACCACGTCAACCCGGAACGCCCGTGGCCACAGATCGACGAGCTAGCATCCCTGACGGCTGCCGCGGGATACACGCTCGCCGAGCGGCTGACGATCTATCCGGGCTACCTCGGTGAGCCGTGGCTTGATCCGCGCCTGGCCGGCCACGTCGCCGCGCTGGCGGATCCGGCGACCGGGCTCGCCGACGCCGGAGCCGTGCCGCGCGGCCTGCCCTGGCAGGAACCTGACGGCGGCTGGGGCCAGCACGGGGGATGGGAGCAGGGCGGCCGCACCGACCTGCATGTCACGATCGATACCACCGGCAGGTCCGACGATCGCCGCAGCGACTTCGGCGAGGTCTACGGCGACTGGGCCGAAGTGGGCGCACGCATCAAGCCCGGGGCCAGCCCGCGCGGCCGGATGGATGCTGAGGTGGTTGCCGCCCTCAGGCACGCTGGAACAGACCCGGCGGCCCTTACCGACGCGGAGGCGCTCGCGCTGCTCGACGCGGACGGCCCAGAACTCGAGGCGCTGACGACGCTCGCCGATGACGTCCGCCGCGACACCGCGGGCGACGAGGTGACGTATGTCGTCACTCGCAACATCAACTTCACCAATGTCTGCTACACGGGCTGCCGCTTCTGCGCTTTCGCGCAGCGCCGCACCGACGCCGATGCCTACACGCTGTCCCTTGAGCAGGTGGGGGACCGGGCCGTCGAGGCATGGGCGGCGGGCGCGACCGAGGTATGCATGCAGGGCGGCATTCACCCGGACCTGCCGGGCACCGCATACTTCGACCTCGCGGCCGAGGTGAAGCGACGCTGCCCGGACATGCACGTACACGCCTTTTCGCCGATGGAGGTCATGAACGGCGTGTCACGAACCGGCATGCCGATCAGGGAATGGCTCGCGGCCGCCCGCGATGCCGGGGTCAATTCGATGCCCGGAACCGCCGCGGAGATCCTCGACGACGATGTGCGCTGGGTGCTTACCAAGGGAAAGCTCCCGGCATCGGCCTGGATCGACGTGATCACGACAGCCCATGGACTGGGAATTCCGACCTCTGCCACGATGATGTACGGGCACGTCGACTCCCCGGCACACTGGGTGGCGCACCTGCGCGTGATCCGGGGCATCCAGGACCGTACCGGTGGTTTCACCGAGTTCGTGCTGCTGCCGTTCGTGCACGCGAACGCGCCCATCTATCTGGCGGGCCTGGCCCGCCCTGGGCCGACGAGGCGGGAGAACCGCGCGGTGCACGCCGTGTCGCGACTGCTCCTGCACGGCGCGATCGCGAACATCCAGTGCTCGTGGGTCAAGCTCGGTGATGACCTGTGCCGCGACGTACTCGGCGGCGGCGTCAACGACCTGGGTGGCACGCTGATGGAGGAGACGATCAGCCGGATGGCCGGGTCAGCCAATGGCTCGTACAAGACGATCAGTGACCTCGCCTCCATCGTGGCACCGCTCGGCCGCCCACTGCGGCAGCGCACCACTACGTACGGCGAGGCGGCGGCCGAGCGCGTCGCTGCCGCGCGTGCCAGCGACGGAGTCTGCGACGCTGTCCGCCGCAAGCTCCCCGTCATCGCGGGCTGACCCGCTCCAGTCGTGCCACCAGTCGCCCAATATGCGGGCGTGGGCGCGCAGGCGCGTCGCGCCTTTTTGTGGCTTGCTCAACGGCTCAACGGCTCAACGGCTCAACGGCTCAACGGCTCAACGGCTCAACGGTTCAACGGTGGTCAACGGTTCAACGGCGGATTATGAGCCCGTCGATGTCGCGATCGGGGCGCGGCTGGGGCGTGGCCGCGGGATGGCCGACGCCGACGACGCCCATCGGCTCCCAATCGCCGGGAAGGCCAAGCGCCTTGCGGGCGACGTCCGGGCAGAACATGCTGCTCGACACCCAGCATGAGCCGAGCCCTTCGACCGCGAGCGCGACAAGCAGGTTCTGCACCCCTGCGCCCATCGATACGAGGAACATCTCCCGTTCTGCCCGCTGCCTGCGCGGGTCCGGGTATGCGTGTGCCGCGTCGGCGACCAGGCATGGCACGATGAGTAGCGGCGCACGGCGCAGCGGTTCACCCCGCGCCGTCCTGCGTTCGATCTGATCCTCGGTGAAGCCGTCGCCGCGCAGGTCCGCGGTCCACGCCTCGCGCATGGCGTCGAGCAGTCCGGTACGCGCCTGCGCAGATGAGGCGATCGCGAACCGCCACGGCACCGAATGGTGCGGCGCGGGCGCGGCGAACGCCGCGAGCACGCCGCGGTTGACCGCCTCGTCGTCGACCGGATCGCCGGTGAAGTCCCGCACCGTCCGCCGGGCGAAGAGGACGTCGCGCGCCCCGAACCGGAACATGTCCTCGCCTGGCCGACGGATGAGCGCCGCCGCGCCTGGCCCATCCTCTTCGGTGACCAGATCCGCCAGGCCGCGCACGATCGCCACCGGCGTGTTGGCGAGCTTGCCCTTGACCAGGTCGCTGGCGGCTGCGATCTCATCGGCCACCGCGCGCAAGGTGACCTCGAGCGGGTTACCGTAGGAGTCGGTCTGGCCGCGGTGGTCGAGCACGGGTGCCATTCCCGCCAGCCCGATCGCGGTGTCGGTCTGGCCAACCCGCCAGGGACGGCCCAACGTGTCGGTGATGATGACGCCGATCCGTACACCGCACCGGTCGGCCAGCACCGCGCGCAGTGCACGGGCGGATGCGTCCGGATCCTCGGGCAGGAGCACGACCGTTCCTGGCTCGCTGTTGGAGGTGTCCACGCCCGCGGCGGCGAGCACGAGCCCGTGACGGGTCTCCACGATGCGCGCGGCGCCCCGGTCCGCGACGACCCGCACGGTTTCTTTCTCGATCGCTGCATTCCGCAGGCTCGCGATGCCCGCCGCGGAGCGCTCCGCGGCGCGCAGGACCCTGCCCTCGGCCTTGCTCACGACCTTCGAGGTGACGGCCAGAATGTCGCCATCAATCAGTCCGGGGGCGGCATCCGCGATCAGCGCCGCGAGGTCGTCACCCGCGGCGATCTCGGGGAGCCCGGTGATCGCCGTAAGGCTGAGGCCGTTCACCCCGCCTGGCGTGATCCCGCTCATGTCGCCGGTGCTCTCGCGGGTCATGTCGCGGGCCCGGTGCCGAGTGCGGCGGCGAGATCCAGGCATTCCATTACGATCTGGGCGGTTGCGGGTAGATCGTACATATACAGCGGGCGGGCCCGGACGGCGATTCCCCGGAGTTCGCGGTCGTCGGCTGCTGACTTGTCCGCGTCATCCACGAGCCATCCGTTCAGGAGCCTGGGGCCGTACCATGCCGCAACGGCCGCGGCACTGGCCGGTACGCCGATCGCGGCGAGGCACGCGTCGGCCATTCCACGCACCGGCGCGTCGCCGATAATGGGGGAGACCCCGACCACCGTCTTGCGCTCGAGGGCGTCGCGGATGCCCGGTATCCGCAGGATGGTGCCGATGCTCACTACCGGGTTGGATGGTGGCAGCAGCACGACATCAGCGGCCGCGATCGCATCCAGCACACCGGGTGCGGGGACGGCGCCGGCCGCACCCAGCGCGATGATGTCGGCGGCGGGGATCCGCGCACCATGGCGCACCCACCATTCTTGGAAGTGGATCGTGCGGCAGCCCTGCTCGCCGTGCTCGCCCGGCTGGTTTCGCTGGCCCGGGTGATCGGGCAGGCCGGCCGCCCGGGCGTTCGCTTCGTCGATCACGACATGGGTTTCCACCCGGTCGTCGGTCATCGGCAGCAAGGTGACTCCGGGTTGCCACCGCTCGCACAGGGCCGCGGTCACCGCCGAGAGCGGCTGGCCCGAGCCGAGCAGTTCGGTCCGCACGATATGGGTGGCGAAGTCGCGGTCGCCGAGGGTGAACCAGAGTGGCTGCGCCTGGTAAGCGGCGAGTTCCTCGCGGATGGAGAAGGTCTCGGCTGACCTGCCCCAGCCCTGCTCCGCGTTGATACCGCCGCCGAGGGTGTACATGACGGTGTCGAGGTCCGGACAGATGCGCAGCCCGAACAGGGTGATGTCGTCGCCGGTGTTGCCAATGACGGTGATGTGGGCGTCCGGAGCGGCCGCCCGGAGGCCGCGCAGGAAACGTGCCGCGCCAACCCCGCCGGCCGGTACCACTATCCGCATGCGCACAGTCTCCCAGCCGCAGCGATGGGCAGGCACAGGCGGGCAGGGCGGGCGGAGCCGCCAGCGTCGGCGCCGCCAGCGTCGCAGCGCAGGGCCCGGTGGTGGGTGTGCCACCTCGTCCGCGGTGCGGGGCTTGCCGCCTGCGGTGCGGGGCGTGTCATCCCGCGGTGCGGGGCGTGTCCTGCGGTGCGGGGCTTGCCGCCTGCGGTGCGGGGCGTGTCATCCCGCGGTGCGGGGCGTGTCATCCCGCGGTGCGGGGCGTGTCATCCCGCGGTGCGGGGCGTGTCATCCCGCGGTGCGGGGCGTGTCATCCCGCGGTGCCGGGCTTGTGGTTTCGACGCCCGGCTTGTCGTCCTGCCGCGCCCGCATGACGCGGTAGCGAGCTATGTGGGAGGCTTCCCACCGACAAAGAAACCCCAGGGGGTTCGTTGTGATCAAGGACGAAACCAGGCGAGTCAGGCAGCCCGCGGCGTGGCTGCTGCTCGCCGGCGTGACCATTAGCCTGTTCGTTGGCCTCATGGCATTGCTGAGCGATGGCTTCGCCGCTGCTGCGAACGCGGGTACACTCCCGGTCGGCGGCGCGGTGGCAGGATTGACCCTCGCCGACCGGGCGTTCGTGGCTTCGCATGCCCTGACGTCTGTTCCGCTGACCGCGATGGCCGTGGTGGCCGTGGCCTTGGCCACTCACGTGGGCGAGAAGGTGAGGCAGGCGCGCAAGATCACGCTTGTCGCTGTGATCTTACAGGGGATCGCGCTGCTGTTCGGCGTGCTCACTTGGCTGTCGGCGCTCGGTGTCCCGGCCAGTGGCGCGGCTAAGCTCGCGTTCTTCCTCGAAGGCACGGTCGGCATCATGATCGCGGCGGCAGGTCTGTTCTTCAGCGTCGTCACGCTAAGGAGCGGCGAACTGCAGCAGGGACGCCAGCATGCCGCCCCGCATCAGCCTGCGCTGCCGCGATCCGCGGCCCGCTCAGCCGCAGGCCACCCGGGCTACGGTTACGGTCAGCGAGGTGGCGGCCAAAGGTATCCCGGGGGTTACCAGCCCGGCAGTGGGTATCCGGTGCCAGACCAGCAGACGTCGGCGCAAAAATCGCAGGTTCAGGCGGCACCGCAGACAGCGGAGTATCAGGCGGCCGCGGGCCAGCAATACGGCGCGGGACCCGGCCGTCACCACGGCGAGCACCAGTTTGGCGAGCACCGGTTTGGCGAGCACCGGTTTGGCGAGCAGAGTCACCAGGGCACCTACGGGCAGCAAGCGCATGAGGCCCACGGGCAGCAAGCGCCACAGCAGCACGATTATCAGGGTGGCTACTCGCAGCAGTCATATGGGCGGGGTTACGAGGACCCTTACGGTCCAGGCCAGTCGTACGGCCAGGTACACGCGCCCCATGGCCAGCAAGGCTACGGCCAGCAGGCCCGAGGCGCCTACCAAACGCCGCGGACGGACGTGTACCCGTCGCCGGGTACGGACGTTCACCAGCCGCCGGGGACGGACGTCAACCAGTCGCCCGGCGCGGGCACCTACCAGCCGGCGGGGACGGAGGTCTACCAGTCGCGGGATACGGACACCTACGAGCAGTACTACCAGCAGGCGACTCAGCCGGCGGACCACGGCTCCACCGATGGCGGTGAGCCCGGTTACAGCCGGGGTTACCGGGATTCGCGCGATCACGGCTGAACCAGGGAGTCCGCCCTGCTTGCCGAGATACCCGCGCGGCTTGCCGTCTCCTGCCGATGCCGTTCCCCGAACTGCATGAATCTGTCACGTCGAGGACCTGGAACTGGGTGCGCGGGCTCCAGGACCGGGCTCCTCAGGGACCAGGCTCCGAGACCAGGCTCCGAGACCAGGCTCCGAGACCAGGCTCCGATACCAGGCTCCGAGACTGAGACCAGTGAGTACCGGTTGACGCTTCATCGGCGTCTGCCGGACTGCTGTGGATCTTACGTCGCCTCCACGTCCGTTCTTGTGCCCCGGCCGCACTGACCGCCAGGGGGTGCTCGAAGGCCGGGCCCTACCTCCGGGGGAGGGCAGAGCGAGCTTGCGCGCCGGGACAGATCACTCCTTCTGCTGAGCGGCCAGCTACCCCGCGAGTTCCTTTCCAACCGGGGCACCCGTGGGTGGGAGCCGCCCGGCGGTCGGCAGTGCCCGATCTTCCCCGCGCCGCCACCGGTAGCAGCGGACGCGCCGCTGCGCCCGGTGTTGCCCGGTCGGTGAGACACCCGGGCCATCGGTGACTTGAGCGGATTCACGCCACCACCGGTCGCCAAGCAGGGATCCGCGCATCTGCGGCCCGCCGCCGGGCGCCGGGCGCGGCATGGCAGTGAGCGCCGATCCTCGGGATTTCGGCGGGAAGCCGGGATCTGCTGGCCAGACTTTTTGCATGATCGCGGACAAGAGCGCCGCCACTACCACCGATCCCGCTTGACTTCGAGCAAGACACGCGGGTGTAATTTCATCCGTGTGGTTTGCGCGCCCAGGTGAGCTGGGCGCGAGTCCTTGGGGGTTCCGACAGGGGTAGGAGGTGCGCTTTGAGCGAGGTGATCATCCCGCTGGCGCACGGCGCGTTCGGCATCGGCGTCGAGGATGTCGAGGACCTGGGCTGGCAGGAGCGCGCGCTGTGCGCGCAGACCGATCCGGAAGCGTTCTTTCCGGAAAAGGGCGGGTCGACCAGGGAGGCGAAGAAGGTGTGCCGGGCCTGCGACGTGCGGGCCGAGTGCCTTGAGTACGCACTCGCGCACGACGAGCGGTTCGGTATCTGGGGCGGACTCTCCGAACGCGAACGGCGCCGTCTGAAAAGACACGCCAGCTAGCTGGCCGGGAGGTTCCGCTGGGCCTGGGCTGGCCCTGGGCGCGATTCGCCGGAGCCTCCGCCGCGCTGGCCGGGAGCCGGTTTCTGCCCCGCCCGGACGCCGAACCCAAGCCGTGCGATTGCCGTCTGGCGCCCCATCCCGTCCGCCGGCCGTGGCCCAACCCCGTGACCCTACTCGAACCGCCGTCATTGTCACGCATGACGGAGCGCGCTGGTTTCCGGGAGCCGCACACGCGGTGCGCAAGCAGACCCGCCGGGTCCCACCAAGTCGGTGCCGTTGACACCGGGAGCAGGAACCGCGGCGGCATGCTACTCACCGGCCTCGGGCGGGTCTGCTGCCCCACACGTGTGCCGATGGTGTTCAGTTGATCATCCCGGTCCCGAACGCGCCGCCGCCGGTGCTGTTGCCTGCCACGGCCCCGTGGTGGCTGCGATCCCGTGCGCGGGCGGCGGCCCTGGCCAGCTGGGCCAGGGTTCGGGGTCCTGGGCCGCAGGCCAGCTAGGAGCGATCCTGGCCCGCAGGCAAGGCCCGCCCGCGCGATCACACCGGCGCCCCGGCCTGGCCGGCGAGTCACGTTTTCGTTACGAGCCCACGGTCGTATGGCCCTGGACGCAGGTCGGGGCTTTCGGTTCGCTTACGCGCATGTTAATCGCCGGGTTGCGTGACCATTCGGGTTGACGCGACATAGTGATTACCATATGTTTTTAGACGATTTGCGGCATGGGATTCCGCCGTATATCTGGCGGTCCGCACGGTCCGTGACAAGACGGCACCCGCTGGCATAGGTCGGCGATCTTGACCGGTTCCGTGTGCGACCGCCATGTGAGGCAGGTAATCAGGCACGCATGACGGAGGTGAGCGATGGCGGGCGAAGTCTCCGTTGAGAGAGTCGCCATGAACAAGGCTGCTGGCCAGCTTAATGAGGCGTACAGCGTGGTGATGGCGCTAAGACAGCAGCTTCAGGCCCACCAGTCCGAGCTCATGGGCAACTGGAGGGGGAACGCGGCCAGGGCGTTCGCGAACGTCTATGAGGCCTTCGATACGGACCTCGCGAAGGTGCTGACCGCGATGAACGCTCTGCACGAGAACATGACGCAGACGCACGCCAGGTACGAGGCAACCGAGGCCGAGCAGACCCAGAGCGTCAACAAGCTCGCTGGACTGCTCAACAAGTGAGCACCGCCGAATGTGAGCACCCGAAAGTGAGCAACGCCGAGCGCACGGAAGGGAACGGCAGTGAGTGAGTACACCAGCGTCAGTTTCGGCGGGATGGCCCAGGCCGAGGCCGACTTCCTGTCGATCTTCAGCGCGCTGAGCAGCACGCTGAGCGACCTGCAACACAATCTTGAGTCCTCGCTGGCCCAGTGGACCGGTGCGGCGCGTACGTCGTACACGCAGGCCAAAGCCGATTGGGATGCGGCAGCACAACACATGGCGAGCGTCCTGAACTCGCTTGGCGGCGTTATCGGGACTGCGAACGACACCTACCAGCAGACAGAGCGGAGTCTCACCGGCCTGTGGAGTTGAGGCCGCGGCTCGGGATCGCGACGGTCCGGGCTCCGCTGGGCTAGGCGTGGCCTGGACTACCGATGGCGATTGCAAGACGGGTTTAGCAAACGGAACGGATGGTTCACGATGCGCGACGGTCCGCAGCCGACTCCAACTCCGACCCGGACGCCAAGTCCTCACAACCCTCCGCCCAGCCCAAGTCCTCACAACCCTCCGCCCAGCCCAAGTCCTCACAACCCTCCGCCCAGCCCAAGTCCGCCCAGCCCAAGTCCGCCCAGCCCAAGTCCGCCCAGCCCAAGTCCGCCCAGCCCAAGTCCTCACCACCCAAGTCCTCACAACCCAGCTCTTAGCCAGACTGCATCTTCGAGCCAGAGCACGAGCGGCGGGCAGTACTACCCGGACGGGCGCGGGAAGGCCAATGATTTCCAGTCCCCGCCTGCGATCCAGTCGGCCTGGCCGGCTTCCTTCGCGGACGGCGGCGGGCTTTCGGTCAACCGTGACACGCTGCGCCAGGTGTCCAACGCAATGAAACAGGACATCGCGGAGATCCAAGCGGTTTGGAGCGACCTGCAGCAAAATGGCCTGGTTGCCGAGGCTGACCTTGGTGAGTGGGATGCGCCATCCGGGCTTGCGAGTGCGACAGGCAACGCGTTCGCCGGTATCACCCATTTTGTCGATGACCTCATCCGGGCCCATCATGCGGTGAGCGACCGGATAGCTACGTCAGCGAACGTGTACGCCGACGCAGAAACGAATAACATCGCATTGTCGCACCGCGTTTCAATTTGAAATTTTAGTAATTGTCCCTGTTTCCTTCCGGGCTGTTAGCAAGTCACCGAGGTGAGGTGAGATGAGACCAAGTGGCGACGGCGGGCCTGATCTCCTCAGCAATAGCGGGAACACCTGGCATTTCAAGCTTGACGGTATCTACGCAGGCTCGACCAGCGGGATGACCCTCAAAGAGGTCAAGGCATTGGTCGAGCCCATTCAGCCCGACCGGGTCGCTGCGGCGGGGGCCTCATACCAGCGGGCAAGCCAGAAACTGACCGAGCTAGCATCGAACCTGATCAGTCACGGTCAGAAGCTGGCTGGTGCCTGGGGTGGCGCAGCCGCGCAGAGTGCGATTTCGCAAATGCGGCAGTTGCATGACACCGCGATCGACCTCGCCAACACCAGCGCGGGCACCGCGTCTGTGCTGCATTGGTACGGCTGCACGATCCAGCCGTGGTACAAGTCCCAGATCCAGAATATGAACGACACCGTTGGCGACAAGGTCGCAGGCTTCCTCAGCGGTACCGATCCGGCTAACACGGCGGCGGCCAACCAGCTAGCCAAGCTCAACGCCCGCACCGTCGAGGCCTACAACTCGATCCCACCCACCGCGAACAAGAACCTGCCGCCGCTAACGGGCGGCTATGGCGGTTCCGGAAGTGGGGGTTCCGGTAGTGGGGGTGGCGGCGGTTCGGGTGGTGGCACCGCCTCAGGCGGCTCCCGCGGCCGTCACACCTCGGCAGTTCCGGCTTCACGCGGCAGCGGTGCCAGTGCTGGCAGCGGCGGTGCCGACGCCGGCAATCGCAGTGTCGGCGGCGGCCCGGGCAGCCCGGTGATCGGCGGCGGTCACGGCACGCTGTCCGGATTCAATTCGACGCCTGGCGCCAGGACGCCGGGTGGCCCCGGCGTTGGCGGCCCGGGTGGTCCGGTTCTGGGCCGTGGCGCCCTGAGCGGTCCCGGTGTACCTGGTAGTGGTGGTCTCATTTTCCCGGGTCCGGTCATCGGTGGCTCGCCGTCGGGCGCTCCCGGGGGCGACCCCGTGCAAGGAGAGCCCATCGCAGCAAACCCGGCCCTGGGCGGAGCGGGCGGCGAGTCCGTCGTCGGCGAACCCGTCATCGGCGGCAGGGCTATCGGCCTGTTTGGTGGCGAGCCCGGTGGTGGCGAGACCGCCGGCCGGGGCATCGGCGTACTCGGCGGCGAGAACGTGGCCACGGGAGGTCAGGCACTGGCCGATGGCTCACCGGTCAACGGTCTCGGCCCAGCCGGGGAAGCCGCCGCTGGCGAGGGCCTCACCAGTGGCGATCCGGCGGGTGCGGAGTTCGTAACGGGGCCGGGCTTCAGGCCGATGGGCCCGGGCGGCCAGGGCCGAAGCGATTACGAGCACAGCACGTGGCTGACCGGGGACCGGGATATCTGGCCCGACGAAAACGAGGTGACGCCACCGGTCATCGGCTGACCCGGCTCCCTGCTGGCACGCGCGGGAACCTGCCGCCGTTCGCGGGGGTCGCCGCGGCAACCGTTGGGAACCGGCCGCGGCAGCCGTTCGGGAGCCAATCGTGGCAACCGTTCAGGTGAGACCGCTGTGCCAGCCGTCCGGGGAGAACTTGTCACGGCAGCCGTTCGGGAGCCAATCGTGGCAGCCGTTCAGGTGAGACCGCTGTGCCAGCTGTCCGGGGAGAACTCGTCACGGCAGCCGTTCGGGAGAGCTAATCGTCGTCTGTGTAGCCCGGATCTACCGTCTCTGGGTCGACGCCTAGCAGGCCGGGCAACCTCCTCGACGACTACGTCGAAGACGAGCGCGGCGAGTTCCTCCTCGCCTTCGGCGCGCGCCTGCGCGGGGCGGCGGTACACCACTATGCGAGCGGGCTTACCGCCCGCCGCCGGCTGCGACCTGGCCAGCGGCACGGGGTCGCCGCCGACGTCGGGACCTGTCGGCGGCACTTCTTCGACAGCGAATTCCATGCCGGCGAGTTGCCGCTCCCAGCGTGGTTCGAGCCGGTTCACAGCATCGAGCACAAGGTCGTCAAAATGCTGCGCCCGGGTCCTCGACAGTGGCACGCCCGCGGGCGCGAGCGGGCCGCGGAGGCCGTGGCCGTGCCGGTCCCTGCGCATGACGCGCGCCCGGCCCTGGCTGCGGCCTGGGTCAGCTGGCTGCACATCGTTGAGGTTATCCGCTGCGCCAGTCTGCCTCCGACGGCGCGCGAGGAAGACACGATCGTGAAGTGTGCCCGGGGTGATGGCGTTACCGCCCGGAGCCGGATACGGTCGTTGCACTGAAAGCCGAAACAGCGTCAGCGAGAGCGCCTGCCGGCGGGTGCGCGGATACGGTGAGCAGGTTGGGCACGCGCCCAACGGCATGGTGTGGCAGCAGCACAGTGTGGGGTAGCAGCGCGGTACGGGCAGCGAACGGTGCGCACGGCAACGTAGACGAGCGAGGTGGACAGGTGGGTACCCGTTGTTGCTCCCGGCCCGCCTGCAAGCGACCTGCCGTCTGCACCCTCACCTACGTATACCGCGACTCCACTGCCGTGCTTGGGCCGCTTGCGTCCTACGTCGAACCGCATTGCTACGACCTGTGTGCGGCGCACGCCGAGCGGCTGACCGCGCCGCTCGGCTGGGAGGTCGTCCGGTTGCCCGTCGAACCCGCGCAGCCAGCCAGCGACGACCTGGAGGCCCTGGCGAACGCGGTACGGGAGGCCGCTCGGCCGCAACCCGCCGAGGAGCCGGTCGGACAGGGCATCGAGGTGGGCCGTCGCGGGCATCTGCGGGTACTGCGGTCGGCGCCGCCCCGCCGTCAGGCGCCTGAGCCAGGCCACGGCCAGTCCTGACGCGCCGAGCCGGTTCCCGCGGCGTGGGTCTGACCGGCGCTGCGCCGGTGTCCGGCGGCGCCCGGTCGGTACGGCGTGGCCGGTACGGCGTGGCCGGTACGGCGTGGCCGGTACGGCAGTACGGCGTGGTCGGTACGGCGTGGTTGAAGTCGGGCCGTTGCCCGCAGTCTCGCCTGGTACCGAAGGTACCCATGGGCACCGTGGAAACGCCGTCAACCCGGTAGGCTCGATGACCGGGCAGATGCACTCGATGACCGGGCAGATGCATTTGGACGGGGCGGACCCGTGCGGGAAATGGCGAACCAGAAGCTGGAGCGGAAGTGAGCGAGCTCGCCAAGATATTCAAGGCGTACGATATTCGCGGCATCGTGCCCGACGAGCTCGATGAGAATGTGGCCGAGGCGGTCGGTGCCGCTTTCGTGCGGCTCACCGATGCCCCCGCGATCGTGACGATGCACGACATGCGCACCTCATCCGATCCGCTGGCGGAGGCGGTCGCCCGCGGTGCCGCCGCGCAGGGCGCGGAGGTCGTGGCCGCCGGCCTCGGCTCCACGGACATGCTCTACTACGCGAGCGGCAGCCTGGACATCCCCGGCGCGATGATCACAGCAAGCCACAATCCGCCGAAGTACAACGGGATCAAGCTGTGCCGCGGCGGCGCCCGGCCGGTGGGCCGTGACACCGGCTTGATCCGGCTGCGGGATATGGTGGCGCGCGGACTGCCGCAGCGCCCCGGGCCGCCCGGCGCCATCACCAGCCGCGACCTGCTCTCCGGTTACGCCAGCTATTTGAAGACCCTGGTAGACCTGTCCGGCGTCAGGCCGCTCAGGGTAGCGGTGGACGCGGGTAACGGAATGGCCGGTTACACCGTGCCCAAGGTGTTCGAGGACCTCCCGCTCGAGGTCTTTCCCCTGTACTTCGAACTTGACGGCACATTCCCTCACCATGAGCCCAGTCCGATCGACCCCGCGAACCTGCGGGATCTGCAGCGCGCTGTCCTCAGGCATCACGCCGACCTGGGCCTGGCGTTCGACGGCGACGCCGACCGCTGTTTCGTCGTCGACGAGCGGGGGGCGATCGTCTCACCATCCGCGCTGACCGCGCTCATCGCGGTCCGTGAGCTGGCCCGCGAGCCTGGCGCGGCCGTGATCCACAATCTGATCACATCCCGCGCTGTCCCCGAGATCATCGCCGAGCATGGCGGCAGGCCGGTGCGCACCAGGGTGGGGCATTCCTTCATCAAGGCCGAGATGGCCCGCACCGGCGCGATCTTTGGCGGCGAGCATTCTGGCCACTTCTACTTCCGCGACTTCTGGTACGCCGATTCTGGGATGCTGGCGGCGCTGCACGTGCTTGCCGCGCTCGGAGAGCAGCAGGGCCAGCGCCAGCCAATGTCGCAGCTCCTCGCGCGGTACTCCAGGTACCAGGCCTCCGGGGAGATCAACAGCGAGGTGACCGACCAGGAGGTCGTGACCCGCCGGGTGCGCGACACCTACGAGGGGCACCCGGGTATCACGATGGACGACATGGACGGCCTGACCGTCACGGCACCCGATTGGTGCTTCAACCTGCGGCCGTCGAACACCGAACCAGTGCTCAGGCTCAATGTTGAGGCCGCCGCCGACGCCACCATGAGCGCCGTCCGCGACGAGGTTCTCGAGATCATCAGGTCGCAGGCGCCTTGAGAACCTCGATGAGCCCGTCCGCCGCAACGATGATTAGGAGAGAACGTGAAGATCGACGATTGGCTTCTTGAGATCCTCGCCTGCCCAAAATGCAAGTCGCCGCTGCGCGCCGACGGATCCGCGAGCGAGTTGGTCTGCACGGGTTCCGACTGCGGGCTCGCCTACCCGGTTCGTGACGACATTCCGGTGCTGCTCGTCGATGAGGCCCGCCAGCCCGCCACCGGGCCGGCTACGGCGGCGGTGCCCCGGGTGACGCGAAGGAGCCAGCGTGACGGCCGTCCTTGACGAGCGGCTCCTCGATGACGGGAACCTTCTCGAGGCGGCAGATCCGGGCGGCATGCTGCGGCAGGTGGCGTCGTCCGCGGCGCAGGTCCGCAGCGGCGAGCGGGCGGCGGCCGAGGCGAATCTTGACGCCATCGTCGCGCCTGGCCGGCCAAGGGCGATCTTGGTGACAGGGATGGGTGGCTCGGGGATCGCCGGTGACATCCTGTCGGCCGTGTGTGGTCCCGGGTGCCCGGCGCAGGTGGCGACCGTTCGTGACTACAAGCTGCCTGGCTGGGCTGGAGCGGCGGACCTGGTGATCGCCGTCTCTTGCTCCGGCTCGACCGAGGAGACGCTGAGCCTGGCGCACGAGGCGGTGCGCCGTGGCTGCAGGCTCGCCGCGGTCGGTGCGGCAGGATCACCCCTTGCCGATCTCGCCGCACAGGCACGGGCGCCGTTCATCCCGGTCGTGTCGGCCGGCTCGCCACGGTCCACGCTGTGGGGGCTGTCGATCCCGCTGATCGCGATCGCCCAGCGGCTCGGCATCGCCGAGCAAGGACCGGATACCTACGAGGCAACGGCCAAGCTGCTCGAGGACATCTCATACCGCTGCCGCCCGGGCAGCGACTCCTTCGTCAACCCGGCAAAGGCCTTCGCGGCCGAACTGGCCGGCAGCCTGCCGATGATCTGGGGCACGTCGCCGCTCACCGGGGTGGTCGCGCACCGGTTCGCCGCCCAGCTCAACGAGAACGCCAAGCTCGCCGCCCTGCCAGGCGTCCTGCCTGAAGCAGGCCACAACCAGGTTGTCGCGTTCGACGGCCCGTTGGGGGCACCGGACGCTCCGCTGCCTTTGCGGCTCGTGCTGCTCACCGACACCCGGGAGCACCCGCAGGTAACCAAGCGGCGCAAGGCGTCGGCTCAGCTGGCGGCCGCGCGCGGCATCGGGGTAACCGAGCTGTCCGCAGAGGGTGGTCATTCGCTGATACGCCTGGCCAGCCTCATTCAGGTGATCGACTACGTCACGGTGTACCTTGCGCTCGGCAGCGGCGTCGATCCGAGCCCGATCGCCCCCATCCAGGAGCTGAAGGCACGTATCGCTAAGGTCAGTTGTTGAATCCCGGTTCGGCTAGCGAGCTTGACTTGGGGTACGGACACAGGCGCAGACCGCCGCCGGGGTAGGAGACTTCGGGCGGAGCGGCGCGCGCTGGGAGGAATACCGCCATCGCGGAGAGCAACCCGAGGGCAGTCTTTGCGGCCCTCGGCGCGAACCTGGGCATCGCGGCGACGAAGTTCGTGGCGTTCCTGGTTACCGGGTCGTCTTCGCTGCTCGCGGAGTCTGTGCATTCGCTCGCCGACTCCGGGAATCAGGTGCTGCTGCTGTTCGGCCGCAGGCAGTCGAAGCGGGCGGAGACGATGGAGCATCCGTTCGGGTTCGGCAGCGAGCGGTACTTTTACGGGTTCCTTGTGGCGGTCGTGCTCTTCACGGCTGGCGGCGCGTTCTCCCTGTACGAAGGCCTGCAGAAGATCTTCCATCCGCACCCGGTGCGTGACCCCCTGATCGCGTTCATCGTTCTCGGCATCGCCATCGTCCTGGAGGGTTTCTCGCTGCGCACCGCGTTGCGCGAGTCCAACAAGATCCGCGGCACGCGCGGCCTGGTGTCCTTCATCCGCCGCACGAAGATACCGGAACTGCCCGTCGTGCTGCTCGAAGACATGGCCGCGCTGATCGGCCTTGCCTGCGCGGTGGTGGGCGTTACGGCCGCCGTGATCACGGGAAACGGCGTCTGGGACGGCGCCGGGTCGCTCGCGATCGGCGTGCTGCTCGGCTGCTTCGCCGTCGTCCTCGCGGTAGAGATGAAGAGCCTGCTGATCGGGGAGGCGGCAAGCTCGGGTACTCAGCGTAAGATCGTCGCGGCGCTGGAGACCGGTGCGGAGATCGAGCGCGTCATCCATCTGCGCACCCTGCATCTGGGGCCGGAGTACCTCCTGGTCGCCGCCAAGATCGCGGTCCGCACGGACGAGACGGCGGCCGAGATCGCGCGCGGCATCGACGCCGCGGAAAGCCGGGTCCGCCGGGCCGTGCCGATCGCTAAGTTGATCTACCTTGAACCGGATCTCTATAAGGCGACAAAGGCGGATGCCACCGACCCGTCGATGCGCGCCGTCCACCCCAGCGCCGACCCAGACATCTAGCCCGCCCCCGACTATGCGCGTGAGGACCGTGCAAATCAGCCACAGGCCAACCCACAGCGTCTTCGGGATGTTGGTAAGGCTACGGAGAATCTGAGCATCCACAGCCCCGGTGTTGTGCACGAGCACAACGCGGACGCCGGACAAGAGTTGGGAACCAGGTGAGGCCGTAGGTGACAACGGTCACCAAGCCGGCCGTCGCGTAGCCCACGACAGCCAAGATCAATCCGCCGGTGACGACTACGGGGAGGACCCCGAACCAGTTGCGCAGGAGCGGCAGCAGGATGGCTAAGAGGATGGCTAAGAGGATGACCGCCAGCCACAGTTTCCTCTTGCCGCACAGCGTAACCGCGCATCCTGGGCGGCGCTCGTGGCCAGTACGTCAGGTTGAGGTTCCATCGCGAGCACGCGGGTGGCCCCGTCGTCCACGGCCCGGCTCAACCAGGCTCGGTGTGGTGCGGACGGCGGCGCCTTGACGCGGCTGCGCTTCCTGCGGCGACTGCGCGCCCAGCATGCGCAGCGCGCGTTCCTGCTCGAAGTCGAGAGCACGTGCTCGCCCGATCCGGCCCGTGCGCTCGCCCAGGTCTGCCACCGCGGCCCGCACAGCGGGCTCGGCGAGCACACGTAGCCCGAACGCCAGGGCGGCTGGGCTGATATCGAACCGCCGCTCGAGTGCGAGCGCCGCCGCCACGGCGTCGACATCGCGGTGGGTGAACTGCCGGTGGCCCCGGCGCCCGGCCTGAAGGGCCGGAAGCAGGCCCAGCGACTCCCGGTAGCGGAGCATCCGGGGCGACGTGCCGAGGCTCTTTGCGGCCTCCGTGATGCGCATAGAGACGATCCTGACATTTTTGTGTAAGGAACATCCAGTGCGACATGCGCATCGGGGCCCGCCGTCCTAGGCTCGGAACGACCAGGCCGCCGCCCGGGGCGGAGCGCAATCAGCGGTGGCCACCACTGTCGCAGCACCCGACGAAATATCGCGGAGGACCGCATGCCAGCCGAACCGTCTAAGGTTGCCGACATCTCGCTCGCCGATTTCGGGCGTAAGGAGATCCGTCTCGCCGAGCACGAGATGCCCGGCTTGATGGCGCTGCGCAGCGAGTTCGCAGCGGCGCAGCCGCTTGCGGGCGCGCGCATCACCGGTTCACTGCACATGACCGTGCAGACGGCCGTGCTCATCGAGACCCTCACGGCGCTCGGCGCCCAGGTGCGCTGGGCGAGCTGCAACATCTTCTCCACCCAGGACCACGCGGCGGCCGCGGTCGCGGTGGGCCGGGACGGCACACCGGATGCGCCCGCCGGTGTCCCGGTTTTCGCCTGGAAGGGCGAGTCTCTGCAGGAGTATTGGTGGTGCACCGAGCAGGCGCTCACCTGGCCAGATGCCACCGATGGCGGGTGCGGCGGCCCCAACATGATCCTCGATGATGGCGGCGATGCCACGCTGCTCGTGCACAAGGGCGTGGAGTATGAGAAGGCTGGGGGAGTTCCGGCCGCGAGCGATGACGACCCGGACGAGTGGAAGGTCGTCTGCGACCTGCTCACCCGTTCGCTGGCGTCGCGGCCTGGAAAGTGGACGCGTCTCGCGGCAGCGCGTTAGGGGGGTGACCGAGGAGACGACCACGGGTGTGCACCGGCTGTACGAGATGCAGCGCGAGGGCACGCTGCTGTTCCCCGCCATCAACGTGAACGACTCGGTGACGAAGTCCAAGTTCGATAACAAGTACGGCTGCAGGCATTCCCTGGTAGATGGCATCAACCGGGCCACCGACGTGCTGATCGGCGGCAAGGTCGTCGCGCTGTGCGGCTACGGCGACGTCGGCAAGGGCTGCGCGCAGTCGCTGAGCGGCCAGGGAGCCCGCGTCGTGATCGCCGAGATCGACCCGATCTGCGCGCTGCAAGCGGCCATGGATGGTTACCAGGTAGCGACGCTCGAGGATGTTGTGGGAGTGGCCGACATCTTCATCACCGCGACAGGTAACCGTGACATCATCACGGTCGGGCACATGGCGGCGATGAAGCATCAGGCGATTGTCGGAAACATCGGCCACTTCGACAACGAGATCGACATGGCCGGGCTGGCGAGGACGCCGGGGATCCGGAGGATCAACATCAAGCCGCAGGTCGACGAGTGGGTTTTCCCCGACGGTCACTCCGTGCTCGTCCTTTCCGAGGGAAGACTACTCAACCTGGGCAACGCCACCGGCCACCCGAGCTTCGTGATGTCAAACAGCTTCGCCAACCAGGTGATCGCCCAGATCGAGCTCTTCGGCAGGCCGGAGGACTACCCACTCGGGGTGCACACGCTGCCCAAGCACCTGGACGAGAAGGTCGCAAGGCTGCACCTGGACGCGCTTGGCGTCAGGCTCACCAGGCTCACCAAGGAGCAGGCGGACTACATCGGCGTGCCGGTAGACGGGCCGTACAAGTCCGATTACTACCGCTACTGAGGCACGTGCGGGTGATGGAGGGCATCGGCGATGGCGCAGTCGCCGCAGGTTCCGCCATCGCCGACCCCTGGCTCGCCGACCGCGGAGTGCGGCGTGTCGAGTGGGCCGACCACGCCATGCCGGTACTGCGTCGTGTCCGCGAGCGGTTTGCCGCCGAGCGGCCACTGGCCGGCCTGACGATCTCGGCGTGCCTGCATGTCACGGCGGAGACCGCCGCGCTCGTGCGGGTCCTGCTAGCCGGCGGGGCGCGGGTCTTCCTTGCCGCATCCAACCCGCTGTCCACGCAGGACGAGGTTGCTGCCGCGCTGGCAGCCCGCTATGGCGCCGCGGTCTTCGCCCGCGCGGGCGTTGATCGCGCCACCTACTACCGCAGCATTCACCAGGCCATCGAGGCGGGCCCTGATCTCGTCCTCGACGACGGCTGCGATCTGGTCAACACGCTGCACGGCGAGCGGCGCAGACCTGGTCGCCGGGGTGCGCGGCGGTTGCGAGTCCACCACGACCGGCGTGATCAGGCTTCGTAGCATGGCCGCGGCTGGCGAGCTCGGTTTCCCGATGGTGGCGGCCAACGACACGCCGGTGAAGCGGATGTCTGACAACAGGTACGGAACCGGCCAGTCGGTCCTGGATGGCATCCTGCGCGCCACCAACACGCTGCTGGCCGGGCGGATCGTGGTGGTGGCGGGATACGGCTACTGCGGCAAGGGCCTCGCCGAGCGAGCCCGCGGGCTCGGCGCGCAGGTGATCGTCACGGAGGTCGATCCCGCGGCGGCCCTGGACGCCGTCATGCAGGGTTTCCGCGTACTCCCGATGGCGTGTGCCGCGTCCCTCGGCGACGTGTTCATCACCGCGACGGGGAACCGGGACGTGATCGCCAGTGATCATCTGGCCGTGATGCGCGACGGCGCGATTCTCGCGAACGCCGGGCATTTCGATGTGGAGGTGGACGTCGGCGCGCTGGAGAGCCTGGCAAGCACCGTTCACCGCGGGGTGCGCCCCGACACCGACGAGTACATCCTGCCCGGCGGGCGCCGCCTGCTGCTGCTCGCCGAGGGCCGGCTGGTTAACCTGGTCGCGGCCGAGGGTCATCCGCCGGCCGTCATGGACCTCTCCTTCGCGTCGCAGGCCCTGGCGACGGCCTGGCTGGCGGGGCATCACGATGGCCTGGCCCCCGGCGTGCACGACGTGCCGGGTGAGATCGACACCGAGGTGGCCAAGCTCGCGCTCGCGTCGCTCGGCGTCGACATCGACACGCTGACCATGCGGCAACAGGAGTACCTGGAGTCCTGGCGCCATGGTTCCTAGCGATGCCTGGCCGCTGACGATCTTTTGACCGCGCTGGCGCGCCCAGATCGTCGACGCACTCGGCCACCTCGCAAACTGAGTCCAGTCTGCTTGCCCGGCGGGCGACCTCCGCGATCCATGATCTCGGTAACCTTGTTGCGAAATTTTTCATAAGAAATACCGGGATCATGAAATGGGAGTCGTGCACCCCGGGCCTGGACCGTGAGGTTGACCCCGCGCCGCGAGCGCCTGCGCGCGGCGGCGCGACGCCCGTGTGGCGGCAGGCTGAGTGGGATGACGCACACTCTTTCTGTGGAAATGATTCCCACCCTCCGCTGGCTAGACCCGCCGCAGGGTCCTGCTGTCGCACTGCTCGACCAGACGCGGCTGCCCGCCGAAGTGTCCGTGATGATATGCGGCGACGTGCCGGCGCTCGTCGGCGCGATCCGTAACCTGGTAGTTCGCGGCGCGCCGATCCTCGGGGTGGCTGGCGCGTTCGGCGTCGCACTCGCCGCGCACCGGGGCGACGACGTGGCAGCCGCCGCCGAGGCGCTCGCCGCCGCCCGGCCGACCGCCGTCAACCTCACATGGGGCGTGCGGCGGTCCCTCGCCGCCTACGAGAGCGCGCTACGTAACGGTACCTCCCAGCCGGATCCCGAACGGCTCGCGCGGGATGCCGCGCTCGCGGAGGCGCGTGCGATCGAGGCGGCGGACGCGGCGGCGAGTGCGGCAATGGCAGCCCGCGGTCTCACCCTCATGCCGAACCAGGCCCGTGTGCTCACCCACTGCAACACGGGCGCTCTGGTCTCCGCCGGCGAGGGGACCGCGTTCGCAGTCGCGGCGGCGGCGCACCGGACCGGGCGGCTGCGCATGCTCTGGGTGAACGAGACCCGGCCGCTGCTGCAGGGGGCCCGGCTGACCGCGTGGGAGGCCCGGCGGGCGGGGATACCATATTCGGTGCTCGCCGACGCGGCGGCGGCCTCGCTGTTCGCCGCGGGTGAGGTGGACATCGTCCTGGTTGGTGCGGACCGTATCGCCGCAGATGGCAGCGTCGCCAACAAGATTGGCACGTATGGCTTGGCCGTGCTCGCCCGTCGGCACGGCGTGCCGTTCGTGGTGGTGGCCCCGGCGTCGACAGTGGACCTCGGCACGCCAAGCGGCGCCGCGATCGTATTGGAGCAGCGCTCCGCCAGCGAGGTCATTTCGTTCGCGGGCCGCGAGGTGGCTCCAGCCGATGCCGCCGCCTACAACCCAGCGTTCGACATCACTCCCCCGGATCTGATCACGGCAATAGTGTCCGAATGTGGGATTGCGGCCGCACCGGTCGGTCCGGATACCCTTCGTGTGCTGCTCCCCGGCGGCCGGACGCAGGGGAGCCGGTTACCGTTCACGGCGGCTCAGGATCAGAACACGTGAAACGATGAGGCTATGAAAGGACGTGTGCTTGTCGTCGATGACGACGCCGCTCTCGCCGAGATGCTCGGCATAATGCTGCGTGGCGAGGGCTTTGAGCCGACGTTTGTGGCCGATGGTGACAAGGCGCTGGATATGTTCCACGACACGCGCCCGGATCTTGTGCTGCTGGATTTGATGCTGCCCGGTGCGGACGGGATAGACGTCTGCCGTCAGATCCGGGCCGAGTCCGGTGTGCCGATAGTGATGCTGACGGCCAAGACCGACACGGTGGATGTCGTGCTCGGCCTGGAGTCGGGCGCCGATGACTACATACTCAAGCCGTTCAAGCCAAAGGAGCTGGTCGCCCGTGTGCGTGCACGGCTGCGCAGAACGGACGAGCCGGCGCCGGAAGTTTTGGAGATCCGCGACATCTCGATCGATGTCGCCGGGCATTCGGTCAAGCGCGAGGGCGAGTCGATCAACCTCACGCCGCTTGAGTTCGATCTGCTTGTCGCCCTTGCCCGTAAGCCCAGGCAGGTATTCACCCGCGAGGTGCTGCTCGAACAGGTGTGGGGGTACCGGCACGCCGCCGATACCCGCCTGGTCAACGTGCACGTGCAGCGGCTCCGCGCGAAGATCGAGAAAGATCCCGAGCATCCGGAGATCGTGGTGACGGTGCGCGGAGTGGGCTATAAGGCAGGGCCGGGCTGACGGCGCCCGGGAAGTCACGGCGGTTACCAACAGCCGCACTGACAACAGCGGTGACAAGAGCAACAGCGACAAGGGCCCAGCACAGCGCGGAGAGCACAGTGACAAGAGCACAGTGACAAGAGCACAGCAGAGCACGGCACAGTGACAAGAGCACAGTGACAAGAGCACAGTGACGATGGACGCGGTGGCACAATCACGGTGATGACGGACACGGTGGCACAAGCACGGTGACGAAGGTCATGGAGGGGGCAGCTCCAGGAAGGCGGATAGTGGTCGGCGCGACTCGTTACTTGAGGCGCGCGGCCAACCTTGCCCGGCGTGCCCGCAGGAAGGGCCGACGGCTGACTGTCCGGTTCCTCGTCCGCTGGCGCCGTTCCCTTCAGCTTCGGGTCGTGGCGACCACGCTGCTCCTTTCTGCCGCGGTAGTAGCCGTCCTCGGTTTCTTCATCTTGCAGCAGATCAGCGCCGGCCTGCTCCGCAACAGGGAGCTTTCGGCGCAGGCCGAGCTCTCCGGTGGTCTGGCCACGGCTCGGAGCGGGTCCGGGTTCGACACGGCGCCGTCACCATCTGACCCGGGGGCGTTCGCCGAACCGCTCACGTATGACCTGGAGGGCCGCAGCAGCGTAAGCAACCCTTATGTCGTGGTGGTGCGGACCGCGTCGGCGCTGTTGCCTTCCGAGCCAGCCAACTTGCTCACCTGGTGCGGCGCATTCCGGCAGGTGAGCTGCCATATTCCCGAGCAGTTGATCAGCGAGGTCACGAGGGAGCAGCTCAGCGGACACGACGCTCTGCTGCAGTCTGTCCCGACGAGGCTGCAGCGCGCGAACGGGTCTGTATCAGCGCTGGCCGTAGGCGCGCCCCTTGGTGATTACCAGCTCTACTACCTGTTCCCGCTCGACCAGGAGCAGCAGACTCTCCAGTTGCTGCAGCGCACGCTGGCCGGAGTGGGGCTGGTCCTCGTGCTGCTCCTAGCCGCGATCGCATCCCTGGTGACGCGCTGGGTCGTCATACCGCTGCGCGAAGCGGCGCAAGCAGCGGAACGGCTGGCCGGGGGGAATCTGGAGGAGCGGATGCCGGTGCACGGCACCGACGATCTCGCCCGGCTCGGCACCTCGTTCAACCAGATGGCAAGAAGCCTGCAGGACAAGCTGGTCGAACTGGAGGAGCTTTCCAAGGTTCAGCGGCAGTTCGTGTCCGACGTGTCACACGAGCTGCGCACGCCGCTGACCACGATCGGGATCGCGGCCGATGTGCTCTTCGAGGCGAAGGAGCAACTCGGTGAGGCCGAGGCAAGGTCGGCGGAGCTGTTGCGGAGTCAGCTGGAGCGTTTCGAGGCGCTGCTCGTCGACCTGCTGGAGATCAGCAGATATGACGCTAACGTCGCCACACTGGAGACTGAGCAAGTGGACATCCGCGATCTGGTGCTGCGCTCGGTGGCTGATTCGCAGCACATCGCGGAGCGGCGCGGCAGCGGGGTCGAGCTCCGGTTGCCCGGCGAGCCGTGCGTCGCCGACGTTGACGGGCGTCGGGTCGAGCGTGTCCTGCGCAACCTGATCGTCAATGCGGTTGAGCATGGCGAAGGCCAAGACATCCTGGTCACGCGTCGCCTCCGACCGGTATGCGGTGGCCATCGCGGTCCGCGACTACGGCGTGGGCCTGCGGCCCGGGGAGGAAACCATGGTATTCGACCGCTTCTGGCGCGCGGACCCGGCACGTGCGCGCACCAGCGGCGGCACCGGGCTCGGGCTGGCGATCGCACTGGAGGACGCACGCCTGCATGGCGGCTGGCTGCAAGCCTGGGGCGAGATCGGCAAGGGCTCGGTCTTCCGGCTCACTCTGCCCCTTAGCGTCGGCGCGGAACTGAGGGGTTCTCCGCTACCGCTGGTTCCGCCCGGGTCGGCCGACCGGGTATTCGGCAGGGAGATCACCGGGCTCGGCGAGGCCGACCTCACCCCGCGGGGGGCGAGCGCCAGTGGGTGACAGCCCCGTGCCCGCTCCTGCCCGCGTAGCGCGGAGCGCGGCGGGCCGGGTGCTCGCTGCCGCGTGCACCGGTCTGACCATCGCGCTGGCAAGTGCGTGCGCGGCCGCACCGGACGGGGGCATCGTCACCTCCGCCACGATGGCCCGGGGCGGCCAGCAGGATGTATACGTGCAGATGATCTCGTCTGCGCCCCAGCCGGGGTGGGATCCGGAGACGATCGTCAGCGGCTTCCTGCTCGCGAGCGCGAATTTCACGGGCGACCACGCGATCGCCCGTAAGTACCTCACGCGAGTCGGCAGCCAGGGCCTGGCGGCCGGGATCGTCGGTGGCCGAGTTCGCAGGCACGCCGACTGCGACAATGGACTCCGTTCACGGTGACACGGTAACGGTCCAGGTCACTGGCAACCTGCTCGGCACGATCAGCGAAGATGGCCAGTACCAGGCGGCCGAGCAGGGCACGATCCCGGGCCCGTGGAACTTCACCGTGGTCCGCGTGAATGGGCAGTGGCGCATCGTAAACCCGCCCGACGAGCTGCTGTTTTCCAAGAGAGACGTCAACTGGACGTTCCGCTCGCGTGACCTGTACTTCTTCGACCCGTCGCTGTCTGTGCTCGTGCCGGATCCGGTCTACGTGCCCGCCGAGGCGACCTCGCAGCAGCTGGTGGCCCACTTGGTCGAGGCGCTGCAGCTGGGGCCTGACGGATGGCTAGCCGGTGCCACGAAGACCGCGTTCCCGCCGGGCACCGTTCGGCTCGGAACCTCGGTCACCGGCAACACCGCGACCGTCAACCTCGGCGGCCAGGCGAGAGCGACAGGCGCGCAGCAGCGCGAACGGATGGCGTTCCAGTTGCTGCAGACGCTGGCAAGCGCCCGGGCGTACCAGCAGCCCGATGGGACCTCAATTCAGTCGGTCGTGTTCGAGATCGACGGCCACCCTGTGCACATGCCATGCGCGACCGGACAGCCTCCCGAACTGCAACTTTCGCTGTGCCAGCCCCCGGTCCCGCCAGCTCCGGGATCACGGTCTTACTACGTCGACAGCAAAGGGCGCGTGGCGACGTTGTCCAGCCAGCGACCGGACAACGCGGTGCCCGGACCTTCCGGGACAGGTCAGCTGATGTTTGACACGATCGCGGTGTCGCCGGACCAGATGAGCGTGGCCGGATCGTCGGACGGTGTCCTCTACACCGGCGGCCTCACCCAGAATGGCTCGCTGACCCGCCAGCTTGCCGCCACGCATCACGACGTTGTCGTGGGACAGCGCGGACGGTCTGTGGGTTGCCGGGCAGGTCGGCGGCCGGGCGCAGGTGTGGTGGCTTGATCAGGGCGCGCGGCCCGTGCCGGTGAGTGTGCCGAAGCCCCTTGGGCCGGTTACCGCGTTGCGGGTGGCGCCGGACGGCGTGCGGGTGGCATTGGTGACCGGATCGGGCTCGGGCGCGCGCCTGTGGCTGGCCGCGATTGTGCGCAGCGGTAACCAGGCGACCATAGGGAATCCGGTACCCATCGGCACCGACATCGCGGATTTCACCGGTTTGACCTGGTACGACACTGGTGACGTGATCGCCCTGACGCAGCCGCCATCCGGTTCGGAGCTGTACGAGGTCCCGGTGGACGGCGGGCCGTCCAGGCCGATCGCCACCGAGTCAGGCACTGTCTCGATCGCCGCGTCGGCAGACGGCCAGCTTGTGGCTGCCCGCAGCGACCATACGCTGATGCAACTGCCGGGATCCGAGTGGATCGATTTGGCGGCCTGCGGGTTCGGGCCAGTTCGTGGTTCACGGCCAGGCGCCGGTTTACCCAGGTTGATCTGCGGGGAGAATTTTTGCACTCTGTGTGATTGATCACGGCGATATCCCGGCCTGTCCTCCTGACATTCCGTCCCAGGCGAGTTAGCGTTCCTCACATGGCACCCGCCCGGGTCCGTGGTTGCGCTGGGCAGGGCTCCCCCGTAGCGGGGCGCTCTCTCCGGCAAGCCGATGCCAGCCGCAGGCGAAGCGGCCCACGTAAGGCGACTTCTCGTCGACCGATCACGGTGCGGCTTAGAAGTAAGTCCTGCCCCGTCGGCGGATCAGATGTCCTCCGGGCAGGGAGAAGGGCAGTAGTGGCGGCAGGAACGCCGCGAGGCCCTCAGCAGGCGGATGTGGGGACGAAGACCAGGTCGGCCGGGCGGGTGCTGCCGTTGCATGTTGCGCGGAAGGAGGTCCCCGGAGAGTGGACATCGTCTTCAAGGGTCGCCACACTGGCGTCCCGGAGCGGTTCCGTCAGCAGGCGTCCGTCAAGCTCGCCAAGATCGAGAAACTGGATCAGAAGCTGATCCGGATCGATGTGGAGGTATCCCAGGAACGTAACCCGCGTCAGGCGGGTCGTCGGGAGCGTGTGGAACTCACGATCAGGCACCGTGGGCCCGCGATCCGGGCTGAGGCTGCGGCCGACGACCGTTATGCGGCCCTTGACCTCGCTCTCGCCAAACTCGAGTCGCGTCTGCGCCGAGTGAACGACCGGCGCGATCCCCGTAACGGCGATCACGCCTCGGTCCGGCTTATGGCGGCTGACGCTGCGGCGCTCGCCGCTTTGGGGGAGGCGCGGGCCGGCACCTCGAACGGATCGGCGGCGCACGCGGCGGCGGAGGCTTTCCCCGATGTGGATCGCGGAGCGGATAATTTCGAGGCGGCCGATCGGGTGGTTCAAATCGAGATGGAGGGCGACGGCCCGCTCATCGTGCGGGAGAAGTCCCACTCGGCCGAGCCGATGACGATTGACCAGGCGCTGTTCGAGATGGAACTGGTCGGCCACGACTTCTTCTTGTTCCGCGATTCCGGCTGCGGTCATCCGAGCGTCGTCTACCGGCGGCGCGGCTATGACTATGGGGTCATCCGCCTCGTCGAGGGCTGACCTGCGCGAGTGCGACGCCGCTGACCCGTCTCCGGCGCGTCGCGCGTGCGTGATACCTACACGCGGCGCCATGGCTTGCGTGTCGTGACCGGCTCCGCCAGAGTCAGATCACACAGGACCGGTGCGGGCGCGCGCCGGGTGAATGTCAGCAACGGATGGTGGTGGGCTGCTGCCCGCCACCAACAGGTACCAAGCTATGGCTGGCGGGCGCCAGCCATAGCTTGGTACCAGGGCTGGAGGAACGGTGAGCGCACATCCCGGCAACCGGGAGCGCCGACAGCACGCCGAACCGATTCGGGTGCTGATCGTCGATGATCACGCGCTGTTCCGCCGCGGGCTTGAGATGGTCCTCAAGGAAGAGGCAGACATCGAGGTGGTCGGCGAGGCGTGCGACGGTGCCGAGGCGGTTTCCAGGGCGGCGGAGTCGCTGCCCGACGTCGTGCTGATGGACATCCGCATGCCGCGAAGCAGCGGTATCGACGCTTGCCGGTCCATGAAGGCGGCCGGACCGAGCGCGAAGATCGTGATGCTGACCATCAGCGACGAGGAGGAAGACCTCTTCGATGCGATCAAGGCAGGTGCCAGCGGTTACCTGCTGAAGGACATCCCGCTCGACGAGGTCGCGGAGTCGGTCCGCGCCGTGCACGGCGGCCAGTCCCTCATCAATCCCTCGATGGCCGCGAAGCTCATCACGGAGTTCGCCACGCTCTCCACGCGAGAAGGCGAGGAGCGGTCGGAGCAGGTCCCGGCGCCCAAGCTCACCGACAGGGAGATGGAAGTCCTCAAGCTCGTCGCCAAGGGCTCGAGCAACCGCGATATCGCCAGAGAACTATTCATCTCCGAGAACACCGTGAAGAACCACGTACGGAACATCCTGGAAAAACTCCAGATCCACTCGCGGATGGAAGCCGTGATGGTCGCCGTGCGGGAGAAGCTGATCGAACTCGGCTGAGCCCGGCCGCGGATGGCCCAGATGGCCCCGACCGGGCACTGAGGAGCGGTAAACCACTGGGCGCTGAGCGCTGGGAGCTGTGGAGACCGGGCCCTCAGGATCTGACCGGTCCCGATCAGTACCAGTCGTTGAAGATCCCGGTAGCGAGCGCCAGGATGCCGCCGAAACCCGCGAGCCCAATGCCCGCCCAGAACAGCCACCACGTCGGCCCGATCACCAGTCCGAGCCCACCGGCAAGAAAACCAGCCAGGATGATGACGACACAGATCCATGAGATGGGCCTGCCGTGGTGTGTCCCATGCACAGGGGCCCCGGTGGCTGCCGCGAGCGCGGCGCTGTCTGCGGCCGTGGGTGCCGCGAGCTGGCCCTCTCCGGCCATCGCGACAAAGTCTGATGACGTCTGGTCGGCCATGCGCGCAACTCCTCTCGTCCAACCGCTCCTACCATTGTGGCTGGTGCGTTCGCCAAGCAAAACTCCTGCCCCCCACATCGTAGGAAGCTCCGTTTGCCGCGAGGGTCGCCTACGATGATTTCGAGTGCCGTGGCATCCCCGTGCGCCAGCGGCCGGTGACGTTGTGCCGGCATGGCGTGTGGTGACCAGGAGTGGGCAGCTAATCCGCGAGGAGCGCGACGAGAAGTGCCAGCCATCATCGATAAGGTCCTGCGCGCGGGCGAGGGCAAGACCCTGCGCAGGCTCATGCGGATCGCCAACCAGGTCAATTCGATAGAAGAAGACTTCGTCGCCAAGAGCGACGCCGAGCTTCGAGCGCTCACCGACGAGTACAGAGAACGGCACGCTGACGGTGAGTCACTCGACGACCTGCTGCCGGAGGCGTTCGCCACGGTGCGGGAAGCAGCCAGGCGCACGCTGGGCCAGCGTCACTTCGAAGTCCAGTTGATGGGCGGCGCGGCGCTCCACCTCGGGAACATCGCCGAGATGAAGACCGGCGAGGGCAAGACCCTCGTGGCGACGCTGCCGGCCTACCTCAACGCGCTGACGGCCAAGGGCGTGCATGTCATCACGGTCAACGACTACCTGGCCAGACGCGATGCCGAGTGGATGGGACGGATCCACAGGTTCCTCGGTCTTGAGGTCGGCGTCATCCTCGCCCAGATGAGCCCGGACGAGCGGCGCATGGCTTACGCGGCGGATATCACCTACGGCACCAACAACGAGTTCGGTTTCGATTACCTTCGCGACAACATGGCCTGGGGCCTCGACGAATGCGTCCAGCGCGGGCATAACTTCGCGATCGTGGACGAGGTTGACTCGATCCTCATCGACGAGGCGCGCACCCCGCTGATCATCAGCGGTCCGGCCGAGCAGAGTGCTCGCTGGTACGTCGAGTTCGCCAAGATCGCTCCACGGCTGCGCCGTGGCGAGGACGGCGAGGGCGACTACGAGGTCGACGAGAAGAAGCGGACGGTGGGGATCCTCGAGTCCGGCGTGGAGAAGGTCGAGGACTGGCTCGGCATCGAGAACCTGTACGACCCGGTGAACACACCGCTTGTCGGCTATCTCAATAACGCGCTCAAGGCGAAGGAATTGTTCAAACGCGACAAGGACTACGTCGTTATGAACGGCGAGATCCTGATAGTGGATGAATTCACCGGGCGGATCCTGCACGGCCGCCGCTACAACGAGGGCATGCATCAGGCCATCGAGGCCAAGGAGTCCGTGCAGATCAAGGAAGAAAACCAGACGCTGGCGACGATCACGCTGCAGAACTACTTCCGGTTGTACGGCAAGCTGGCCGGAATGACCGGAACGGCTATGACCGAGGCGAACGAGTTCCACCAGATCTACAAGCTCGGCGTGGTTCCGATCCCGACCAACAGGCCGATGGTCCGGGTGGACGTCTCCGACGTCATCTACCGGACCGCGCAGGCCAAGTTCACCGCCTGCGTTGGGGACATCGCCGAGCGGCACGAGAAGGGCCAGCCGGTTCTGGTTGGCACGACGAGCGTGGCGAAGTCCGAGATCCTGTCGCAGATGCTGAAGCGCAGCGGGATTCCGCACGAGGTGCTCAACGCCAAGCACCATGAGCGGGAGGCGGCGATCATCGCACAGGCGGGCCGCCTCGGCGCGGTCACCGTGGCGACCAACATGGCAGGCCGGGGCACCGACATCATGCTCGGCGGCAACCCCGAGTTCATGGCCGATCTCGAACTCCATCAGCGGGGCCTGTCACCGCTCGAGACGCCCGAGGACTACGAGGCCGCCTGGCCCGAGGCGCTTGAGAAGGCACGCCGTGCGGTAGCCGAGGAGCACGAGCAGGTTGTGGCCGCAGACGGGCTTTACGTTCTCGGCACCGAGCGGCACGAGTCGAGGCGGATCGACAATCAGCTCCGTGGGCGGTCCGGGCGGCAGGGCGACCCGGGCGAATCCCGGTTCTACCTGTCGCTCGAAGACGACCTGATGCGGATGTTCAACTCGGCCCGGGTAGAGTCGATCATGTCGACTCTCAAGCTCGCCGAGGACGTACCGATCGAGTCGAAGATCGTCACCAATGCGATCAGGTCGGCGCAGCACCAGGTGGAGCAGCAGAACTTCGAGATCCGCAAGGACGTGCTCAAGTACGACGAGGTACTGAACCGGCAGCGAAAGGTCATCTACGGCGAGCGTCGTCAGGTGCTTGAGGGTGCAGACCTGCATGAACAAGTCCGTAAGATGATCGACGAGGTGATCGAGAGTTACGTCGCCGGCGCGACGAGCGAGGGTTTCCCCGAGGACTGGGACCTCGACAAGCTCTGGCAGGCCTTCCGCCAGCTCTACCCGGTGGGGATTAGCGAGGACAGCTTGGTCGAGGAGGCAGGCGGGGAGCGTGCCGGGCTGACTGCGGAGTTCATCACCGAGCGGATCAAGCGTGACGCCCAGCAGGCATACGACCAGCGCGAGGAGGAGATGACGCCGGAGGTGCTGCGTGAGCTCGAACGCCGCGTCGTGCTCTCCGTGCTCGACCGCAAGTGGCAGGACCATTTGTATGAGATGGACTACCTCCAAGAGGGCATCAGCCTGCGTGCCTACTCGCAGCGCGACCCGTTGGTTGAATTCCAGCGGGAGGGCTTCGAGATGTTCAACGCCATGCTCGACGCCATCCGGGAGGAGTCGGTCGGCTATCTGTTCAACCTGAAGGTCGAGGTGCAGGACAACCCCATCGTCGAGGAGACGCCGATTGACGCGACGGTCCAGGCTGCTGTGCCGGATCTGGTCATCGGCGGGGTGCAGACGGGCGGGCAGACCGCCGCGGCCGGCGGTGTGGCCGGGCGTGGCCGTGCCGCGTCCGGGGCCGGGGCGCCTGAATCCCGGGCGTCTGAATCCCGGGCGTCTGGGGCTCGGGCGTCTGGGGCTCGGGCGTCTGGTGCCCAAGCGTCTGGCTCCCGGTCTGGCTCTGCGGCTGGCCACCTGTCTGGTACCGGCGCCGGCGGCCCCGCTTCCGCTGGCGGGCTGCCCGGCGGCGGGGCATCAACCGGCGCCACTGCGGCGGCCGCAGGTGCGGCTCTTCCGCCCGGGCTTACGAAACCCAAACGCCCGGCAAGGTTGGCGTACTCGGCGCCGACGATGGACGGCACTGCCGGTGGTGTCGAGCATCGCGCCGAATCCGCTGACAGCGGCGACTTCGCCAGGGTGGGCCGCAACGAGCCGTGCCCATGCGGTTCTGGCCGCAAGTTCAAGCGCTGCCACGGTGATCCACGGACCCGGGCGGCGACCTGACACGGGCTCGAGGCTGCCCCGCAGTCGCTAGGCGGCCTCGATGGCTGTACATTGCCATGCCCTTACGTGGGATGTGTTCGCGCGCTCGAGCCGGATGGCGAGTGCCCGTATGCGCGGACCGAAGCGCACCACGACTGCCATCTCGACCACCCCGGACGACGGCGTGCTGGCGACGATGCGTCGTATTCGCGGCTCCTGGCTTGCCGCGAGCAGTGGGCCCAGACGCCGGATGTGACCTCTGGCGCGCTCCGTGGTCCAGGGAGTCAGCTGGCCTGGTGGCCTCGATCCGGCCAGCGTCTCGGCTAGGACCTGCGCGAACTGACTCGGCCAGGTCGGTGCCGGCCTCGTCGGCTGACCGCCACCAGGCCGACGCAGAGAACTGGGCCTATCGTCAGTGCCCTGGGCCGCCCCGCCGTCCCGGCCCCGGTCGGCGTGCTCCACAGCGTCCGGGCGTGCCGGGCCGTCGGGGTCGCCGGCCGGGTGTGCCGCGGGGTGCGGGCGTGCCGGGCCGTCGGGGTCGCCGGCCGGGTGTGCCGCGGGGTGCGGGCGTGCCGGGCCGTCGGGGTCGCCGGCCGGGTGTGCCGCGGGGTGCGGGCGTGCCGGGCCGTCGGGGTTGCCGGCCGGGTGTGCCGCGGGGTGCGGGCGTGCCGGGCCGTCGGGGTTGCCGGCCGGGTGTGCCGCGGGGTGCGGGCGTGCCGGGCCGTCGGGGTTGCCGGCCGGGTGTGCCGCGGGGTGCGGGCGTGCCGGGCCGTCGGGGTCGCCGGCCGGGTGTGCCGCGGGGTGCGGGCGTGCCGGGCCATCCGGGCTCACTGCCGCATGTTCGACAGCGTGAGCGCATTGCCAGACCTCATCGAGGTCTTCGTCGTAGGGGGGCGCCGGATCGGGTACGGCGCACAGCCGGGCGAGGGCGGGATCTGGGAGGGGGCAGCTGGGCTGCGCGCCCGGTGATGGCCAGGGCGGCAGAGGCAGGCCGGGTGCGCGGCGCTGGCGGCGCCGGGCCCGCATGGCTGCCTCGGTTCGAAGGGGCGCGGGCGCCGCCGTCGTATTTCGGGAACCGGGGAGTGCTTCGGTCCACTTTATTACGTTTGCCGTACTGGGGCTTTCCTGTGGGGACGAAAGCGATAACATTTGGCCTCCTGGAGAGAGCGGAAACGTCCCATGAACCGGCGAAAGTCGGCCACTCCAGTGGAACTCGCGCGTATCTTCGTTGTAGCGCACGCCGGTGACATTTTCGGGTTCCAGGCGTCCTGACCGGCCGAGCGCTCAGCCGGGGAGCTGTTTCGGTGCCGCCGACGCGGACGTCGGCCGCCCAAACATCGCGTGTAGCTTGTCGCGGAAGGCCCGGCAGGTCGAGACGGCAAGTTCCGCGTAGGTCCCGGCCGCAAAGGGACCAGCACCTGACGCAGCAGGACAGTGCTGCTTGCTGCCAGTCCGAGCAGTTTCGCGTCACCCGGTCAGGCCCGGGCCTCGATCGTCTGCTCGTCGCCGTACCGGGGGTCAGGCGGCCCGCAGGAATCCAGGCGGGTCCATGGCAGCGCGGATCGATGGTGGCCATCTGCGCCTAGGCCCACCCGCCTCGCTAGCGTTGTGGTCCTACTGGTCTATGCCGGTCAGACCAGTAGATATCCCAAACGGCTGCCGCTGGCGGGCGGTCTTGCGGATGCTGACTCCGTCAGCGGGGGAGAACCACATGGAGAGCAGACAAGGCGGCAGGAGCCCCATGCGAGTGCATGCGGCTGCTGCGAGAAGGGCGGCATCGTGGCTGACACGCTGATCGTTGCGGGCCGCGTCGTGCCGGCCACCGGGACCCAGACTCTCTCGCCAGGCTTCGTGCGGGTCAGCGGCGGGGTCGTGACCGAGGTCGGCGCGGGACGCCCGGCGGAGCCACCGGACTTCGACCTGGCCGACGGCGTACTCGTCCCCGGCTTCGTCGACCTCCAGGTCAATGGTCATTTCGGTGTCGACCTCGCGGTGGTCGACGCGGCCGGCTGGGCGACGGTTGTGCGGCGCCTGCCAGAGACGGGCACCACCGCTTTCCTGCCCACGTTCATCAGCGCCCCGGTGCACAAGCTCGCCGGGGGGCTGCGCGCGACGGGGAACCTACTGCGAGGGCTGCCGCTCGGCGCCCGGGTTCTGGGGGTCCATCTAGAGGGGCCATTTATCTCGCTTCGCCACCGGGGCGCGCACGATCCCGAGTGGATCATCGACCCGGAGCCTGAAGCGGTCGAGGAACTCCTGACTGCGGGCGGCGGGGCGCTCCGGCTCGTCACGCTCGCACCGGAACGTCATGGCGCCCTGGCAGCGGTCAAGCTGCTTGCCGACGTCGGCGTGCGCGTCGGCGTGGGGCACAGCGACGCGACCGCGGCGCAGGTCGCGGCGGCGGTGGACGCGGGTGCCCGGATGGTGACGCACCTGTTCAACGCGCAGACGGGAATGGATCATCGCGAGCCGGGCGTGGTCGGCCTGGCACTCGGCGACCCGCGCGTGACGAGTGGCCTGATCGCGGATCTGCACCATGTCGCGCCGATTGTCTGCAAGATCGCATTTGCGGCGGCGCCCGGCCGGATCGCCATCGTCACCGACGCCGCAGGCTGCGCTGGCATGCCTCCCGGCCGTTATCAGCTCGGCGGGCAGCCGATCCAGCTCCCGCCTGGCGACGGTGTGCCGCCGGTCCGTAGCGATGGGACCCTGGCAGGCTCGGCGCTGCGGATGGACGTCGGCGTGTCGAACATGGTGGCAGCGGGCGTCGAGCTGACCGCCGCGGTGGCGGCGGCGACCCGGGTGCCGGCCGACTTCATCGGGCGGCCGGATCTCGGCCGGATCTGCCAGGGCGCAGCGGCCGATCTCGTATGGCTCGGCGACGACCTGCGTACCCGGGCCACCTGGATTGCCGGTGATCTGGCGTACTCCGCGGACCCGAACAGCACCCGCAGCGCGCACCACTCGTTCGCGCATGTCCCTTCGACTTGGCAAAGTCCTTCGTCCGAGCAGGGCTCGTCGCACGGCTAGCGGGCTGGTGTTTCATTAACAAGTTCCGATTAACCCGCCGGCCGCTTCCCGCCGGCCGCTTCCCGCCGGCCGCTTCCCGCCGGCCGCCCTGCGGCGCCCGCAGGCGATGCCGCTATTTCTTCTCCCCAGCTCCTACGTCGGCTTCCGCCGGCTCGGCCAGGGGCGTGATCTGCCCGGTCGGCTCGGCGTCCTCCCGGTAGTGGTACTGGCCGCCGCGCAGCCACGACATGCCCGCCGCGACGAGGCAGGCGGCTATGGCGAAGTCGAACGCCGCGTGCAATCCGCTGGCGAAGGGGGCCGAGATCAGAGCCGGGAAGAAGCTGCGGCCGGTCAGCGCGGCCGCCTGGTGAGCGGGCAGGTGGGCGAGTACGGACGTGCCGACCAGGTGCTGGACGGGGCTGTAGCCCAAGAAGGCCGCGAACAAGGTGGAGACAGGTGGCAGGTGGGCCGCCGTCGCCGCGACCGATGAGGGAATCCCGTGAGCCACGAGCCCGTGGTAGAGCGTCGTCGGCAGCGTGGCAGACAGGCCCACGATCATGAGGGTGAAGAAGATCCCGATCGACAGTACCTGGCCGGTGTTTTGGAACGTCGCGTTCATCCCCGAGCCGACCCCGCGGTGCTGCGGCGGCAGGCTGTTCATCACGCCCGCCCGGTTGGGTGCGGCGAAGGCGCCCATGGCGAGGCCGTTCAGCAGCAGGATGAGCCCGAAGGCCCAGTAGGAGAAGTTGACCGGCAGCAGTTCGAGGAATAGGAACGAGCAGGCGGCGGCGATCATCCCGCCGGAGGCGAACGGACGCGAGCCGAAGCGGTCCGAAAAATACCCCGAGACCGGTCCGGCCAGCAGGAACCCGGCGGTCAGCGGCAGCATGTAGATCCCCGCCCACAGCGGGGTCTGGCTGAAGCTGTAGCCGTGGCGGGGCAGCCAGATCCCCTGGAGCCAGATGATCAGCATGAACATGAGGCCGCCCCGGCCGATGCTGGCGAGCATGGAGGACAGGCTGCCGGCGGTGAAGGCCCGGATCCTGAACAACTGCAGCCGGAACATCGGATCGGCAACCCGGTGCTCGATGAGGGCGAAGGCTGCCAGCAGGGCCGCCCCGCCGCTTAGGCAGCCGAGCACGAACGGGCTCGTCCAGCCCATGGTGTAATGACCGTAGGGCTGGATGCCGTAGGTGATGCCGACCATGATCCCCACCAGGCCCAGCGCGAACGTCACATTCCCGGGCCAGTCGAGGCGCGCCGTCGCCCGGCGCGGCACCTCGCGGAGCCTGCGGTAGGCCCATACCGTACCGAACAGGCCGATCGGCACCGACACCAGGAAGATGAGCCGCCACTGGATGGGGGCGAGCACGCCGCCGAGGACGAGGCCGATGAACGAGCCGCTGATCCCGGCCACCTGGTTGATGCCGAGCGCCAAGCCCCGCTGGTCCTCGGGGAAGGCGTCGGTCAAGATGGCCGCGGCGTTGGCTATCAGGAGCGCCGCGCCCACTCCCTGGAAGACGCGCATGATGACCAGCCACAGCGCCGCGGCCGTCCCGCTCATCCAGGTGATCGTGAGCAGCAGCGAGAAGAACGTGTAGACGACGAAGCCGAGGTTGTACATCCGCACCCGGCCGTACATGTCGCCCAGCCGTCCCAGGCTCACCACCAGCACGCTCGTGACAATCATGAAACTCAAGATCATCCACAGCAGGTAAAAGCTGTTGCCCGGGGTCAAAGGGTCGATGTGGATGCCCCGGAAGATGTCGGGCAAGGCGATCAGCATGATCGACATGTCTATCGTTGCCATCAGCATGCCGAGCGTGGTGTTCGACAGGACCACCCACTTGTAGCGGTCCGGGCCGACCGCGGCCGGCCCGGCGCCTGTCCCGGCCCGCCCGTTCATCGCCGGGTCACCGGCCGACCCGTTGGCTGGAGCTCAGCGCGGGTCGCGGCACTGACCGTCAGCTCGCCCGCGACCTCCGCGCCAGCAGAGATCGCTGTGGAGCCGCCCCGGTGACGCGAATGCGGGGCCCGTGATCCCGTGCTGGGCGGCGGCTTGCGGGAGAAGATATCGAGTGGCCTGGCCTGGGCGCTGGTCCGCGACGCGGCCGCGCGGGTTCTGCTGATGCTCACGTCCGGCATCCGGATCAGGCCCTTTCGTCCGCCGCAGTGATGCGAAAAGCGTGCACATGCAGTATGCCAACCTAAGTCATTTACTTACCGCAAGCAAGCAAGTTCTCAGTTGCTTGCTTGCCGCAGGCAAACACCGTGCTATCCTCGCGACCATGCGGGTTAAGGACTCATCCCTCGACACCGCCGCGCCCGTGGGCGACGAGGCGATCGGCGAGATCGAATCGGCGCTGCACTCGCTCGGCCGCTCGCTCAAGCAGGTCCGGCTGCACGAGTACCTGCTCGCCGAGGCGCGCGTCGATGTCGATCAGGCCGGCCTGGCTGTCCTGTACGTGCTCCACGTAGGCGGGACGAGCCTGCGGCTGACCGAGCTGGCCGAGCAGTTGCGCATCGACGCTCCGGCGGTGACGCGCAAGGCGCAGCAGCTCGAACGGTCGGGCCTGGTCAGCCGGACCCAGGACCGGGCCGACGGGAGGGCGACCCGGCTGCAGCTCACTGCCCAGGGCCGTCGGACGATCGGCCGGATCCTCGTCGCTCGCCGGGCATGGCTCACCAGGCTTCTGGCCGCCTGGCCCGAGGCGGAGCAGATCGAGCTTGCCCGCCTGCTCCGCCAGTTCACCAGCGACATCGACCGGCATCTGGGAGAACTTGATGCCTGAGAGTGCAGGTTCTGTGGCCGTCGCCGACGCCGGTGAAGTCAGTAAGGCAGAGCACCACAGGATCCTGGTGATCCTCGGGGCGCTCATGCTTGGCATGTTTCTCGCCGCGCTGGACCAGACGATCGTCGCCACGGCGCTCCCGACGATCGCGGGTGACCTGCACGGCCTGAACCACCTGTCCTGGGTGGTGACGGCCTACCTGCTCACCTCGACGATCTCGACCCCGCTGTGGGGCAAGCTCGGTGACCTCTATGGCCGGAAGAAGCTCTTCCAGGCGGCGATCGTCATCTTCCTGGTCGGTTCCGCGCTGTCCGGGCTCTCCCAGGACATGCTCCAGCTGATCGGATTCCGGGCACTGCAGGGGATCGGCGCTGGCGGGCTGATGGTCGGCGCCCAGGCGATTATCGGCGACCTTGTGAGCCCCCGCCAGCGGGGCCGCTACATGGGTTACTTCGGCGCTGTCTTCGGTCTGTCGAGTGTCATCGGGCCACTCGCCGGCGGCTTCATTACTCAGCACCTCAGCTGGCGGTGGGTCTTCTACATCAACCTGCCGATCGGGGTGGTCGCGCTCGCCGTCATCGCGGTCGTGCTCCACCTGCCGCGCCACCGCACCCACCATACGATCGACTTCCTCGGAACTGCCCTGCTGGCAGCAGGCGTCACCGCCATCATCCTGCTCACCACCTGGGGCGGCACAACCTATGCCTGGGGCTCTGCGCCGATCATCTCGCTCGCGGTCGCCGCGGTGGTATTCGTCGCCCTCTTCTGCTGGGCAGAGCTGCGCGCCGCCGAGCCGATCATTCCGCTCGGGCTGTTTCGGATCTCGGTGTTCTCGGTGTCGAACTCGATCGGGTTCCTCGTCGGCTTCGTGATGTTCGGCGCGATCATCTACATCCCGCTCTACCTCCAGACGGTGCACGCCGCTACGCCGACGAGCTCGGGGCTGCAGCTGCTCCCGCTCGTCTGCGGGATGCTCGTCACGTTCACGATCAGCGGGCGGCTCGTGACGAAGTGGGGGAAATACAAGATCTTCCCGGTCCTTGGCACGGCCTTGATGTCCGTCGGGCTTTTCCTGCTCTCGCTCCTCACGCCGTCGACCCCGCTTATCATTTCGTCGATTTACATGGTGGTCGTCGGCGCGGGCATCGGTCTCGTCATGCAGGTCCTCGTCGTCGCCGTGCAGAACGCTGTGCCACAGCGCCAGCTCGGCACGGCAACCTCCTCATCGACGTTTTTCCGCTCGATCGGCGGCGCGTTCGGTGTCGCCGTCTTCGGGGCGATCTTCATTAATCGCCTCGCCGTCAACCTGCCGAAATATCTTCCGCCGACGGCGCTGCGGGCCGTTCACGGCAGCAACATCTCGGCCAGTCCCGCTCAGCTCGATGCGCTCCCGCCGGCCATCCACCACGGGTACGTCCTGGCGTTCAGCGAATCGCTCCATGTCGTCTTCCTGATCGGGGTGCCCGTCGCCTTGCTTGCCTTCGCGCTCACCTGGTTCCTGAAAGATCTCCCCTTGCGTGGCCATGCCTACCTCGCTGCCGATGACGCAATGCCAAGCGGGAACGCACCTGACATCCCTCCCGAAGCCGCCGAAGGCGTCGCACAGGCCAAGAACTGAGCCGCCCTGTGGCGGGGGCGCCGGCGGTGAGCGGTCCGGGTGCCCGAGTGCGTACCGGCGCAGGCGCGCGGTTCATTAGGATCGGAGGGTGCTCGCGAGTCAGGCAGAACCTCTGCACCCGGGGCGGTCCGTGCCACGGGGACTGATCACCGACTGGGGCGGTGTGCTGACGATCCCCGTCGCTACGGCGGTGGCCGCCTGGCTCGAGGCCGACGGCATTGACGAGCCCGCCTACCGCGCAATCATGAGCCGAGTGGGTACGGGAGGCTTACCGCGCCAATGGACTCGTGAACCCGATACACGCACTTGAACGCGGCGAAACCAGGCCGGACGAGTTCGAGGAACTGCTCGCGGCGCAGCTTGTCCGCAGCGACGGCGCGGCCGTGTCCGCGGGCGGCCTGCTCGGCCGGATGTTTGCCGAGATGGCGCCGGTTGAGCCGATGTATGCGCTGCTGCGCTCGCTGCGCCGGGCGGGCGTGCGTACCGGGATGCTGTCCAACTCGTGGGGCAATAACTACCCACGCGAAATGTTCTCCGACCTGTTCGACCTGGTGGTCATCTCCAGCGAGGTGGGCATGCGCAAGCCCGAGGAGCGGATCTTCCTGCACGCGCTCGCCGGGCTTGGTCTCACGCCGGGGCAATGCGTCTTCATCGACGACATCGATGCCAATGTCGCCGCCGCGCAGGCGCTCGGCATGATTGGGCTGCACCATCGCGACCCTGAACGCCACCGCCGCCGCCGTTCGGGACCTTTTCGGGCTCGCGTGATGGCGGCCGGGACCCACCCGCGCGCGGCTAGCGAGGGGCGATCGGCCAACATGCGCGCGAACCGGCGTGCCGATACCAAGCCGGAGATATCCCTCCGCAGCGCGCTGCACAGGCTGGGCTACCGGTACCGCAAGGATCACCGTCTGGATCTTGCCAAAGGCGTGCGGGTCCGGCCGGACATCGTCTTCACCGCCAGGAAGATCGCGGTCTTCGTGGACGGGTGCTTCTGGCACGTGTGCCCGGAGCATGGCCGCGAGCCGACCATGAATGAGTGGTACTGGACGCCCAAACTCCGCCGGAACGTGGAGCGCGACCGCGCCGCCGACGTGGCGCTGGCGGCGGCCGGCTGGCGGGTCGTACGCCTGTGGGAGCACATGCCGCTCGATGACGCCACGGCTGCGGTGATCGCCGTGCTGGCCGGGCTTGACGAAGGGCCGGATCAGGGGCAGGGCGGCCACCACGATTACCACCATCACGAGGGCCCCATCACGAGGGCGGCCTCAGGCGCCGAGGCTGGCGCGTAGTGCCAGCACCCGGTTGACGGAGGCGAGGAAGGCGGCGCGCCCGAGTTTGCCGCTGCGCAGCGCGCTGGCCAGGCCGTTCAGCCCGCTGGCGCCCTCGGCTACGTTCTGGCCGGAGAACAGGAGCAGGTCCATCCCCGCCGCGGCGGCCAGGACCGCGCGCGCGGGGATGGCGCCGAAGGCGTCCAGCGCGCCTGCGTCGAGGGCATCGGTCACGGTGACCCCGCTGAATCCGAGCCGCTGCCGCAGTTCGTGCTGGACGATCGTGGCTGACAGGCCGGCGGGCAGATGTGCGTCGAGCGCGGGATAGATGGCCCACGAGACCATCACCAGGCGGACCCCGGCCGCGATCGCGGCCGGGTAGGGGGCTTCGTCCAGCGCGTGCAGCGACCGCAGCGGCACCGGCAGCGTGACCGGGCGCAGGTCGGTGTTCTGCCCGGCTGCGGCCGGCCCGAGTCCCGGGAAGTGCTTGGCGGTGGCGGCGACGCCGGCGTTCTGCTGTGCGGTGATGAACGCTGAGCCGAGCCGGGACACCGTCGCGGGGTTGCTGGTGTAGGAGCGCTGGTACTGGTCGAGGAAGTCACCGGGGCGCCGGTACACGTCCAGCACGGGTGCCAGGTTGACGTTGAGGCCGGCGCCCCGCAGGCTGCGCCCGGCGCTGGTGCCGGCCGCACGTGCCAGTGCCAGGCCCTGGGCGGACTGGCCGATCTGCTTTTCCGAGAGCACCGGGGCACCGGGCAGGCGGCGCACGAGGCCGCCCTCCTGGTCGGTCAGCATGAGCAGCGGTGCCCGGACCGGGCTGTGGCTGCCTGCTTGCTGTAGTTCGTTGATGACCGCGCGGATCTGGGCCAGGCTCGAGATGTTACTGCTGAAGAAGATGACACCCGCGGCTTCACCGTGACGGATCTCTGCCAGCAGGCTGGCCGGAGGCGTGCGGCCGTCGTAGCTGTAGATCACCCGCTGGCCGGCCAGCTGCTGATCCGACAGCCTGGCCAGCGCGACGTCAGCTGCCATGCCCGCCTCCCGCGCCGGGGCCGCAGCGGGCGCCGACGCGGGAGCTGGCGGAACCCCCGCGGGAGCTGGCGGAACCCCCGCGGGAGCTGGCGGCACCCCCGCGGGAGCTGGCGGCACCCCCGCGGGAGCTGGCGGCACCCCCGCGGGAGCTGGCGGCACCCCCGCGGGAGGCGGCACCCTCGCGGGAGCTGGCGGCACCGCCGCGGACCGGACGGCCGACGGCCGTGCGGCGGCAGCCCGTCCGGTCGGTAGAGGTGCCGTCAGTCCGGTCGGGGCGGCGGAAACCGGTGACGGAGACCCCGCTTGTGACAGCCCCGTCAAACTAGCGCAGATGGCGACAGTGAGCAGGACCCCAACGCGCAGTTGGCCCCGATTCAACAGGCAGCGCCCCTCCAGCTGGCCGACCTGGGCCGTGGTGCCGGCGGGCTATCCAGCGATGCCGGCAGGCTATGCAGCGGCGCCGGCGGGATGTCCAGCGGTGCCGGCGGGATGTCCAGCGGTGCCGGCGGGATGTCCGGCGGTGCCGGCGGGATGTCCGGCGGTGCCGGCTGGATGTCCAGCGCGCCCACGCGCTCGACGTCAGGCCTGCCGCGGCCATCAGCGGCGTCTTCGTGGTGATTAGTCCGGGAAAACGATACCGGATTGCCGGTTGCCGGGCCCGTCCCGGGCGGGCGGGTCAAGGGCCACCGGCAGTACCAACCTCGACATCGGCCGCCGACCGGCCGCAAGGGCCAGCGGCACCGGCTTCAAGACCGGCGGGCGCTTGGGCGTGCCCGTGCCAGGATCGCCACAGGTCCGCGTAGGCGCCACCGGCGGTGACCAGCTCGTCGTGCGAGCCAAGCTCGCTGATCCGCCCGTTTTCGACGACCGCCACCCGGTCGGCGTCCCTGCCCGTGTGCAGCCGGTGCGCGATCGCCACCACGGTGCGCCCGTCGAGCACCGCGGCTAGCGAGCGTTCGAGGTGGCGCGCCGCACGCGGGTCGAGCAGCGATGTCGCCTCATCGAGCACCAGCGTGTGCGGGTTGGCGAGTACCAGCCGCGCCAGCGCCACCTGCTGCGCCTGCGCCGGTGACAGGGTCAGCTGACCCGAGCCGACCATGGTGTCCAGGCCGTCGGGCAGCCGCTCCGCCCAGTCCAGGCCATCGACCGCGGCGAGCGCGCGGCGGATCTGGTCGTCCGGCACGTGCTGCCCGCCCAGCCCGTCCGCGCCCACGCCATCGGCGGCCGCCGTAGCAGCGCCGAGCGCGATGTTGTCACGCAAGGTGCCGAGGAAGACGTGGTGCTCCTGGGTGACGAGCGCGACCTGACCCCGCAGTTCGCCCAGGGGTAGCTCCACCAGCGGGACCCGGCCGACCGTCACCGCGCCGGAGCGCGGCGCGTGAATGCCCGCCAGCAGCCGGCCAAGCGTCGACTTCCCCGCGCCGCTCGGGCCCACCATCGCCAGGCGCTCGCCTGGCCGCAGGCACAGGTCGATGCCATGCAGCACGTCGGTACCCGGCGCATAGGCGTAGCGGACCTCCCGGGCCACCAGGTGCTCGCCAACCGGGGCGCGGCCACCCTCGGCGCGGTCCGCGGGCACCAGCGCCACCCCGAGCAGCCTGGCGAGGGACGCCCCACCGACCTGCAGTTCGTCCACCCAGCTCAGCAGCCGGTCGAGCGGATCGATCAGCTGCTGCACATAAAGCGTGGCCGCAGTCAGCTGGCCGATCGAGGCGGAGCCACGCAAAGTGAACAGTCCGCCGAGGCCGAGCGTCGCCACCACGGGGATCACGTAACCCAGCTCCACCAGCGGGAACCAGACCATGCGCAGCCCCAGGGTGTAGCGTTCCGCCCGCCAGGCCCGCCGCAGGTCGGACTGAGTGCGTGCGACCCTGCGCGCTTGCAGCCGCAGTGCCTCCACGGTGCGCGCCCCCGCCACCGTCTCGGCGAGGCCTTCGGTCAGCTCCGCGTAGGCGGCGTTCTCTGCCAGATAGCCGTCCCGTGCCCGGGACAGGTACCAGCGCGTCGCGCAGAACAGCAGGGGCACGGCGGTTAGGCAGGGTAGCGCGAGCAGCGGCCCGTTGAGTATCAGCGCGCCCACTGCGAACGAACCGGTCACGATCGCGATCAGTGTCTCGGGTACCGCCATCCGGACGGCGCGCGACATCGCATCCGCGTCCCTCGTGGTGCGGGTAAGAAGATCACCGCTGCCGGCCCGTTCCACCGTGGAAAGGGGCAGCGCGAGTACCTGGCGGACGAACTCCTCGCGCAACTGCGCCAAGACCATCTCACCCAGCCGTGTCGAGGAGTAGACCGCGCATCGCAGGACCACCGCCTGAAACATGATCAGGCCGCCGATGGTGACCGCGACCAGGTCCACATGTAGGCGTGGTCAGCTGCCCGTTGCCCACCTCCTGGACCAGGTTGCCGATCAGCCGGGGTGAGATCAGGCCGGCTGTCGCGGCCACGCCGTGCAGGGCCAGCGCGGTGGCAAGCCGCCCGGGGTGGCGCAGCATGAGCCGCCGAGCGTAGGTGCGGACCTCGCGCCGGGTCGCGACGGGCAGGATCGGCCGGGCCGGTTCGTCCGCCGCCTGGCTGGCGCCATCCGGCGGTGCGGCAGCGCAGCCGGTCTGCGTGGCAGCCACTCAGGCCTCCCCTCTGGTGACGGTGGCCGCATAGCCGGGATGGCTTGCGAGCAGTTCACTGTGGCTGCCCTCGGCGACGACCTTGCCGCCGTCGACGAAGACCACGTGGTCGGCGCGGGCGAGCACGAGCGGGCTGGTCGCGGCGATGACGGTGGTCCGGCCTGCCCGGGCCGGACCGAGCCTGGCCGCGATGGCGGCCTCGGTGTGCGCGTCCACCGCGGACGTCGGCTCCACCAGCACGAGCACGGGCGGATCGGCCGTGAGCGCACGGGCAAGTTTCAGCCGTTGCTGCTGGCCGCCGGAGAACTCGCGGCCGGAGTCGGCAATCCTGGCGTCAAGGCCGGCCGGCAACGCCTCGACGATGTCGGTCGCCGAGGCCGCGCGGAGGGCATCGGTCAGGGCCGCTTCTCCGCCGCCGTAGGGATCGAGTTCGTCGCGCAGCCGCCCGGCGAGCAGCCGGTCGGAGTTCCCGCACACCAGGATGGTGCGGCGGACCGTGTCCACGGGCAGGTCGGCGAGCCGGACGCCGCCGAAGGACACGTCGCCCGTCCGCGAACCTGCCGAGCCTGTCCGCGATGGCGACCGCGTCCGGCGCCGCGGCCGCGGCAATCGCGGTGACCAGGCCGGGACGCACCACCAGACCAGATTCCGCGTCCACGATCTCGGCGGTCTGCGCGGCCGCCCCAGCCGGAAGCTGGGCGGTGCCCGCGTTCGTGAACTCGGGTGACAGGTCGAGCAGCGCGGTGACCCTGCGGGCCGCCACGTGCGCTTTGGTGATCTTGTCGGCAGCCTCCGTGAGGGTACCGATCGGGCCGGCCAGGAAGACGGCGTAGCCGTAGCACGCGACAAGCTGGCCCGGCGTGATCGAACCGCCGATGGCCATCCGCGCACCGGTCCAGACGACCAGCGTGACAAGCAGCCCCGGCAGCAGGATCTCGGCGCCCGCAAGCAGTGAGTCGATCGCCCCGACGCGGATCCCGGCCTGCATCACGGCCTGCGACCCGGTGGTGTAGCGGGCGGCGAACAGGTCCTCGCCGCCGATACCGCGCAGTACTCGCAGCCCGGCGACGATGTCGGAGGCGCGGGTAGCGAGACGGGCCTGGCGTTCACGCTGCGCCTGCTGGCGGTGGTGGAGTGGCCGGACAAGCAGGGCCATCGCCGCGGCCGTCACCGGTACGGCGGCGATGGTGATCCAGCCGGCCGTCGCGTAGCTGCTGAGCATGATCACCGCGACCACGATGATGGCGACCACCGACCCGCTGCCGCGGCCGCAGATGTCCATCGCGCCGCCGATCTGCACGACATCGGACACCCCGATGCTGACGACCTCGCCCGCCGCGAGCCGTTTCGGCAGCGCCGCGCCGAGTTGCGCCGCCTTGCGCACGGTCACCTGGACGGTGAGGAACGCGCCTCCGGCCCAGTTCAGCACCGAGTAGCGGTGCCTGGTGACACCGGCGGCCGCCTGGATCACGCCAAGCCCGAACAGCAGGCCGGTCCACCATGCGAGCGCGGCGCCGTCCCGCGCCATCACGCCGGCGTCGATGGCGTGGCCGATAGCGGCCGGCATCAGCGCCTGGGCGACCATCCACACAATGCCGGTGAACGCGGCCGCGAGCATCCCGCGTGGCTGGCTGCGCGCCACCCACCACAGGTAGCGTGCAGCCGACCTATGGTCAGGTTCCCGGGGGTCGGGGACGGGTAGCTCGCGCATGGTGGGCCCTGTCGGTTTGGCGCGCGCCGCGTAAGCCGTTCAGGATCATGCTCGGCCGCTGTTACGGTGGCGCGCGGTGGGTCGTGCTCATCGGGGGCGGGCCCCCGAATCCCCCGGAGCATGCTGAACGGCGGTGCGGGGTGGCACCGGTTTATCGGCTTGGGATGTTACGGATGGTAGCTAGGCCGCTGCCGGGGTGGCGAATGGTTTTCTTTCCCGCGCTGCTACCAAACGGTCGGCCGGGGCTCGCCCGTAGTTTGCTGTTTGCCTGACGTGGCACGATTCACCCATCAGGGGTTGTGACGCCACGCCCGCTGTCCGCCGCGATCCGGGGGCCGCAGGCGCGACACCAGTCCGCCTGCGATGTTTGGACCAACATCTGGAGCGATCTGTCATGGACGCTGTGACCAACGTGCCCGTGCCGGCGAACGAGCCGGTCAGGCAGTATGCACCCGGAAGCCCCGAGCGGGCCGCGGTGGAGCGGAAGATCAAGGAGCTGGCGGGCGAGGCCACGCCACTCACCATGTACGTCGGCGGTGAGCGGCGGATGGGCGGCGGCGAGCAGATCGACGTGGTGCAGCCGCACAACTTCAGGCGCGTGCTCGGCCGGATGGGCGACGCCACCGATGACGACGTGGCAGCGGCCGTGGCCGCGGCCCGCGAGGCGGCACCGGCCTGGCGGGCGCTGTCGTTCGACGACCGCGCGGCCATTTTCCTGAACGCGGCAGATCTGCTCGCCGGACCGTGGCGGGCGGCGATGAACGCCGCGACGATCCTCGGCCAGTCCAAGTCGGTTTTCCAGGCCGAGATCGACGCTGCCTGCGAACTCATCGATTTCTGGCGGTTCAACGTGTCGTTCGCCCGGAAGCTGCTCGCCGACCAGCCCGCGTCCGGGCCAGGGACGTGGAACCGGATGGAGTACCGGCCGCTCGACGGCTTCGTGCTGGCGATCACGCCGTTCAACTTCACCGCGATCGCGGCGAATCTGCCTTCCGCGCCCGCGCTGCTCGGCAACACGGTGGTCTGGAAGCCCTCGCCGACCCAGCAGCTTCGCCGCGCACATGAGCATGTCGCTGCTCGAGGCGGCAGGCCTGCCGCCCGGCGTGATCAACATGGTGACCGGCAACGGCCAGGCGGTCTCGCGGGTCGCGCTGACCCATCGCGACCTCGCCGGAATCCACTTCACCGGCTCGACCGCGACCTTCCAGCACCTGTGGGCCACCGTCGGCAGCGGGATCGCGAACTACCGCGGCTATCCCCGCATCGTGGGTGAGACCGGCGGCAAGGACTTCGTGTTCGCCCATCCGTCAGCCGACCCCGACGTGCTCACCACCGCACTGATCCGCGGTGCTTACGAGTACCAGGGCCAGAAGTGTTCCGCGGCCTCGCGCAGCTACATCCCGCGGTCGCTGTGGGGCCGGATGGGCGACGATCTGGTGTCCCTCGCCGAGTCGCTGACTATCGGCGACGTCTCGTCCGACCTGTCGCTGTTCATGGGCGCGGTCATCGACGCGCGGGCCTTCACAAAGCACGCGGCGGCGCTCGACCGGGCCGCGGGCCGCGCGTCGGTCCGGGTGCTGACGGGTGGCTGCGACGACTCGGAGGGTTACTTCGTCAGGCCCGCTGTGCTCGAGTGCTTCGACCCGTCCGACGAGGTGTTCACCACCGAGTACTTCGGGCCGATCCTTTCGGTGCACGTGTATGACGACGGTGACTACGCGATCATGCTGCGCCAGGCGGCGGAGGTGGCGCCTTATGCACTCACCGGCGCGATCATCGCCCGGGACCGGGCCGCGATCGCCGAGGCCAGCGACGCGCTGCGGTTCGCGGCGGGAAATTTCTACATCAACGACAAGCCGACCGGTGCGGTCGTCGGCCAGCAGCCGTTCGGCGGGTCGCGGGCGAGTGGGACCAACGACAAGGCAGGCTCGATCCTGAACCTGACCCGCTGGGTAAGTGCTCGGACGATCAAGGAGTCGTTCTCGCCACCCGTCGACTACCGCTATCCGCACATGGGATAGCTGATGACCTCGTGACCATGGCGTTCCAAGATCATAAAGTCCGACGCGAGAGCCAATGGCCCCATGACGTAACACCGGCCTGGCCGCGCCGAAAGCGGACAAGGGGATCCGGCTCAGCTCGGCCAGCGGGATCCGCGACCTGCCCCGGCCCTGCTGGCCGGTTCCGGCCTCCTGCGCGCTGTAATCCGGAGCCTGGCGACCCACGGCGCTGGCCCCCCGGCGTCCTGGCCAGTCCCCCGCTAGCCCGCCTCCGGCGGGCCGATCTGTGCCGCGCCCAGGTGCGCGCGAGTGCGCAGCGGTATCTCCTTCAGCATCAGCGCGAGCACGAATGCCAATCCCATCAGCGGAATCAGGTAGGCGTAAATCGGCGGTAGCGCGTCGGCAAAGGACACCACGATGGCATGCCTGACGGGGGCGGGCAGGTAAGCGAGATTCTGCGGCGTGACCGAGGCCACCAGTTGGCCGCTCAGGCGGCCGGCCGCCGCCGCGGGCAGTTGCGTGGCCAGCTGTGCGTGCAGGCGTTGAATGAACAGCGCGCCGATCAATGCGACCCCTACGCTGCTGCCGATTTGCCGGGCGAAGCTGACCGATGACGTTGCCGTGCCCAGATCGCGCCTGGCCGCGCTGTTCTGCACGATAAGCACCATGACCTGCATGAACAAGCCAATGCCCAGGCCCAGGATCAGGATGTACAGGCTCGAGGTGAGGTGCGTGGTTCCCGCCCGCACGGTGGAAAGCAGGTACAGGCCTACCGCGGCGAGCGCCGTGCCAGCGATGGGGTAGGCCTTGTAATGGCCGGTCCTGGCGATGAGCCTGCCGGACGAGATGGATGTGATCAGCAGGCCGGCGATCAGCGGCATGAGCAGCAGCCCGGACGTTATCGCGCTGACCCCGGTAACGATCTGCAGGTAGGTGGGCAGGTAGCTGATCGCGCCGAACATACTGATCCCGAGGATCAGCGAGATCGTGCAGGCGATGTTGAAGGTCTGATCGCGGAACAGCCGCAGTGGGATCACCGGTTCGGCCGCATACCGGGCCGAGACCAGCCAGCCCGCCGTGAGCACCAGCGTGCCGATGCCCAGGCCGATGATCAGCGGGGAGGTCCAGGCATAAGTGGTGCCGCCCCAGCTGGTGAGCAGGACCAGGCAGATCACGGCGCCGCCGAGCAGGGCCATGCCCGGGTAGTCGATGCGTGGCTTGCGGTGCGGCCGGGGCAGCCGCAGCACGATGCCGGTGACGATCAGCGCGACGGCACCGATGGGCAGGTTGATGTAGAAGATCCACCGCCAGGACAGGTTGTCCACGAAGAATCCGCCGAGCAGCGGCCCGATTACGGACGCCAGCCCGAACATGGCTCCGATCAGGCCCTGGTATTTGCCCCGCTCGCGCGGGCTGACGACGTCGCCGATGATCGCTTGCGCGCCGATGATCAACCCGCCGGCGCCCACCCCCTGCACCGCGCGGAACGCGATCAGTTGTCCCATTGAGTGCGCAAGGCCGGACGCTACCGAGCCGAGGAGGAAGACAACGATCGCGAACTGGAACACGGGCTTGCGGCCGAACAGGTCGCCGACCTTCCCGTAGATCGGCATCACGACCGCCACCGCCAGCAGGTAAGCGGTGACCACCCAGCCGATGTGGTTCAGCCCGTGCAGGTCGCCGGTGATTGTCGGCAGGGCCGTCGCGACGATCGTCTGATCGAGCGCGGCAAGCAGCATGCCCAGCATCAGGCCGGAGAAGATCAGCAGCACCTGCCGGCGCCCTGGACCGGCTGCTGCCCCGTTACCCGCGGCGCCGTCTGGAGACGGCCGGGTGGCCTGCGCTGACGATCGCGGCATGACGGATCCCCTTCTGCCGCAGGTGCTGTGAACCCGCGTTCGGCGGGCGTATGATCATATTTATAGAGAAGGAGTTTTTCTCTAACTAAAACCACGTTAGACTCGGCGCGGCGGCAACGCAAGCGAGCCAGCGGAGGTACGCATGGCCGAGATGGCCGAGATGGCCGAGATGGCCGAGATGGCCGAGATGGCCGAGATGGCCGGTGGGGCCGAGACGGCAGAGACATGCAACGCAGCCGCCGATCACAGGAAGGCCCCGCGGCGCCGCGGCGAGGTGCTGGAGCGCGCGATCTTCGAGGCCACCCTCGCCGAGCTTGACGAGGTCGGCTACCTGAACTTGAGCATGGAGCGGGTCGCACAGCGGGCCCGCACAGGTAACGCGTCGCTCTATCGCCGCTGGCCCAGCCGCGCGGAGCTGGTGCTCGAAGCAATCCGCTACGTCGTGCCTGACCGAGAGGATCTACCGGACACCGGGACGGTCCGGGGTGATCTCCTGGCGCTGTTGCGCGCCACGGCGGCCAGGCAGGCCGGGCCGACAGGCGAGGTCATCCGTGGCGTGATCGCCGAGTCTTTCGGCAACGAGCGCGTTCGCGCGGCCCGCGCCCGCCTGGCGAGCTACCGGAACCAGCAGGTTCTGGAGATTCTGCGCAGGGCAGCGGCACGCGGCGAAGTCCGGCCCGGGGCGCTCACGCCGCAGGTAGCCGGTGTCGGGCCCGCCCTGCTGATGAGCCATTTCCTGCTGCACGGGGCGCCGATCCCCGACCGCGTGCTGACCAGCATAGTGGACCAGGTCGTGCTGGTGCTGATCAGCCCGCGATAGGTGCCGCGACCGCGACCGCGATCACCCCTGCGCCAGGTGACCGGTTGGCCGCTGATGTAGCTGGCCAGAACGCTGCCGGTGCCCCGGCGCAGAATCGGATATGCGACATGACTCGCACGATGTCTGTTTTCAGCTGTTGACCCGGAAGCCGCAGGTCCGCGAGCCAAATATTACGGTCCACGGACCTGGGCCCTAACTTGGCCGGAATGGCTGCCTCGCGTCACTGATGCCATGGTCGCAGATCAGTAGTAGCTCGCCGCCGCGGATGCCTGGGAGGGGCGCCGCCCGGGTCCGGCTGGGATCCCTGGCGGTAACTCGCGCGCGGTCCGGTCAGGCCCCTTGCGCCGCTCGCGCGCCGAGCGCGCTGACGGCATCGACGAACACGGACATGGGTGGCGTGACCAGGCCCGCGCCCACCTGCCCGACCCCCGGAACCCGGCCGGCGATGCCGGTATTGACGATCGGCAACACTCCCGAGCGTACGACCAGCGTCGGGTCGATACCTGTCGGCGTGCCCCGGAACCCCAGCACCGGCACCTGGTACATCGGGTGCTCGGTCAGGGTGATCTCGTACATGGCCAGGGTGTGGCGCACGGCGTCGCCGACGTCGCCACCGACGAAGCGCACGATGGCGGGGGCTGCCGCCATCGCGAATCCGCCGAGACCAACCGTTTCTGTGATGGTGGAGTCGCCGATGTCCGGGTTCGCGTCCTCCGGTCCGAAACCGGAAAGGTAGAGCCCTTCCGGGACGGTCGCGGGCGCGGTGAACCACGCGTCACCGGTGCCCGATGTCTGGATGCCGAACTCGGTGCCGTTGCGGGCCATCGCGACGAGCATGGTCGATCCGGGCACGCCGCGGGCAGCGTCGGCGCATGCCTTGCCGGCCGGCATGACGAGGTTCAGCAGGAAGTGGTCGTTTCCATTGATGAAGCGCGCCGCCGCGGCGATCCGCGACGTCGGCGCGTCGATCTCGATCAGGTCCGCGACGATATCCCGGAGGAACAGCGAGGTACCTGCGCGGTTGCGGTTGTGACCCTCGTCGCCCATCTGGAGTGCCTGCGCGATGAGCGATTTCATGTCGACTGGTCCGTGCCGCCGCACGCATTCCCTGAGCACCGGTCCGAGCACCTGTTCCAGCCAGCGGAGCCGCTCGATGACCTGCTCGTCGTAGGCGCCGTAGCGAAGCACCTTGCCGAGGCCCTCGTTGAGGGTGCAGTACGCCGCGCCGCCGAACTCCTCCTCGGACAGCACGAAGACAGGCATGGACGCACTGATCACACCCGCCATCGGCCCGACGGCCCGACGGGAATGGCAGGGGGCCAGCGAGATCCCCCCGCTCTCGGCGAGCCGGCCGGCCTCCTCCACGGTGGCGGCGAGGCCCTCGTAGACCATCGCGCCGAGCAGGGCGCCACGCAGCGGCCCGCAGGCGTCGGACCACTCGACAGGGGGCCCGGCGTGCAGGAACTCAGCCGGTTGCAGGCCGAGCACGTCCCCTGCCCGGGCGACGTCTACCAGGAACGGGCGGGCGGCTGTCAGCCGACGGGCGGCCTCCGCATTCCCATCCGGTGTCCGCGGATCGGCCGCGATCCCGGCCAGCGCGTCGCGGGAATCCCCCGCGGGCGGCTGCCACCGCACGGGGGTAACCGTCACACCCTGGGCCACGAGCGCTTCATCGAACAGTCCGAGCCCGGCGGTGACCACGGCGGGCGGCTCGTCGAGCAGAGATCCGATCACTTCACGCGATCCCTTTCACGAGGGCCGCCGCGGCGCGGGCCGCCATGGCGTTGGAAAGATGAACGCTTGCCCCGGCCTCCTGCAGCGCCCGCGCGGTCGCCGCCAGCCCCTGTGGGTCCCCGGACGTGCCGGTCATGGAAACCACCACGCCGAGGTCACGGCCGTCCGACGTGGCCCGCTGCCTGGCGGCGCGGACAGCTGGCGCCAGCACCTCGGCGGGCGCCTCGTGGGAGCCGTAACCGAGGACAACGTCGAGGAGCACGACGCCACACGATGGATCCGCCGCTTCGACCGCGAGGCGCTCAAGCCGCAACGACCAGTCGATCATGGGATGCGGGCGGCCCTGGGTCAGCTGGTCGTCCCCGAAGTCGATCATTACGTGACCTGCCGAGCGCAGGTCCGCAGCCAGCGCCCAGCCCGGTTCGAGCGGGATGTTCGATGCCACCCGGCCAAGAGCCTCCACCGCGATGACCATCGCCTCGTCACAGAGCGTGCCGCCGGAGAACAGGCCGCGCAGCGCCCCCGGCCGTGGCCGGCGCTGATAGGGCGCGGGCCACTCCGGCGGCTCGAGCCGGGGACCTCCCGCGGCCGCGACCACCTTCGAGGCCACGGTGGTCAGGTCGTCCTCACCGCGGCCGACGAACCCGACGACCGTCGGCGTATGCAGCCGCCCGGCCACCTCGCGCACCTGCTTCGCGACGTCCGCCGCGGGCGGCTTCGAGAGCACTACGACAAGCTCGGTGCCCGGGTGGTCGTCGAGTAGATGCATGGCGTGAAGGGTGGACCGGCCCCCGACATCGCTGGAAAGGTCGCGGCCGCCGGTGCCGAGGACGGCACTGACGCCCACCCCGGCCGCGTCCAGCAGCGCGCAGATCTGCTGTGCGCCCGTACCCGAGGCGGCGACCAGGCCGACGGTGCCGGGCAGCACCACATTGGCGAACCCCAGCCCTACCCCGCCGACGACCGCGGTACCGCAATCCGGACCCATGACGAGCAGGCCGCGGCGGATCGCTTCCTCCTTGAGGAGGATCTCCTCGCCGACCGTGACGTTGTCACTGAAGACCATGACCGACGCGCCGCTTCGCAGCGCATCCATCGCCTCGACGAAGGCGTGCGGCCCGGGTACCGAGATGAGGGCGAGCGGCGCGGCCGACTGCCGGAGCGCGCTCGCTGTCGTGCCCGGCGGCGGACGGCCGAAACCCTGAGCGCCGGTCGGTTCATCCCGCGACCGCAGCAACTCGCCCAGACGCGACTGCGCCGCCGCGAGCGAGCCCTCATCCTCAGCCTGGATGGCTACCAGCATGTCGTTGGGATCGGCCGAGGCCGGCACCGATTCGAAACCAAGCCCGGCTAGCAGGTCGAGGTTCAGCGGCGTGGCCATCGAGACGAGGGCGGCGCCCACGCCGGGCAGCTCGGACAATGCCGCCGAGATCTGCATGAGCGTGACGGAGTCGCGGTAGAGGCCGCTGCGAAGCTCGACCACGCTCTTCATCGCGGTCCTCCGGCACGATCCGAGAGAACGGGCAGGTGCGCCGCCGCCACTGTCGCCTCCTTGGTGCCGAGCAATGTAACTATAAGGAATTGAATGTAACTAATGGTCAAGGCTACTGATAGTGAAAATAACTGATGGTGGATGTAACTAACGGTAAAGTTACCAACAGTGAAACTGGGACCTTCGCCATTGTCGAGGGACCTTGGTCCCGTTCCGGTGCATACCACTCTTCGCAGAAGATCCACTATGGCGGCACCTGAAACCTGCAGGTAGCGGGTACTATCCATGATCAATAACTACACGCTCCGGCACCGCGGAACCCTCCACTGGCCGCCGGGGCAGGCGACCTGGGCTACCGGAAGGGGGCCGAAATGGCGGTCACGCTATGGAAGGTTCATGGTGACGGACGGAAGGTCGGACCCACCGAGGTCGTTGCGCCCGATGAACGCCTGGCCTGGCCGCAGACCATCGGCCTGGGCGCCCAGCACGTGCTGGCGATGTTCGGCGCGACGTTCATCGTGCCCGTCCTGATCGGCTTCCCGCCCAACACTACGATCTTCTTCTCCGGCATCGGCACGCTCCTGTTCCTGCTCGTCACGATCGGCCGCGGCCAGCGGCTCGGCCTGCCGAGCTACCTGGGCAGCAGCTTCGCCTTCATCGCGCCGGTGCTCGAGGCGGAGAAGCAAGGCGGCATCCCGGCCGCGCTGGCCGGGATCTTCCTCACCGGCGCCGTATTCTTCATCGTGGGCGCTGCTTGTCAACCAGTGGGGTGCGGCCTTCATCGAGTTGCTGTTCCCGGCCGCGGTGACCGGTGCCGTGGTGGCCCTGATCGGGCTGAACCTGGCGCCGAGCGCGGTGGCGAACTTCCAGAAGCAGCCATGGACCGCGACGGCGACCCTGTGCGCGATCTTGATCGCGTCGGTGCTGCTGCGGGGGTTCATCGGCCGGCTGTCGATCCTCATCGGCGTGATCTTCGGCTATCTGATCGGCCTTGCCCAGGGCCAGATCAGTTTCACCTCGGTCAAGGCGGCCAGCTGGATCGGGCTGCCGCATTTCACGCACCCGCACTTCAGCTGGCGGCCGGTCTTCCTGATCACACCAGTGGTGCTCGTCCTGATCGCGGAGAACACCGGGCACATCAAGGCCGTGGGCACGATGATCGGCAAGAACCTCGACCGATCACTCGGCCGCGGCTACATGGGTGACGGCCTCGCCACCATGGTGGCCGGCCTTTGCGGCGGTAGCGGCACCACCACGTACGCGGAGAACATCGGCGTCATGGCGGCGACCAAGGTTTACTCCACCGCCGCTTACTGGGTGGCTGGCATCATCGCGATCCTGCTCGGCTGCATCCCGAAGTTCGGGGCGTTGATCGCCACCCTGCCCGTCGGCGTGCTCGGCGGTGCCGGGCTGGTCCTGTACGGTCTGATCGCCGTGCTCGGCGGCCGGATCTGGGTGGAGAACCGGGTGAACTTCACCAACCCGGTGAACCTGTTCCCAGCCGCGATCGGGCTGATCATGGGCGCGGGCAACCTCACGCTGACCTTCGACCACGGCAATATCGCGTTCTCCGGCATCGCGATCGGCACCTTCTCCGTCATCATCGCCTATCAGGTCATGAAGTACCTGGCCCGGCACGGCCTGTACCGCGATGGCGGGCCGGCCGAGCAGGTGCCCGGGCCCGTCGGCCCGCCCGAGGCCGAGTCCATAAGGCCGGGCACTACCGCATGAAACCCGCGCGGTTCAGCTACCACTCGCCGGCCACAGTTGAAGAGACGCTCGCGGTGCTGGCAGACCTGGGTGCGGACGGCAAGATCCTGGCCGGCGGGCAGAGCCTTATCCCCATCCTCAACATGCGGCTGTCCAGCCCGCCGCACCTGGTCGACATCAACCGGGTCGGCGGACTGGACACCGTGGCCGTGGACGGCGTCCTGCGGGTCGGGGCGCTCGCCCGGCACGCCCAGGTGGAACGCGACGATCGGGTACGCCGATCCTGCCCGTTGCTTTCGCAGGCGCTCGAGCTGGTGGCGCACCCGGCCATCCGCAACCGCGGCACGTTGTGCGGCGCCCTGGCCCACGCCGACCCGGCCAGCGAGCTACCCGGCGTCCTGCTGCTGGCCGGGGGGTCGGTCGAGGTCGCGAGGGCGGGAGCGCCGGTGCGCGAGGTCCCCGCCGCCGACTTCTTCGTCGGGCCCCTCGAGTCGGACCTCGATACGGGCGACCTGGTCGTCGCTGCGCGCTTCCCGTTGCTTCCGCCCCGCACGGGCACCGATTTCGTCGAGGTCGCACGGCGGCACGGCGACTATGCCCTGTGCGGTGTGGGCGCGATGGTGGCGGTGGATACCGACGGCCTGATCACCTCGGCGCGCGCCGTCTACATCGGCGCCAATCCCATCGCGCTGGTCCTGGACCTCACCGAGGCCGTCGCGGGAAGCCGCCCGGAATCGGCCAGCTATGCCGCCGCCGGACGGCTTGCCCACGACGCGGTGGACCCGGATCCCGACATCCACGCGAGCGCCGAATACCGCCGCGAGCTTGCGGCGGTTCTCACCGAGCGGGGGCTCGCCGCCGCGGCGTCCCGGGCCGCCGCGGCCGGATCAGCCGAGGAGGCAGTGTGAACGAGGAACGTCACGAGGTCACGCTGCTGGTCAATGGTCTGCCGAACACCGTGGTCGTGCCCGCGCGCCGGCTGCTCTCCGACGCGTTGCGCCATGACCTGGGGCTGACCGGCACCCACGTCGGCTGCGAGCACGGGGTCTGCGGGACCTGCACCGTCCTGTTCGATGGCCAGCCGGTGCGGTCGTGCCTGATGTTCGCCGTGACAGCCGAAGGGCACGAGATCACCACCGTCGAGGGCCTTGCCGAGCCGGACGGCACGCTCTCGCCGGTCCAGCAGTCGTTCATCGACTGCCATGCGCTGCAATGCGGCTTCTGCACACCAGGTTTCCTCTGCACGATCACCGCGTTCCTCGACGAGCATCCGGATCCGACTGACGCGGAGATTCTCGCGGGCGTCAGCGGCAACCTGTGCCGGTGCACGGGTTACCAGAACATCAAGTCCGCGGTCCGGCGCGCGGCCGATCTGCGCAGCGAGCGCGCGAGGCGGGTGACCACATGACATCCCTGTTCGGTGCCCGGGTCCCGAGGAAGGAGGACCCGCGGCTGGTGACGGGCAAGGGAACCTACGTCGACGACTTCGGCCCGGATGCGCTCGGCGTCGCCTTCGTCCGCAGCACCTACGCGCACGCCAAAGTGCTCGACATCGACGTGGGCGAGGCGCTCGAGGTCGACGGTGTCGCCGCCGTCTACACCTACGAGGATCTGCCGGAAAGGATCGGCGCGGCGCTTCCCGTGCTCGTCCCGCATCCCGACCTGACTGAGCCGCGCACGGGATACCCCCTGGCCAAGGAGATCGTCCGGTATTCGGGTGAGCCGATCGCGATGGTCGTCGCGACCGATCGCTACGTCGCAGAGGACGCGGCGGAGCGCATCTCGGTCAGCTATGAGCCGCTGCCACCCGTGGTGGGGCTGGAAAATGCCGCGGCGGCCGGGCGGCTCGTGTACCCCGACGTGCCGGGGAACCTCGCCGCGCACATGGTCCAGGACGTCGGCGACGCGCGGCAGGCGATCGACGCAGCGCCACACCGCTTGCAGTTCAGGCTGGCCATCGAGCGCAGCGCCTCCGTCCCGCTGGAAGGCCGCGGCGTCTACGCGTGCTGGGACGCGCGCGACGGCAGCATGCGGGTCTGCTCCTCGACCCAGCTGCCGGTGAGCCTGCGGAACGCGATCGCGAGCCGGCTCGATCTTCCGCTGAAGAAAGTCGAGGTCATCGCGCCGGACATCGGCGGCGGCTTCGGCATGAAGCTGAACCACCCGTGGCCGGAGGAGGTGCTGCTGCCGTGGGCGGCGCGCCTCATCGGCAAGCCGCTGAAGTGGGTCGATGATCGCCGTGAAGGGTTCATCGCGTCATCGTCGGAACGCGCCCAGATCCACTACGTGGACGTCGGGTTCGACGATCAGGGACACGTCCTCGGGCTATCGGTGCGTTTCCTGCACGAGAGCGGCGCCTATACGCCGTACGGCATCATCGTGCCGATCATCACGATGAGCCAGCTACCCGGCCCCTATCGGATACCGAACTACCGGGTCGAGTTCGACTGCCTGTACACCAACACGGTCATCGTCACGCCGTATCGCGGCGCCGGCCGGCCGCAGGGCGCCTTCGCCATGGAGCGCACGATGGACCGGATCGCGGAATTCCTCGGCTTGGACCGCGCCGAGGTGCGGGCTGTGAATTTCGTGCAACCGGCCGAAATGCCCTACGACACCGGGCTGATCTTCCAGGACGGACGCCCGGCGATCTACGACTCGGGCGATTTCCCCTCGTCGCTGAAGCTCGTCACGGAGGCGATCGGCTGGCGCGACTTCCCCGCGCGGAAGGAGCAGGCGGCGAAGGAGGGCCGGCGGCTCGGGATCGGCATCGCCTGCTACGTGGAGGGCACCGGCGTGGGTCCCTACGAGGGCGGCCACGTCGAGATCGAGCCCAGCGGCCGGATTCTCGTGTCGACCGGGCTGTCCGCCCAGGGGCAGGGGCACCAGACCATGCTGGCGCAGATCGTCGCGGACGAACTCGACGTGGCGATCGAGGATATTGAGGTGACGACGGGGGACACGCGCCGCTTCGGCTACGCGGTCGGCACCTTCGCGTCACGCACCGCCGTGATGAGCGGCAGCGCGGTGGCGCTCGCGGCCCGCAAGGTGCGCGCCAAGGCGCTCCGCATCGCCGGTGAGGCGCTTGAGGCCGACCCTCGGGACCTGGAGATCGAGGCTGGGGTCGTCCGGGTGAAGGGCAGCCCCGAGGCGTCCATCCCGCTGAAGACGGTGGCGACGTTGTCCAACCCGCTCCGCTACGCCTTCGACGAGGCCGCCAAGGCAGCGACGCAGTTCACCCGGCCCGGGTCGTTCGACGAGCCGCCTGTACGCGAAGGCGAGGAGCCTGGGCTTGAGGCAACCGACTACTACTCGCCCGTCAGGTGCACCTTCGCCAACGGCATCCACGCCGTGGTGGTCGAAACCGACACCAGAACCGCCGAGGTGCGCATTCTCAACTACGCGGTCGCCTGCGACTGCGGGACGATGATCAACCCGATGATCATCGAAGGGCAGATTCATGGCGGCGTCGCGCAGGGAATCGCTGGCGCCATGTACGAACGGCTGGCCTACGACGAGGACGGCCAGTTGCAGAACGCCTCGTTCATGGACTTCCTGATGCCGTACGCGACGGAGGTGCCCGAGCATATCGAGATCAGGCACCTCGAGACGCCCTCCCCGCTGAACCCGCTCGGCGTCAAGGGCGCCGGGGAGGCGGGCGTGATCCCCGCTGCCGCCGCGATCGCGGCGGCGATCGAGGACGCGGAGGGATACCGCATCGACCACATGCCGGTGTCCCCGAGCGAGCTTTTCCACCTTCGATCCAGTCAGGAGGCCCGGCAATGAAGCTCTCCGGCACAGCGGAGCTGCACGCTCCGGTGGACCGTGTCTACGCCGCACTCGCCGACCCGGGAGTGCTCGTCAGGACCATTCCTGGCTGCCAGCAACTGGAGACGGTTGGTGCCGGCAACTACCGGATGACGGTCACCGCGGGTGTCGCCTCGATCAAGGGCACCTACCTCGGCAATGTGCAGATCGTCGACCAGGATCCGCCGCACGGGTACACGCTCAAGGCCTCCGGGCAGAGCGCCGCCGGCAGCATCGACGCCGCTGCGATCATCCGGCTGTCGGGCAACGGCGCCGGTACCGTGCTCGAGTACGACGCCGATGCCGTTGTCGCGGGCGCGATCGGTGGCGTGGGCCAGCGGATGCTGTCGGGTGCCGCCAAGAAGCTGGCCGGTGAGTTCTTCGCGGCCGTGGACCGCGACCTCGAGTACGCGCCGGCGGGTGAGCCGGCCGCCGCCGTGCCGCGGGCGGGCGCGGAGCCGCAGCCCGGCGCCGCCCTCGCTGGCGCCCCGGCCGTAGCTCCAGCGCAGGCCGTCTTCCGGCGTCCGGAGCCACCACCTCGGGCAAAGGGCGGCGGGGGCGACCCGTTGTTGCTGCTGGCCGCCGGGGCCCTCGGCGCCGTGGTGGCACTCGCCGGTGTGGCACTCGGCGGCTGGCTGAGGCGCACCTCCCGGGTTTCGCAGCGTGCCGCGCAAGGGGATTAGGCACGCCCTGACGACTCCGCGGCAACACCGGTACCCATCCATCAAATCGGTACCCATCCGCAGCTAGAGGAGAACGCATATGCTGCTCGAACCGCCAACCAAGGTCTCGCAGGAAAAGATCACCCTGGACGTCCGGGAGATCGAGCCCCTGCTACAGGGTCCGGCCCTGGCGATGCCGCCATGGCCGGGGGCCATGATCACGCTGAAGGACGGCCGCACGATGTACATCCGTGAGGCCACGCTCGAGGAAGCGCCAGCGATGATGGGCTACATGAAGCGGGTGGCGGATGTCGACCACGACTTCTACGATGTCGTCGGCGCCCGGGTGCACGCGGAACTCGCCGGCTGGTACCGCAAGCGGCTCAAGGACCCGTACACCCTGGTGGGGGTCATCGATGGTGAGTGGGTCGGCTTCGCCAACGGCAGGCTGATGAACGAGGACATCAACATCAGCCTGCACACCGTGGCGCTTGCCCGCGGCGCCCGGATCGGCGCGGTCATGTACTACGCCAAGACCTACTACGCCTTCGAGCTGCTCGGCAACAAGGAGTTCTGGGCGACCTATGAGAGCTACAACGGATGGCACCGGTGGGGGCTCGGCATGGCGCAGCCCAGCTACCCGTGGCCGGAGACCCAGCACGAACTGGGCGGCGCCCGCGTCTTCTACGTCACGAAGAGCTACTGGGACAGCACGGTCAAGAACTATGTCCGGCAGATGATCGGGGCAGACCTGAACTTCGACGTCCCTGAGAGCGTCGTCAAGGCGAACGCCACCCTGAAGATCCCGGCCGAGGTCCAGGTGTTAGCTGCTCTTGCCACTCTCGCCATTCTCGGGTTCGGCGCCGGGGCGCCACACCCGTGAGTCACCGTCTCACCGAGGAGCAGGCACCGTGTCCGATCCAGTGGAAGTTCGCAAGGTACCGATCGAGAGCGTCAGCGACGCCTCAGGTCTGGCCGAGCTCATCGATAAAGGCATCCTGGATGCCGACCGTGTCGTCGCGGTCGTCGGCAAGACCGAGGGCAACGGCGGCGTCAACGACTTCACCCGGATTCTCGCCGACCGGGCGTTCCGCGAGGTGCTCGTCGCCAAGGGCACCCGGCCGATGGAGGAGGTAAAGCAGATCCCGGTCGTGTGGTCCGGCGGCACTGACGGGATCATTTCGCCGCACGCGACGATCTTCGCTCACGTTGATCGTGATGCGGTGCCCAAGTCGGACGAACCGCGGCTCGCGGTCGGTTACGCGATGAGCGAGCAGATCCTGCCCGAGGACATCGGCACGGCCGGCGATGGTGGAGAAGGTCGCCGCCGGGGTCAGGGATGCGATGGGGCGGGCCGGCATCACCGATCCCGCGGACGTCCATTACGTGCAGACGAAAACACCACTGCTCACGCTGACGACCATCACCGACGCGCTCAACCGGGGCAAGACCGTGTTCACCGACGACACGCTCCTATCGATGGACGTGTCCAACTCGACGTCCGGGCTGGGGATCGCGGTCGCGCTGGGGGAGATCCAGATGCCCTCGGCCGAGCAGATCCACCACGACCTTTCCCTGTACTCGTCGGTGGCGTCCTGCTCATCGGGGGTCGAGCTGGACCGGGCCCAGATCGTCGTGGTTGGCAACGTCCGCGGCATTGGCGGCCGGTACCGGATCGGCCACAGCGTCATGCGGGACGCCCTCGACCAGGACGGGATCTGGGAGGCGATCAGGTCCGCCGGGCTCGACCTGCCGGAGCGGCCACGATCCAGCGACCTGGGCGGCAGGCTCGTCAACGTGTTTCTCAAGTGCGAGGCCGACCCGTCGGGCCGGGTGCGCGGACGCCGGAACATCATGCTCGACGATTCGGATGTGCACTGGCACCGGCAGATCAAGGCGTGCGTCGGCGGTGTCGCCGCCTCCGTTACCGGTGACCCCGCCATATTCGTGTCGGTGGCGGCGGTGCACCAGGGTCCGTCCGGCGGCGGCCCGGTCGCCGCTATCGTCGACATGGGATGAGGTCAGCGTGGCGCCCGATCTCCCGGCCAACGCTCACGTTGCACTGAATCCCTGACAGGCCCGATGCTGGGGCCTATGTCACATGACGACGCCAGCGCAGCCGGCGTGCGCGTCGCGGCCGCAGGGCTCGCGGCCGCGATCCCATCGGCCGGCGAGGGAGCGCTGCTCTGGGCGCCGGGCCCAGCCGAGCAGGCGCGCGCGCGGATCACGGGATACCTGCGCTGGCTGGCGGCCGGACGCGGGCTGACCTTTGGCGGCTACGACGAGCTGTGGCGCTGGTCGGTGGACCGGCCGGGGGAGTTCTGGCAGTCGGTGTGGGACTTTTTCGACGTGCCGGGACGTAGCGGCGACGGGGCGGCGCTGGCCGGCGGCCCGATGCCGGATGTCCGCTGGTTCGCCGGTGCCACCGTCAACTACGCGAGCGCGGCGCTGCGGACGGCCGCCTCCGATCCCGATAGGACCGCCGTGATCTTCCGGTCCGAGGCCGGTGACGCCCGCACGCTCACCTATCAGGAGCTTGCCGCCGAGGTCGCGCGCGTCCAGGCGGGGCTGCGAGCCCTCGGCGTCACCCGCGGTGATCGCGTCGCCGCCTACCTGCCGACCATCCCTGAGGCGCTCATCGCCATGCTCGCCGTCACGGGCCTGGGCGCGATCTGGTCGTCGTGTTCGCCCGACTTCGGCGCGGCGAGTGTCATCGACCGGTTCGCACAGATCGAGCCGAAGGTGCTGATCGCGGTGGACGGCTATCGTTACGGTGGCAAGGCATTCAGCCGTGCGGAGGCGGTGGGCGAAATCGTCGCGGCGCTGCGCAGCCTGCACGCCGTGGTTACCGTCGATTACCTCGGCGGGACAACGCCGGGCCCGGGGCGCCCCGGATCCCCCAGCTGGCTTGCGCTGGGGCGACCTAGGCGGCGCCGGTCCGCAGGAGAGCCCGGGACACCCCGGCCTCAGTGCCTCCGCGTGCGGCGGCGGCGAGGACGCCGACGTACCTTTCGATCACCCGTTGTGGGTCGTGTTTTCTTCGGGCACGACCGGCCTGCCCAAGCCGATCGTGCACGGACATGGCGGCGTGCTGCTCGCACATCTCATGACGATCAGCTTTCACCAGGACCTTGGGCCGGGAGACGTGTTCTTCTGGTACACCACCACCGGCTGGATGATGTGGAACTACCTGGCCGGCGGGCTGCTGGTCGGCGCCACCTTGGTGCTGTACGACGGTAGTGCCACCTATCCGGGCATCGACGCGCTGTGGCAGCTGGCGGCGGAGACCGGCGTCACCTATTTCGGTACCGGCGCGCCGTATCTGATGGCCTGCGCCAAGGCCGGTCTGCGCCCGGGCGGCGAGCTGGATCTGTCCGCCCTGCGCGCGGTCGGCTCGACCGGCTCCCCACTGCCGCCCGAGGGCTTCCAATGGGTATATGACCAGGTAAAGCGTAATGTGGTGCTTGGGTCGTTTTCTGGCGGCACCGATCTGTGCACCGGTTTCATCGGGCCCTGCCCGCTGCTGCCGGTTCGGGCCGGTGTGCTGTCCGGCCGATGCCTGGGCGCGAAGGTCGAGGCCTACGATCCGGACGGCAAACCGCTCATAGGAGAAGTCGGCGAACTGGTGATAACGGTGCCCATGCCATCGATGCCGGTGTGTTTCTGGAACGATCCTGGCGGGGTGCGTTACCGGGACAGCTATTTCGCGATGTATCCGGGAGTGTGGCGCCATGGTGACTGGATCAAGGTGCTCCCCGACGGCGGTTGCGTGATCTACGGCCGGTCGGACGCGACGCTCAACCGAGGCGGAGTCCGGATGGGCACCAGCGAGTTCTACCGTGTTGTGGAGCGGTTCGCCGAAGTTGCCGACAGCCTGGTGGTGGACACAGGGCAGTTGGGCAGGGAGGGAAGGCTGATCTTGTACCTGGTCCCGGCCGCGGGCCGGCCGCTCGATGCGGACGTCATCGACCGGATCCGCGGTGCGATACGGGCCGCGCTCTCACCGCGTCATGTTCCCGATGAGATCCACCAGGTCCCCGGCATCCCGCGGACGCTCTCCGGCAAGAAGCTCGAGGTGCCGGTGCGGAGGATCCTCCTCGGCACGCCGGCCGGCGAGGCGGCCGATGCGGCCGCGCTCGCCAACCCCGAGGTGCTTGACTACTTCCGCGCCCAGCCGGAAGCGGGACCGAAATGAGCTGCGAAGTCGAGCCGGAGAATTGACATGGGCGGTGCGGCGCTGACCGGGGCTGGCCTGCCCTCGACCGGTGCGCCGTATCAACGGGAAACCGCTCGCGCCGCGTCATTTTCCGCCGTTGTGGGAACTACCGGAATGGCTCTGAACGGCAGGATCGGTGCGGGCACTACGGCGTGCGGGCACAAGGGAGTGGGACGATGGAGGTAAGTCTCGACCAGGAGAAGGACGCCGTGCTGCGGGAAGCAGCGCGCCGTGGCGCGCAGGTGGCAGCCCCCGGCGCGGCGGGCCTGGTGGATCCCGGGGCCGCTGTCATCTCGCCCGCAGATCTCTTCGCGTACTTCCGCCTGTACTACCGCCATTTCGCGCCTGAGGACCTGGCGGGGCGGGACCCGGCGCGGGTGGCATCGGTGGCCTTGGAGCATGCCAGGCTCGGCGCGCGCAGGCCCCAGGGCCGGGCGCTTGTCCGCGTGCGCGGCGAGCGAGCCGAGGCGGGCGCGCAGGGTCTGGAGCCCGGCGGGACGCTGATCGACATCGTCACGGACGACATGCCCTTCCTCGTCGACTCGGTGTCGATGGAACTAAGCCGTCACGATCTTGCTATCAACCTGATGATCCACCCTCAGCTGCGGGTACGGCGCGATATCAGGGGTGAGCTGCGCGAGGTATGCGGCCAGGTCGACGGGCATCCGGGCGCATCGGACGAGCAGTGCGAGGCGTGGATCCACCTCGAAGTCGGCCGGTCGGCCACGCCGCCCGCCGGGCTGGAGAAGCATCTGCGCCGGGTGCTCGGCGATGTGGCGATGGTGGCTGAGGATGGCCCGCGCATGGCGTCGCTGGCGGTCCAGCTCGCCGACGTGCTCGCCAGCGAGCCACCGGCGCCGGGTCTCGCCACCCTGCCGCCCGCGGAACTCGCCGAGGGCTACGAGCTGCTTCGATGGCTCGCCCATGGTCACTTCACGTTCCTCGGCTGCCGCGAGTACGACCTCGTGGAAGGGCCCGATGGTGACGCCCTGCGCGCGGTCCCGGGCACCGGCTTCGGCATTTTGCGCCATGACGAGCAGCGGTCGCACTCGTTCGCGTTGTTGCCTCCTGAGGCGCGGGCGAAGGCGAGGGAGCGGCGGCTGCTCGTGCTGACCAAGGCCAACTCGCGCGCGACCGTGTACCGGCCCAACTACCTCGACTACATCGGCGTGAAGAAGTTCAATGACAGCGGCGAGGTGGTGGGGGAGTACCGGCTCCTCGGCCTGTACAGTCATGCGGCCTACACCGAGAGTGTGGCGCGCATACCGGTCCTCAGGCACAAGCTCGCAGCGGTGCTCGAGCGCGCGGGGTTGTCGCCTAACAGCCACGACGGCAAGGACATGGCCGAGATTCTCGAGACCTACCCACGTGAGGAGCTTTTCCAGATCTCGGTGGATGAGCTGCTGCCAATCGCGCTTGGCGTGCTGCGGCTCCGTGAGCGCAAGCAGACCAGGCTGTTCCTGCGCAGGGACGTGTACGGGCGCTATATGTCGTGCCTGGTGTACCTGCCAAGGGACAGGTACACGACGAAAGTGCGGCTACGCGCGACGAAGATCCTGCGCGCGGCGCTGAAGGGTACCGCCGTCGATTACAGCGTGATGATCGGCGACGCGGCGCTTGCCAGGGTGCACATCGTGGTGCGCGGTGAGCCTGGCGTTCCGATGCCCGAGGTAAATGCCGAGGAACTGGAGCGGGCGCTGGCCGCCGCGGCCCGATCCTGGGACGAGGACCTCGCCGACGAGGCCGAGGCGCAGCTTGGCGCGGAGGAGGCGGACCGGCTGACGCGGATCGCCGGCCGCATGATCCCGGAAGGCTACAAGGCTGACGTGCCAGCCGCCGCGGCGGTCGGCGACCTGGTCCGGGTCGCGCGGCTCGCCCAGTCGGGCGGCATCTTCAGCGTGGACCTGTACGAGCCGCCGGGCGCCGGGCCAGGCGAGGAGCGGCTGAAGGTGTACCGCGCCACGTCCCCCATCGTGCTCTCCAATGTGCTGCCCGAGCTTCAGCACATGGGGGTGGATGGTGGTTGACGAGCGGCCCTACGAGTTCAGCGCGCCCGCACCGGACCGCCAGGATCCCGATGGCCCCGGCGGGCACGCGTTCACCGGCGAAGCTGGCAGTGCGGGCTTGAGCAAGTTCCCCGCCCGGTTCTGGATCTACGATTTCGGGCTGCGCCGCCAGCCGGCAGGCCGGCCGGCCGGACCCGCCGCCAAGATCTTGTTCGAGGACGCGATTACCGCGCTCTGGCAGGGTCAGGTGGAAGACGACGGCTTCAACGCGCTTGTCCTCGACGCGGGCTTGTCCTGGCGGCAGGTCGTCGTACTGCGCGCATATGCCAGATACCTGAGGCAGGCGCGCAGTGCGTTCAGCCAGGAATACACCGAGCGCGTGCTTCGCTCGAACCCGGCCGTGGCGCGATTGCTCGTCCTGCTTTTCGAGTCCAGGTTCGACCCGGCGCGCCAGCGCGGCCTCGGACCCGGCGGGGAGGCCCATGGCGAGGAGGGCCATGGGCGAGGCCCATAACGCGGAGGCCCATGACGGGGAGGGCCATGACGGGGAGGCCCATGACGCGGAGGCCCATAACGCGGAGGCCCATAACGCGGAGGCAGAGCGCAGCGACGCGATCGCGGAAGAAATCGCCGGCCTGCTCGATGACGTGGCAAGCCTCGATGAGGACCGGATCCTGCGTTCGTACCTGACGCTGGTCCGTGCGACGCTGCGGACGAACTATTTTCAGTGCGACAACGCCGACCCCGGTGCGCACAAGCCCTACCTGGTGGTAAAGCTGGATCCGGCGCAGGCACCTGACCTGCCCGCACCGCGGCCGCGGTTTGAGGTGTTCGTTTACTCGCCGCGGCTGGAGGGCGTGCACCTGCAGGTTCGGCCGGGTGGCGCGCGGCGGGCTGCGCTGGTCGGACCGGCGTGAGGACTTCCGTACCGAGATCCTTGGCCTGGTCAAGGCGCAGCAGGTGAAGAACGCGGTGATCGTGCCGGCCGGCGCGAAGGGCGGGTTCGTCTGCAAGCAGCTGCCGAGCCCGGCTGATCGTGAGGCCTGGCTGGCCGAGGGGACCGCCTGCTACAAGCTCTTTGTCAGTGGCCTGCTCGACGTGACGGACAACCTCGAGGGCGGACAGGTCGTGCCGCCGCCGGGCGTGGTCCGTCATGACGGTGACGATCCGTACCTGGTGGTGGCCGCGGACAAGGGGACCGCGACGTTCTCCGACCTGGCCAATGAGGTGGCGCGCGAGTACGGGTACTGGCTCGGGGACGCCTTCGCCTCGGGCGGCTCGGCGGGCTACGACCACAAGAAGATGGGGATCACCGCCCGCGGCGCCTGGGAGTCGGTGAAGCATCACTTCCGTGCCCTGGGTATCGACGTGGCGACCCAGGAGTTCGAGGTCGCGGGCATCGGCGACATGTCCGGTGATGTGTTCGGCAACGGGATGCTGCTATCGGATCGGATCAAGCTGGTGGCGGCCTTCGATCACCGGCACATCTTCATCGACCCGGTCCCTGATCCGGCGTCGAGCTTCGCCGAGCGGACCAGGATCATGCAACTGCCGCGGTCCTCGTGGGCGGACTACCGGCCGGAGCTGATTTCCGCCGGCGGCGGTGTGTGGCCGCGGACCTTGAAATCGATCCCGGTGAGCCCGCAGGTCAGGACCGTTCTGGGGCTGGGCGAGCAGGTGCCCGCGCTGACCCCGCACGAGCTGATCAAGGCCATCCTGTGCGCGCCCGTGGACCTGCTCTGGAACGGGGGGATCGGTACGTACGTCAAGGCTACGAGCGAGAGCCACGCTGAAGTCGGCGACCGGGCCAACGACGCGGTCAGGATCGACGCGACACAGCTGACGGGCCAGGGTCGTCGCCGAGGGCGGGAACCTCGGGCTTACCCAGTCCGCGCGCATCGAATATGCGCTCGCGGGTGGCCTGATCAATACCGATTTCATCGATAACTCGGCCGGTGTGGATACCTCTGACCACGAGGTGAACATCAAGATCCTGCTGAACGGCGCCGTAGGTGACGGCGAGCTGACCATGGCGCAGCGTGACCGGTTGCTGCACCAGATGACCGACGAGGTGGCGAGTCTCGTGCTGAGGCACAACTCCCAGCAGAACGCCTGCCTCGCCGCGGCGCGCAAGCAGGCGGCGTCCATGCTGCACGTGCACGCGCGCTACATGCGCAAGCTCGAACGGGACGGACGGCTGCGGCGGCGGCTCGAGTACCTGCCGGCCGACAAGGTCATCGCCGAACGGCGTGCCGCGGGCCTGGGCCTGACAGCGCCGGAGTTCGCGACGCTGCTCGCCTACACCAAGATCGATCTGACCGAGGAACTTGTCGCATCCGATCTCTGCGCCGATGAGTACCTGGGCCGCGAGCTTGCCGCGTACTTCCCGCATCCGCTGCGCGAGCGATACGCCGACCGGATGGCCCGCCACCCGCTCTGCCGGGAGATCACCACGAGCATGGCGGTCAACGAGATGGTGGACCGGTCCGGTACCACGTTCGCTTTCCGGCTCAACGAGGAAACCGGGGTATCAGGGCCCGACCTGGCACGGGCCTGGCTGGTCGTACGTCAGGTCTTCGGCCTGCCGGCGTTCTGGGCATCGATCGAGGCGCTCGACGGCCGGGTGGAGGTGGCGACCCAGGTCTCGCTGCTGCTCGAGGCCCGCAAGCTGACCGAGCGCGCGTCCCGTTGGCTGCTGCTCGGCCGGCGACCGCCACTACCCATCCGCTCGACCATCGACTTCTTCGCCGACGGCGCGGTCACCATCGGATCAGGGCTGCCGAAGCTGCTCACGGGCCGCGACCTGACCGGTTTCGAGGAGCGCCGCGACTCCTTCACCGCACGTGGTGTGCCGCTCGAACTGGCCGAACGGGCGGCCGGGATGGTCCCCACCTACTCGACTTTCGACATCGTGGAGATCGCTTCAAGTATCGGGCGTGGCGTTGACGAGGTCGCGGAGGTGTACTTCGACCTGGCTGACCGGCTGCAGATCACCCGGCTCAGGGAGCGGATCATCGCGCTGCCCAAAGACGACCGGTGGAATACCATGGCCCGCGCGGCGCTGCGTGACGACCTGTACGCGGCGCACGCCGCCCTGACCGGTGATGTCCTTGTCGTCAGTGGCTCGGGTACGCCGGAGGAGCGGCTTGCGGTCTGGGCGGAGCGGAACGCTTCAGCAGTCGCAAGAGCCAGGCAGACGCTCACCGAGATCTGGGAGAGCGAGCGGTTCAACGTGGCGACCCTGTCTGTGGCTCTGCGTGCGATCCGCACATTGGTGACGTCGAGCACGTTGCCGCACACCGGCGGTTGAGCTGCCCTGGTCAAGCCGTCCTGGTCGAGCGGCCCGTCATCAAGCGGCCCGTGTCGAGCGGCCCGTGGTCAAGCAGCCCGTGGTCAAGCAGCCTGTGGTCAAGCAGCCTGTGGTCAAGCAGCCTGTGGTCAAGCAGCCTGTGGTCAAGCAGCCTGTGGTCAAGCAGCCTGTGGCCGAGCGGCCCCGCGCCCGCCGCCGATGGAGCAGGGATCTGCCACCTGTCAGGTACCGCTGGCGCTGGTCGGGCCGCCGTCGGAGGCGATGACCCGCATCAGCCCCGAGGGTTTGCCCGCAGGTTGGCTCGGCGGCACGTAGGCCGCGTACTGGTACGTCTCGCCGGTGTCCAGTTCTGACCGAATGAGTAGTCGGCCGGTCGCGTAGAGAATCGGCGCGAACGCCTGCGGGATCTGGATCTGGCGGTGATCGGCGCGCCGCAAGATGATCGTGCCGCGGATCAGTGAGTACAGGACCAGCGCGCCGCCATCGGAGGTGCCGAGCGCGTAGAGCGGAAATGCGCTCCCCTGCAGCGTCGAGTCGTAGTTCAGACCCTGTTGGGTTACCCGGCGCCTGGCGCTGGTTATCTGCCCGTACAAGCCTGTTGTGTAGGGGCCGGTGGCCACGACCCTGGCCGACGCGGCGTCGGGGCCGTTGTCGGCGAGGGCTGCCTGAACTGCCCCGACGCTGTTCGGGCTGACAAGCAACCCGCGGTCGAAGGTGGCGAGCGCAGTGGCGTGGCCGCTCGGGTCCACTGCGATCGTCGGCAGTGCCGTGCCCGGCTCCAGCAACGTGGACAGGCTCAGCTGCCACGGGTCGGCGGTCGTGGGGCGGCTGAACACCATGATCGCGGTGCGGGTCGGCCCGCCGCGAGCGGGCGTGCGCGGCGCGACCGCGACGAACCACAGCGGGAAGGACGTCATCTGCGGGACATAGAGGGCGGGCGTCCCATAGCTGTACCCGGGCGCGGGCGTGCCGGTGTAATCGGCCTGCTCGAGCGCTGATACGGTCAGCGGCACCTGGGCCTCGCTGACGAGTGAAAGTTCGAGTGACTCGTCGCCCGCGGCCCGGGCGACGTCATCCGTGGTGACGAAGGTGTTGTACACCGCCCGGGCGTGGGCCACGCTGAGCTGACCGGGCGGGACGGCGCTGGGCACCTTCCTCCCCGTGGATAGCGCAGACAGCGCGGCTCCCGTGCGCAGCCCGGCGCCTGCAACCAGCCCGGCGCCTGCGGGCAGCCCGGCCCCTGCGGGCATCGCGGTCCGCGCGGCCAGCCCGGCCCCTGCGGGCATCGCGGTCCGCGCGGCCAGCCCGGCCCCTGCGGGCATCGCGGTCCGCGCGGCCAGCCCGGCGCCTGCAACGAGCAGCCTGGCTCCTGCGGGCAGCCTGGCTCCTGCGGGCCGTCCGGCACCCGAGAGCTCCGCGGCCCCCGCGGGCGTGCAGCCAAGCGTGCCGAGCACCAGCCCGGCCACGAGCACCAGGCCGACCGCGACCGCAGTCCGACATTTTTCCGCACAGCTGTGTCTTCGTCTCCGTCTCGGTTCGTCTTCGTTAGCTCGTTGCTCCGCGTGACCGATGACGCCGATCGCGCCACCGGTGAATGCGTGTCGCCGAACAAAGTGGTGTCATCCGGAGCGGAAAATTAACCTTCCCCACGCTCGTGAGTATGCCAGCCGCCATGCGCCCTGCTTACCTCGCGTAGGCTTTCTCGCATGGCACCGATCGACCCCGCGGAGGAGATCAAAGAGCTTTCGTCCAGGCTCTCTGGCGTCGAGACCGTCCTTGACCTGGACGCGATCCGACGCGAGGCAGCGGATCTGCGCGAGCAGGCTGCTAATCCGCGGCTGTGGGACGACCAGGAACGTGCGCAGGCAGTAACCCGCAGGCTGTCCTACCTCGAGGCCGAGCTTGCCCGGGTGGAGAATCTGCGCCGCCGTCTCGACGATACGTCGATCATGTTCGAGCTTGCGGAGAGTGAGGACGACGAGCCAACCCGCCAGGAGGCGGGACGCGAGCTCGCCGCGCTCCGCAAGGAGATCGATCAGCTTGAGACGCGCACCCTCATGTCCGGTGAGTACGACGCGCGTGAGGCGCTCATCTCGATCAACGCGCAGGCGGGCGGTGCGGACGCCGCGGACTGGGCGCAGACGCTCCAGCGGATCTACTTGCGCTGGGCGGAGCGGCACGGCTACCCGACCCAGGTGTACGACACGTCGTACGCGGAGGAGGCGGGTATCAAGTCGACCACGTTCGCGGTGAAGGCTCCCTACGCGTATGGCACCCTGCGCGGAGAGCATGGCACCCACCGGCTCGTGCGTATTTCCGCTTACGACAACCAGGGACGCAGGCAGACCTCGTTCGCGGGGGTGGATGTGGTGCCCGTGGTGGAGCGCACGGATCGTATCGACATTCCAGAGGACGAGATCCGGGTGGACGTCTACCGGTCAAGCGGACCCGGCGGGCAGGGCGTCAACACGACGGACTCCGCGGTGCGGATCACGCACCTGCCGAGCGGCATCGTGGTGTCTTGCCAGAACGAACGCAGCCAGATCCAGAACCGGGCGACGGCGATGGCGGTCCTCCAGGCGAAGCTGCTCGAGCGTAAGCGCCAGGAGGAAGAAGCCAAGATGACTGAGCTGCGCGGCGAGACCACAAGCAGCTGGGGTACCCAGATCCGCAACTACGTTCTTCACCCGTACCAGAGCGTCAAGGATCTGCGTACGGGCGTTGAGACCGGAAACACCGCAGCGGTGCTCGATGGTGAGATCGATGACTTCATCGAGGCCGAGGTTCGCTGGCTCCGCCGTAGGGAAGCGAGCGGAACCCGCGGCTGAAAGGCCGACCCGGCCCGGCCGACGCTGGGCAGCCCGGCCGACGCTGGGCAGCCCCGCCGACGCTGGGCAGCCCCGCCGACGCTGGGTGGTGCCGTCTGCGGCACATCGCGGAACTGGCCGTGCGGTTCAGTGCGACAGGTGCAGGGCGACCACTAGCAACAGCATTATGATCAGCGCCGCGATCAGCAGTGGTGACGCCAGGCTGGGTGGCGCGTGGTGTACTTCGGCCCGGGCCGTCCGGCACACCGCGCAGCGACCTTCGACCACTGGTCCAGCGCACTGAGCGCAGATCAGGTGTTCGCAGCTCATGTAGGCCCTCTCCGGCCAGCTGATACCTGACCACTTCTCAAGTGTTGGACCTTCACTGCCAGTTTCCCCCCTAGACTGTCCGATGACCAACCGGAGCCACCGAAAAGTACCAGGGGACATCATGACGCGATGGACCGGCGGGCGGGGCGTACGGCCCGTCCCCGACGCATCGTCAGCCGTCTACTATCCTCTAGGGTCTGTGATGGGCCCTTGATTCACCTCGACAATGTCACCAAGATGTACCCGAGCCAGAGCCGGGCGGCCCTCGAGAACGTCAACATTGACGTGGAGAAGGGGGAGTTCGTATTCCTGATCGGGCCGTCCGGGTCGGGCAAGTCCACCTTCCTGCGGCTGGTGCTCAAGGAGGAGCGGCCGACCAGCGGCCGGATCCACGTGGCAGGTAATGATCTTGCCCGGCTGGCCAACTGGAAGGTTCCCCACCTGCGCCGGAAGATCGGCTGCGTATTCCAGGATTTCAGGTTGCTGCCGAACAAGACCGTCTATCAGAACGTGGGATTCGCCCTTGAGGTCATCGGCAAGCCGCGGCGCTTCATCCGCCGGGTGGTACCCGAGGTGATCGACCTGGTTGGCCTCGACGGCAAGGCCGACCGCATGCCCGACGAACTGTCCGGCGGCGAGCAGCAACGGGTGGCGATGGCCCGGGCTTTCGTGAACCGGCCGATGATCCTGCTTGCCGACGAGCCGACAGGCAATATCGACCCGGGCACCTCTATCGGGATCATGAAGGTGCTCGACCGCATCAACCGGACCGGCACGACCGTCGTGATGGCTACTCATGACGCGGCGATCGTGGACTCGATGCGCAAGCGCGTGATCGAGCTTGAGCACGGCAAGGTTGTACGTGATCAGCCGCGCGGAGTGTACGGCCAGGCCTACTGAACTGGTCACCGTGACGCGCGGCTCCGGGTTACCGAGGGATCAGCGAGAGCGAGCATGCGTTCTAACTTCGTGTTCCAGGAGATCTGGATCGGTCTCCGGCGTAACCTCACCATGACGGTCGTTCTGATCGTCGTGGTCGCGATCAGCTTGTTCCTGCTCGGCATGGGCCTGCTGATCATGAAGCAGGTGAACAACACCAAGACGTTCTGGCAGGGCAAGGTTGAAATCTCCGTGTACCTCTGCACGGCGACCAGTCCCAGCCTGGCGTGCAGGCGCAGTGGCCCCGCCACACCGCAGGAGAGAGCCCAGATCATGCACCACCTGCAGGCCCTGCCGCAGGTCGAGCACGTCTTCTATGAGTCGCAACAGCAGGCATACCAGCGGTTCAGGCAGGAGTTCTCCAACCAGCCCAACTTCGTGCAGGCCGTGGCTCCGGACGAGATCCCCGACTCTTTCCGGGTGAAGCTGCGCAACCCGGCGACCGACTATGCGATCGTCGCCGGCACGCTGCGGGACGAGCCAGGCATCGACCAGATAATGGACGAGCGATCACTGCTCGACAAGTTCTACAAGCTGCTCAACGGGCTGCGGAATGGCTCGCTGATCGTGGCGCTCATCATGGTGGTCGCGGCGGTGCTGCTGGTCGGCAACACCATCAGGCTTTCCGCGTTCAACCGGCGCAGGGAGACTGGCATCATGCGGCTGGTCGGCGCGTCGAACTTCTATGTTCAACTGCCATTCCTCCTAGAAGCGGTGATCGCCGGGCTGCTCGGCTGGATCATCGCCTCAGGGTTGCTCCTTGTCCTGAAGGTTCTCTGGCTGGACACGTTGCAGCAGTACTTCACGTTCAACGTCCAGCTGAGCGCCGCAGACCTCGTTCAGGTCGTCACGCTCGCCCTGTGCGCGGGAATCCTGCTCTGCGGTGCTACCTCGTTCCTCACGCTGCGGCGCTACCTGCGCATTTAATACCTCCGACGAAAGAACGGCGCGTCATCCTATGCATTGCGTCGCGGGCGGTAGCGTGGCAGCGGAGCGCTGAGGAGTACCGTGGCACGCGAGCAGGGAAACAAGATCGTCGCACGTAACCGGCGCGCTAGGCACGACTACCACATCGACGATGTGTACGAAGCCGGGCTCGTGCTCACTGGCACCGAGGTGAAGTCCTTGCGTGCGGGCCGGGCATCGCTTTCGGATGGTTTCGCCCAGGTCAGCGACGGCGAGGTGTGGCTCCACAACGTCCATATTCCGCAGTACACGCAGGGAACGTGGACCAACCACGAACCGCGGCGGATCCGCAAGCTGCTGATGCACAGGAAAGAGATCGAGCGGCTCAGCAGGGAGACGGCCGAGCGCGGCCTCACGCTGGTCCCGTTGTCGCTGTACTTCAAAGACGGCAAGGCCAAGGTGGAACTGGCGCTAGCCCGTGGCAAGCGGACCTACGACAAGCGCCACGATCTGGCTACGCGTGATGCGGCCAGGGAGGTGGATCGTGCGCTCCGGCGGCGGCGGTGAGCTGCCCGGACCCGCCGGTGCTTCCCGGTATGCCCGGGTGCCGTCCGCCCCTAGCCTGTCGGCACGTGCGATGTCGTCAATCGGCCTCCGGCTGGCGGTGGCGCTTGTCGCGCTGGCGATCCTCGCGGTCAGCCTTATCGGGGGCGCCGCGGCGGAGCCATCCGCGGAACCGACCGTGCGCAGCTTCCTGCTCGCCTGGGAGCAGGGCCGGTACTGGGACGCGGCCACCTACACCACCGGGTCTCCCAGCGACGTGTCGACCGCGCTACGCGCCGAGTACCAGCAGCTGAACGCTGCTGCGCTGTTCCTGAACATGGGAACCATCTCCACCCACGGTAACCAGGCTGCCGCGAACTTCTCCGCCTCCGTGGACCTGGGCCAGGACGGCGCCCCGTGGCAGTATCAGGGCAGATTCGCCCTGCGCAGGGTGGGCGCCGACTGGAAGATTGAGTGGAGCCCCAGCGTCATCAACCCCAACCTCCGCCGCGGCCTGAGGTTTGCCGTCATCACTCAGGTGCCTTACCGCGCACCCATACTCGATTCGGCCGGGCACCCGCTTGGTTCCCCATCCCCCGCATACACGCTGGGCGTTCAACCGGACCAGCTGTCCGATCCTCAGGCTACGGCGGCCCAGTTCGCGCGCGTCACCGGGCTCGATGCCGGCCAGATTCTCGGCCAGATACTCACCGCACGGCCGAACCGCTTCCAGGAGCTTCTCGTCCTTGACCCGGCGGACTACGCAAGGCTGCGCCATCGGCTCAGCCCGATCGAAGGCCTGCGGCTGCACGTGGTCAGGCGGAGGCTTTTCACCAGCGAGGCGCCGGGGATCGTCGGCACAGTAGGCACAGAGAACGCGAAGGCGCTGCAGCTGGAAGGGGTTCCCTACCAGCCGGGTACGACGATCGGCCGGTCCGGTTTGCAGGCGGTCTACCAGCACCGCCTCGTCGGCACTCCGACGACGGAGGTGGTCATCGAAGATGCGCGCGGCGACGTGGTGTCGGTGCTCCAGAAGTGGCCCGGCCAGCCGCCCGCAACAGTACGGACGACCATCGATACCCGGGTTCAGGCGGCCGCGGCCCGGGCCGTCGCCACGGCGCCTAGCGCTGCCGCGGTCGTAGCCGTCCAGGCGTCCACTGGGAACATCCTCGCGGTCTCGCAGCGGGCGACGACCGGCCAGCCGCTCTCGACGGTCGACGTACTCAACGGGCGTTATCCGCCGGGCGACGCGTTCACCATCGTCTCCACCGCCGCCCTGCTCGGCACCGGGTTCAGTGTCAACACGCAGATCCCCTGTTCCGGAGCGAAGGACGTCGGCGGTCAGACGTTCACCAACGACCAGCCCGAACAGGGGATCGGTGGGCAGCCGCCGTTCCGTGTTGACTTCTCGCACACCTGCGGGACCGCATTCGTGGGTCTGTCCCGGCTCCTCACCGCCAGCCAGCTCACGAGCGGGGCGGCGAGGTTCGGCCTTGGCGCGAACTGGCAGCTTCCGCTACCGGCATTCACCGGATCTGTCCCGGTACCTGCCACCGACGCGGAGCAGGCGGCCGACACTATCGGCGAGGGCGCCGTGCGAGTGAGCCCGCTGGCCATGGCGCTGGTCGCGGGTGAGGTGGACTCTGGTACGTGGCACAGCCCGATGCTGGTGACCGATCCGCCGGATCCGGTCAATGTCCCGGTCGCGCCCTTCGGCGCGCGACTGATGGATACTCTGCGTGGGCTGATGCGGGATACCGTCGCCTCGGGCGCGGCCCGGGTGGCGAACCTAGCTGGCGAGCCGGTGTTCGGCCAGGTGGGTGCGGCGCCGCTGACAACGCGCAAGACGTGGGTGAACTGGTTCGTCGGGTTCCGCGGAGACATCGCCTTCGCCGTCTTGACGTTCGGCAATCCGCATACGACGGCGGCACAGCTCGCCGCTCAGTTCCTGCGCGGAGCTGCCGGCGGCTACAGGGGGAGACTCGAGCGCCTCGGTACCTCCGCGTCGGCGCAGGAGGCGCAGGAGGCGCAGGGCAGGCTGCCCACCCGGGCCCAAGACTCGCCCGCCCACGCGGAATACCGCAGGTACCAAACGGCTGACGCGGCGGCCGCTTGCCTGGCCCCGGCGCGGCCGCTTGCCACTCCAGATCCCGGATGTCGCCCGCGGCCCCACGCGGCCCGCCCGTGGTTACCTGATCGTTACCTAACTTCGACGACTCGGAGCAACCAGTTCGTGACTCTCCGGCGTCTTTAGATGTGACTGGGAGTCGCTTGGGGGGTTGCGGCCCAGTCGCCGTGATGAGAACCGGGCCTCATCTCGGGGGAGGCCCGGGTGTTATGACCGGCCCCGACCCTGCCGGTCGACCCCCGTGGGCGCAACTTCGGCCACCGCCAGCGCCCACGGGGGTTTCTCATATATCGGCCGGGCGTTCCGGGGGTCGCCCCCGCGACGGCGTAGCCGCGGGTTCGGGGGCCACCGGGCACGTCACCCAGCCGATGTGCATCGAGCGGTGCCCCGCGCCGGGCGGACACATGGGGACCGGCCCACGGCGCGTGTCATGTTCGCGGGCGGGTCGCCGGCGTGGTGGCGGCCCAAGGCGCGTGTCCACGCTCGCGGGCGGGAAGGGACCGCGGCAGCCGTTCGGGACCGGTCTGGGGAATCTGGCTTGGCGTGAGAGCGTTATGACGGTACGGTCAGCCGTGACGGCGGTGCAGCATGCGCTGGCCGGATAACTCAAGAGGGGGTGACTGGCTTCGACTTCGGTGGTTGATCCAGGTGAAGCGGGTCGAGGGTCGCGGCCATGACCTCGTTAATACTGTGACCGCAAACCAATAAGTGCCAATTCTAAGAGCACTAGCGCCTTCGCCCTCGCCGCCTGAGCGAGGAAAGAGGCTGTCAGCCCGGGAGCGCCTCCGGCCCGGTGACTGGCATCAGTAAGGAGGCTCAACTGGGCAGCCCGGCCGCGGGACTGACCAGGACATCTAACAGCGGCTGAGCCTGTCGGCGGCTTGCCTGCGTGACCGCCGGGGCTGAGAAAAACACAGCAGGCTGCACCCGGAGAAGCCCTGGTGACGTACTGAAGGACGCGGGTTCGATTCCCGCCACCTCCACCTGTGGCAATGGGCCCGGGCCAGTGATGGCCCGGGCCTTTGCTCATTCCCCGGCGCGGCTGAACCGGCGGTCACCAGCCGAAGATGTACTATGTTCCGAGTCCACTCAATGCTCGCCATGACATTCAACCTGTCGAGCCAGGACTTTGGGCTCTGCCGAATCAGCCTGATGGCGTGCACGCTCATGACCTCAGCGGACATCGGGAGGGATTTCTCATGAGAGCACTTGTGTATCACGGACCGGGCGAGAAGGCGTGGCAGGAAATGCCGAAGCCGGGAGTTGTCGACGACACCGACGCGATCGTCCGCGTCGACGTCGTGACAATCTGTGGCACGGATCTTCACATTCTCAAGGGCGACGTACCTGCCGTCACCGACGGGCGGATCCTCGGGCACGAGGCGGTCGGGACGGTCGACGCTGTCGGTAGCGGCGTCAAGACCGTCAAGGTCGGCGACCGTGTGCTCGTCTCGTGCATCAGCTCCTGCGCCACCTGCAGGTACTGCCGCGAGGTCCGCTACGGGCAGTGCCTCGGTGGCGGCGGTTGGATCCTGGGGCACAAGATCGACGGGACCCAGGCCGAGTATGTACGCGTGCCCTTCGCCGACACCTCTACGTATCAGGTGCCTGCCGGTGTGAGCGACGAGGACATCCTCATGCTGGCCGACATCCTGCCCACCGGTTATGAAGTCGGAGTACTCAACGGCGGCGTGCGGCCAGCCGACGTGGTCGCGGTTATCGGGTCGGGCCCCATCGGCCTGTCCGCGATTATGGGCGCCCGCATGTTCAGCCCGAGTCACGTGATCGCTATCGACCTGGCTGACAGCCGGCTGGAAGCCGCAAAGCGGTTCGGTGCGGATGTCCTGGTGAACAACAGTCGCCAGGACCCGGCCGACGTGGTCCGTTCCATGACTGATGGGCTGGGCGCCGACGTGACGATCGAAGCGGTCGGCGTCCCGGCAAGCTTTGAGCTTGCCGTCCAGCTTGCCCGGCCTGGCGGGCGGATCGCGAACATCGGCGTGCACGGCGAACCCGCGACGCTGCATCTCGAGGAGCAGTGGATCAGGGACATCACGATAACGACCGGGCTGGTCGACGCCTACTCCACGCCGACGTTGCTGCGCCTGCTCGCCACCCATCAGATCGACGCGTCACGGTTCATAACCCACCATTTCGCGCTGGACGATTTTGTCGAGGCATACGACGTATTTCACCGGGCGTCCGAGACGGGCGCTCTCAAGGTAGTGCTGAGCCGCGAACCCTAGAGGCGGCGGCGCAGTGCTGTCGCGGTTGTCGCGACAGCCCATGATCGATGCTAGGCGTCGGATACCACGACTTCGCCTATGGGTCATCCGCTGCCTTCATGATCCGTTTTTATGTTAAGTTTTCGGCTTATAGCGCAGGAAGGTTAACACGAAAACGGATCACGGAGCGGGTTCCAGGCTCAGGATGGCCCGCAGGGCGCTGTATCACCCGGTGGTTATTCGCGACACGCCGTGCAGGATCGATGAACTGGGGCTTTTGGGGTTCCACTCTGCTGGTGCGGTCGTTCCTTCCCCCTCGTCCCGGCCGCAGAATCGGGTATGCCATGTCCATGCACCCAGCCCAGTGGCCCGAACCGGATCCGCAGGTCGCGGCGATGATCGAGGCGAAGTTCCCGGGGAAGAAGACGCCGCCGCTGGCGGTCACGATCCGCAGGAGGCTGGGCCAGTGGCTGGAGGATGAGGATTTCGCCTCAGCGTTCGGGGCGCGGGGACGTCCGGGGTGGTCACCGTCCCAGCTGGCGTTGGTGACCGTCTTGCAGATGGCGGAAAACCTCCCCGATCGGGCGGCGGCTGAGACGGTCGGTGAGGACCTGGCCTGGCAGTACGCGCTCGGCCTGGCCGCCGGTGCCGAAGGGTTCGACCACACGGTGCTGAGCGAGTACCGGGCCCGGGTCGCCGAGCACGGCCTGGAACAGGGGTGCTGGATGAGCTGCTGGAACGTCTGGCCAGTGACGGGCTGATCAAAGCGGGCGGCAAGCAGCGAACCGATTCCACCCACGTGATCGCTGCAGTGGCTGCTCTCAACCGGCTGGAGCTGGCCGGGGAGAGTGTCCGGGCGGTGCTGGAGGCGCTTGCGGCGGCGCATCCGGACTGGCTGGAGCAGCGGGTCTGCCTGGCCGATTTCCATCGGCGCTATGGCGTGCCGATGACGTCCTGGCGGCCGCCGGCCAGCGCGGCCAGACGCGCCGAGCTGGCGATCGCGTACGCCAAAGACGGCTATGCGCTGCTGGAGGAGATCTACGAGCCGCGCGCACCGCAGTGGCTGCGCCAGATCCCGGCAGTCAGCACACTGCGGATCGTGCTGCTGCAGAACTACACGCGCCGCATCGATGCCGCCGGGCGGAGGTGATCACACGGCGGGGGCCGCCCCGGACGGGGACGGGCTCCCGCCCGGGCATCTGCGCCTGGCCTCGCCGTATGACACCGACGCCCGGTGGGGGTGAAACGGGACACCTTCTGGATGGGCTACAAGCTGCACATCACCGAGACCTGCGACGATGCGCCCGCATGCACCTGCCAGACGGCCCCGGCCAGCATGCCCCAGACCCGTCCGTCACGCCGGCGTCCTCGCCCGGCCGGCGAACGCGGCGGCAACGGGCACGCCAGGGGATGTGCGCAGCTGTGCCACCCGAACCTGATCACACACGTAGCCACCACCGATGCCACCGTCGGCGACGCCGCGATGACCGCACCGATCAACCAGGCGCTGGCCAGCAAGCACCTCACGCCCGGCCGCAACTATATGGACTCCGGCTATCTCAGCGCCGACCTGGTGGTCTCGCAGCTCACCGGGCACGGCATCGCGCTGATCGGGCCGCTGCTTTCTGACACCTCCGCCCAGGCCCGCGCCGCGCCGGGTATGCCCGCGCCGACTTCCGCATCGATTACGACGCCCAGACCGTCACCTGCCCGCACGGCGCCACCAGCGCCAGCTGGCACCGTGCAGCCAGCCGGCAAAAAAGCGATCGTGGCGACATTCTCCGCCGATGACTGCGCACCCTGCCCGGCCCGGCCGTTGTGCACCACCAGCAAGACACGCCGACGACAACTGACCTTGCTGCCCCGCGACCTGCACGACGCCCAGGCCCAGGCCCGCAGCGCCGAAAACGACAGATCCTCAGGCCGACTACGCGCGCGGCAGCGTCGAGCACCATGCAGCAGGCCGTCGCCACCGCACCCGCCGCGCCCGCTATCGCGACTCCAAACCCGCCTGAACACACCTTCTCCGCAACCGCCCTGAACATGCTGCGCTGAGATCTGACGCCCCCCTACCGCAGCCGACCAGCCACCTGCGCGCCTATGCGTCGCCACGCCGCGTAGACCCGAATTAACCACCAGGTGGCGCAAAACGGGGCCATGCAGGGCGAGTGAGCCAGTGCCCGGGCTACCCGCGGCGAGTATTTCCGTGCTTGGGATACGCGCTGTCCTGCGGCACGTCCCTGGGACGCGGCGGGCCGGCCCGTCTGCGGGACGCGGCGGGTCGGCCCGTCCGTGGGAGGGGTCGGGTCTAATGTGACCGGCAGTGGGGTCGGCCAGGCACGGTCATTTGCCTATGCCCCTGACCCAGCTGAGCGTGGCGCTGTGACCGGTGTGAGTGAAGTCCCCCGCGCACAGCCTCGTATGACTCACCTATGGGAGCGGGGCGGCCGTTTGCGCTTGGCCCGCCGCGCGGCGCGCGGGTTTGCCCGGCTCGCGGACCGGATTGTGCGGTCGGCATGCGGGGATGGCTGCGTCCACGGGCGGATCGTGCTGCCAGACTCGGGGAAGATCCGGCACCGCCGCTACCGGGCACCGAAGTCCAGGCGGGCGACGCCCCGTAGGCGGGCAACAGGACGTCGAGGTAGTCGCGGTCGATGTTCAGACGGCGACCACCGTAGCTCTGGTTGGTCCCACCCCTGTACTGGTGGATGCGCCGATGATCGGCCCAGTCATCTCGAGGTATCGTGGCGTCGGTGGTGTCAGCGAGGCCATTCCAAAGCGCGTCGAAGATCACGTCGGGCGTCGTGTAGCTGTTGTACAGCGTGTAGCCCGGATAGCTAGTGTAGTGATTGGCAAGGTCGGCCACGCCGGTACCGGAACTGCTGTACACCCCGGAGGCGTAGCCATCTGCGTGCAGCTCATCGGTCCACGCGGACAGAAATCGCTTTGCCGCGCCGCTATGCCGGCGCGGATAGGCCTCCATGTCGTAGTAGAGCGGGGTACCCGGCCCGAATCCTAGGGCCTGCGCCTGCAAAACGGCGTCATCGGCCGCGTTCATGCCTTGGCTGGCGGCTGCCGTGATCTGGCCCCAGGCCGCCTGCGGGCCGACATATAGGGGGATGAAGCGCCAGCCCGCGGCGGCCTGCTGGCTCACCCAGGCGGCCGTCAGGTTCGGCTGCGCACAGGCCCGGTCGGAACCGCCGATGTAGATGCCTACGGCCCGGTACGGCGAGTGCCTAATCCATGCCCTCATCGTCGCCGGGCCCGGCGCCGCGCAAGCGTCGAAGCCCGGGCCGGCGTCGTTGGTCACGCTGTGGGGTAGCGCCGTCGGCGCCGGGGTAAGCGGCGCCGGTATGAGAGCTGGGGTAAGCGGCGCCCGCGCGAGGGCCGGCCTAAGCGGCGTCCGTATGAGAGCTGGGGTAAGCGGCACCCGCGCGAGGGCCGGCCTAAGCGGCGTCCGTATGAGAGCTGGGGTAAGCGGCACCCGCGCGAGGGCCGGCCTAAGCGGCGTCCGTATGAGAGCTGGGGTAAGCGGCGCCCGCGCGAGGGCCGGCCTAAGCGGCGTCCGTATGAGAGCTGGGGTAAGCGGCGCCCGCGTGAGCGCCGGCCTAAGCGGCGTCCGCGTGACCGCTTGCGTGGGCCGGCCCGGGGTAGCCGCGACCGGCGCAGGCGGCGATGGACTGACTGGTGCGCGGTTCCGTCTCACAGAGGAGTTGTCCAGGATTTTCTTGATCAGTGCCTGGTCGCTGCCGTACGTCGCGGTCACCTCGACGCCCGACGAGGCGTCGGTGATGACGTACTGGTGAGCTACCGGTTCGGCAAGCACGCCTGATGGCGCGTCGCGCGCGCTCAGCGGCTCAACGAGGAGAGCTTCCGTCTTCGTCGCGATGAGATGAGCGGGGCAGTCTTCCGCCCGCCCGGGCGCGCCCAGATAGACGGCGTGCCGGTCGAAACGCACACACGCCGTAGGTGTGGCCTGAAGGTTGATAACCTGCCACGATGCAGGCACCAATACGCGAAAGCTGCGGAGTGACACGCTTTTCATTGGAGCCGATGGCTGCGCCTCGACGACGGAAGCGAACACGGGAACGGTAAAGAACGCTGCGCCTGCAGGGGCCAGGAGGATGCCGCAAATCCCGGCCGACAAGAATCTTCGGCCAAAAGGTCCTTGGCTCATTGCTGAACTCCTGCCGCTCATGGCCGAGCTCCTGACGGGCTCGCTGTGCGATGCATGGTTTCTGACCATGTGCCCGGCCCTGCTGCGTGACAACCGCTACCTATTAACGCTGGCCGGGCCGATGTCCATATTTCGGCTGGACACGCCCGATGATTTGAGCTCGAGTTACGGACGTTCGATCGGGAAGTGATGGGTAGCCGCCGTATTTCTTATGAGCTAACCCGGGAAATATTTACGGTTCGGTGGCCTAAATGCGTATGTCAACAAAATGGAGTCCCGGGCGGTCTCCAGCGTGGAAGCAATCGCCGGGTCGAGGCGTGATCATCGGGCCTCGCGCGGCAGTGTCGCGGCCGGGCGCCGATGGCAGCGGCCAGGATGTACCTTGCTACCCGCATGGGTATCTTCCCTTCGTCACCCTCAACCTTCGATAGCATGCTCACAGCGGCGGGAGAGTCGATCACATGACTCGCGCCACGTCGCCTCCTCGTCGGCTGCTCCAAGGGCACAGAACGTTCAGGGCACAGAACGTTCAGGGCACAGAACGTTCAGGGCACAGAACGTTCGCGTGGCACGGAATACATGGCGTGAGGTGCTTGTGTCCGGGCTTGCTGAACAGGACGGCTATAACCTGCCTGCTGAAATGAGGAGCTTCGCCGCGGGCGGCGCGGAGCTTTCCGAGATGCGTGTCGAGTGCATGCGGCGCGTCACGGAGGCGCCGACCGAGCGCGAGTTCACCGCCGCGCTCGAGCACGGAGCGAGGCTACCGCTCGATCTGGCGGTAACGGGTGCGCTTGGTGAGGTCGGCATGCCTGCACCAGCGCGGTCCGGTGCCTTGTCGAGTTCCCGATCAGGAGCGGCCGTGGAACCGGGTTCGCCGCTGTCCCCGGACCCTGGACCGGACGGCCGCGACACGCCTTGGTCGACAGGCCATGCCGCCGGGCGGCGTGCCTTTGGTGAGCGGACGCCGATCATCGGACGCGCAGGCAAGCCTGCGCCGGTGCCCGCGAGTGAAGCGCTGCCCGCCTCGGCAAAGGCGCCCTCGCCGTGGCCACCGTTGAGCCACCGGGAGTGCCAGGTCGCCGCCCTCGTCGCGGACGGCCTGCCCAACCGCGAGATCGCGCACCGGCTTGTGATCGCCAAGCGCACCGCGGACGCCCATGTCGAGCACATCCTCACCAAGCTCACCTTCAACTCACGCACGCAGGTCGCCGCGTGGGTAGGTGAACGGCGCTCGGCAGGCGGCGGCGTGGATCAGCCCGGCCTGGGAGCCGCATAGGAGTGGCGCTGCCCGTGGTGGCGCTGCCCGATCGACTGGAGGCGCGGTCCGGCGGTGACTGTCTCACCCGGACCCGCCGCAGATGTGTGAGGTTGCGCTGGCGAGTGGCGTGCTGCCAGGCTCTGCCTGATGCGGAGGTTGCTGATCGTACACCACACGCCCTCTCCGGCGATGCAGGAAATGTTTGAGGCCGTCCTGTCGGGCGCGTCGACCGATGAGATTACCGACGTCGAGGTTCTTGTCCGTCCGGCGCTCACCGCCTCGGCGGTCGAGGTGCTTGCGGCGGACGGCTACCTGCTCGGCACCCCGGCCAACATTGGCTACATGTCGGGCGCGTTGAAGCACTTTTTCGATGGAATCTACTATCCGTGCCTGGCGGCGACCGTCGGCCGCCCCTACGGGCTGTACGTGCACGGAAACAGCGACACCACCGGCGCCGTTCGGGCCGTGGAGTCCATCGCGACCGGGCTGAAGTGGCGGCGAGCCTGGCCCGCCGTCACGGTGATCGGCGCTCCTTCACGCGAGGACATCGAGGCTTGCTGGGAACTCGGCGCGACCGTTGCTGCCGGTCTCACCGATGCCGAAGACTGACCGGCCCCCGATCCCTGACGGCGGCGCACGGCGCGTCCGGCAATTTCGTGATCGCAGTATTCTTTCTGCTGTATTTCCCAGAAAAGGACCGGGATCATGAAGGAACGGGCCCGGCGGACGACGTGATCGTGAATTCACTGGCCCGGGCGCGCGTCCTGACTCTCTGGCCGTCCCGCGCACCGACGGTTAGCGACTTGCGCTATCGCGTGATGCCCGGTCGTGGCCGCCGTCACCGGCTGTCCTGTTGGCTTCTGCCACGCCTTCGGTGGCGGTAGTTCCTTCGGTGGTGGCAGTTCCGGTGGTGGTGGCGGTTCCGGTGGTGGTGGCGGTTCCGGTGGTGGCGGCGGTTCCGGTGGTGGCGGCGGTTCCGGTGGTGGCGGCAGTTCCGGTGGTGGCGGCGGCTCCGGCGGAACCGCTGTTCGGATGGCCGTGTGGCGTGGGCGCGTGCCCCGGGTTGGGACTCAGTCGCAGCAGCCGCGACAGCCGTGGGTCAGTTGCCATCACCTGTCCCGCGATTGCGCAGAAGACAACGATTGAGCACACGATGGTGAGCCACAGCATCACCACGAAGACCGTGCCAAGTGGGCCGAATTCATACTCGCTGCTCCCCACGAAGTTGGGCATGAGCAGGGGCGAAGTCCAGAGCAGGGCGACAAGGACACCACCGGTCGTTGCGGCGCTCGGCAGCAGGCTGCGCCAGCCGATCCGTCCGGCGAGCAGCAGGTGCGGCGTCCACCACCAGAACAGGAACGCGCCCGCAAGGGAGATGAGCAGCAGCAACTCGTCGCTGCCCGGCAGGTTCCTGACCGCGGAAGCCGCCAGTCCGGACAGCCCAAAAGCAAGGACACAGGCGGCGAGCCAGGCTGTCGACCGCCAGGCAGAGCGCACCACGCCGACCCTGGGCAGGCTCCAGATCCGTTCGTAGCCGTGCTGGAGCGCACTCGCGGTGCTCGCGCCCGCGGCCACGACGAGGAGGAAGCCGAGCACTCCGCCGACCCGGGCAGCGTGCCCCGGGCCTGCCAGCATGTCGCGGAAGGCCAGCGAGCTGTCGCTGAGGCCGAGCGAGGCCTGCAGTTCGTTGGACAACGGGACGCCGAGCAGTCGCGGCGCAAACGCGGCGAGCACGATGAGCAGCGGCACGATTGTGAGGAATGCCTGCGCGGCTAGGATCAGCGACAGATCGAACGCCTCAAGGGTGGTGACGTGATTGACGACACGGCTCACCGGTTCGTAGCGGTGGACGAGCCGGCGTGCGCGATCAGCAAGCTCGCGCATTCGCGCTCCGCGTGATCCCAGCGTGATCACCGAACCCCTGGGTCCCTCACCTGGTTGCTGACAATATGTTTCTACCTGAACCAGCTGCGTCTGGTCGCGAACAGGGCACCACCCGGCCAGCAGATCAAGGAATGACCGGCGGCGCTCGCTCTGGCCGGCAAGGTCGATGTGCAGATCACCGCTGGAACTCCCGCAGATGTTCCCCGGTCCGGCAACCGCGGACACGTGCAAGGGGCGCCGGGGGTGTTTGAGATGACCTGGGCCAAGGACGGGCGCGCCACCTGGCAGTACGGGCCCGAGCAGCGTCCAGGCACACCGCACGTCATCTGGCGGCGAATAGGCGGACACGCAATCTTTGGTCTCGGCCCCCTCGTAGCGCCACCGAGGCCATCTTCGTGCAGCCTCAGAAACCGCGCAGCCTCAGAAACCGCCTATTTCAGCCTATTTCAGCAACCTCCTAGAATTAGGCGAGACGGCGAGTGGGTAACTGATGTGGCTGGCGCTGTAAGAGCCCAGAGGCACGGCGAGAGCTCCGGAGGAGACGCGCAAGGGGTCGGGTCGCTCCGTGGGCGCGCGTCCAGGTCGTACCCGAGGCACCTCCGGCACCCGCGAAGGGGTTGGGCATGGCGATCGGGCTGACCGAGGAGCACGAAGCGCTCCATGCGGCGGTGCGCGGCTGGGCAGAGCGGCACGTTACACCCGACGTGGTCAGGTCAGCGCTTGGCGCGCAGGCGGAGACCGGACTCCCGCCCTTCTGGCGGGCCCTCGCGGGCCAGGGACTGCTCGGCTTGCATATCCCGGAAGAGCATGGTGGCCAGGGAGCCGGGCTGGTCGAGCTCGCGGTCGCCCTCGATGAGCTTGGCGCCCGTGCGGCACCCGGACCGTTCCTGCCAACAGTCCTGGCCAGTGCGGTACTGCTCGCCCCGGGGGCGATCAAGGCGCGCGACGAGCTGCTGCCCGGCCTGGCCGGCGGGTCCACCGTCGGGGCGGTATTCGCCGGCCGTGCGGCCGGCGTCTCGGGCAGCGCCGCGCCGACCGCGAGCCTCAACGGCAGGCGAGATAGCGGCGGCCTGGTGATCAGCGGCGCTGCCGAACCCGTCCTCGGGGCCACGGTCGCGGATCTCGTCGTGCTTCCTGTGGCGACGGACAATGGCGAGGAATGGGCCGCGGTAGACGCCGCCGAGCTGACCATTACCGAACTGCCGAGCATGGATCCGGTGCGCCGCGTCGCGAGGGTCGAGGCGCGGGACGTGACCGTGCTCGCTGACCGGGTGCTCGACGGGCTGACCGGCGCACACGTGCTTGACCTGGCCGCCGTGCTGTTCGGCGCGGAGGCGGCCGGCATCGCCACCTGGTGCGTGACGATGGCCGCCGAGTACGCCAAGGTGCGCGTGCAGTTCGGCCGGCCGATTGGGCAGTTCCAGGGCATCAAGCACTTGTGCGCCCGGATGCTGGTCGCCGTCGAGCAGGCACATGCCGTCATTTGGGACGCGGCACGAGCGCTCGATGAGGCCCGTACAGGCGGAGCGTCGGCCGGGCACGGCGATGCGGCGAGTCGCGACGGCGGTGATGACGCGGCGCGGCTCGCCGCCGCGATCGCCGCCGTGACCGCCGCCGACGCCGCGGTCAGCTGCGCGCAGGACTGCATCCAGGTACACGGCGGGATCGGCTACACCTGGGAACACGACGCGCACATCTACTACCGGCGGGCGCTCACGCTCCGCGCGCTCACCGGCTCGCCCGACAGGTGGGCGGAGCACGTCGCTACGCTCGCGCTGCACGGCGCCAAGCGTGAGCTGAACGTCGACCTCCCCGCCGACGCGGAGCCATTGCGCGAACAGATCGCCACCGAGATCGGCGGGATCGCGGCGCTGCCACGTGACGAACAGGTGCGTAAGCTCGCCGCTGACGGCCTGGTACTGCCGCACATCCCGAGGCCCTGGGGCCGCGGCGCGGGACCGCTCGAGCAGATTCTCATCCAGCGGGAGATGCGCGCCGCCCGGGTCCGCCCGCCCTCGCTCGTGATCGGCGCCTGGGTGGTACCTTCCCTGGCCAGCTACGGCACACCGGAGCAGCAGCAGCGGTTCATTCCGGCGACGTTGCGCGGCGAGGTCGTCTGGTGCCAGCTGTTCAGTGAGCCCGGTTCCGGCAGCGACCTGGCCTCGCTGCAGATGCGCGCCGAGCGTGCCGATGGCGGCTGGAAGCTGACCGGGCAGAAGATCTGGACATCGCTCGCCCACCAGGCGCAGTGGGCGATCTGCCTGGCCCGAACCGACACGGCGAGCAAGCACGAGGGGATCACGTACTTCCTCGTCGACATGAAGTCGCTGGGCATCGACGTGCGACCACTGACTGAGATGACCGGCGAAAACATGTTCAATGAGGTGTTCTTCGACGAGGTCTTCGTCCCCGATGACATGGTGGTGGGCGAGGTCAACGAGGGCTGGAAGGTCGCACGCAATACTCTCGGCAACGAGCGGGTGTCACTTTCTTCGAGCGCGACAGCCCGGTTCAACGTCGCTGAACTGCTTGATCTTGCCCGCGGCCACCCGGATCCTGCGGCGCGTGAGCGCATTGGCCGGCTTGTCTGTGAGGCCCATTCGCTCGCGCTGCTCGCGCTGCGCGTGACGCTCAGCCAGTTGTCCGGCACCGAGCCGGGTGCGGCGTCGAGTGTGCGCAAGCTGCTCGCGATGGAACATGTACAGCACATCGCGCAGGCGTGCTGGTCGCTGCTGGGATCGCGCGGCGCCCTCGCTGGCGCCATTACCTCGGGGCCAGCGGGCTACTGGGGCCGGATGATCCTCGCCACCCGCGCGATGACCATCTACGGCGGCACATCGCAGGTTCAGCTCAACATCATCGGCGAGCGGATGCTCGGCCTGCCCCGCGACCCCTGATAGATCCCTAACGGCTGCCGCGGGCTGTCGCGGCCGCCTTCTGCGCCACTGCCTGGCCGGGATGCGGGTCCGGTGGGTGCTGGGCTGGCTGGCGCTTCCCCTTCGGGCGCGACCCTCCGTTTCGCCCGCGCCGCTGCGGGGCTCGGTGAGCCGACCGCATGGGTGGGCGGACGTTGACCGTGCGCCGATCCTGAAAAACGGGCGGTGGCGAACACGGGGCCGGGCCGGGCGGCTTATCGAACGAGAACCAATCCGACGACGGGCACAGCCAGAACATCCCGAGCGGCACCCTCCGCCAGATGGAAACAGCCGTCCACTGCGACGGGCTCGGGCAAGTTATGGACGACTCAGGTTTCGCCAGCTAGCGGTGCCCGGCCCGCCCACGTCCTGCGTCGCAGGGCGCCAAGGGTCATGTCATGGCGGAGGCAAACCGGCCACGTACGTCGAGGCGACCCCGTACTCGCCTGGAGCGGCAGGCTGCGACGGGCCGCGGCAGCAGCCGCAGCCGCGACGTCGGCTTCGTTCGCCTGGGGTCCGCGACGCGGCGAGCTTGTGACCCGGTAATGCGGACCGCGGGTCTTGGCACCGGGCTGACCGGTTAGATGAGTCGCATGCGAACCAAAGCCCTGGCGCGCCTGGCGCCGCCGGTCACCGGCCTGGCGCTCGGTGCGCTTGCGCTCGGGCCCGGGCTCGGCCGCGGTTTCCTGCTGTCTTACGACATGGTGTTCGTGCCTCACCCGCCGCTCACCGCGGCCGCACTCGGGCTGGCGGGCGGGCCGCCACGTCCGGTACCGAGCGATGCTGTGGTCGCGGTCTTCTCCCACGTGCTGCCATCGGACATCGTGCAGAAGCTCATACTTCTGTTGGTATTCACTCTCGCTTGCTGGGGTGGCGCAGCGCTGCTTGCTGACCTTCCCTGGGCGGCGCGGCTTGCCACAGGGGTCTTCTATAGCTGGAACCCGTATGTCGCCGAGCGGTTGATCCTCGGGCAGTGGGCTCTTCTGCTGGGCTATGCCGGGCTGCCGTGGGTGCTGCGGGCGCTCGCCGCCGGGCTCGATGACTGGCGCCGGGTTGCCCGGCTGTGCCTGGCTTTGGTGCCTGCCGCGGTCGGCGGATTTGCCGCAATGAGCGTGTCCGCTCTGGTTGCCGTGTCCGCGGCCCTCGTGGTCCCGGTGAGCCGTGCTATGTCGGCCAGCGCTGTGCCGGTCACTGCTGTGTCGGCTGGTCCGGTGCCGCCCAGCCCCGTGCCGGCCAGCCCTCCGTCGGATCGGCGGAGGGTGGTCACGATGCCGTCGACCCTGACCTCGGTACGTCCATCATGCTGGGCATCGGGCGTGGCACGCGCTCGATCACGGACCGCCTGCGGCGTGTGTACCAGCGCTTTGCCGGCCGGTGCGGTGTCTGCCAAGGCGGGGCGGGCCATGGCGCGGCTGGCCGCAGCAGGATCTCGCGCGGCCGGGTCCGGGTGGTATGCGCGCGCCCGCACCATCGGGACGGGGGTGCTCGTGCTGGCCGCGGTCAGCCTGCCTTGGCTTGTCCCTTCGCTGGCCCGTCCGGTGCACACCTCGGCGGCGGGCGTTGGCGCCTTCGCGGCGCGCGCGGACACGCCTTTCGGGTCGCTCGGCAGCCTGTTAATACTCGGCGGGGGATGGAATGCCGGGACCGTGCCCAAGGGCTACGGTGGCGCCCTGTCCACATTCTGGCTTGCCCTGGCCGTTACCGGCATCGCCGGTTATGCCACCCGCTGTCGCCGCGATCCGCGCTGGCCCGGGCTCGGTGTCGCGGCGCTGGCTGGGCTCGCGATCGCGAGCATCGGCATCACCGCGGGAGGGCGGGAGATCTTGGGCGCCCTGATCGGGGGGTGGCCGGGTTTCGCCGTGCTGCGCGACAGCCAGCAATTCGTGGCACCGCTCGCGCTGGCCGAGGCAACAGGGATCGGAGCGGTGGTCGCGTGGGGAGTAAGCGTGCGGCAGCCGTTCGGGATAATCGGCGAGGAGGGCCGCTGGCGGGCTCGCGCCGACCTGCCCGGCGTGGTTTTCACGGTGGCCGCGCTCCTGGCGCCCCCGCTCCTGCTGCCCGGGCTCGCGTGGGGGGCGGCGGCGCGGCTGCGGACCGCGCAGTACCCGGGGGACTGGCTGCGGGCACGTGCGGCGATTGATGCCGGTCCGTCGCCCGGCAGCGCATTGCTGCTGCCCTGGGCCGCGTACCGGCGGTACGGGTGGAATCGCGGTGAGCCGGTGCTTGATCCATGGCCGCGGATGCTGGCGCGCACGGTGATCTGGAACGACGCGGTGCGGGTGGGGAGCGTCGTGGTACCCGCGGAGGACCCGGCCGCGCGCACGCTCAGCCGGCTGATCACATCCAGAGCACCGCTCACCGTGCGGCTGCGGGCAGCTGGCGTCCGGTACGTGATCGTGGACGCCGGTCTGGACGGGCCATCGGCCGGCGGTGCCGGGTCGCTGGGATCCGCAAGCGAGCTTGCACGGCGGCTAGCCGGGGCGGCGGTCGTGCTAACCGGGCCAGACATCGTCGTCTACCGGCTCGATGGCCATGGGGCCGGAGCTACCGCAACTTCGGTCAGGTCGGCGGCCCGGTAACCTCGCTTGCCATCCGCCGCCTGTGTCCCTGCCGTTTCGCTGCGGCGGGCGCATCCGTGCCGGTCGCCTGTGGTTTCGATTGCATCGTCATCGCCTGGCCCGGCAGCAGCAGGAGCACGGCGCCGGCAACCAGAATTCCCGCGAGTCGCAACGTCAGTTTTCCAGGGTCCGACGGGAGATGCTCATGGAAGAGCAAGGTTCCGGCCATCATAAAGTACACGCTTCCGGTGATATTGGATACCGGTACGACGATGGATGCCCGGCAGCGCTGCAGGGCCGTCTGGAAAAACCCGAAGCCAGCCGCTATGCAGCCGGCCATCACGTAGAGATACGGCGACGAATTTATGGCGACGGCGGCGGCCCCGACCGAGTCATTGTGGACGAGTATCCCGGACAGGCCCTTGATCGCGAGAGCCGCGACACCGTAAAGCAAGCCGGTGCCAATGCCGTAGGACACGCCGATCACCGGCGGCCGGTGTTTGCGTGCGGCCGCGCGGCGTGCGCTGGCTGCCACGAGCAGGCCGACAAGGCAGGACGGAATCGCTGTCGCGGCCATCCAGAAGCTGCTGACATCGTGGCCAGCCTGCGTTGCGGGCCCACCGCTGGAAAGCGTGAGCAAGACGACGGACACGACCATCACGCCAAGGCACCCGAGCTCGCCGCCGCCGAGACGCTCGCGCAGGAGCAGGCGGGACAGCACGAGGACCACCACGACACCGCTTGTCAGCACGGGCTGCACAACGGTAACCGGCTCGAGCGTCAGCACGATGACCTGGAAAGCCAGCCCGCACAGGCTGAGCGTGAATCCGGCCAGCCACTGGGGCGCCGTCAGCAACGTCCTGATCAGGACGACCATCTGCCGCACATCGATGACTGGAAGCTGGTCAAGTGCGCGCTTTTCCAGCACGAGCCCGGCATTGTAAGCAGTGGTGGCAAGCACGGCCAGCGGAATCCCCGCGGAGGCTATGGCCGTCGCGACACTCATTAACTCCCGCTCCGCTGAGCGCGTGGCGTTTCGACGATCGGCTCATCGCGACCCGTCATGACTGTGGAGCCGTTGCCAACGCGTCCGGCCTGAGGATATGACCAGGCGCCATGATTGCCGCGTCGCCCATACGCGGCAATGGGAGGTGCAGGCTGACCTGGCCGTCGGTGGACTCCTGGCGCCCCCGCTTAAGGGTCAGCCAGATTGACGCGATCTCGCGCAAAGCGCCCGCCCCGTGACGTTGCACGCAGAACGTGGACCCGGGGACATCCCGCCACGACACGGGTATCTCCGTGATGCTGGCGCCGAGTTGAACGCACCTGGCGATCAGCTCGACGTCGAACGCGAACCCGGCCGCTCGCATTCGCGCCGCTGCCGCCCGGGCGAGCGGGCCGGAGAAGAACTTGAAGCCGCACTGAGTGTCAGTGGCACCTTCGACGACCGTTCGCGCGAGGCCACGGAAGATGGCAGCCCCGGCGGTGCGGAACGAATTGTGCCGTGCCTCGACCACCGACCGGCGGTGCGCCCGTGAACCGATGATCGCCCGATGGCCCGCCGCGAGCAGCCTGATGACGAGGTCCATCGCAGCCAGATCGGTCGCCATGTCCGCGTCGCAGAAGCCGATGTAGGGAGCCCGGGTGGCGAGCAGCCCAGTTCGCACGGCCGCACCCTTGCCGCGCTGTTCGCAGCGCAGTAACCGGACCGGAACAGGCCCGGTCGGCCAGTCGCGCACGATATCGGCGGTCTCGTCGGTGCTCGCGTTGTCCACCACCAGAATCGCCGCGGTGAGCGGGAGCACCGCCGCTTTTCTTGTCAGCAGGCTGAGCCCGAGGGGAAGCCGCTCGGCCTCGTTAAACGCTGGAACGACGATCTCAAGTAGCACCGGGAGATCCTGCTCCGGATCCCCGGGCATCGGATGCCACATCACGTCGTCCGGACGGGTTTAGCGCGTGCCGTAGTTGTACAGCGGCTCGTTGACTGGATTCGCTGCTCCACCGCTCGCCACGCTGGAGGCCAGGAAACCAGCCCCGACAGCAAGCACCGCGCCAATCGCGATTGCGACGAACAAGCGAACCATTGCACTCCTCTTTCGACCAGCAAGAGCCGCCAAGCGCGGAACCGCAAAGGACCGCAGCGTGCCAGCGGGGGGCAGGTCACGTTGAGAACCTGATATCAGCGACAGACTAGGGCGATCTCACAGAGAGTTTCCGAGTGTTACGTAAAAGTAGTCAACTATCACTCTATGTAATAGAGCGTGTACTTTAAGTCGTCACACCATGAATGGTAGCGGGTTCAGCAGCCGCGGCACAGCATGTGCGATATGGGCCACGCGGTGCACCGATTCGTCACCGCGAATGGGCGATGCCCGCGACGAGCCTGGGTCCCGTCGATTGGCCAGGACTGCTTCCCGCTAGGTCTCCCCAGCACTTCCCGCCGTCGGTCGCCGGTGGCCCGGCCTGGCTGGTGGCCGGCTGGCGGTGGCCCCGCCTGGCTGGTGGCCCGGCCTGGCTGGCGGCCCCCGCCTGGCTGGTGGCCCCCGCCTGGCGGCGGCTGCTGGCCCCCGCCTGGCTGGAGGCCCGGCCCGGTTTGCGAGCCGTACCTGTGCGCGCCGGTGCCCGTTACCTGGCGGGCCCATCGCCGTTCGCGGGCCCCGTGGGCCTCGCACCTGAGGTGCCGGGTCCGCCTCGCGCCGCCGGTTCCCCAGGCGGGCCTCCCGGATCGCGAGCGACTCCGTAACCACGGCGATACTCGTGCCGCCCTCCCGTCCCGAGGGTGCCGACGGCTCGTTCGCGTGGGCGATTTCCCCAGGCAAGATCGGCAAGCAGCCGCGCGACGATCACCGCGCAGAGCACCTGCGGGATCACGTTCCACAGTAGTTTACCGCCGGGCCCTGGTACTCGGCCATGCGCAGGTGTTCGCCGACGGCGGCACAGGCCGACGCTGTCACCATGAGCGTGCAGACCAGCCAACACCCCGACATCTGCCGCGCCAGCCTCGACCTCGGCCCGCGGGCGATTACCGCGAGGAAGCACATCGTCACGAACGGCAGGATGACCGCGCCCGGGTATCCGGCTACCCATATCCCTGTCGCTGTGCTGAACGGCAGTATCCAGAGCAGCCGGAGGACGGGTGCGCTGGTATGGTTCGCGGCCCGTGGCAGCGCGGGAAGCGGCCGGACTGGTTGCGGGCGTGCCCGCCCGCGTGGGCGTAGGCCCGCGTGCGCGCTGCGCGCAGGCCCGGTGCGGGCAGGCCCGGTGCGCGCGGGCCCGGTGCGAGCAGTCGCAGTGCGAGGGGGATCAGCGCGAGCAGGAAGAGAACGCCCATGGCCGCGAACCCCGCGAACAGCGCGAGGCGGTAGGTCGCATCTGGCAGGTATGTGAGGTGGACCTCGGCAAAGGTGCCCGCAGGGATGATCCACGCTTGCTTCCAGCCGTCGATCCTCACCGGCCGCAGCACCGCTGCGCCGATGCGCGCCTGCCAGCCGATGTTGAAATTCTCGTTCACCTCGAGATACGACTGCTGGTTCGCGGCGACAACGACGGTCCGGTTTGAGGTGGTCCACCGCTTGATGCTGACCGCGGCCCGATGCGGTGTCCGCAGGTCGTAGGCGACCGGCTGGGCGGCCGCGGATCGCCCGGCCTCCGGGATCGCCGAGCCGAAGCGGATCGCCGGGCTGCCGGGGATGGCGGAGCTGCGAAGGATGGCGGAGCTGTGAAGGATGGCGGAGCTGTGGGGGATGGCGGGGCGGTCGAGGATGGCGGGGCCGTGGGGGATAGCGGGGCCATGGGGGATGGCGGGGTCGTGGGGGATAGCGGGGTTGTGGGGGATGGCGGAGCTGTAGCGGATGGCGTGGCTACAGGTGCTGGGGTGGATAGGCGAAGCTGTCGAGGGTGGCGAGGCTATCGGAGCTGCGGAGGATGGCGGGGCTGGGGGATGGCGGAGCTGTGGAGGATGGCGGAGCTGTCGAGGGAGGCGAGCTTGGTGCTGCGGAGGATGGCGGAGTCGCGGGGGATGGCGGGGCCGCGGGGGATGGCCGGGCTGTGGGGGATGGGGCCGGGAGGCTGCTCGGGGGGCCGATGCGGATGGCCGGGCCGATGCGGATCGCCGGGCCGGCCGGGCTGCGGCGAAGTGGTGTGCGACCGACCGCACTGACCGCGATCCCAGGCCATCGACAACGGCGGTATCGACCTGGAACGCGTCGGTTGCGGGCTCGACGATTTGGTTGGCCCCCGCCGCGACCGTGACGGGCTTGCACCCGGTGAAGCTCATCGGCTGGCCGGTGAGGAGCTCCGCGTAGGTCCCCGACACGGTCGTAGCCAGCGATGCGCGGTTGAACCTGATCCGGGGCCCCTGGCCGCACGGGAGGTTGAACGCGGCCTGCCCCGGATCGCTGAGATGGCGGACCCCTGGGATCGTCACGTCGGTGATCTCGAGAGGTGTCTGCAGCGGGGAGAACGCCAGCGTGATCCGGTCGGTACGCATGGCCGGAAACTTGATCTCGCCCTTTCCGCCGACGATCCAGCCGCCACCCAACTGCCCAGGTGCGGTACCGGTGACCAGGACCTTGGTCGGCGTGCCCGCGCCGGAAGGCCGGGTGATCGTGATCTCCCTGACCTTGCGAGGGCCGGCCCATGAGATCGTCAGCGTGGGATTCCGGTCGCTCGGTGCGGCGATCCATGTTGTCGACGGGTCGCCGTCGAACGCGGCGCGCGGCAGCTGCTGCGGCGCGGTCATCCAGGTGGAACTGGCCGTGACGGTGGGGGCGCCGCGAGTGATGCGCGCATATGCCTGAATCAGAGCGGGATCGGTCAGGACAGCGGTTCCGTAAAGCTGCGCCGGGTGCGGCGCATGCGCGGTGAAGGTGTGGTTGAAGCCGAACTCTTCCTCCACGGGCCTGCTCAGCTGTGGCGAGCAGACCCAAAGCAGCGGCGTGGGCATGCAGTCTGGGGCCGGGATCTCGGAGCGGGTCATGACCACCGCCGTTGGGTCCTTACCGCTGGGCGTGGTGACGTCAGGAAGCTCAATCGTCCGGCGCGGGGAGATACCCGGAACGGAGATCTCGGAGATCGCCACCTGTGCGCCGAGCTTTGGGTGCTGCGTGTACGCCAGACCCACAATCCTGATGCGCAGCCACGTTGTCGGCCGGGCAGGTACCCGCAGCACCTGGGGCGTATCGGTCTGCTTGACCGGCTGGACGATCTGACCTGTGGCGGTCTGCACCGCGACCCTGGTCACCGGCGGGCCGATCGCCGGATCCACGACGAACCTGACCTTGATCTTCCGCGGATTGACCGGATGCAGGAAGTCGATCTGGATCCACTGCCCGATCGGGCCGTCCCAGCCGCCAGATTCCCACGCCGTGCGGTCGTCGTTATCCAGCGCCGCGTACGGCAGGTAACCGGTTGCCTCCTGTGCGGGAATGGCGCTGATGTCGGAGGCTGAGGAGGATGCGGTCACGTCCTTGATGCCCTGATATGCGGCGACGGTCAGGTAATGCTGCCAGCCGGGCTCCAGGTAGTCATCGGCCGGATAAATCGTGTTGGCGGGTTCGCCAGCGGTCAGCGTGGGGGAACGGGCGATACGCGGTTCGCCGAACCCGACGACGCGCCGGCGCAGGGCGTCCGAGACGACCGACTTGCTCGTCCGGATATCGTTCGCGTCCGAGTTCAGCAGGACGGGCCGGTTTGCGAGCAGGCCCTGATCGGCGAGCGTCAGCAGCGTCTCCGGGGCGCCGTAGACGCGCAGCGTCTGGTTCGGGGGGCAACCGTTGCGACGTCCTGGGCGCCAGAGACCTGGTAGACGAGCAATGGCCGGTACAAGGGATCGAAGGCCGTCGTCGCATCGCTCGCCTCGAATGATCCCGCGAACGGGTGAGACTTGTCCCAGAACTCGGCGACCATGCGCAGCCCCGGTGAAGAGTTGACCGCCTGGAGCACCCGGGACGGCCAGGCGCCGTCCAGGTCGGATCGGATCAGGTCGTTGCGCACGAGGATGTAGCGGACGCCCATCTGGGCCAGTACCTGCGCCAGGCCAGGGGATCCCGCACCGTCGGTAAGCCTCGTGTCGATGGCGTCGAGCAGCCGCGTCAGCCCGACGGAACCTTGTGGTACGACCGAGCGGGATGCCCAGCGTGCGGTGGAAAGCGGCTCCATCACGTCGTCGAGTGGCCGCCCCCACAGGTACTCGCCAAACCGCGCCCCCGGGACCACGAGAACCGCCTGATTCCCTGCGTGGCTGTTCAGCCAGCGCGTGGCGGTCACCCAGTACTGGGGGATCTGCTGGAAATCACCGGAGGACGACAGCCCGTTAGTGAATGCGGGCAAGGCGACGCCCGCTATCGCGACCACGGTGAGCGCGCTGATGGCGATCCGGAGCCGAGGGAATCGAAGCGGTGCGAGCATATGGGCCAAGCCGACCGCGATCGGTAGCCGAATCAGCGGATCAAATTTGCGCACGTTGCGCAGCGGTGCGAGCGGACCGTCGATGATGTGGCGGATGGGCTCGGCCAGCGGGCTGCCCAGGCCGCTCACGTAACCAGCGGTGATGAGGAGCAAGCCGACGACCAACGTACAGAGCAGGAACCGGCGCTGCGGCAGCCCGCGGCGGGTGAGGCCTGCCAGGCCAAGGCCCGCCACCAGCCCGGTAAGCAGTATGAGGGGAATCTCGACTGTGAGCGCGTAACCCACCGGCCACCATGGCTGGCCATCGACGATGACGTAATTCACCCAGTCCTCCGTGCCACGGAAGGTGTTGGCCAGGCTCGTTACGGCGGTGGTTATTGAGGCGCTTTCTGTATACGGCAAGAACGAGAATCCGTATTTCCCGAGCAGCGCCAGCGGCACGGCCCACCACAGGGTCGCCAGCAGCACCGCCACCGCCCACCACAGGAGGATCCGCCATCGCGGCGTCGGCCTGCGCGCGCTGAGCACGTAGATCAGCGGCGGGATCAGGACGGCGAACGTGGCAGTCGCGTTCATGCCGCTGGCCAGGGCCACCGCGACCCCCGACGTGAGAGCGGCCCGCGCGCGGCTCCCCCCTTTCACCGCCGTTACCAGCGGCAGCAGGATCCATGGCAGCATCGCCGCAGGCAGGAACTCTGACGAGAGCTGGCCCAGCAGGCCGAGCCCGCGGGGGCACATCGCGTATCCGAGGCCAGCGACGATCTGGGTCATCGGCGTACCGACGGCAAGCCGCGCCCCCAGCCGTGTGGTGCCGGCGAAAGCGGCGATGAGAACTGCTGCCAGCCACAAGCGCTGGATCACCCATGGTTGCAGTGCCGCCAGGTGCCCGAGCCAGAAGAACGGCCCCATCGGGAACAGGTAACCGGTCGCTTGGTCCTGGAGCTGCCCGAACTGCGCCGGATCCCACAGATGCAGTGCCCTGCCGAGGAAGCCGCCAGGGTTGATCGCCAGGTCGAGCTTGGTGTCGGCGATTATCCTGCCTGGCCGGGTGACAAAGGCAAGCACGGTGAGCAGCAGGCAGCACACGGCTATCCAGATCGAGCGCCGGAGGCGCTCGTCCACGCCGGGCCGCCGGCTCGCGGTGGGTGAGCTATCCCGCGGATCGAGGAGCCATTGGGTGAACGGCCGCATGGACCCGCCCAGGCCGGGGGTGGCTAGCCTGGTCTCCGAGCTCACGGTCGCCAGCCCGCCTGTTCGACAGCACGTCCAAGCAGGCGCTCGACGGGCGTCGGCTCGCGGAGTTCCTCCGCATTACCGCCGTATTCCAGGACAACGTCCCGTACCGGCCCTTCCGCAATGATGGTATGGCTACCGTCGATGTCGTGGTAGCGGATCAGCCGGGCGCCATCGCGGGTGCCGCGCGAGCTGCCGCTCCGGATAGCCGCCGAGAGCAGGGCGGAAAACCGCTCGGCGCTTCGCTCCCACGCGAAGCATGACGCCCATCGGCGGCATGCGGACTGGATGGTCGCGCGGCGCGCGGGATCCGCGAGTTCGTTGAGCGCCCGCTCCACCACGTTCTCGAGCAGGTCACCGTCAGCCACGAGCCACCCGGTCTCACCGTCGCGTACCGCGTCGCGCATACCGTCAACCGCGTAGGCCACCGTGGGGACCCCGAGCGCTGCGGCCTCAAGTATGCACAACCCCCACCCCTCACCCTGGGAGGTGCTCAGGTGCAGCAGCGAGTGGGCGACCAGCGCGGTTTTCTCATGCCCGGGGAGATAGCCGTGCAACTGGACGACCGCGCCGAGGCCCCGGGCCGCAGCCTGCTCAGCGACCGGGCCGGCCTGCGGCCCGCGGCCGATGACGTGGATCGTGACCCCGGTGCCCGCAAGCCGCGCTGCCACATCCAGTACGCGGTCCACCCTCTTGTGGGCCACCAGCCTGCCCACCCACGTGATTGAGGCCTGCTCGGCTACGGGCTCCGGCCGCGGCGAAGTCATCCGCGAGATCCCGTTGGGGACGAGGTAGATTGGCCCGGTCCAGCGCAGCCTCTCCCGCATCGCCTGCACCGTGGACAGCGAAACGGCGACGCACGCGTGCTGCCGGTAACTCCACCTGGCGACCGGCCCTTCAAGCAACCGGCCAACCCATGCCAGCCACCCGGGGAAGTGCACGCCGAACTGGCGATCGTGGACATGGTGCATCACGCACAACACGGGAACACGCCGCGGTAGCACCCACGGCGTAAAGAACGGGATGCCATTCTGGCAGTCGACGACGGCATCGAATGACCGCCTGTGCGCCAGCATCCACGGCAGCACAAGGGGGTATACGGAGAATCGGCCGCCCATGCGGACCACCTCAACGCCGTCCCGACTTTCCCGCCTGCGTTGTCCCGGCGCGCGGCAGGTGACAAAGTGAATGCGGGCGCCACGGCGAACCAGCCTGCTCGCCATCTCCCACGCGTAGACTTCGGCGCCTCCGGCGTCGGGATGCCACGGGTCACGCCAGTTGACGATGGCGATGCGTTTGCCATCGAGTTCGAAAAGCGTCATGGCGGCCAAGATTCCTTTGCGTGGGCGCCTCAGCGGCGGCCTGCATTTCCTGGACAGTCGTCAACGCTGCCTGCTGGCACGACAGTAGAGCATGGCCGAGGCATCTTTGGAGGCCTTTGTGTCCCCGATAGTAAGAATTCGGCATGCCGCAGCCGCCGTCACTGTCGCGGCACCCCAGGCCGGTTGGGTTGGTTGTGGGTAGCCCCGGGCCGGTCGGTCATGCTCGCGCCAGGCCGGTTATTGCGTGCCCGGGGCCGGCCGGAGTGTCCAATGCCAGCGTTGCGTGCTCAGGCGAAGCCGGACGGGCCGCGTGGCTCCGGTTTCGCGATCGCGGCGCCGGGTCCGGCCGGCCGACGGGATGGCCACACTGCTCCCGGGGACGGCGCTCGCCGCGTATGCCTTCCCAGCGGCCGCGGCCTGACTAGCCGGTACAGGCGATGGGCCGGGCGTTCGATGAGG
>CAWGAE010000021.1:0-84469 GCA_963820395.1 uncultured Actinomycetota bacterium | reverse complement strand
TGACGTGGATGAGGTTTTCGGCACCTACAGGACCCTGCTGGTTAATTGTGTTTACGAGGCCAGGGCAAGTTCGAGGCGGGCGAGGTGGCTGGTGCGGGTCCGGTCCAGCGGGTGGCCGTTCCACCAGGCGTGTAACCGGATCAGGTTGAGCGCGACCGCGGCGTTGGTGTGTTCCAGGCGGGTCTTGGCCAGTCCGCGGTAGCGGGCGTGCCGCATGCCGGTGACGGCCACGCCTTGGCGGATAGTGCCTTCGACACCGGCGCGCAGCGCGTATCTGGCCTGGAAGTCCTTGGTGCCCTGGGTGGCTCGGGCGGCGAGCTGGGCTTGGTGGATTTCACGGGGATGGAGGGTGAGCTGGCGGCGCCCGGACGCCGAGGTGGTGCACTGGGCCCGGACCGGGCAGGGCCCGCAGGTGCCCTTCGCGAAAGTGATCACTATGGTGTCGGTGCCGCGCTGGGTGACGGGGTTCCAGGAGCTGCTGGCGTGACCTTGCGGGCAGGTGGCCTGCTGGGCATCGAAGTCGATGGCAAAAGCGGTGCGGTCGAACCCGGCACCTGCCCTGGCCTGCGGTGAGGTGTCGGCCAGCGTCGGGGTGACCAGCGCGATACCGAATCCGGCCAGCGAGGACACCAGCAGCTCCGCCGAGGGGTAGCCCGAATCTACGTAATGCTCGGCCGGCCGCAGGTCCCGTCCGGCCAGGCGGGCATGGATCGGCGCGGTCATCTGGCTGACCGGGCACGGTCGCATCCGTGGTCTCCACGTTCACGATCAGATGAGGCGGCGGTGCGGCCTCACCGTCGTCGCCGTGACCTTCGCTGCCGGAGTCGCTGCTCGTAGCGGTGTCGTCGTCCCGGATGGCGCTGGTGTCGCAGGTCTCGGTGACGTGCACCTTGTAGCCGTTCCAGAAGGTGTCGCGCTTGACGCCCCACCGGGCATCGAGGTCATACGGGGAGGTGATGCGGGATCTGCCCGGCGGGAGACCTTCCACCTCCGCCTCCCGCCGTTTGATCACCTCCCGTCCCCGCTCGCCGGTGACGATGAGATAGTTCTGCACGAGCACGACCCGCAGTACCCCGGCCTGATGCAGCCGCGCCAGGAACGCCAGATCCGGGTCGCTGGCCGCGGCGGCGTACACCGCCTTCAGCAGCGTGTGGCCGTCGCGGCCGTACGCCAGCGCCAGCTCCTCCTTCTTGGTCGCGGAGGCGGGCATCCGCCAGGTGTCGACCCGCGCGGCGTACCGCTTGCCCCACGAATCGTCCAGATGACGCGCCAGCCAGTGCGGCGCGGCCACCGCCAGGGCCTCCAGACATGCCCGCACCGACTCCCCGGCCAGCTCCAGCCGGTTCAGGTCCCGTACCGCGGCGATCACATGGGTGGAATCGGTGCGCATCTTCCCGCCGGCCGGCACCAGCCCGTCAGCGGCCAGCCGCTCGAGCAGCGTGTCCAGCACCACCTGATCCAGGCCGCCGCCGGCGACCCGGGCCCGGAACTCACTCAAGATCGAGTCGTCGAAGCCGGGATCGGGCAGGCCAAGGCCGAGCGCGTACTTCCAGTCGATCCGGGTGCGGACCGCCTCAGCGGCCTGCCGGTCGGTCAGATCCTCCGCCATCTGGAAGATCGTCACCAGGGCCAGGCGGCTCGGCGGCCAGCCCGGCTTGCCGCGCACCCCGTAGGCGCCCGCGAACTGCTCATCGGCCAGCCACTCACCCAGCTGGTCACGCACCATCACCGGCAGCGGGCGCTCCCGCTTGCCCCGGTACATCACCGCGACGGCCGCGACGATCTCCGGCGCGGGCTGCGGCCACGGCTGCGGCTGGACAGACATCACAGGCTCCATCCTGCGGCCGAGACGAGGGGAAAGTCGACCGCAGCCCGATCATGCAGAACGCAAGATCCGAAACGGATGCGCCACGCCACGCGGGCCCAGATTTCCTACGGAATTAGCCAGCAGTCTCGGGTGGCCTATGGACGCCGTGGCGGCGTGAAAATTCCTCGGGGCTGACCCGTCGCAGGTCCTGGGGTTCGCTGCCGCGCGCGGGGCTGACCGCCGTTGCGGGCTGGAGTTCCGCTGCCCCGCTCGTGGCGGGGTTAGCGGGTATGGTGCGGGCCGGCCCGGCTGCTCCGGGGCGGGGGTGGCGGCCAGAATGGGGCGTGGCCGCCCGCTGACGTCGTTGACCCTTGGCGGGCCTGACCCCGTCCAGCAGTCTGATCGCCGGGAGCTGTTTTGAGGGCCGTGTACTGGTGCTTCGAGCCCGCGGACCAGATTTCCGCTTGCCCACAGCTCCTGCGGGCGGCCACGACCTTATCCGCATCCTCATCATAGGAGCGCCACGATGGAAGACGTGGAGGACGAGCCGCTGTTCGCCGAGCGGGTCGCCGGGATCGACATCGGCAAGAAAGAGATCATGGTCACCGTCCGGGTGCCCAGCGACACCAGGAGCGGCCGCCGGCAGCAGGAGACCCGGGAGTTCCGGGCACTCCGCAAGGACCTGCTGGCCCTGGCGGACTGGCTGCGGTCCTGGGGCGTGACCAAGATCGGCATGGAGGCCACGGGCCACTACTGGAAGCCGGTGTTCTTCCTGCTGGAGCGGGAGGGCTTCGACTGCGTGCTGTATCACGCATCGCAGGTCAAGGCGCTGCCCGGGCGGCCCAAGACCGACAAGCTGGACTCGGTGTGGCTGGCGAAGATCACCGAGCGGGGCTCGCTGGCGGGCAGCTTCGTGCCCCCGGAGGAGATCCGGCGGCTGCGCACCCATACCCGTTACCGGCGGCACCTGACCCAGGCCCGCACCGCCGAGAAGGCGCGGTGCGAGAAGCTCCTGGAAGACGCGCACCTGAAGCTGTCATCGGTGATCACCGACATCCACGGGGTGTCCGGGCGCGACATGCTGAACGCGATCATCGCCGGGGAACGCAGCCCCAGGGTGCTGGCGCAGATGGCCCGGACCCGGATGCGCGGCAAGATCGCCCAGCTGGAAGAGGCCCTGGACTGCTCGTTCTTCACCAGCCAGCATGCCTTCATCCTGCAGATGATGCTCGCCAACATCGATCACCTGTCCGCGCAGATCGATGAGCTATCCGCGAACATCAACGTGCTGTGTGAGCCGTACCAGCGGCAGATCGCCCAGCTCGACGGCATCCCCGGCTATGGGGTCATCACCGCCCAGGACATCATCGGCGAGATCGGCGTGGACATGACCGTCTTCCCCACCGCCGGGCACCTGTGCTCCTGGGCCCGGCAGGCACCCCGGGTCAGCGAGTCCGCCGGCAAACGCAAGGGCAAGAACGCCACCGGCCGCGGCAACCCCTACATCGGCGGCTCGCTCGGCGAGGCCGCCGCCAACGCCGGCCGCACCCAGACCTTCCTCGGTGCCAAGTACCGGCGGCTGTGCAAGCAGATGCCGAAGAAGAAAGCCCAGGGCGCCATCAGAAGAACCCAGCTGACCATCACCCACGCCCTGCTGTCCGACCCCGACGCCACCTACGAAGACCTCGGCACCGACTACTACCAGCGCCGCGCCGACACCCGCCGCCGCGCCCGCAACCACGTCCGCGGCCTCGAACGCCTCGGCTACCACGTCACCATCCAGGCCATCAACCCCGATACCGGCGAACTCCTGGCCCCAGCCAGCTAAATCACCACCACCGTTACCCAGAGCCCGTCAGCGCTGGCGCGCCGCCGGGCGCTGCCGCCTGCCCAGCCGAGGTCCTATTTTCGGACCAGGGTCCTACAGGACGCCCCACCGCAAAGCCACCCGCCACCACAAACCGCCAGGCACCTCGATCACCCACAGTCACACCGACTTTGACGAGTCCCTGCATCCCGAGCCGTCGCTGCTTGACGCTGTGAGCGGACGTTCCTGCCGCGCACCGCCGAGGGATACCCCAATCCCGCGCTGAGCACAATTGACTGCCAGCCTGATGCCATGCAACCTGCAAACCATCAAGCCGTCCCCCCAGGATCCACATCGGCCCGGACAAAACTGCTCGTGTCATTGGGCGCGGCGATCGTGGGCAGTACGGCCGCTGTGGCGGTAGGCGCGGTCCGTGCAGCGCCTTTGATTGGCTGGGACATCTTGGCGCTGGTCTTTTGCGTGTGGGTGTGGTCGACCGTATGGAGGCTGAACGCTGAGTCAACAGCGAGCCACGCCATGCGCGAGGACCCTAGCATCGACCTGGCCGACGTGGTGCTGCTGGGCGCAGCGATCGCCAGCCTGATCGCCGTAGGGGTAGTGCTGGTCGGAGCCGGTCATGTCAACGGAAACTTGAAGTACCTGCAGGCGGGTTTCGCGCTTGTGTCCGTCTTCGTGTCCTGGACCCTCGTCCACACTGTGTTCACCCTCAGATACGCGCGCCTCTACTACTCCGGCCAGATCGGGGGGATCGACTTCAACGAGCCCGACGCCCCGGACTACGGCGACTTCGCCTACCTGGCTTTCACGATCGGCATGACGTTCCAGGTCTCTGACACCAACATCCAGGCCAAGCAGATTCGACGGGCGGCACTGCGGCACGCCTGGCTGTCCTTTCCCCTGGGTGTCGTGATCATCGCAACGTCCATTAACCTCGTGTCCGGATTGGCCAGATGACGGAATCAGCTCAAGGTCCCGATCACCCTCGGCACATGCTCCCACAGGCCGGACTTGGCTGCGGGCGACGAGGTGCCAGCGGGCGAGGAGCCTGGGCTGGCGCTGCCGCTGTGGCCTGGCGCGTAGTCGCTTGTACTCCTGCATCGCCCACCGGACCAGGTGCTGGTTTATGCGAAACGCCAGCCGCGCATGACTACCCGCCGGCCGGCTCCTATCTGCGGCTGCTCGCCCCGCCGCACAAGGTGGAGTGCTGGCCAGCGTCCTGTCGCGGGCACCGACGGTAACTCAGCAGGCGAAGGACATTCTGCGCGCGGCGTGTCTCCCGCTGCTCGCCGTTGACGACCCGGAGGTCGCGAAGGATGTGAAGAAGGCCTCTACCGACCACAACTCTTCGCAGTGCGGTGAGCTGGGGATTCTGTCCGTGCGCGAGACCGCCGCCGCGGTTATGCGCGAGGCTGGCCGGCCCTCCGGCGGGGCTGCTCACCCGGCCGCTGGCCACCCCGCTCGCGCTCCGCCCCCGCGGCACCCTGCGCCCGCTCGAAGACGTCCTCGCCCTGCTCACCCGCGCCGGTTTCAGCGGACCCGATGCCCTGCACGTCTACCGGGCCCTGTTCGGGTTCGTGCACGGCCACGTGCTCAACGAGCTGCAAGAACTCGTCGAAAACCCGGACGAGACCGACGACCTGCTGCGGCTGGGCCTGCACCGGCTACCGATCAGCGAATTCCCCCTGCTCCGCAGCCTCGCCCCCGCCCTGGCCTGCTACGACGGCGCCACCGAACTCGAACGCGGCCTCGACATCCTATTCGCCGGGTTGGCACCACATTGATCGCCCGCCAAGACGGAGTGGTTCATCCCGCAGCCCATACCCAGCCCGGCCCATAGCTCCGACTTCGAGTTACTGGCCCACGGCATCGAAGACGGCTTGTCCGAGCTACTGGAGGCCGCCGGCCACCGCATCCGGCCAGCAGCGACGAACAGCCAGCCGTGACTTAACTCAACTGTGAGCCAGGCCGCCACGGCGGCCGATCGATCCCGGCCTGTTCAACTGCTACGAGGCGTTCATCCAGATAGCGACGTGGGGCAGTCAGCATGCAAGGCCAGCCCAGCCCACAAGATTGGGAACCAAATCAGGCTCACGGCTGGGCCTGCGGCTAACGCCTGCGGTCACGCAAGACCGCCAGCGTTGCCCTGTGAGCCAGTTCTGGGCCAGTGGGCAGGGCGCGGGTGCGCTGGAGCAGCCGCTGGCAATTCTCAGCGCTGCGCCGGCCGTCCGGACCGCCCGGTTAGCAGGTGGTAGGCGAGCAGCAGGCAGGCAGCAGCACGATCGCCGACGGCCCCCAAATGGTGCTGAGCTACACGCCCGCGCGCAGCATCGTGTCGTGCGACTAAGCTGCGTGGAACCCGCGCTAATTGTCACGATTTGGGCTTTGATGTCGCTCACATCTTCCGCTAACGGGCGCCTGGCCCCAACATCGCCCTCGGATGCCGCGCTCGGCGGCTCATCATGCCGGAGCGCCTGACGAAGGGAACGGGATGAGACGACTCGTATCCATCGCCGCCGCGGCCAGCGTTATCGCGGCCGGGCTGGCCGCGGCCTTACCAGGCATTACCGCCACCGCGGCGTCGCCCCCGGCCGACGCGTCGCAGATCAAGTGGAGCACCTGCTCGGACCCCTCCCTTAAGCAGGTCCACGCACAGTGCGGCTTTGTGTCGGTACCGCTGGACTACAGCAAGCCACACGGCACGCACATCCAGCTCGCCGTGTCGCGGCTCAAACACACCGCCAGCCACTCCCAGGGCGTCATCCTGACCAACCCCGGTGGGCCGGGCGGGTCCGGACTCAAACTCAACATCTTTCTCGTCGCGGCCCTGCAAAAGGCGGGGTTCAAAGCGGCGGCGGCGGATTACGACTGGATCGGTTTCGACCCGCGCGGCGTCGGCTCGAGCAAGCCGGCGGCGGCCTGCATCCCGAACTACTTCAGCGCCGACCGGCCGGGCTACGTGCCGAGCACGAAGACGCTGCCGCACTTTTGGCTGTCGGATTCGAAGGCCTACGCCCACGCCTGCGGTACGCACAGCGCGCTGCAGTCGGCGCTGCTCAAGAACATGACGACGGTCGACTCGGCCAAGGACATGGACAGCATCCGCGTGGCGCTCGGCCAGCGGCAGATCAGCTACTACGGCTTCTCCTACGGCACCTACCTGGGCCAGGTCTACGCGACGCTGTTCCCGTCCCACCTTCGGCGCATCATCCTGGACAGCAACGTCAACCCGCTCCGGGTGTGGTACCAGGCCAACCTCGACCAAGACCTCGCGTTCAACAGGAACATCGACATCTGGTTCGGCTGGCTCGCGAAGTACAACAGCGTTTACCACCTGGGCGGCACGGAGGTGGCCGTCAGGAAGCTGTTCTACGCGGCTGAGGCCAAGCTCGCCACCAGCCCGGCGGGCGGCGTGGTCGGCCCCGACGAGTGGGTCGACGCCTTCCTGTCGGCCGGTTACTACGAGCAAACCTGGCTGCAGCGCGGCCGGGCCTTCTCGGACTGGATCAACAAGCACGACGCGGCAGCCGCCAAGAACCTGATCAGCCTTTACCGGGCCGTTGACACCCCGGGCAACGACCATCAGTTCGCGGTCTACCTGGCGGTCCAGTGCACCGACGCGCCTTGGCCGCACAGCTGGGCCAGGTGGAGCAGGGACAACAATGCGATCTTCCGCAGGGCGCCATTCGAGACGTGGGCGAATGCCTGGTTCAACGCGCCCTGCATCTACTGGCCCGCCGCATCCTCGCGGCCGGCCAGCGTGAACGGAAGCCACATCCGCAATGGCCTGCTGATCGACGAGACGCTGGACGCCGCCACGCCGTTCGGCGGCAGCCTCGAGGTGCGCAAGCTGTTCCCGCACGCCGTTCTGCTCGCCGAACCAGGCGGCACGACACACGCCGACTCCCTGTCAGGCGACATCTGTGTGGACAGCACGATCGCGGCCTATCTGACGAGCGGCACGCTGCCGGAACGCAACGCCTACGCCGCCTGGGACAAGACGTGCAAACCGCTGCCGCTACCGGTTCCCTCGTCCGCAAACGCCCGAGGCTAGGTGACGTCGAGGGTCTCGTACACACCGGTCAAGCGTGCGCCGCTGAGCGCTCAGCGCGGCCGGTGCGAGCGAGAAGCCTTATCTGTCCCGCAGCGGATCGAGGAGAGACGCCCGGGACGCTAAGGCCGCGGGCGCGTACCGCCGGTTTGATCTCGCAGGGGAGGGGTCGTACAGCACGGGAGTACAGCAACAGGCACGTATTTGGTTGGACTCCGGCGGACGTCGGTGGCCTGTCGCGTGTGCGCTGATCTGGGGAGATGGCAGGCAGCGTGGTTGCCCGCCGGTAGCTGGGGGTCAAGGGGTCGCGGGTTCATGTAAGGAACTCCGGTGCTTGATCAGCTCCGGGTTCCAGGGTTGCATGAGCATCCCCGGCTGGTCCGGTAGGTGGCGACGCGTTGGGTTCTGAGGTCGACGTGAGTGTCGGGCCTCGTGGATTTGATTGCCACTGCTGGCCTGGCCACGGATGACCCGGATGAGGGAAGTGGGCCAGCCCGGCAAGGGTCTGGCCCGGTTGCAGCACATGAGTGGGAGCCGTTGGCTGGCTCTTGCGCCTTGGGACCGTGGCCGATGGATGTTGCTGTCTGCTGCGCCGCCGGAGTGAACGATCCGGACGACATAGGAGAAGGTGATGATGAGGCAGCAGCAGGCGGAACAGCCGGCGTCCCGGCGGCTCGTGGGGATCGATCTGGGGATCGCGTCGCGGCATTCGGTGCGGGTGCTGGAGGCTGATGGCCAGCAGGTGTGCCGGTCGTCGTGCGTGCCCACGGCGGCGTCGCTGTCGGCGGTGGAGCAGTCTGCGCTGGCGGGCGCGCCGGAAGGCACGCGGCTGGCGGTGGTGTTCGAGCCGACCGGGTCGGCGTGGCTGCCGATCGCGGTGTTCTTCGCCCGCCGGGGCCACGCTGTCTACCGGGTTTCGTCGGCTAAGGCCGCTGATTTACGCCGGTTCTTGCGCCGGCACGTGAAGTCGAATGGGATCGACGCGGAGACGCTGGCCCGGCTGCCGCTGGCCGACCCGCGCGGGCTGCAGCCGCTCGAGCTGGCAGGCGCGCAGGCGGCGGCGCTGGACCGGCGGGTCCGGGCGTGTGACCGGCTGACCAAGGACGCCGCCACGCACAAGGTGCGGATCAAGGACCTGGTCCGGCAGCTGCTGCCGATGACGCCGCTGGCCGGTGACCTGGGCACGGCCGACGTGGCGGTGCTGGAACGCTACGCCGATCCCCGCAAGCTGGCGGCCGCCGGCGCGGCCGAGCTCACCCGGCTGATCGCCACGGCGTCGAACCAGCAGCAGGGCCCGGCGCGGGCCCGGGAATGGCAGGCGGCCGCGGCGGCGGCTCTTGAGCTGTACGGCGATCACCCGGCGGTGGCGTTCGAGGAGCTGGCCGCTGAAGTCGCTACCGAGGTGCGGCTGCTGCGGGCCGTCCAGGCCGAGCTCGCCGCGCACGCCGCAGCCCGGGAGAAACGCTACAAGAAGGTCGATCCCCGCCAGCTCGCCCGGTCGCTGCCCGGGTTCGCGCAGATCAGCGCCCCGGTCCTGGTCGCGGCCATGGGCAGGCCGGGCCGGTTCCCCGACGGGGCGCGGTTCAAGTCCTTCACCGGGCTGGCCCCGCGCGCGAGCCAGACCGGTGAGACCGACCGCAAGGGCCAGCCGATGAGCAAGGCCGGCCCGTCGCTGCTGCGCGCCACCTTCGTCCGCGCCGCCGATACCGCCCGCAAGCAAGACCCGCAGCTCGCCCGGATCTACTACCTGCAGATGACCGAACGCGGCGCCACCCACCTGAAAGCCTGCTGCGTCGTCGCCGGCCATCTCGCCGAACGCGCCTGGCTCGTGATGCAGCGCGGCACGCCGTATGTGATCTGCGACAACAACGGCAACCCGGTCACCCCCGAACAGGCCGGGCAGATCATCGCCGAACGCTGGACCGTCCCCCAGCACGTCCGCAAACGCCGCCGCAGCCGCACAACCCCCGGCGCCAGCGCCAAGGGGAAGGCCCCTCAGGCGGCCACAACTGGGCCGGACAAGCGAGGCGACCTTCCCCGACCCCGATCGTCGCGACACCACCCGCAAGGCGTCAAGCCCGCCATCTGACCCGGCGGACTCCCCGCCGCCTGCCAGCGGGCCAGGCGGCGCGGCGCCATCACCCGCCCGCACCTATCAACCGTGCACGCCAGGCGCCGCACGGCCATGCCAGCATGCCCGCACACCAGCAGGAAGGCCCACGACCATGCCCGAGCCCGATCTCATCCTCGACCCCGACCAGGCCGACGACCTGCGCGAGCTCATCGACCTCACCGCCATCCTCCAGCAATGGCTGCAATACGCCGATGACAGCATCCTCGACGACCTGGCCAGCTTCGCCTACCGCGACACCAACCACCCCCGCAGCTACGTGGACTGGCTGACCGACGACCTCGCCGCAATCTCCGCCCGGCTCCGCACAGCCGCAGATTCATCCTGCAACACTCTTGACACACCAGCCCCCATAGGGAATCAAATCCCGCCGTCCCGACGAGAAACCGCAGGTAAACGGCCTGATCGTGAGAGCCAGCGATCAGGCTGTTGATCATTTGTAGGCCAGATGTGGGCAGGACCTTCGGTCAGTTCGCGACCCTGACGGATACCCGAAGGCGACACACGTCACACGTCGGCTTGCGCCTGCTCGTCTTCGTTGAACAAGCCGCCGGCCAGTAGCCGTAGCGGCCGCTGGGTCGTCTCGCGTGGCTATGACGACCACCTGGGCGCGCTGGCCTGCGGGCATGCCGTCGGCGGTCAAGCCTGCCCGGCAGACCGGCCTGGCGGTGCGCCGGCTCGTCAAGTCCGGTCCGGGCTGCTTCCGGCCGGGGGGCTGGCGCTGTCGTGCGCCGGGCCCGCGGGGCTGCCCGACAACCTGACAGCGCAGGACAACCCGGCGGTGCCGGCCGTAACTCACTCCAGGTCGGCCCGCTCCGCCGTGGCGTGGCGTCGATCTCTGCCATCTTCAAGATTTTCCACACGGTCGAGTGCGCGATCGTGTGACCGAGCCGGGCGGGCTCGCCCTGGATCCGGCGATGACCCCGGCCAGGGTTCATCCTGGCCATCGCAAACGACCAGTTTCGTGTCGCCGCCATGGCCGGTGGGCGACCGCGGCCCGGGCGCCGGGATAGGTCCCTTTGCGGGGCTACCAGGCGGCGGTGCCAGGCCAGCACCGTCGTCGCCGGAGTCACCGCGAACGCCCGCGTCCAGCGGTGCCTGGGGATCAGCTGAGGCAGCGCGGCCAGCCAACCGCGACCGCGATTTCCGGGCTCCACGGTTTCGGTCGCGCGTGGTGATGGTCAGGTGAGCAGGAGGACCGCGTAGTAGGCGAGCCAGTGCTCGACGGTGTAGCAACTGCCGACGGCGTGCGGTAGCGATGCGTGGGCGTGGTCACGTGCGGCGGTGAGCATGATGGCGACACGGGCGTCGTCGCCGGGGAGGGTTTCGGCGAGGCGCTGCCAGCACCAGGCGCGGCTGAGGTTGAGGCCGTGCAGGTGGGCGATCTGCCCGTCGGTGGCGTCGGAGACGATCGCGGGGGTGAACAGGGCCCTGGGCCGGCGCTCGGCGATGCCGGGGAGAAACCGCCGCAGCCAGTCAGCGAACTGGGCCGAGGCGAGCAGCCGGGCCATGAGTTCGGCCTCGGCGAGTGCTGGGGACAGGAAGTCGGCGCCGGAGGGTTCCCACGCGGCCGGGTAGTCCGCGTCCTGGGCGAACCACCGGAGCGCGGCCGCAGTGATCGCGTCGAGGAGGCGGCGGTCGTCATGTTGGGCGAGGTGGTGGGCAAACGGCAGCGCACGGGACAGGCCGAACGCGCTGTTGGTGTGGACGCCGTGGCGCACCGGGTAGGTGGCCCGGGGCAGCCAATGCAGGTAACGGGCGGTGAACAGGCCGGCCAGGTTCTGCAGCGCAGGCGCCCAGCGGTGGGCGTCCGGGTCGGTCCAGGTGGCCGTTTCGCCCGCGAGTTCCAGCAGCGCTCCCCAGCCGTAGGGACGCTGATTGGTCCGCTGGTCTTCGGCAGCGAAATAGGCCGCCTCGGCCGCCAGCGCGTCAGCGGTCAGGTGCTCGTTGAGCACGCGGCGGATCTCGGCTTGCGGCACGTCGTCGGGGGCGAGCCGGAGCAGGCGCACCAGGACCCAGAACATCCCGACGCAGGAATGCCAGTCGTAGCTGCCGTAGAAACAGGGATGCAGCTGCCGCGGGATCGGGATGGTCTTGGGTCCGGTTTGCAGGTGGAGTTCATGGTGGGGATATTCGCGCAGGATGTTGGCCAGGGCCACCCGGGCGAGACCTTCCGCACGGTCACGCAGCGTTTGTTGCCGTGCACGGTCCCAGGCGGTCACTGGCGTGTTCCCCTCGGTTCGGCGGTGAAGTCTTGCTGTTCCGCGGTGGCTGCCGCCGGGCTGGTCGGCCTCCCGGCGGGTTCGGGAGCCGCCATCGCGGCGGCGCGGTCCGTTGTCAGGCAAGTCTCCGTCGTTGACGCCCCCCGCCGGTCACACCGACCCCGGTGATAAGCGTGACACCGCGGCCGACAGCAGCTCGGTCGCCGCCAGGGTGCCCTTCCTCAGCACCGGCCACGACCGCGAGTGAGGGTGCGGCGGGCGGCGGGCCCAGCCGCCAAGAGAGCCATCGACGGCCCGATGACGGTGACCGACGTCATCGCGGCAGCAAGACCCGGCCCAGCTCCTGCGCAATCAGGGTCCCGCCGCACTCGACGCGCAGGTAGCGCCGCTGCTGCTTCCGCTGCTGGAGGACCTGTTCGCGGTTGACGGCGCGGTCGCCGCGCTGCGACGGTACTCGCTGATCAGCCTTCCGGTTGAGGGCTCGGTATCGGTGCACCGGCTGGTGCAGGCCGTAACCCTCGCCCAGCTGCCCGCAGATCAGGCCGGGGCCTGGCGCCAGGCCGCCCGGTCATTGACCGACGCCGCCCTACCCGCAGACACTGAGCGGCCGGGAACCTGGCCCATCTGCGCTGCGCTGCTGCCCCACGTGCAGGTCACACACCCAGCCGACAGCGCCGCCATGGCACAGGTGGCCAGCTTCCTGGGGAACAATGGCAACTACACGGCGGCACGCGTGCTTCAGCAGCAGATCCTCGAGGCCCGCGAGCGGGTGCTTGGTGCCGAGCACCCCGACACCCTGGCCGCCCGCGCCAGCTTCGCCCGCTGGACCGGGGATGCGCCGGCCGCGGCCCGCGACCAGTACGCCGCGCTGCTGCCGGTCCGCGAGCGGGTCTTGGGCGCCGAGCCATTGCTCCGACAGCACCTCCACCACCCGGCCGTCCAGCGCGAGATGGTTGTCCCCGGGCACAATCTGCCCTTCGAACACCTTGTTGGTCACCTCGAAGACGTCGCCGAGCGGCGCGGGTGTGGTGGCGGGTTGCGGGACGGCAAGCTCGGCGTCGGTGAGCAGGTGCCAGGCGCGGGTGAGCAGCTTGCGGGCGACCGCCGTGGTGGCGATCTTCTTGCCCTGCTGCCTGGCGATGGCCTGGTAGCTGGCGGCGAACTGCGGGGAGCGCGCCCTACTGACGGCGATCCTGGTCGTCAACGCCGGGTCGAGCAGCCTCAAGCTCCTCCCTTTATTTCCGCGACGGCGCCGCAGCCGGGAACGCGCTCAACGCGGCGCGCAACGGGAAACTCAAGCGCAAGTGGCACGCCGCCGATATCACAAGCCGGCGGCTGCGGCGGTCAAGGAGTCACGACCTGTTTCGGTACGGCCCTCCTCCGCCGCGTGGAGACGGCCGTGCCGCCCTCCCCGGCCGCTGCCTGCGCCGACCGGGGGGCGACGAGCGTGACCAGCATGTCGGAAGACGACCGGTCTTTCTTGACCTCCACCAGGCCCGGCAGCCTGGACAGCAGCACGCGGAAGCTCTTGCTGCCGTAATTGCGCTCATCAAAAGCCGGGTCCAGGGCCAGCATCTTGCTCTTCAGCCACGATCCCGTGGCCGAAGCGTCCGGCGACTCCTCCATGGCGGCGATGACCAGCCGCTCAGCGTCGGCGATGTCGAACTTGGCCCCGACCTCGGCCCGGACCTCCGGGTTAACGGCCGCGACGATCGTCCCCCAGTACTTGTATTCCGAGCAGACCGCCACCAGCCGGGCGCTTGCCGAGGCCTTGGTGCCGACGCCGACGACGCGCTTGCCGAACTCCCGCAGCCGCTGTACCAGGGGCGAGTAGTCGCCGTCGCCCGCGACCAGCATGAACGTGCCGACATCGGGGTGGGTGATCAGCACTTCCATGGCATCGACCGCCATCAGGATGTCCGCGGCGTTCTTCTGCTGCGCGCCGAACCTGGTCACCTGGATCAGGGTGATCCCGTTCTGCGCCAGGTTCTGCTGATGCTTGCCGAACTCGGGCCGGGACCAGTCAGCGTAGGCCCGGCGGATCGTGGCGTTGCCGTAGTCGCGCAACAGAAACTCGAGCGCCTTGTACGGGATGGGGTCGGCCTGCCCTGGCAGGTTCTCCCCGGCGCCGAGCGCCAGGTTCTCCAGGTCGATGAAAACCGCCACCTGGTCGGGGGCGGATGCTTCCGGCGGCATCAGGCGATACCGCCCTGCGTGTGCTTCTGCATGACAGGTTCCCTCTTATCTCCCATCCAGCGGGACGCAGGGGCCGGACATCCGAGGGCGAGAGCCCACCTGTGCGTCAGTCTCCCTTGGCAATGACGCTAGACGCTAGCGCGGCAGCGGGTGCCCCAGGCCAACCATTCGCGCTATGTCGGTGGCGTGATCTCAACATGGGCGCCAAGTCGTCGCGGACGAAAACGCACGCGTCCACAGCTCCCGCCTCGGCAGCGCAGATTGCTGGTCCGCCGATCTTCATCTACTTCACGTGATCCGCTTCTGCCCGGACGCGGAGCGGGCTCTTACGGTACTCGGCGATGACCCGCTGCGCGGCGGCGTGATGATCAGCTGACTACCGTCGAATCGGCCGGCATTCCGCCTGCCGGCCACGAGAGATGACGCATAAAGCCGCGGCTGGCGCGCCGACCGCCCGCCACATCGTGGGCTACCAGCCTGCCAGTCAGGTTGGGAAGCTCGAGGGAGCAGGCCCTGGGCTGTGCAGCGCACCGATTTTATTGATGCGCTGAGATCCCGCGCGTTCCGTAAGCTGCATCGGGAGAGCACGCTACGGAAGGCGCTGGGGTGGACAGCGAGTGGAACGTCTCGGCCCTGATGGCCAAGTCGCTGACCTGGGATCGGTCGGCGTTCGCCAGGGCGCCGGCAAGACGCCCGAGGCGCCGGTTCGAGAACGAGGCAGTCGCCTGGCAGCACTTACGAGTCAGCGCGGCGGCTGAGCTGCCTTCCGCTCCTATGTCGACTAGTCCGCCGACCGGCGAGCCCGGCGGAAGGACCCGAACCGGATCGTCGAGCTTCATGCCATGATCGGGGCCATTGGCAAGCAAGCCGGATTGTTCTGGGGATTCGAGCAGGACGGCCAGCGCTTCGATGCCACTCGTAACGAGATCAGTGAGGAGCATCACCGGCTGTGCTGCGTGCGCTCTCAGAGGCCGACGGGCGCTTCCTGCTCGGCGCCGCGCACAGTCTGGGCAACCTCGGCGTGCGGATTGCCTTGCTCGATCCGCAGGCAGGCCCGGCGGTTCAGGCGGCCAGGTCGAAGGCGGACTTCGCTCCTGGATCGGACGACAAGAGGGCATGGCTGTCGCTCAGCGTGTCGAGCGAGATTCTGGCCAAGGCCGAGCGGGTCTGCCAACGCACCCCTGGCGCGGAGCCGCGGTCTCGGGGCTGGCAGCCGACCCGCGCTACGTCGCCCTCGACTCCCGGCGGGGCATGGGCTACCACCGGCTCCGCCCGTAGTTTGTCCTGCACGCCTCGCCGAAGCGCGGCGTCTCACAGGCCGGCGACGGCATTGTCACGATCGATCTTCCTGGTCCCGTGCTCGATCCCAAAGCTGATGCAGACCGGGTCTACCAACTGCTCGTCGAGGCCACGGAGGCGGTCCGGCACGCCATGGTGACCATCCGCAATGACCTGGCGAAGGCAGTGCGCGCGGCCGGTCTCTGATACCAGGAACCGACGCCTCGATCGGCGGCTGCGCGCGAAGAAGGCGAGCCGACTAAATTAGCTACGATGGTTAGCACCTTGGCTGATCTCCGTCGCCCGCACCGCAGCCAGCAACATCATGGCCATGGCCGCTGCCGTAACCACCCTGATAGACGCGTCTCTTCGTCCCCACAACAACCGCGGCCGGGAACCCGGCAGCACGCATCGGACGCTGGGCCGATCGCTGGCATGGACAGACGGACCCGTCTTCCGGGTCGGAGAGCGAACAGCGAACCCACGCCGAAGCTGATCTGTGCGGTACTGCCGGCAGCCCGATGTACCTCGCGTGTACCTCCAACGGACCTCTCATATACCTGGGAGGCGGTCCTGGCGTGACGGTCGTACGAGGCGGGCTCCGAGCCGCTGTTTAGCCGGTGCCGATACCGCATCTCGGACTGAACCGTGCTGCTCGTGAACCCTCTGCCCCGCCCGAGATGTCGCCGGCTTGACCAGGCTCGGCGATTGGGACAGCAGGTGTCGGTCGCTAGCCTGGCCGCCCAGGGGTGCGAGCCCTTCAGCTGCACTACCCGGTAGATGTCACGCTGTGTAAACCATCGGTAGAGGCCTTCCACCTGATCTTCCAGGGCCTGCGCTTCTACCAGCGCGCGCTCGACTACAAGATCTCGATCACGCCGATCGCGCTCGCGGAGGACTACGGCGCATCCCTGCACGCCACGATCCGCTACTACGTGCTCACCACCCGGACCCAATCGCCGTACTGGTGGCCGACCGGTACATCAATCGCGACGGAAGCGTCCCGGTCTGGCGCAGCGTCGAATCCTCGTCATGCAGCGCCCGGTTCGGCAGCCTCGCAGGCCGGATGCCCGGCCGCCTGCTCATCGCCTCCGGCGCCGGCCAGCCGCTCGGGGACATCGCACACCAGGCCATGGCTGCAGCCGATATGGCTCCACTGGTGATCAGCGCCACCGACCGCTGCTCACCTGTGCCCTGGCACTGCACCAGCTCGGCAGGCCATAGGCTGCCTACGCAATGCCCTCGAGACGCTGATCGCCGCTGCGGGCCTCGCAGTGACAGGAAACCAGGAATTGTTCAATCACGTCATAGTCACTCATGTCGGCAGCTCCGTCCCGGCCTGCTCGGCCACTATGTACGCGGCGTACCAGTCGGGCCAGTTCTCGTCGCGCTGCCCGGTGCGCTTCTCGTGCTCGCCGTGGGCGGCCTCCGCGCGCCGTAGTGCCTCCGCCAGGTCCGCCGTGGACGCGAATGCTGTCTCCGCGGCCTCGACCCGGCCAGGCAACCGGGTCGTGACCTCCTGCAGCAGCTGGCCGTTGCCGTCCGGATCGCGGAACGAGGCGTAGGAGAAGTAGCTGCGGCGCTCGGGATCCAGGCCGCTGACCCGACCGTCCGGGCCGATGTGGTAGGGCTCGCTCTCGACGCCGGCCACGGCCAGCTGGCCCCGGGCCGCCTCGATGTCGGAGACGATCAGGAACAACCCTGAGCCGACCCGGGCGCGGCCGGCGTGCGGTCTGGGCCGAACTGCACCGAGCACCCCGGCGGCAGGTCATGGCTGCGCCGCCGCCTAGCATGGCGGCCGCAGTTCATGAGGGCGTGAGGCGGGATGTAGGCCGGCCGCATCTGGGGATCGGGATGCTTATCCTGCCCCTGCGGAGCCGCCGCAGGATTTGGCCGATATCCCGCGGATCGCCCGGGCTGCTGGCGTCGCTGCGAGGGCGGGCGGGCGCGCCAGCCGGGCGCCTTGCCGGCCCGCATAGTGGATGGGGATACGGCGGGAAACCGCCCCGCATCAGCCGGACGAGGAGTCGGATGTCACGCATCTTGATCACCGGGTCCGCCGGCGGGCTCGGCCTGATGGCCGCGCATTTGCTCATCGGCCAAGGACACGAGGTCGTGCTGCACGTCAGGAACAAGGCGCGGGTGGCCGATGCCAGGGCTGCCGCGCCCGGCGCCGCGGGGGCGCTGGCGGGCGACCTGTCCAGCATCGACCAGATGCTGTCGGTGGCACGGCAGGCCAACGACTGTGGCTGGTTCGGCGCTGTGATCCACAACGCTGGCGTCGGCTACCGCGAGCCCCGCAAGATAGTGACCGCCGACGGGCTCAGCCACGTGTTCGCGATCAACGTGCTGGCCCCGTACCTGCTGACGGCGCTGATCACCCCGCCGCGACGGCTGGTGTATCTGAGCTCGGGGATGCACCGGGACGGCAGCCCTGACCTGACCGACCTGCAGTGGGAGCGGCGGCCCTGGAGCCCGGCTCAGGCGTACTCGGACTCCAAGCTGTTCGACGTCGTCCTGGCATTCGCGATCGCCCGGCGCTGGCCCGAGGTGCTGTCTAACGCGGTGGGACCGGGCTGGGTCCCGACGAAGATGGGCGGCCCCGGCGCGCCCGATGACCTCAGCCAGGGACACCTGACCCAGGCGTGGCTGGCCGTCAGCGACGAGCCGGCCGCGATTGTGAGCGGCGCGTTCTTCTACCACAAGGCCCAGGTGGCCGCGCATCCCGCCGTCACCGACACCGACGTCCAGGAGGGCCTCCTCTCCGCCTGCGCCGAGCTGACCGGGACACCACTGCCGGTGCCAGGGCGGCCCGCATCCCATCATGATCACGGATGAAAGCGAGACACGACATGTCCGTCACCACCGCCAGCCGCGTGGTAATTCTCGGCGGAACCAGCGGCATCGGCCTGGCCACCGCGAAGGCAGCCGCGGCAGTCGGCGCGTCGGTCGTGGTTGCCTCCCGCAACCCTGCATCGGTCAAATCAGCCCTCGCCGAGCTACCCGCCGGCGCGGCCGGTCGCGCAGTTGACGCATCCTCCACTGAGGAACTGGCGGCGTTCTTCGAGTTCGCCGGGGACTTCGACCACTTCGCCTACACCGCCGCGGAGCCTCTCGTCCCCACGCGGCTGGCCGAGTACACCCCGGACAAGGGCCGCGCCTTCTTCGGCCTGCGGCTGGTCGCCGCGCTCGAGGCGATCCGCCTCGCCGTCCCGCACATCCGGCCGGGCGGCTCCATCACGATGACCAGCGGCACCGCCGCGTTCCGGGGCGGCACCGGCTGGTTCCTGGGCTCGGCCGCCTCCGGCGCGATCATCTCGGCGGCCAGGGCGCTCGCCGTAGAACTGGCACCGATCCGGGTCAACGTGGTCGCGCCCGGCGTCGTCCGCAGCCCGCTTTGGTCCGAGATCCCCGAAGCCGACCGCGAAGCCATGTACGACAGCGCCGGCCGCAGCCTCCCGCTCGGCCGCGTCGCCGAAGTCGAGGACGTCGCCAAGGCCTACCTGCAGCTGATGGACCAGGACTACGCCACCGGAACCGTCAGCGTCATCGACGGCGGCACGATCCTCGCCTGACACCAGTGATCCTGCCGTCCAGCCCGTTATGAGGCCGTAGGAGACCCCTTCCATCTCGTACTCGGCCACCAGCCGGTCGAAGATCCGCTTCAAGGTGTGCCGCTGCTTGCGCGGCGCATCCAGGTCCACCCGCAGCATCTGATCGACAGCGGGCTTGAACGGGTCGAGGCGAGACTTGCGCGGCAGGAGCTTCTTGCGCGGCGCCGGCCACGCCGAAGTCAGCGCCTCCCGCACCGTCCGCCGGTGCACATCGTACTTCCGCGCCAAAGCACGCACCGACAAGCTCTCTGTCCGGGAATCCCGGCGGATCGCTGCGAACAAATCGACCTTGGACTTCGGCGCCACCAGCGCCCCCTCACGCTGGGCACGCCGATCCTTCCACCCCAAGATCCGTGGTGGGGCCAGAACTCACCAAACCAGCCCCAACCGCAACACGGGTGGGGCCAGCACCGACCAACAAATGGGGCCAGAACTAACCCGCGGAGCCAGAGCTCCGCTCAGATTCGGTCACTGCCTCGCGCCGGTTCCGGCGAGCAGGGCCAGGACGTCGCCGACGGTGCGTTCCCGGCGGGTGGGTTCTGGCAGCGGCAGGTGTGCCTGGATCTGGTAGCGGTTGCGGCGGCCGTTTTTCTGTTTGACGATGTAGCCGCCGGCTGCGGTCAGGTCGGTGACGATGCCGTGGGCGGCGCGTTCGGTGATGCCCGCGCTGGCGGCGATGTCGCGCAGCCGCGCGCCCGGGTCGTGTGCGATGCACAGCAGCACCCGGGCGTGGTTGGTCAGGAAGGTCCAGTTCGCCACCATCCACACGCTACCATTTTCTGGAAAACCATTGCTAGTTTTCTGTTGCGGGCGTAGCGTGCAAGACACGCACCGGATCTCAGCCGCCGAGGGCGGCCAGCTACCCGGGGTTACCGGAGGAGCGCCTGCTCATCGGCCTCGTCATCATCGTCGCTGTGCTCATGGCGCTCGCAGGGCCGCGTATCCGGCTGAGCCTGCCGGTGCCCGATGCGAGCCGCCGGGCCAGATCCCTGGCCCGGCGGCTGCGGATGCGGAGGCGGTGACACGATGGAGGCGGTGACACGATGAACGCCTTGACGGCCAAGGAGCCCGGGGCCGCGGGCCTGGTGGCCCGGGCCCGGCCCGGCGGCGACCCGGCGACGATGATCGCGGCAGCGCCACGCCGCGCCCGCCAGCGGCTCACGCCCTCCCTGATGGGCGTCGGTTAGCGCCGGCTCGCCCGCCCACGCCTCCGCTGTGTCCCGGCTGCGTCCCCCCGGCAGCTGACGCAGCGGAGGCCTGGGCGACGCGGCACGCTCCCCTGCCCGCGAAGCAAACCAGGTTATGCCCGAAACAGCCGCACCCATCCCTCAACGGCTCCGGACCTCACGCCGGCCAAACCCGGCCAATCACCGCCGCCCCGGCAGCGCCCGCGCGCCGCAAGTGGCGCACCCGGATCGGCAGCATCCGCACCGGGCTGATTACCGGGCCGGGAAGAACCCGGATCACACAGCTGCGCCGGATCACCGCCGAACCCTCCAGCGCTGCTAGCCGCGGCCCGCGGCCAGGCGCACTCCGCCCCCAAAGTCACGCCGCGAGCATCACGGCCCGGCCCGGCCCGGCAAGAGCCCAGCCTCACTCGCGAGCGGACAGCGGCCGCTTGATCGGGCACGACAGTGACGGACCGCACGCATCGCTCGTACCGGCTCAGTGCCCGATGCGCACCACGCAGCCTATCCCGGCCATCTGATCGGAGGTCCTGATGGACGACGGTACCGGCAGCGTTCGTGGCCTCAGTGCTTCGTCCCGGACCGAGCGGACTTGCGTCATCGCCGCGCCCAGCGGCGAACCCGGCGTCGCGGGCAACCCAGGCCCGGTTTCCGAGGCCATCCGCGCGGCCAAGACCCGCGTGGAACGGGACATCGCCACTCCCGGCGTCGGCGAGCTGTTAACGGCCTACTACGATCCCGCACGCGGCTTCGCGGGCGAGACCTTCGATACTCTTGGCGCCAACCGGCGCAACGAGATCACCCTTGATGACCCCCCTGCTCGCGGTGACTCTCCTCGACGTGCGCTGGTCGCCTTCAGCGGTCCGGCGGCTGCTCGGACAGGACGCGGCACGGGCCACTGCCCTGCCCCGCCGTGAGGAGGCGCACGAGCCGGCCAGGGGTCCGCTTCAGGAGGTGACGGGTGCCCGGAGTGAAGGACAGGCTCATCGATGCCGGGTATGGTCTGGGCTGGTCTGTGGTGTGCCGGCTGCCCGAGTCCTGGGCCCGGCGGGGTTTCAGGTTCGCAGCCGACCTGGCCTGGCGCCGCCAGGGCAAGGGGGTCCAGGTACTTGAGGGCAACCTCCGCCGGGTGATCGGCGGCGAGGCGTCAGGCGGCGAGCTGCGCGCGCTGTCCAGGCAGGCCATGCGCTCGTACGCGCGCTACTGGCTCGAGGTTTTCCGGCTGCCGGTGATGCCGGTGGACCGGCTGGTCGGTGGCATGCGCGACACTGGGCATATCCGGACCGCGTTCGAGTACCTCGCGGCTGGCCGCGGGGTGGTCTTTGCCCTGCCGCACATGGGCAACTGGGACCAGGCTGGCGCATGGCTCATCGCCAGCGGGGCAGGCTCCCTTACCGCAGTGATCGAGCGGGTGAAGCCGGAGTCCGTCTACGACAGGTTCGTCGTGTTCCGCGAGGGGCTCGGCATGGAGGTGCTGCCTGCCAGCGGCGGGACCCAAAGGTTCGGCGTCCTCGCGCAGCGGCTGCGGGCCGGCAAGATTGTCTGCCTGATCTGCGACCGCGATGTCACCGGCGGCGGCATCGAGGTGGAGTTCTTCGGCGAGAAGGCCCGCATGATGGGCGGCCCGGCCGCGCTCGCCGCGCAGACCGGCGCAGCGCTGATGCCCGCGATCCTGTGGTTCGAGGGCGATGACTGGGGCGTGCATGTTCATGAGGAGATACCGGTGCCTGCCGAAGGGGACAGCAGGCAGCAGGCGGCGGCGATGATGCAGGAGGTCGCGCGCCTCTTCGAGGCGGGTATCAGGGCTCATCCGCAGGACTGGCACATGCTGCAGAAGGTGTTCGTCGGGGATCTCGACCCCGCCCGGCTGGCCGCCGCCGAGGGCGCGGCCGGTGCCGGGCGCAGTGAGGGCGCGTCATGAAGGTCGCCCTGGTCTGCCCATGCAGCTGGGACGTGCCCGGCGGAGTCCAGGAGCCACAGCGACCGCCTGCAGGCGAACCTCCAGGTCAAGGCCTCGGTTGAGTTTTCGAGCGGCACAGGTTGTCCTGAACCTTTGGTGGTCCTGTGCCCTCGAAAGCGTGTCCTCGAAGGTGAGCGTCCAGCTACACAGCCTGCGCTCAAGGGCACCGACCATGTTGACGGTGTTGCCACCGGTCTGCTTGGGAGGCTTTAGGCTCCTTGCGCCATGATGATGGCTGCCGTTTCTCTTTGGCCCGCCTCCTGGTCCAGTCGCTCATAACGTCCCCGCCTCCTTCTTCGTGCCCCGGCGAGGACGGGTGAGGTCAGGCCATTCGCCGGTGTCCTGCCAGTCCTGCTACAACTGTCTTCGGCGGAGCTACAGGCGGTGGGGTGCTGCACAAGCTGTGACGTCCCACCTGCTAATCCCCGCGGCGAGGAGCAGGTGCCGCCCGTGCCAGGCGTCAGCCTCACGCTTGACCTCGTTGATGCAGGTGTGGTCCCCGCACCTGGCGATGACCCTCTCCCGCCACCGGGGGTCCGGGACGCGGGCCACCACGAGGTACAAAGCGATCGGCAGGTCCATCCGCCTCGGTGGCGGGAACGCTGAGGCCACAAGCTTCGCGCCGAGGAGGGCGGCGGCCGACACACCGATCCGTCCTGCGATCAGGACGACCTCGTGGTCAGCTAGCATCGGCTCGGCCGCGAGCCGGTCACCGGTACGCCAGACAGCCTCACGGGGTGGCAGCGTCAGCATCGGGTGCAGCTCGGCAGCCAGCACGTCCACATCAATGCGCGGCCGCTTCCGCCTGGCCATCAGGACACCATCGCCCATAGCGCTTGCATGCGCCTGAGCCGCCAGTCGTTCATCGCTTCGGCCGCCTGCGCTGGCCGGATATTTTTTCTGATACTGTCGTCGGCTGCGTTTTCTGTCACGCTGAGCACCGGTGCCACTGCCTCCCCGATCTACGCATGCGGCGTATGGGACCCCCTGCGGCCCCGGACGTTGGTCAGGTGTCATCTTCGTCGCCGAGGTCATCGGTGGGGCCGGTGACAAACTTCGCGCCCTCGATACGCTCCGCGGCGTAGGCACACCCGTCCCCGGCGCGGAGGATCAGTACGAACGGCAGGCCACCCTGCATGATTCGGATGGTACGCCCAGGGCTGGTGCGGGACCACAGTTTGAGGTTGCGGGCAGGCGCTACCCCGTGATCATCTGACACTGCTTGATCAGCTCACATAGCGTGGTAGGGGTACCCCGGCTACCGGAGCAACTGTTCCCGTGGAGTGCGCGCGCAGGGGCGCCAAGGCCCTGGCGAAAGACCTTCAGGAGGTTACGTCGGGGATCACCGACTTCACGGCTGCTCATGAGGTCCTCGGGTACTGGAAGACGGCGGGCAACGCACTCCGGGTGTACGTCATGAACGGCCTCGGCGATCTCGCCTACCTGCGCGAAGACCTCGATGAGATCGTTCCGCCGAAGGCCCCTAGCAAGTAGCATCAGATCGACGCCCTCACGGCCGAGCTCGAGGCGATGAACGCCGACCTGGACCTCCAGCAGGCTCACCGCAACCACACCGAGGCGGCCGAGAGCCCGAAGGCGACGGGTGGGCCGCCCACGCACAGGCCCGCTAAGCCGCGTGCGTCCGTCACCGGCAAGCCGCGCGTTTGCCGACGACAACATCCGCGTCCGGAGACGCGATCGGCTTGGCGGCCTCCTCCACGAGTATTCGCAGGTCGCGTGATGTGACGGCATTTTCGGCACCCACAGGGCGGCGCGAAGCGGGCCGACAGGGGCCGACCGCCCTGCCAGCCCGCTCAGGTTATGCCGGCTTACCAGTTGTTGTGGTGCCAGCCCCAGCGGTGGTGCCAGCCCCAGCCGCCACCCCAGTGGTGGTGCCAGCCCCAGCCGCCACCGCACTCCCAGGAGTTGTAGCCGCACCAGTCCTGGTGGGACTGCTGCGACTGTGAGGCAGCGGCGTGGGTGACGGCGGCGTCAGCCGCGGCGGGCAGTATTGCCGCGGTGGCGAGGCCGAGTGTGCCGGCTGCGGCGATGGTCGCCGCGGCGCGCCTGAAACGCATCTTGCTGATCATTTGGGAGATACCTTTCCCTAGTTTCCGGCCTGTGACCGTTACGGCCGTGGGCCGAGGTTGTGTCGCGGGCCAATTTTTCCCACGACGTAGCGTCGCCACACGCATACTTTCCGTCACGATGATCCGTAGTGGTTGCCCATCGCGTAGGCGTGGCGTAAACGGCGTTAGCGGGTTGATGCCGCGATCTGGTTTGATGCCCCGCTGCCTCAGCTATGGGCTGTGGTCTTGCGCGGGCAGGGCCCCCCGTCCGGGGGACTTCACGGGGTCTGCCCACCGGGCGGTGGGCGGGGGATCCCCAGGTATTGTGATCGTCGCCGTGTCTTCGCTGGCCTTGGTTCCTGTGCTGCCAGCTAGCTTTGACCATAGCCGGTTGTGGCGCCGGGGGGCGGCGGTTGGCGTTCCGCCGCGCCGACGACTTGTGGGTGCCGAGAAATCCCATCCACGCTATGCGACCTGCGGGTATTCGTACTCGTGGATGAGTCCGCCCAGCCGATCGCGGCGCACGGCGGCGACATCATCGGCTGACGGTGACGATGGGGTCAGCCCGGACAGTGGGTTCTGGCCCAGAGACCGGTGGGGCCGATGGTCATTGAAATGATCTATGTGGACCGTCAGCGAATGCTCCAGCTGCTGGCGGCTAACGATCAGCATCCGATCGGTCAGCTCGCGCCGCGGGCTCAAGATCCAACGCTCGGCATATGTGTTCGCCCGGGAGCCCTGATCGCAGTTGGTGGTTAGCCATAACGTACCGAACGGCGGCTCGGCGCGCGCAACCCAGTGGAGCGGCCACCACGCTCCGTGACGGCGACGTGCTCGCTTCGGAGTTCTGTCCCGGAGATCCGTGATGGGCAGGCCGGTGGCCCGGCTGTCGCTCCGGGCGGGCGGCCGGTTCTGCGTCCGGCGGTTCGGGCAGGGATCAACGGTGACAGCGCGCGGGGTGGCGGGGGTCAGATCCAGGCGGCGTGCTCGGCGGCGATCAGTTCGGGGCCGGCGGAGCGGAAGATCGGGCCGGTGGAGGGCCCGGCTCCGGTGACGGCAGATTTGGCTTCTTTCAGGGCAGTCTCCGACCGCTCCACCGCCAGGCGTAGGCGGCGGCGAGCTGGCCGGCCGGGCAGGCGACGTGGTCGAGCAGGTCGGTGATGAGGCAGCACATCTCGCCGGTGTCCTGCGGCCACAGGCAGGCGAAGGCCCTGGTGGCTCGGGGGAATAAGCGCAGCCAGGGCCTCAATGCCATGCAGAGACGTTACCGATCAGCGCGATGGCCCTGGGCAGTGCCGACTTCCTCCGACTTCCCGCTCACCGAACTGCTCCGGTTGCTCACCGCCGGGCAGGCCTGGCGTCCTGCTCCAGATCGCGGTCTCGCGGGCCGTGATGACCCTCGGCGACCTGAGCTTCGCCCTCACCCGCAGCCCAGGCCCGGCCCAAGCCACCGCGGATGTGCGCCGAGCACCACAGCGGCGGCGTGACCCCGCCGGTCTCCGGAAACGACTGGTAGACCGAGGAGAAGTCCGAGCTGAGGACACTGGTCGGTGTTCGCCTTCCGTCGACAGGCGGCTGCGGCGTGGCTTGCCCACCTCAGTGTGGGCGGCCTCTGCCCCGAATGGCGGTCAGCGGCAGCTGGGAACGAACTGGGAATCACCAGCGCTCGTGAGGGCGCTCTGCGGGGCTCCTAGTGTCATGCGCCTGAAATCTACGCTCTAAGTTAGTATAATTTCTGTATGTCGCGTACTAGAGGTGCCGCTGCTGAGTTCGTGCTGACCGAGGAGGAGCGTGACCAGCTGGTCCGCTGGTCGGGTGGGCCGTCGCGAAGGCCGGCGGTGCGGGCCCGGATTGTGCTGGCCTGCGCGGAGCCGGGGGTGGTGTACCAGCGGGTGGCCGCCGATCTGGGCGTCACGCAGATGACGGTGGGCAAGTGGCGTACGCGGTTTGCCGGGGCGCGGCTGGAAGGGCTGGCCGACGGCGAACGGGCGGGGCGGCCGAAAGCCGGGCTGGAGCTGGCCGATGACGAGCGCGATCAGCTCACGCGCTGGTCGCGGCGGGCCAAGACCTGCCAGGCGCTGGCGCTGCGGTCGAAGATCGTGCTGGCCTGCGCGCAGGGCACGCCGAACAAGCAGGTGGCCGCCGAGCTGCGGATCACGCCGGGCACGGTGACCCGGTGGCGGCGCCGGTTCATCGCCCGCCGGCTGGACGGGCTAGCCGACGAGCCGCGCCCGGGCCGCCCGCCGTCGATCCTGCTGGACCAGGTCGAAGACGTCGTGGCCGCGACGCTGGAGGAAACCCCCAAGGACGCCACGCACTGGTCACGGGCCTCGATGGCCCGCCGCAGCGGCCTGTCACGCTCGACGATCGGCCGGATCTGGCGCAAGTTCGAACTCAAGCCGCACCTGACCGACGGGTTCAAGCTGTCCACCGACCCGCTGTTCATCGAGAAGGTCGTCGACGTCGTCGGTCTTTACCACAACCCGCCGGAGAAGGCCGTCGTGCTGTGCGTCGACGAGAAATCAGGCATGCAGGCCCTGGACCGGTCCCAGCCAGTGCTGCCGATGATGCCCGGCATGCCCGAACGGCGCACCCACGACTACGCCCGGAACGGCGTGACCAGCCTGTTCGCCGCCTTCAACATCGCCGACGGCACCGTGATCTCCCAGATCCACCGCCAGCACCGCGCGGTGGAGTTCAAGAAGTTCCTGATCGCGATCGACAAGGCCGTCCCGGCCGGGCTGGGCGTGCACCTGGTCTGCGACAACCTCGCCACCCACAAGACCCCCGCGATCCAGGACTGGCTCGCCCGCCACCCCCGGTTCCGCCTGCACTTCACGCCCACCGGATCGTCGTGGATCAACCAGGTGGAGCGGTGGTTCGGGTTCCTGACCGACCAAATGATCCGCCGCGGAGTCCACAAGAGCGTCCAGGCCCTGGAAAAAGACGTCCGCGCCTGGATCGAAACCTGGAACCAGAACCCCCGGCCATTCATCTGGACAAAAACCGCGGAGGAGATCCTGAACTCCTTAGCCAAATATATCGCGAAGATTTCAGGCGCAGGACACTAGTTCAGGACTAAGAGGCCGCCGTGCCCGCTGCGAGCCCGATAGGGGGAGCGCCTGCGGATAGTCACGGTCGCTCACGGTCAGCTCAGGATGCTTTGAGCAACTGGTGCACCCGCTGGTGGGATACCCCGAGCACGTCCCCGATCGCGCCTTGCGACAGGCCGGTGGTTGCTAGGGCCTTAAGAACGGTGCGGCGGGCCTCGTCCCGCGCGGCAAGGGCGTCCTGCAGCGCAGTTTCCGCTTGACTGAGCGCGACGACTTCTGCGGTCACGTCCCGGTTCCCGATCAGGAGGCGCCATTCCAGGCCGAAGCTGTCAAGGTCGGCGTCGGTCAGGGCGGCGACGAGATCCCGTACCTCGGGTTCCAGGTCGGAAAAACGCTCAACGTCAGTGGCGCCGATCACATGAGGCGGGAGGCCGTCGATGACTGCAGCCCACACGTCGTCATCGCGGGTAACTGTGACCTGGTAGGTCGTCATCTCCGTTTCTCCGTCCACTTGTCCCCGAACAGGTGCGCCAGCCCTTCCTCCAGCGCGCGGAGCACCGTCCATGAAAGGTCCTTCGAGCCGTGACTGGTCAGGCCGAACCTGGCAACCTCAGTACCGGTAGAGTCAGCTAGCGCGTAGATGCGGTGCGAGCCCTTCCCGCGGCCGGGGAGTTCGGTGACGGTGAGCCCCTGCTCGCGGGCGAGCCTGCGTACCAGGGTGAGCGCCTGCGCTGGCTTCATCCTCCGGCTCACCACGAGGGTAATTCTAATCTGCTAGAAGAGCAACTATCAAGCTGACTAGAGAAGTCTAGCAGGGAAAACACCATCATCTGTCACGCGCCCTTAACCACGTGACGGACACAGAGAATGCCCCGCCCACCCACGCATGGGGCAGGAGATGACTGCTGCGATCGCAGCGACGGTGGCCATGGCGATAGCGGTCGCGATCCTGATGGGCCGGTAAGCCACGACGCAGCTCCTGTCACGATGCGGCGACGGGCGGCTCACTGTGGCCGTATTCGGCGGCGAGCCACCTGTCGTCTGCCATGAGCATGGGACCACCTGCTGAGAGTTGTTGCCACGGGGATGGGACCACCTGGTTTGCCAGTTGATGGACCACCCTGCTGTGATCTTCCGGTTCATTTCGGACTTGGAGAGACGGCAGGGGATGGCGTTCCGGGAGGTTCTGGTGACACAGGTGAAAGAGGTCTTGCGGGCGTGGCTGGCCGGGGCGGGGAAGCGGCCGGCGGCCAGGCGCGCGAACGTGGACGTGAAGACCGCCAGCCGGTATATCAAGGCGGCGCAGGCGGCGGGCTTGGTCCGTGACGGGGATGAGTCGCAGCTGACCGATGAGCTGCGCGGGCAGGTGGTCGCGGCGGTGCGCCCGGCCCGCCCGGCCGGGCACGGCGCGTCGTGGGAGGTGCTGGAGCCGGTGAAGGCCGACGTCACCGGATGGGTGAAAGACGGCCTGACGCTGGTGAAGATCGGGGAGCTGCTGGAGCGGCGGGGGACGGTGGTGCCGTACCGGACGCTGGCGCGGTTCGCGGCAGCGGAGTGCGGTTACTCCTCGTCCCGGCAGGTGACGGTGCCCGTGACGGACGGGAAGCCAGGCGAGGAGGTACAGCTCGATTTCGGGTACCTAGGGATGATTCCCGACGGGGACCGGCGGCGGAAGCTGCACGCGCTGGTGTTCACCGCGGTGTTCTCGCGGTACTGCTTCGTGTTCTTGACGTTCTCGCAGACCACGCAGGCGGTGATCGCGGGCTGCGAGGCAGCGTGGGCGTTCTTCGGCGGCATGTTCACGGTGCTCGTGCCGGACGACCTGAAGCCGGTGGTGGATCAGGCGGACCGGCTGGAGCCGGGGTGGAACCGGGAGTGGCTGGAGTACATGCAGGCCCGGGGCCTGGCCGCCGACCCGGGGCGGGGAGTCGCGGTAAGCCTGCCGTCGACATCAACGCAGCGAACGCCCTGGCCGACACCACGGTCCGGTAGTAGGCCAGCCCCGGACGATCGGGACCATCTTCGCCAGTACCGCTGCGACATTGGCCCCGCGGAGTGCATGGAATTCCTTCGCAAGCCTGTGCTTTCGGAACCTCTTGATGGCCGTGGCGCCTGGTTTGGTGAAGGCCTCCGCCGACTCGTGGCCGACCTAACGGCGGAGGCCTCCAGGCCTCCACGCGCCTATGTGGTGGACCGATGGTCAGGCGCCTCGGCAACTAGCCCATTTTCAAACGGCGGCCAGTAGTTGCAAAGGCGGTCACCGGGGTCTCGTTGCTGCCGGAAGGCCCGCCCCGCCACACAGTTATCTGTAACTCACTGTATGTTTCATGTCACCATACGTCGAGAGATGCGTCATGGCCGCCGCCCGTTCGCGCGGGTGCGGGCGGTCATGCCCGGAGTGGCTGGGTGTAGGTACCCCAACAGACGAGGGGAAGCTCTACCTGGCCACTTCGCTCGACCTGTTCTCACGCCGTTTGCTGGGGTATGCCACCAACGCCCATCCCCAACGCTGTCCTCGCAGGCCACGTCATCAAAGCTCATCCAGCCAGCGTGGCCGGTAAATGGGTCGGCCAGGGAGGCGCCGGAGCCGCGTCCTACACACGCACCCTCTCGTCGCGGCTGCCGGAGACCATCACGGTGCGCCTCTCCAGCTGCCCGACCGCTCCCGTGGACATGAACTCCGCCGCCTGCCCACGATGGTACACGGCGCCGTGCTCGGATGCGCACCGCGCGGATTTACCGCAACATTCCTCCGCACCCGCCGACACTGTCCCGCCGTGCGAACGCGCTGGTGGGGGCGCCCGCGCGGCCATGACCAATCGGGCAGGTGTGGCCCAGGTCACCCACCGCGGGGTTGCGCACACGCGCGAGATACGTAAAGGTCGGACGAATGTGCCCCAAGCGGGACACATTGCCCACAAACAAATGGGACCGGTGGCGTTGCGAGCACCCCCGGCCCCTACGAATTACCACCCTGCATCAGGAGGTTCGAACTCGTTGAAGGTCACCCTAGGGGCCACTGCAATCATTGGTCTAGCCCTGGCGGGACTTATTCCCACAGTCCAGGCATCAGCCCACCACCCAGCCCAAACAGCTCACCACCAGGCAGCGGCGGCGCCTGTCCGCGCACAGCTCACCGCATACCGGACCGCCATCGCCGCCCAGGACTACCGGTCGTGCGTGATCGCACGCGAGTCCGGCGGCAACCCGTACGCGGTCAACCCCTCGTCCGGCGCAGGTGGCCTGTTCCAGTTCCTGCCCAGCACCTGGGCCAGCCTCGGCTACTCCGGGGCACCGCAGAACGCTAGCGTGGCCACCCAGTACGCAGCATTCCAGAAGCTCTACGCGGAGATGGGAAGATCCCCGTGGGCTAGCGACGGCTGCTGACCAGACCCTGATCGAGACCCCGTCGCCTCCTCGGTGACGGGGTCTCGTCGTCGGCCGGGCCACCCGGCTTCTCCTTGTCGCCCGGTTGCTATCGCGGCGGCGGGGGAGATGTCCTCGACGAGCTCAGCTGCCTAGGAAGGCACCAGACACCGTCCCTGCTGGTCGCAGCACCTGGGGTAGTGGTGAAGCCACCCAGGTAAGACGTTCTGGGCACTGTCCAGACGTCGGCCCAGGCGGGGGTGTGGTCGAGGTTTGCGCCGGATGCTGTACCTGTACCGGCCGGGGGGCGGCTGGGCCTGGGCTATTGATCTGGGCCTCGGGAAGGGGTATCTAGAACCGCTCCGCACGGTGAGTGACCTGCGGAGACACCGCCGTTACAATTCGTAACTATACCCCTGAGATACTGGGGAGGAGTAAATAGTACTTCCTTACCAGGGGAGACACGGTGTCTGCACCGCCCGCAGCCAGTGTGGCGATGATGATGCACAGCGTTATCGCGCGCGAAAGCACCGTCGCCATCCTGACTGAATGATCTCGCCCAGCTCGGACTTCGCCGCCTCGAACTTGTCTTGCAACCAGAACTGGGGCGAGTCCGAGCTGGACAGCCTCGCCGGCAACGCCCGGCTGTCCGTGGCCAGTTGAGCGCGATCACCTTCCGCCCGGGGCCACTGTCCGCGGGCTCTCCCTCTTACCCCCAGCGAGCTCTCACTCACGTCCCTTACTCGGCGGTACCACGGCGCCATCTGCCCGGCGCTCCGCTCCGCGGCGGCACCGATCGCTACCACACCATCGTCGGCTACGGGATCATGTCCACTCCTGCCCTCGTTGTCGACGAGAAGGTCGTGGTGTCCGGCCGCGTGCCGACACCCGCGCAGCTACGCGACCTGCTCACCCCGCTGGCCTCCTAGCCAGCTGGGATGAGCGTCAGCAACCAGTCCACGACGGGGCGCGGAGCCCGGCGGATGGCGGACACCTGCGCGGCGAGTGGCCTGACTGCGCCTCCCTCAACGGCGTCTTCCAGCACCGCGCAGGACTCCGCGTCGACCGTCGCCAGAGTGCCGAAGCAACTGCTCTACGCCCTGGAATCTGTGCGCCGCCGTGAGCTTCACGAGCGCGACACTCGGCGAAACGGGCGGCCGAACTCAGGAACGCGAACGCATGCTGGCGTCGCCGAGCACTGACATGCGCGGCGGGAGGCCGGGGACGAGGCTGGCGAGGAGCTGGCGCACCCGGCCCCGTCGGTGTCGGCGACGATCCGCCGCACCGTAGGTTCGTCCTGGCCTTTCGGGTCGTCGAGCGTCCAGTCCGTATCGGGCGCCGAGGTAGACCGGGCAGGTATCGCCGCAGCCCATCGTCACGACGATGTCGTAGCGGCCGTTCGGATCGAACCCCGTGGGGAGCTTGCGTGCGGTCCACCCCGAGGTCGGCGAGTACCGACGCGACCTCGGGGTGGACGGCGTCGCCGGGCTCGGACCCGGCGGAGAACACCTCGACGGCGCTGGCGGCATAGTGCTCGGCGAGCACCTTGGCGGTCACGCTTCGGCCGACGTTGGTGCGGCACGCGAACAGGATTGTGGGCCTGCCAGACATCGATGATCCATCGTCGTGCAGGGTGGCAGGGACCTCGGCGCGATGCTCATACCGGCGGGCCGTCCAGTAGCTCAGGTAGTTAACATCGGTGTCATCGTACTGGCTGAGAACGCCACCTGTTCCTTCACCGGGCGTTGTCACGTTAATCCCCCTGACCGAGCGGATGCCTGATCCAGCCGGTGATCACCGTCGATACAGGAAACTGGCTGCTTGAGGAAGCACCGGATAGTATCGCCCGCCGCGCTGCCGAACCGCGCAGCGCCCAGGCCGCATGAATGCCCCTCCCCCCGATAGAACTCCGAGAACATCCAGAACGTACCGATACGCAGTGGCTGGTAACGACGAAATCCATCCTGATGCGGGCAGACACTCCCGCCTGCGCTGATACCCGGCGATCTTCCAAGTCAAACGAGACCATCAGGCCAAAAGAAGGCAAAGGAAGCCGGTGTCGGGCAACACCACGGCGGGATATCCGCCGGCGGATACCAGGCACCCTCCCGCCCGGCCGACCCGCATCGCCACCCTTACCGGCCACCTGATCTTGTGCGGCCGTCCGCTATCCAATGACCGACACGCCGCGATCATCATGGCTAGTCCCTGATCACGCAATTGCGCACCACTCGTAAGCCCAGCAACGAAGTTCCGGCGACTGCTGCACCCTGGCCGGGCTGGTCCTGCCTATCCACCGCCGCCAAATGGGGTACCGGCAAGCTCGGCGCCCTTGCGCCAACTGTTCACCACCGGGCCCCGGCGGCCGCCAGCCCTCACACCTGAGGCTGCTGCCGCCGCGTGACCGCCCTCCCCAGGGCCGCCCGCTCCGGCGGCTCCCGGCTGACTAGCTACCGGAGGGCCTTTCTAATATCTTCCCCTCCCATTATCTGCCATGGGGTTTCCTCTCGCCTCGAAGTGGTGAAGAACACAACATTGCGCCGACCCCGGCCAGCACACCCGGCGGCGACCTCCAGGCAGCCCAGTCGAAGATTCCTGGCTCGAAGCTCACCGCCATCGGGGATTCGGTCATGCTCGCGGCCGCCCCGCAGCTGCAGGCTGCCCTCAAAGGGATCTCCATAGATGCGGTGATCAGCCGGCAGATGAGCGCCGGCCTCACCGTCGCGCAACGGCTCGCCGACACCGGCAGGCTCCGTCCCGTGCTCGTCCTGGGGCTCGGCACCAACGGGACCGTCACCACGGGCCAGATCCGCCAGTTGCTCACCACGATAGGACCGCACCGCAAGCTGGTGCTCGTCAACACCTTCGCGCCCCGGCCGTGGCAGAACGGGGACAACACGGTGCTCGCCGCCGTCCGCCAGCACACCAATATCGTGCTCGCCAACTGGTTCGCGACCATCGAGCACCACACCGGCCTGCTCTGGGACGACGATGTGCATCCCCGCCCGTCAGGGGCGAAACTGTACGCGCATATGGTCGCAACAGCGGTGCAGGCCACCCGCGGTCCCTGCGCGGCAGCGTCATCATGACCGGCCACGACCCGTGTCACATCCCATGAAGCTGGCAGCAGCTAGCGACCCCGTTGGGTCGATGACTTTGACAGTTGAACAAGATTTCAGGCTGCACCGTCCAGCCATGCGGTCAGGAGCTTCTTCCTGCCTGACAGATGATGGATTCTTCAGGTGGGTTAGAGAGCCTCGGCGGGAGAGGCCGTGAGTGATCATCATCGTTCATTGCCGAAACGGCGTATTAACCTGGGGCGGTGCTGGCTACGGCTGCTGCGGGCTGTTGACGTCGGCGTGCGCTTGTCAGTGCCGGGTCGCCACTCCTGCGGTGGGAAGCCCGCCTTCGGTGGCTCCGGCCGGGCAAATAAGCTGCCCAGGGTGAGGCCCTGATCTCGGGGCTGCTCTACGGGCGGCCGGTATCACTTCAGGGTTTCATCGAGAACAGGCTGGGCCATGATCTGCCTGTGGTCCGTATCATGTCGAACACGCCTGTGCTCGTGGACGAGGTGATGAGCGTGATATCGGCGGGGCGTTTCGCCAGTGCGGAGCATCTGCACCGCACCGGGGAACTGCTGCGCCCAGCCGGCAAGGTGCTGAGCATCCCCGAGCCACCGCGGGACGCGGCGACCGCGCTGTCGCGTCGGTGTTTCTCCGAAACACCGACGGCGGAGGCGGTGGTCCCGGCCATCGAGGCCGCACGCGACCGCGGCCGCGAACTGGGCGCGGAACAGTAGCCGGGGATTGGCGGGCGGCGCAATGGGCGAAAAGCTCCAGGTGGTCTGGGACGACGCGCTCGCGGCCTACGACTTCGGGCCCGGCCATCCGCTCGCCCCGGTCCGTGTCGAGCTGGCGATGGCGCTGGCCCGCGAGATGGGCGTGCTTGATGCCCCGGGGGTGTCGGTGGCCGTCCCCGAGCCGGCCGGCGACGCGCTGCTCGAACTCGTGCACGACCCCGCCTACATCGCGGCCGTCCGGCGCGCCAGCCGGGCAGCCGCGATGCCCGACCGCGCGGTCGGCCTCGGCACGGCGGACAATCCCATGTTCGTGGGGATGCACGACGCGTCCGCGCTCGTCGCCGGCGCCAGTGTTGCCGCGGCGAGCGCTGTCTGGGCGGGCGTGGCCGGCCACGCTGCCAACCTGGCGGGCGGCCTGCACCATGCAATGCGCGACGCGGCCAGCGGGTTCTGCGTGTACAACGATCCCGCGATCGCGATCAAATGGCTGCTCACCCAGGGCGCCGAACGGATCGCCTACGTCGACCTCGACGTGCACCACGCCGATGGCGTGCAGAAGGCCTTCTACACCGACCCCCGGGTGCTGACGATCAGCCTGCACGAGCATCCGCGCACTCTCTTCCCGGGCACCGGCCTTTCGAATGAGACCGGGTCGGGTGCGGGCACCGGTTACGCCGTCAACGTTCCCCTTCCTGCCGGCACTTGTGACGCGGGCTGGCTGCGGGCCTTCGATGCGGTCGTCCCGCCGCTGCTGCGGGAGTTCCGCCCGCAGGTGCTAGTCAGCCAGCACGGCTGCGACGGCCACCGGCTCGACCCGCTCGCCCATCTTGGGCTGAGCGTCGATGCGATGCGGGTCGCCTACGCCGCGGTGCACCAGCTGGCGCACCAGAGCGCGGGCGGGCGCTGGGTGCTCATCGGCGGCGGCGGCTACGTCCTCGTGCAGGTGGTGCCCAGAGCCTGGACCCATTTGCTCGCCGAGGCGGCCGGCCTGCCGGTTGACGTCGGCGCGCAGACACCGCCGGCGTGGCGCAAGTACGCCGAGGCGCGCACCGGTGAGCGCGCGCCGGAATGCATGACCGATGGGGAGCCTGCCGTGTTCATACCGTTCCAGCATGGTTACGATCCGGCCGATCACGTGGATCGGGCGATCATGGCGACCCGAGCGGCGGTGTTCCCGGAGCACGGGCTCGACCCGCAACCCTGACGGGCGGGCCCTCCAGGCGCCGGGGTGGCGGGGACGGCAGGGGCAAAAGACCAGCCTCACCGGGTTGCGCTCTTGTGTATGGGACTTGCCGTACAGACCTGCGTGACAGATGCGCAGATTCCGGCCGGATGCCGCAGATGCGCGTCGCCAGCTCCAGGCCATGTCGATCGCATCAGCCCGCTCGATGAAACCACAGCCAGCGTCCTGCTTGACCGGCACGGCCATATCATGCGCCTCTGGCCTTGAGCGCGCAGATGAGGCCGGGGACCAGCCGGATCGAACGTCGGCTCCGGCATGATCCGGCCATCGGCCCGTGGAACTCCGTTCGTGACGCGCGCGGTCTCGGTGGCCGCGTTGCCGATGTCGATCTGACCGCACGCGATGTCATGGGCGCGGCCGTCGAGGGCGATGGACTTGGTCAAGCCGGTGATCGCGTGTTTGCTCGCGGTGTCTGCGGCACTGCCCGGGCGCGGGCTGTGTGCGGAAATCGAGCCGTTGTTGATGATCCGGCCGCCGCGCGGAAGCTGTGCGCGCATGATCCGCACCGCATGACGGGCGCAAAGGAACGCGCCGGTGAGGTTGGTGGCGATCGTCTGCGACCATTCGCCGACATCGATCTCATCCACGGACCCGTAAGGGCCGGAAGTGCCGGCGTTGTTCACCAGCAGATCAAGCCGTCCGAACTGCGTCTGAGCCTGCTCGAACAGCGTCCGCACTGAATCCGGGTCGCTGACATCAGTCCCGGCCACCAGTGCAGAAGCTGAGTCCGCGGCCGTCTCCTGAAGCGCGTCCCAGCCTGCGTCCGGCCAGCGCGACCCGCCAGCCATGCGCAAGCAGCGTTCGAGCGATGCTCCGGCCGATCCGCGAGTCGGTGCCGGTGACCACCGCCGACCGAGCGGATGTCATCACACCGGCGCCTCCTGCGAGCGGCCCGGCATGAACGACACGACCACGTCAGCGTAGTGCCGCCGGGGGCGGATGAACGCCTCGAAGTCGCGCTCGCGGCGGTCGAGCTCGCTCAGCACTTGGCGCCTGTTGAGTAGCCGCGACGGGAGCAGTCGCGGGTCACTTTCCAGCGCCGGCGAAGCTCCTCGGGCGGGTTCAGGTGGACCCGGACGTCGAACATGTAGCGTAGCTCGGGCGTGTGATTGACGAGCAGCCCCTACACCCCTGGGCGGGCGGCGGCGCGTCTTGTTAGCGGGTCCGCCCGGGGTGGCCCGCCAGACCGATGTGATGGTTGCCGGTTGCCTCGTCCACCGGCCCGGGTGGTCCCTGTTCCCGTGGCGGGGCCGGGCGCAGGCGCACCATGTTGCCGTGTGGTAGTCACCGGCACCGGCGGCAAGCGGATCAAGTGCCCGGCAAGGGTTCGGCCCCACGCGGCAACGCCCGCACCCGCGACACGGCGGCCCGTGAAATGCTCCTGACTCGGCGGTAACCAAAGATTACAAAGCTGGGACACCCCCGGTAAAACCGGCGAAAACCCCGCAAGAAGCCGGTAAACATCTGGGTAACCCACAAGATTGCGCCGGGTAACCCCCTGGCGCTGGCGCAGCGGTCAGGGCCCTGGATGATGTGCGCGGCATCATCCAGGGCCCTTCGCCGCGGCTTGGCCTTCGCGATCACCTACAGCCGCAGCCTAGTCCGCTGGTCCGCTGGCGCCCGGCGCCGCTGCAAGCGCCAGGCCAAGCGGCGCGGCGGCCGGGACAAGACACGCCAGCCTGGCCGATCACAGGTCAGCGTTCCGGCGTCTTGAAGCTGTACGTCCACCGGGCAGGCACGGCCATGCGCATTGGCCAGGCGCTCGGCCGGAGGCCTGGTGAACGCGATCGCCGCCGTGCTGCCCGGCGCGGCATGGCAGCGCTATCGCAACCCACTATCACCGCAACCTGTTCACCCGGGCGAACGCTAAAGAACACTGCCGTTGATCACGACTTGCTGTCCAAATAAACATGCCGTCAACACCTGCATCCTCCCAGGGATCAGAGCCTCCAAGATCACCGGAGGTCCACAGTGTGGCATCAGGATGGGGCCAGCGAAAGCGATCCGCTGACGCTCGCGGAGTATGTCATGCAATGTCCGAAGATCTTCGTGCGGTAGTGCGTCAGCGTGGCAGCAAAGGTGCCGGTGCCGTTGCCGGCTGAACCAAAGCCCACGTCGCCCAAACACCGGCCACCGCATATTGCTGGTTGACGCATCCGGTGAAACCGGACACTTGCTTGACTGTGCCTCCGGTGAAGTCACCGCTGACCCCGGTGGGAGTGCCGTGCAGGTAGGTAGCGCCGTGCACGTAGGTAGCGAGGTGAAAGTCGCCACCTTTGATCGTGGCAGAGGCGCCGAGCGGGGCGTGATCCACAGTTGCGGACCAGGCGCCAAACAGAGCACCCGACGCCATGCCGGCGAAGCTGCCGTGTGTCGACGTCGCCGCGTACTCGTACCCGCTGATCGAGTCCGAGTAGGTTGTTGCCGCCATCACGGAAGCAGGGCTGATGACTAGTGCCGCCGCAGCGGCCAAGATCGGGAACATCCACCCCAGCCAGCGCATAACCTGCGTCCTTCGAGTCGGCCACTCGTTTCCCTTTCCCAGAACTGGAGCACTTATGCGGCCGGGCCAGGCACGATGACTGTTCCGGAACCATGCCCGGTAGGACCGCAACCACCGCCGCGGCCTTTTGGCAGCGCCGGAGCGGCTCGTACTGATCGTCGGTCAGTAAACCGACGGCGGGAACAGGTGGTTCAACACCCCCATCAGATCGTCTACCGGCAGCTGGACATCATCGGCTCTTGGTGCATCGGTGCCCACCTCAACGAGTACATCCGCCTGCTGCCGGCCCTGACCCATCGATTGGTCGCCACGGTCACCCAGACCACCCGGTACGGCATTGCCGTGGCCCAGTCATGGGACCGGTTGCATCCCCGGCTGACCAGCCGGGCCGCCTGGCAGCAGCACGACGGCGAGCTGCCGGTCATCGACGGCACCCTAATCCGCTCGCAGGTCGATCACCTGCCCGGCGACCGTGACCCCAAGCCGGTATGGCTGTGGTGGTCAGCCACCGGCGCCTCGCCCGCCGACGTGGACCGGTGCTGGCAGGCATTCTTGCGCCGGTCCGGCCATCGAGCACACCTCCCGCCTGTTTAAGCAGGTCCTCGGCTGGACCGCCCCGAAGATCTGTGACCCGGCCGCCGCCGACCGGTGGACCTGGCTCATCATCGCCTGCCATGCCCAGCTCCGTCTCGCCCGGCCGCTGGCCGCCGACCTGCGCCTGCCCTGGGAGCGCCCCGCACGTTGAGCCAAGGCTCATCGCCCGCATTCAGAAGACGCTGGAGGACGGCTGACCTGGCATAACGCCCGAGCAAACTTCGGGCGTACATGGGGCAGGCAGCGACCGAGGCCCAGCATGAGGCACCGCTAGCCACCGTCGAAACCGGCCGGAACCCGACAGCCGCTGGCCGCGTTTGCACTGGTCAGGGGTCATCTCCCCAACTGGTAGCAGGTCCGGGGTTCGGGGAGGCGAAAGCCGACGGTTTACAGAGAGTCGGATACTCGGCCTGCTGCACCGTTCCCTGTTTCACCCTGGCCACAGGAAACGGCCCAGTGTGGAAGGTGCCTGGCGGGTGCTCACGGTTGCCAGTGGTTGTCGTCGTTGTCACGGTTGTCGTCGATTCCGCCTACCCGTCTGCCCGACGACGAGCCGACCCAGACCGCAGGGCAGCCCACGGCCCGACGACCGGAAGCGGGTGCGGCCGTTATAAGCCATCCGACGCCTGTCTTGCCCGTGCCGCTTGGTCCTATTTCGCCATGCTCACGTCAGCGGCGTCGCGGTTGGGCGTGTCGGCCGTGCGATTACGTATCACCCGTATCGCCGCGCGCTCATACAACGCGATTGCCTCGCCGTGCCGTCCCGCCGTCGCGTAGGCGCCGCGAGGTCGTGCCGCCAGGCCAGGGTGTCGGGGGGCTTGCCGCCTAGCACCTGCTGCCGGTCGGCGCGGGTGCGCTGTTCGCGGCCGGGGCGCCGCCGGAGGATTGCCGCTCGTGGCAACCGGAGCCGCCGTGGCCACCGCCGGTGGCTGTCCGGGAAGATGCGCCCCGGGGTGGCGGTGTGCTACCCACAGCGCGGGTCCGGCCCACAGCGACGCGAAGAGCGCGGCGAGCGCCGCACCAGTGACCACGGCGGCGGAGCCACCGAAGAACACTTCGAGGACCAGCAGTAGGCCGCCCACGACCGCGGCGAGCAACCCGCACAGCCCGGCGACTGCGAACCGGTGCCCGATCCGGACCAGCTCGCGTTTGAACCCGCGCTGGAACAGCAGGCGGTGCACCATGACCGGTGCGACCAACAGGGCACCGGTCAAGGCGGAGGCGGCCAGGGTGGCGATGTAGATGTCGCGTTCCGTGGCGCCCAGCGTGGCGAATCGGTCGGTGAACGCCAGGCTGAGCAGGAACGCGAACAGGATCTGAACGCCGGTCTGCGCGACCCGCAGTTCCTGTAGCAGCTCAGCGAAGTTGCGGTCGGCCCGCTTCAGCGGCGCCTCGCTTCGTTGACCGGCGTTCCAGGTGTCGTCGCGCCGCGTCGAGGACGCCGTTCGGTGGACTCGGCGGGCGGATCTGACCGCCGCTTCGTCTCGGTGGATTGCCAGCATCGGACTGGAGGACGGTAAACGAGACATGAATTGATCGTGAACGACGTCCGTCGCGATGTCGACGATCCTGTCGGTCTCCTAACACTGCAAACGCTGGTTCTAACGCCTCTATAACGGCGGCCGTCCGGCGCAATCGGCAGCACAGTCACGGGGCGCCGCCTGTGACTGGCCATCTACGGTTCACTGTTTGTTCACTCACAAGTCGGTGGTACGTCGGTTGAGCTGAGTACTTTCGCGGCGCGGGGTCGGGGGGAACGGCGCTAGCGGCCCGGTCGGCTGCAGCAACCGTGAACGCAGGTTGTGTCAGTCGAAGGGACGTCAGTGGTCGATACCCGGTCCGGGGATCTGATAGAGGCGCTCGATGACGCGTCATTGAGCAGGTTTCACCTGCGCGCTGTGCTCGTGTCTGGCATGGGATTCTTTACCGATGCCTACGACCTGTTCGTCATCGGGATCGTCTCGACGCTGATCAAGCAGGAGTGGCATCTGGGCGCGGGCAGGCTTGCCGTGCTCAACGCCACGATGCTGGGTGCCGCCGTCCTCGGCGCCTTCGCCTTCGGGCGGATCGCTGACCTCGTCGGTCGCAAGCGCGTGTACTGGCTGGTGGCGGCAATGATGGTGGTCGCGGCACTGGGCTCTGCTTTGGCGCCATCGTTCTGGGTACTCATCGGGTTCCGGTTCCTGCTCGGGCTCGGCGTCGGCGGTGACTACCCCGTGAGCGCCGTGCTGATGACCGAGTACGCCAACCGCAAGGACCGGGGTCGGCTTGTCGGGCTGGTGTTCTCCACCCAGGCGCTTGGCCTCATCGTCGGGCCGCTCATCGCGCTCGCGCTGCTCGGCGCCGGGACGAGCACCGACATCGCGTGGCGGGTCCTGCTGGCACTGGGCGCCGTCCCGGCCGCGGCCGTCATCTACCTGCGCCGCCAGATGCCCGAGTCGCCACGTTACGAGGTGCAGGTACAGGGCCGTAGCGTTGACGCGGAAAGCCAGCTGTCGGCATTCAGCGGCGGCACAGTGCAGGGGAGCACACGGGGCACCGCCCGGCACCGGATGGGGCTGCGGGCGTTCCTAACCAACCGCAGGTTCCTCGTCATGCTGGCCGGAACCGCCGGGTGCTGGTTCCTGCTCGATTACGCCTACTACGGAAACACGATCTCCACGCCGCAGATCATCGGGCTGATCTCGCCGAGGTCGTCGACCACGGCAACGATCGCCATTCAGCTGGCCATTTTCGTCGTCGCCGCGGTTCCCGGCTATATCCTCGCGATCGCCCGGATGGATCGCGTCGGGCACCGGCGGCTGCAGCTGATCGGCTTTGTGATGATGGCCCTCTGCTTCGCGGTCATCGCCTTGGTGCCTGGCATGACCACCGCCGTGCTGCCGTTCCTCGTAGCCTACGGGATCAGCTACTTCTTCACCGAGTTCGGGCCGAACGTGACGACATTCGTGCTGCCCGGCGAGCTGTACCCGGTCTCGGTCCGGGCCACCGGGCACGGGATCTCGGCAGGCGTCGGCAAATTCGGGGCGTTCATCGGAGTCTTCCTCTTCCCGGTGCTCCAGGTATCGCTGGGTCTGCGCCGCACTCTGCTGCTGACGGCAGGAGTGTCGGTGCTCGGCGCGCTCCTGACACTGGTGCTCCCCGAGCCTGCCGGCCGCAGCCTGGACGACATTTCCGGGCAGGACGACGTGGTGGCAGCCGGGGATCTCGTGCCTACAGAGGGGGAATAGCCAGACCATCGTCGCGGAAAAGTGACTTGCCTGCCGGATCCGCCTCACCGGACGTGATGATGGTCCAGATCTCCGTCGCGCCCTGCTCAATCCCACGGCCGCTTGCTGGGAGACAAGGCCCAGGATGGGAACCAGCTGCCCCGTCCTCAGACTCCTGACGCGCGACGTGTGCTCCCCAAATGGTTTCCAAGTCAGGTGACCTGGGGGTAGCACATTCTGACCTGCGGTAAGGAGAGCGTTGAACGCCAGCAAGACCGAGAGCATTTGGTCACCGAGATGATGGGCGGCCGCCGTGCACTTAGCGTTATAGGGCAGGCGGGGCATACCGGCGCGCCTGCACCAGCGGCCGGACGGTTCAGCCGACGCCCGTTACCTGGGTAGCGACGACGCGATCTACCCACCCGCCGTAGCTGTACGCTTGCCCGCGCACACCCGGGTACTGGTGACCTGCGGCACCGCTGACACCAATGTGCCCTGCGCCAGGCTGCCGCCGCTGCTTGCCGGTCGCACCCGCGCACGCCACGGGTCCCCTGCGGTGCCTGCTCCCCGGCATCGATCACTACCTGCACACAGCCGACACGCCCACCAACGCGGCAGTGCTCGTCAGTGCTCGCTCCAGCCGTAACAGCGGCGCTACGTGACTTTCCCGCCCCGTGGGCCCGGCCGCGAACACCGCTGAAACGTGACTCCGACCGCCGCTTTCGCCGGTAAGGAATTCGCCGGTAAGGAAATAGCTGGCAAGGCGAGGGGGTTGGCGATCACTGTATCGAACAGGGTGACCTCAGAGAGCCTCTGATCCGCAGACTGGCCACGGTTACCCACGACCAGGCACATGCCCGGCTGGCCTGCCAGGATGGCTCTCACTGGCCGGACTTCCGAAGATCGCAGGCACATGAGGGCTTGATCGAGAGCGTCTGCCCTGGTCATGGGCCTGTGGGCCTGCGCTGACCGCGAATTGCTGTAGGCACACGCTATCCGGCGTGTCGCTGGTGCTGGGCTGCTGCGATGGCTTGACTTGTAGGCGTGTACCTGCGTGAGACCCGGCGGGTCAACAAGGACACCGTGGTGTCCTACTTGCAGCTGGCGCACAACGAGCGGCACCCGCGCACCGGCAGCCCGGTCGCCAAGGTGATCCACAACTTCGGCCGGGCCGACAAGGGCCGGCCGGGAGGGGCTGGCCCGGCTGGTCGCCTCGATCTCCCGGTTCCTCGAACCCGGAGCAGGCGGTGGCCGCGGCGGCGGGCCAGGTCGAAGTGATCGATTCGCGGCGGCTGGGCGGGGCGTGGGTGCTCGGCCAGCTGTGGGAGCGGCTGGAGATCGGCCGTGCGATCCGGAAGGTGGCGGCGGGCCGGCGGCTGGACGGGGAGGCTGCCGAGCGGGTGATCTTCGCGCTGGTGGCGCAGCGGGCGCTGGAACCGGGCTCCAAGCTGGCGGCCACCCGCGGGGTCACCGGGCGGGTCGCGGCCGGGGGCTGCCCGGGGTTCAGCGAGGACGCCGCCCACGCGGCGATGGACTTCCTGCTGGCGGCCCTCGACGAGATCGCCTCCCAGATCTTCGGCTCGGTCGCGCACCTGCTCAACCTGGACCTGGACCTGGACATCGTCTTCGCAGCCACCACCTCCACCTACGGGAGTGCGAGGTCGCCGGCGAGCTCGCCGGGCTGGCCGAAGAGCCCGCCGATGACGAGACCAGCAAGCCCGCCGTATCGGGCGCCCGCACGTTCGGGCACTCCAAGGACCACCGCGGCGACCTGCCGCAGGTGGTCATCGCGATGGCGGTCACCCGTGACGGGATCCCGGTGCGCTGCTGGACCTTCCCCGGCGACACCTCCGATCAGGAGATCATCCGCACCGTCAAGGACGGCCTGGACGGCTGGAACCTGCGCCGCCTGGTCTGGGTGGCCGACCGGGGGTTCGCCTCGCAGGCGAACCGGGCCTACCTCACCCGCGGCGGCGGGCACTACATCCACGCCGGGAAGCTCCGCCACACCAACGCCGCGGCCGCCGCGGCGCTGGCCCGCCAGGGCCGCTACCACACCGTGGCCGGGAACCTGCGGGTCAAGGAGGTGTGGGTGCCTGCCCGGGAGCAGGGGGTCCGGGCCGGGCGGTTCGTGATCTGCCACAACCCCGAGACCGCCGAACGGGACAAGGCCGTCCGCGGCCGGCTCGTTACCCACTTCGAAGGGCTCATCGACGGCTCGGACGCCGCCCGCGGGCAAGCGCGACGAGCTCGCCGGGCAGCTGCGCACCAAGCCAGGGCTGCGCCGGTTCCTGCGGCGCACCAAGACCGGGCTGCTGCGCACCGACCATGGCGCGATCAAGCGCGAAGCCCATCTGGACGGCAAGTGGCTGCTGCGCACCTCCGACTTCACCCTCACCCACGACGATCTCGCCGCCGCCTACAAGCAGTTGATCGCCGTCGAGCGCGGGTGGCGGGACATGAAGGGCGCTCTCGGGCTGCGTCCCGTCTTCCACTACCGCGAGGACCGCATCCGCAGCCACGTCCAGCTGTGCTGGCTGGCGCTGCTGCTCATCCGGGTCGCCGAGAACGCCACCGCCGGCACCTGGCGCAACCTGCGCCACGAACTGGACCGCATGCACCTGGTCACCCTCGCCACCGCCGACGGCCGCGTCGCCCAGCGGTCCGCGGCCACCCCCGGCCAGCAAGCCATCCTGCATGCCCTTGACCTGCGTGAACCGCCGAAGTTCTTCGACTTCACCCCGCCCGCGGACTAACCGTCGCCACCAGCCTGTAGTAACACGCCCCGATCACGCCTGCCTGCCATTCGCCCAGGTCAACAGCCACTTTCACGCGATCGTGTGCTCATGATCTTCGGAAGTCCGGACTGGCTCGCGTCGTCGTGCGGCGCTGCGCGGCGTTGTCGGCCAAATTCAGGCCAACCCAACGGCAAGATCCCCGACACCTGATCCCCTCGATGCGAACTACCGGCAGCGTGGTCGCTGGAGGTCATTCGGGCGGGTGTGCCGGTCGCCTGGGACGGCTTGCGACCGCTTGGCGTCGGCTCGGTTGCTGCACTTTGGTGCTGCACACGAACGCGCTGACATGTAAGTGTCGACTGACAGCCAACGGCTCCGGAGGCGGTAGGTCGCCTACGGCGCCAGCTGCGCTTAATGCCAAGCAACACAGTGCTTGAGTCCGGGTCTGGTCCGCAGCCCAATGACTGCCTGCATGCAAAATACGCCCAGGCTGTCGGCCACCGTCGCTCACCGGGGGCTTGCAGTCACGGCGCGTCCGCCAGGATCGGCCCGCATCGGTCCCTGTTGTGGTCAACCTTGGTGGTCAGCAGTCACAAACCTGGGCTTCCGTCCCGAAGCCCAGTTCGTAGGTTCTCGAATTCCAGGGCAACTACGGGACTGTCTTGGAGGATCTTGACGTCCCTGGTCCGGAGTCCACTACGCGACGAGATGGTTTTCCGGGCGCTCTGGGGGAGTTCCGCCGGGCGGGTCGATCAGTTGCCAGCACAGTGTGAGTCGCCCGGTCTCATCGGGTATCCACGTTCCGCGCAGCCGGGGCGCTGCTTCGTCCCGGTGGATTGCCGGAACCGGCAATAGAGTGGAGGACGGTGAACCAGCCATGAATTAATCGTGAACGACGACCGTCGCGGTGTCGACGATCCTGTCGGTCTTCTAACGCCGCCGACGCAAATTCAAACGCCTCTCTCACATCGGCCGTCCGGCGCAATCGGCAGCACGGTCACGGGGGGGCGACGCGATGACCCATGCCGAGTTCGGTGAGCAGGTGGCGTGGGTAGGGCCTACCCACAGACTGTGAGCTCCGGCGTCGTGCAACCCGGCCGACGCGGCGACCGGCCAGATCCTCCGTACTGCGGGACGCAGGCTCGGCACTTGGGCGCGATTCTCAAACCTTCTGCTCCGTAATGATCTACACGCGCACCCGCGACCTGCCTATTTCACCACTGACCTGCCGAGATGCTACTCAGTGGTGCGCAGTAGGGAGCGACGTTGAGCGTCGTTGTGCGGCCAAAAAGCGGCCAGCGCGGCCAGACCACCTGGGTGCAAACTACTTGCGGCGCGGTCAGTGTGAGGCATCAGCGCAGGTCAACGGGTCAGCGACGGTTACCGCGAGTCGGCATATCTCCGCTAGGGCTGCTGTACTTCGGGCTCTCCCCGGCTCTCAGGTTTGGGGTCGTTACTGATATCTGCGGCGCGTCGGTCCAAAGCGGGCGGTCCGTGGCCCGGTAGCCTCCCGTGCCGGATGGTGACGGTAGGCGACGGGCAGGGGACGGGACGTTGGCTGGGTCGGTGTGGGATGAGGTGCTCGATACGGAGCACGCGGTCGTGGTGAGGACGTACATCGAGCACTGGCCGCGGAGGGACCGCGCGCCGGAGAAGGTGCTGATCATCGTGGTCGAGCCGGACGAGCAGACCCGGTACCGGTGCCCGGAGTGCGGGCAGCGCGGCAGGCCCGTGGAAACGGACGTGGTGCGGTGGCGGACGCTGGACGTGCACGGCAAGCGGACGTTCCTGGAATCGGGGCTGCCACGGATCGTGTGCGGCCAGCACGGAAAGATCACCGCCGCGGTGCCGTGGGCGCGGCATGATGACCGGTTCAGCAGGCCGTTTGAGGAGTTCGCGGCGTGGAAGGCGGCGCACATGCCGTGGACGAGGGCCGCGGCGGAGCTGCGGATCACGTGGGAGGCGCTGGCGAACGTCACCGCCCGGGTCGCGGCGCAGGCCGCGGCCGGGCTGGACCGGCTGGACGGGCTGCGCCGGATCGGCATCGATGAGAAGTCCTGGGGCAAGGGCGGCGGCAAGTACCTGGTCATCGTCACCGATCACGACGCCGGGCGGGTCGCCTGGATCGGCGAGGGACGCTGCCAGGCCACCGTGGAGGCGTTCTTCGGCGCCCTCGGTGAGGAGCGGGCGGGGCTGCTGACCCACGTGTCCGCCGACGGGGCGGACTGGATCCACCCGGTCGTGCGCGAGAAGGCACCGCAAGCGGAGATCTGCTTGGACGCGTTCCACGTCGTCAAGTGGGCAAATGAGAGGCTGGACGAGCTGCGCCGCCGGATCGCCGGGGAGCTGCGCGCCGCCGGGCGCGGCGACGAGGCCGCCACCCTCGGCGGCGGCATGTGGGCACTGCGCAAGGACCAGCACAAGCTGACGCCCGGCCAGCGGGGCGCTCTGGCCCAGATCGCCGTCACGAACAAGCCGCTGTACAAGGGGTACCTGCTCAAGGAGCAGATCCGCGAGGCGTTCAAGGTCAAGGGCGACGAGGGCAAGTCGCTGATGCGCGGCGTGACCGCCTGGGCGCACCGGTGCCGCACCCCCGAGCTCACCCGGCTCGCCAGGACCCTGTCCCGCTACAAGGACGCCATCCATAACACCCTCGGCGGCGGCCCCTCGAACGGCCGGGCCGAGGCGCTGAACGCCCAGGTCAACGCCCTGATCACCCGGGCGCGGGGCTTCCGTACCGCCGCCGCCCTGACGGCCATGATCGACTTCGTCCACGGTGGCCTATGCCCCGAATCACCCTACGCGTGAATAAGCAGCCGATTCCTGAGAGCCGGGGAGAGCCGTACTTCGTTGCTGTACGTGTGGTTGCCATAAGGACTGGGCGTGCTCAGGACACGGGCAGAGAGAGCGTCCATCGCGCGGGGCACCAACTTGGTTCGGCCCAGACGCCGACCTGTCCAGAGTGTGACGTGAGGTCATCTCCTCAGTCGGGCACCCGATGGGCTACCCCAGGTTCTCCGGGGCGGCTGTCTGCCCGGAGGGCCGAGCGAAGCGAGCCCTTGCCGCCCCGGGGGTGGACACCCCTGGACAGCCATATTGGCAGGCCAGGAGAGTGTGATCACGTCCGATTCCGAGCGTGGTGTCGACCGGCTGGCCAGGCGCCTCATACACGCGCCTGGCTGCAGAGTGAATGCAGGGAGAGCAAGCGGTGTGCCTCTTAGTCTCATCCGTTAGCCTCGTGGGAGTCATGCTACATCCCTGTGACGAGGGCAATGGAGCGTTGTTTGGTGGAAATCTCATCGAAAACTCCTGGAGAGAAAGAGCATTCTGTAGCCTTGCTCCCGGTTGTATACCAAGTGGTAACCGAAGGCGCGCATAACGCCAAGACGCGAATAATAGCTCTGAAATGCCAAGGCTCATGTCCCTAGCTTTGGCAAGAGATCTTTGAAGCGTTTTCTCAGCAACACGTTGCGTACCCTTTTGAAAAGGAGAAAACATGAATCACCTTCCGGATTTCCCTCGGGCCGATTTTGCCGAACGCGTTCGCCTCAATCAGCGCGAGCTGCGTTCTGATCTCAAGCCGCAGTATGACTTCATCATCTGCGGATCGGGTTCTTCCGGATCGGTCGTTGCGCGTCGTCTGGCCGAAAACCCCAACGTCAGCGTGCTGCTGCTGGAGGCTGGCGGCGACGATGATGTCCCGAGTATCATGGATGCCGACAAATGGCCTCTCAACCTTGGCAGCGAGCGAGATTGGAACTTCCAGGCCCAACCCAACCCTCATCTCAACGGTCGCTCTGTTTCCTTGTCGATGGGAAAAGTCCTGGGTGGCGGATCAAGCATTAATCTGATGAACTGGTCTCGCGGCCACCAGAGCGACTGGGATTTCTTTGCCTCAGAAGTGGGAGATCCGGCGTGGAGCTATGCATCGGTGTTACAGATCTATCGTCGCATCGAAGACTGGCATGGCGCTGCGGACCCGGTGTATCGCGGAACCGGCGGGCCGGTGTTTGTCCAACCTGCCCCCGATCCTAACCCCATCACTTCTGCCATGCTGGAAGGAGCGCGCTCGGCCGGGATTGCCACCTTTGAGAATCAGAATGGTCGCATGATGGTAGCTATTCAGCAAGCGTTGGCGGCTTGATGTGACGGGTCGGGGTGGTGCTGGCTTATCCGGCGGGTTCGAGGCCGGGGGGTAGCCAGGCGTGCCCGTGGAACAGGTCGCGGAGGGCAGCGAGTTTGCTGATGCCCCATTTCGCGGCGGTGGACAGGTATGACTGGACGAGCGGGAAGTCGGCGAGCCCTTGCAGGGTCCGCCAGCATCCTCCGGAGCTGCGCTGCTGGACCTTGACCGGCCGGATTGTCCGCTCGGCCTCGTTATTGGAGAAGATGTCCAGGTCAGGGTGGGTGGCGAACCGGAGGATGAGGTCCTCGAAGCCGAGGAACCGGCGGGCGATCCGGCGGGCGTCTTTCGCGGTCGTGGTGCGGCGGTAGAGGTTAGCGGCGAGGCCGGCGGCGGCGAGTTCCCGGTAGCGGGTGACCAGGTCGTCCAGAACCGCGGCGTCCAGGGCGGACTGCCCGGCCTGGCGGGCGGCCGAGGCGGCGTCGCGGGCCTCGATCAGCAGGCCCGCCATCCGCGAAGCCCATTCCTGCTTGCCCGGCTCGAAGTCGTACAGGCCTTTCAGGTCGCGCAGCAGGTGAACCCCGCACCAGGCATGGAGCGCATCGGTCAGGTGCCCGTACCCGGCGTAGCCGTCCCGCACGATCACGCCCCGGTAGCCGGGCAGCACGCCGCCGGCGTCGATCGCCTCCGCTGACCGGTCCCCGGTGTGCATGCAGGTCAGGTAGCGGGTGCAGGCCAGGTGCACGTACCGCGTGCCGCCGGTGGCGCGGGCGGGCGTCTCGTCAGCGTGCACTGCCGGGGCTGTCTTCAGCAGCTCCCGGACCTGGTTCATGAACCCGCTCGCTTCTACCAGTGCGGCGGCACGGCCGCGGATCCCGGCCATCCACCCGGTGGACACGGCGATCCCTGCGAGCTGGCACAAAAGCAGCGTCGCCCGGTAAACCGGGATGTGGTGGCCAGCGGTCAGGTTCGCGGCCTGCGCGCAGGTCTCCGGCCCGAAGCTGGCCCGCGCCCGCACGTGCGCTGGCAGCTCGCCCTCGGTCACCGTCCCGCACCCGCCGCACTCCTTCGCCTGCGCCACGTACTCGGTGACCCTCGGCTCAGGCGCCGGGACGATATCGGTGACCTGATGACGGCGCTGCGCCGTCACCGGCGCCCCGGCCAGGCCCGCGCCGCACCCGCAGCACGCGGCCGGCGGGCAGAAGACCGTCTCATCAGGGTCATCGACGAGGTTCATCGTCGTCCCCGGTTCGCCCGGCTGCTTGCCCGGCCGCCGTTTCCCCCGCTCCCGCAAAGACCGGTCCGCGTCCTTCTTCTTATAAGGGCTGTCGGACGACGGTGGCCGCGACGACGTGGACGAATCCCTGCGGGACTGACGCTCAAGATCTTCCACCCGTGCTGACAGGCGCCCGGCCTGCGCGGTCAGCTCGCTGATCAGCCTGTACGCCTCAGTCAGCCGGGCCGCCAGCTCGGCAGCCGGCAGGGCTGACAGCTCCTCTGCGGAAGGAACACCGGGCACATCGGGCACACCTGGCAATAGTCACCATCCCGGCCCGCCAGTCAACAACCCGCCCCGGCGCGCCGCCAACCCCATCCGCGCCGCACCCAGCCCGCGAAACCCCAGCAGCTCCGCAGCCAGCAAGGTCAGCCCAGACACCGAACGCTAAACCGCTGACGCTTGCTGAATAGCTACGCATGATGGAAGGTGAAGGCGGTGCCTCGCTCTTCGACATGCTCGTGCGCGATGGAAAACGGCAATCCGTGTTCCGCTCCTATACCTTCTCCGTTATGGACCAGCCCAATCTGACGGTTCTCACACACGCCCTGATGACCCAGTTGACCTTCGAGGGGAAACGAGCCACTGGTGTGGAGATGGTCTACAACGGCAGGCTCCATCGCATTGGTGCGGGACTTGAGGTGGTGCTCTCGCTAGGCGCCATCCAGACGCCCAAGGTCCTCATGCAATCGGGGATTGGCGATCAAGCCGAATTGCAGCGCCTGGGCATCCCGGTCGTCCAACATCTGCCGGGTGTCGGGAAGAACTTCCAAGACCATCCTGGTTTTAGCTGTGTCTGGGAGTATCAGGAGGCGCTCCCGCCGCGCAACAACATGGCCGAGGCGACCTTCTTTTGGAAGAGCGCCTCTCAGATGGAGAGCCCGGACATACAGACGGGCCCAGAACTCCGGAAGTTTCGTGATGCGCAAGGCCAGTACCTGCGGGAACGCGATCGAGGCCTCTGCGGAAGCTTGTTAAATCTCCGAATCATCTACCGATGAGTAACATCAAGATTCTTCATCCATAGGTGCTCCATGATGAAGAATTTTCTGCTGTGTGCCATAGCGGGAAACTTCCTCCCGATGGAAGATCAACAACGCTATGCAACGCCCGCCCATTTCGCACAGGGACTTCCGGAGGTCTGGGGCCTGGGGGAAGTTCCCGTAGCGAGTGCCGAGAATGCCGCACGGTTTGGCCTGCCGGAGAGTGGTTGGCACATGTTTGCTGGCGTCGTCCAACCCAAGAGCCGAGGCCATCTCCGTTTAACAGGGCCCAATCCGGCTGACCCTGTTGAGATTGAGGCCAATTTTCTGTCGCACCCAGACGATCTGAAGGCTGCAATCGCCGACGTGCAACTCTGCCGAGAGATCGGCAACTCCGCCGCACTTCGCCCCTTCGCCAAGCGCGAGGTGATGCCAGGCAACCTGAAAGGAGCCGCGCTCGAACGCTTTGTCCGCGACGCCGCCGAATCATGGTGGCATGAGACCTGCACAGCCAAGATGGGTCGAGACCCCATGTCCGTAGTGGATGGCCATCTCAACGTCTATGGGGTCAACCACCTTCGTGTGGCGGATGGCTCGATCATGCCACGGGTGACCACTGGCAATACGCAGGCCCCCTGCGTCATCATTGGCGAGCGTGCCGCCGGGATCCTACGCAGTGAGCATCGGCTGTAACCGGCAGTTCACCTACTACGGTGGACACTACAACGCATCACCAGTCCGGCTAACTGTTCCTACAAGCGGCATGTGGACTGTTGTGGTCGCGCCAAGCCGTGGGAGCGTGCAGGCGACAATCGCCGATCTGGTCGCCGCGAAGGTGACGGCCACCCACGGCAAAATGGTAGCGACCGGGGCGGGGATCGGGCCGGTGCTGCCGTACCTGCTCGGCCGGTCGCCGGTGCAATTCGAGTGCTTGTGGATCGGCAGTGGCCCGCAACGCGCATCGCAGGCGTGCTCGCCGTCAGCGTAGTGCTCGGTGCGGGGGAGGCGGGAGCACAGCCGGGAGCATTTCCTCAGGCTGGCGTACAGGGTGTCTAGCGTGTCCGTTCACAGCTTGCGCAACGGCACATCTCCCAGTACCGGGCCAACGGTACGCCGGATGTAACCCGCGTGCGCCTCCCTGGGTGGACACCTCCAGGTCAGGGACCTCCAGGTAGCGCTGGAGGGCCTGCTCCAGAGTCGCCGCCCCGGTCCGGGACGCACTGCCCGCCTGCTTCAGCAGGCCGCCCAGAGCGTCGTGGCCGCCGTCTGGCCTCCCGTCTCGTCGCGGCACGTCTGCTTCAGGTAGCGCTGTTTCCTGGTAACCGGGTCAATGCCTGCGTACACGACGGCCCGGTACCCGCCGCTGCGAAGTCGCTCTATGTGACCCCTCGCCATGTCCCGAAGGTACTCATTCGGGACAGTTCATTCCACTGCTCATTCCACGCATCCCGCCGAAGTGGGACGATCATGCCCGCACAGATTCCCAAGCTGATAGTGCGGGTTCAATGCCGGTCTCGGCCGCGAAGGTGTTTCCTCTATGCCGGAGATCGTGAACGTGGAGCCGTCCAGCCTGAACAACAGCGCTGACCAGCCTGGCCCCAACAACCGCGAGCCGACTAAGGCCGGACCATTGTCCTCGCGCTCAAGTTTCCCGATCGCAGGTGCCTCGTCAAGAGTGCCTACGACTCGCTGCGCGATCCTATGCCCGGCACTCGGCCGCGCATTTCTGTAGCAAGGTCCCGGCGATGTGACCTGGAACGGCGATTACCCGAGATCCTGCAGAACAGGAGTCGGGTCACGCCGACCCCACTTCTGTGTCGGCGGTCTTGTCGATGATGGCCCCGTTCAGGATCGCCCCGTTCAGGATCACCGCGGAGACGCGGCGGAGGGCGCCGATGTCGTCCAGCGGGTTCCCGTCGAGGAGAAGCAGGTCGGCGTCATGGCCTGCGCGCAGGCGGCCCTTGTGTTTGCCCAACCCGCAGCTTCGGGCCGCGCACCAGGTGGCGGTGGCCAGCGCGTCGGCGGCCGATACGCCAGCGGCCACGAGGTCGGCGACTGCCTCGGGTAGAACGGTGTGCGGCTTTCGCGTGCTGATGCCCCCGTCGCTGCCGGAGACCAGCCGCACACCTGCCCCGTGCATCCGGGCCGCAAGGGCCTGCCGCGCCTCCCACGTCACGCCAGTGCGCTGCATGATGGCAAGGGCCGCCGCTGGCGGCGTGGAGCCGGCCGCCTTGCCCAGTGTCGGACACACCACAGTTCCGCGGGAGGCCAACCGCTCCAGCAACCGGTCGGGCATCTGGATGCCCGACGGTGTCAGGCAGGTGCAGTGCTCGATGCCGTCAACCTCGGCGTCCACGGCCCGCTCGACCGCGGGTAGGCCGTGCGCGTGAGCGGTCACTGGTAACCCGGCCGCATGCGCCTCCTCCACGACAACGCGTAACTCTGCTAGCTGGAACTGGCACAGCAGCGGGTCGGAGCCCGGTGTCATGACCCCGCCACTGGCCATCACCTTGACCAGGTCGGCACCGCGCTCGACGCGGTCGCGCACCGCAGCCCGAAGCTGCTCCGGCCCCGTCGCTTCCCCGCCCATGTTCGCGCAGTGCCCGTCGCGGCTGGTGATGGGCGGGCCCGATGCCACGATCGTGGGCGCCGATAAGTCTGGGCCGGTCGACGTATTGGACCGACTCCTCCAGTCCAGCACCGCCGCCCGACGGTCACCCAGGTCGCGAACCGACGTCACACCGGCGGCGAGCTGACCCGCTAACGACCTGCTGATCACCTCGGTCAATTCCGGCTCGTCGTACTCGGGGAGCCGATCGAGTGCACCCAGTCGGCCGTCACCGCAGAGGTGGACGTGGGCATCAACCAACCCGGGAAGCACCGTGGCATCCGGGAAGTCGACCACGCGCACATCGGCGGGCACGGCCATGGCATCCCGCCCCACCGCGACAATGCGTCCCTCATCAAGCAAGACGACCACACCACCTCGCAGGAGGCGCTCACCGTCAAACCCGCGTTCCGCCCGAATCGCCAGCATGCCTGACCTCCGCTGCAACCGGGCCGCGACCCCGCCCCGAGGCCGCCCACGAACGACAATCGCCCAAGACCCACCCTACGATCCTCTTGCCAGGAACTTGCCAGAAACCGAACCAGACAGGGGAGACGTGACCGTTCCAGGAAGAGCCAGACCCCCCGGACGCTGAGGTCAGCGCCGCGAACTGAGACCGTCAAGGACAAAGTAAACGCACGTCAGACGGCGTCTAACCGAGCGACGAACGGCCATGACGCCTCCGGCGGGGGCGCTCTGGCTCCGGGATAATCAGACGGCCACCTGCGGGCCGAGCGCTGGCATGGTGCCTGAGGTGGAGCCCTGATCACCCCGCCATCAACCCGCGGGGGCCCGGCCCGCACCCCTGGCGGGCGGGTTACGGCAGAGGGATGATCAACAGGACAGGCGTACGAAGCAGCGCAGTTCAGCTCCCCACGGCGCCCGCCTCAACCATGCTCGTTACGTGCCCGTTAGGACGGGCGATCACGGTAACTCCACGGGCACTCACGGGGACGCTGCCGCTAGGTCGCAGGTCAGCGTCCCCGCAAGTGATCAACGAGGACCGGCAGTGACTCCCCAAGCTGATAGCCCGTTGCTGGCGGCCTGATACAGAGCAGTTGAGATCGCACGGGATATACGCGGGATGATCTTGGGTAACATGGTGGGCGCGAGGCATCTCGTTGGCGGATGTACGAGTCGCCCGTGTGGAGCGTTCTGTTCCGCCCTCGACAAGCTCCTCGCGCATCGCTGGGCTGACGTGGCCGTACACGCCGCGCATCCCCGGTTCCTCGTGACCCAGACACTCGCACTTAAGCATCGTTACCGGTCGGCCGGGCGGAGGGTTGAGAAAGGCAGGGTCGAGCACGGCAGGGCCGAGAACAGGGTTCCCCCCTGGTGGCGGCTACTGCTTTCCTGTTACGGCCAGGTCCTTGTCGCGGGGTCGGCGCGCGGCCTTCGGCGTGCGCTCGAGCGTGTCGATGATCACCTGTTCGACCTGCTCATCGGTGACCGACCGCGGCCGGCCCGGCCGGTCCTCATCACACGGACCGCCCAGCCGGCGCTCGATGAACCGTGACCGCCATTTGCCCACCGTGGCCTGGTGCACCCCAAGCTGCGGCCACCTGCTTGTTGTCCGTATTCTCGGCGCGGGCCAGCACGATCCTCGCCCGCAGCGCGAGCGCCTGGGAGCTCTTCGCCCGCCGGGCCCACCGCTGCAGCGTGGCCCGCTCCGCACCAGTCACCGTCAATTTGCCCTTCGGCCGCCCCGTTTTCGCCATGTCACCAACTCTGGCGAGGTATCCGCCTACCTGCAGGCATGACACGCATGCATGGACATGCCTTGGCCTATTTTATTGCGAATTTAAGGTGCGGCACACTAGTGTCCCGCGCCTAAAATCATTCACATAAATCAGAGATCATCAGCACTGGTGAAGACCTTACAATCGGGCGAAGTCCCTGCTAGAAATATTCGGCGAACTTACGGCGCGGGACACTAGGGGCGCCATGGCCGCTTGCTGCCCCATGATAGCGCAAAGGAGGCAGCCGAACGGGCGGCCTGTCCGGGCCAGCGGCACGCCCCGGCGGCCCCGGACATGGCCTGCCGCGCATTCCGGTCCGCGTGTGTGCTGCGAGGACGGTCCTGGTGACCGGGGCTGCCGGCGGCCCCGGCTGTTTCAGGCAATCATCCCGATGGTGTGATTGACCGCTCATGCGATCAGGTCCAGGATCGCAGCATCCGGCCGGCTGAAAGGCGCGGGGACAATCGGGGAGCGAGTCGGGAAGGTCATCAATAAACGCAAGGTCGGCAAGCATTTCCTCTGCGAGATCACTGATACCGCGTTCACCTTCCGCTGCGATCAGGAGAAGATAAACGCCGAGGCCGACTTCGACGGGATCTACGTCATCTTGACCAGCGTCAGCAAGGACACCATCGATTCCGCGGGCGCCATCACCGCCTGCAAGAACTTCAAATACGTGGAACGTGACTTCCGGATTCACCAAGGCCGACGACCTGGACCTGCGGCTCATCTACCACTACCTCGCCAGCCGCGTCGGCGCCCACGTTCTGTTGTGCATGCTGGCCGCCTACCTCACCTGGCACCTGCGCCAAGCGCTCGCAGAGCTCACCTTCACCGACGAGGACATTCCCGCGAACGCCGACCCGGTCGCTCCCGCCCGCCGCTCAGCCCAAGCGCGCGGCAAAGACGGCGCAAGACACAACACCGACCGGCTGCCAGTACGCAAATACGGCGATCTCCTCGACCACCTATCCACCCTCGGCCGTCAGACCATCAATTTCAGCGGGCAGGCGGATCGAAAAACTCACCAGCCCCACGCCCACCCAGCGCCGCGCGTTCGAACTACCCGGCGCTCCCGTGCCCCTCACCCTCCAGTAACCAGTACATCCGCCCGCCAGCCCCCTTCTGGGTGCTATCTCCCCAGCTCAGGAGGATGACCACGCTTCCAAGATCAAGTAAGTTCCGCATAAACATACAGCCCATCCGACTGTCCGCTCGGGCCGTAACCGGGGACTGGTATGCAGCCAACGACGCGAAGAGCTCTTGATAATCGCGCGCTGACCCGCCGTTAGTATCGATCGCAAGATCGAGTTTCGTGACGCCGACTGCCGTCCATATCAGGTCGTTCTGCGCGTGGGCGAGCCGCCGCGGGCGCTTCGGGGGACCGCACATGCCGATCAGCGAGCGTTGGCTCTCCGTCCTAGACGTCGTCGGGGGGATCTGGATCCGGCTCTGCGATTGTCCGAGGGACCGCCCATGACATGTGTTGCCCGGGAGGCATGAAGGGGAGCGGCCAAAGACCCACGCTGTCCTGTGAGAGGAACGCGTCGGCCAAGGCTTTGCAGGATTCCCTGTGCGGACACCACGCGATGAGGAGGCAGCGATGGCAGTGATCAGGTTTGAGCCCTTCCGGGACCCTTTTGACTGCCTTATGGCCATGGCGCCGCGAGCGGGACGCGTGCCCCGCTCGGTATGCCCATGGACGTCTACCGCACCGACGACGGGAGCTACCACATCGAGGCCGACCTGCCCGGCGTCGACCCTGATAGCGTTGAGGTGACTGTCGAGCACAGCACGTTGACGATCCGGGCCGAATGCACGCCCAACTACGGCGAGAGCGAGCAGGTCATTGTCGCCGAGCGGCCCCAGGGGTCGTTCACCCGGCAGCTGTCTCTCGGTGAGGGCGTGGACTCCGAGAACCTCACCGCCGGCTACACCGACGGTGTCCTACACCTGACCATCTCCGTGTCACCCAAAACCCAGCCTCGCCGGATCGAGATCACCCGTGCGTCCGGCGGCAGCCGCACCATCTCGGGGAGCACCGTCGAGCACTGCAAATAGCACGGCCTAGTTCGTTTGTCGGCGCGGCGGTGACCTATCCCATGCCGCTGATCTTGTGAGCTTCTATGGTGATCAGCAGTCGTCTTTGGTCGCGGCCGCCGTACCACGGATACGGGCCACCCAGATAGCGCTGGGCCAGCTTCTCGATGTGCTCGACCGCGCCGTCGGCGGTTACGTGCAGGACGCGACCACGAACCGCAAAGTACCGGGCCGCGTTTTCCGGATCGGAGACGGTCAGGGCGACGCGTGGGTCACGTTCGATGTTTCTGATCTTCTGGAACCCCGCGACGCTGTTGATCAGAATGTGTTCGTCGTCGGTGTCGACCCAGGTCTGACTCAACTGCGGCGAACCGTCGGGCATCAACGTCGCCAGATAGCACGGGCTGGGCTGACGTAGCAGGGCGAGCAGGCCGTCGGGCAGGTTCATGTCCGGGTTCTCCTATCGAGTCGGGTGACGGGTGGGATACGCGTAGTGCCCGGCCGTGGCGTCAGGCCGACCAGGCGCCGCGCCGGTCTCGATCAGCTAAGCGCGTCCGGGCCGGTGCAGGAGCCTTCCGCAGATATCCACCTGATTGAGAATCCAGGTAGGCGTTACGGTTTGGCCGTAGCGTCGAAAGGCCCCTGATGCGGCGCAAAGATGACATGCATCGGCTGCTGCCGTAGCGGCTGAGCTGGGCGGGCCGAAGCTACCCGCTGAGTCAGGAGACCTCCTCAGCTCAGACACGTGACGATTGGTGCGTAAGCATTCGCGTGCGGGCGCTTTGCGCGCCCCCGAGAGCTTGAGGAGGTCCCGATGCCCATGGTAGGCGGGCTGGATGTTCACCGGAAGCAGATCACCTTCGACTATCTGGACACTGCCACGGGGGAGGTGCAGCGCGGGCAGATCGCCCCGGCAGACCGGGCGCACCTGGCTGCGTGGCTGGCGCGGCGCTTCCCCGGCGGCCAGGACGCGGACTTCGCGCTGGAGGGGTGCACCGGGTGGCGGTATGTCGCCGGGGAACTGGTGGCGGCCGGGCTCGGCGCGCATGTCGGCGAGCCGGCCGAGAACGCAGCGGCGCGCGGCCCCAAGAAACGCGCCAAGACCGATAGGGCCGGCTCCCGGCATATGCGGCAGCTGCTGGCCGACGGGCGGCTGCCCGAATGCTGGATCCCACCGTCACATCCTGGAGTGCCGGGCGCTCCTCGAGCTGTATCACGATCTCCGGACCGTCCACACCGCCTGGGTCCAGCGCATCCACGCGGTGTTGTTTCACCAGGGCGCCCAGCAGCTGGGCGAGGGAAGCCTGCGCACCGGGGAGGGACTGGCTGCGCTGCGGGCCATCGCCGGGACGCAGCTGTCGCCGGCCGGGCAGCTGCAGGTCGCCACGGCCCTGGACTTGCTCGCCGCGCTGGAGGGCCACCTCGATGCCGTACGGCGCCGGCTGCTGGACGCCGCCCGGCACCTGACCGGGGCGAAAGTCCTCCGGCAGCGCCTGTACGGGGTGGGGCCGGTCACCGCGCTGGCGCTGACCTGCTGGCTCGGCGGCGCGGGCCGGTTCTCCTCCGCGCGCAAGGCGGTCCGGTTCACCGGGCTGGATGTCAGCGTGTACTCCTCGGCCGGCAGGCGCTCACCCGGGCACCTGTCCCGGCAGGGACCGGCGGTGCTGCGCTGGTGCGTCTTGAGGCCGACAAGACACACGCCCGCGCCTCGGCGCCCGACTACCGCTACTACGCCGGTGTCAAGGACCGGATCGACGGTCCAAGCCAGGCACGAGGTGATCAGGGGGATGGCCAGAGCGGTCCGAAGATGATCTGATCGTCGCAATAGCCAGCCTACGTGGCGCCGATCTCACCGCGGTCCGCGCTGAACTGACGGGGCTCGGGGCGAAATTGCTACTACTCGATCCCTCGCTCGAGGCCTTCGGCCGCCTTGGCGAGTTGCTGACCAGCGTCGGCGGTAAGCGCTACGTGCCGGATTGGCTTAGCGACATGGGTGCTCTGGCTCTGGTCGGCGGTTCGCCGGGGACCGCTGGCATGTGTCGTTTCCAGCCGATAGCGTCTGGACTGGCGCCGTTGCCAGGCAGGGCTGCTCGGACAGGGGCACGACCTGGTTCATGTCGCCGGTGGCCTTGGCGGCTGCCCCGGGTGGCCAGGGCCGCACCGGCCGCGCTCTGACTGTACGCATGTCCGAATGGATCCAGCGATGACCAGCGGCGCCCTGCCCGGCCTTGAGGACCGGCCGGATCTGATCGCTCAGGCTTCTACATATGACGCGATGGAGTCGCGTGCCGGCCGGGGCAGGCTGCGCACCTACCTGGGGATTGCCCCCGGGGTGGGGAAGACCTACGCGATGCTGCGGGACGGACGCGCCCGGCGACGCTCGGGCGGCGACGCGGTCGTGGCTTACCGGGAGCGGCACGGGCGGGCGGCGACCGCTGCTCAGCTCGCCGACCTCGAAGTGCTCCCTACCCGCACGGTCACCTACCGGGGCGCCAGCTTTGCGGAGCTGGACGTTACCGCGGTCCTGGACCGCAGGCCCGAACTGGCCCTGGTGGACGAGCTGGCCCACGCGAACCTGCCCGGTGAGCGGCACGCGAAACGCTGGCAGGACGTCGGCGGCCTGCTGGCCAACGGCATCGACGTCTATACGACCCTCAACGTCGCCAACATCGAATCGCTGGGCGCGCTGGTCTCCCGGGTCACCGGCGTGCAAAGTCACCCGGTCTGGCTACTACTTCGTCGTGCGCAGTACCCGGCAGGCCCGTCAGGCTGGGCGCTCCTCCCAGCACGACGAACTCACACTGCGTGATCAGCCTCCCAACTGGAAGACGCGCACACTGCCGCCGATATGGGCGGCTCGCTGGCCGCCAGCGTGCCCGCCTGTGCCGCCCGAACGAGGCTGATCTATGTGGGCAACGCGCCTGGCTCGCACTGCTGACCGACGCCCGATTCTGCCGAGATGCGGCTGGCGGGCAGTGCGGCTGCGCTGGCGCAATGGCGGTGGACGAGCTGACCTGGATACCAGGCGGCAGGCTTGGCAGCTTCCTTTCATACAGTGGCAGGACTTCTCCTGCACGCGATCGAAGGGATGTACACGCCCGTGGGTCACACGGCCACGCAGCAGGCCGGTTCCGGCGGCCTGACAGCGACCGAGCACCGTCTGGGCAACGGCCTGCGCCTCGTGCTGTCTGAGGACCACCTGAATCCGGTCGCGGCGGTCTGCCTCTGGTATGACGTCGGCTCGCGGTATGAGGTCCAGGGCCGCACTGGCCTGGCTCACCTCTTCGAGCACCTCATGTTTCAGGGTTCGGCGCAGGTCAAAGGTAACGGCCACTTCGAGCTTGTCCAGGGCGCTGGCGGCTCGCTCAACGGGACGACGAGCTTCGAGCGCACCAACTATTTCGAGACGATGCCCGCGCACCAGCTGGAGCTGGCGCTCTGGCTGGAGGCAGACCGCATGGGCTCGCTGCTTGCGGCGCTCGACGAGGAGTCTCTGCAGAACCAGCGCGACGTGGTCAAGAACGAGCGCCGGCAGCGTTACGACAACGTGCCCTACGGCACCGCGTTCGAGCGGATGACCGCGCTGGCCTATCCCGAGGGCCACCCATACCACCACATTCCCATTGGCTCCATGGCCGATTTGGACGCGGTGACGCTGGATGACGCGCGCGCTTTCTTCCGTGCTAACTACGCGCCGAACAACGCGGTCCTGGCGGTCGTCGGCGACATCGACCCGGAGCAGACGCGTCGATGGGCCGAGAAGTACTTCGGCTCCATCCCGTCCTACGACGGCAAGGTGCCGCCCCGCGACGGTGCGCTCCCCGATATCATCGGCGCGGAGCTCCGGGTGGAGATCCGGGAGGAGGTCCCGGCGCGCGCGCTGATGGCCGCCTACCGGATGCCGCGCGACGGCACGCGTGAGTGCGACGCGGCCGAGCTGGCGCTCACCGTCCTCGGCGATGGCATGGCGTCCCGGCTCTACAACCGGCTGGTGCGCCGCGACCGCACCGCCATCACGGTCGGCGTCGGGCTGGTGCGGCTCGCTGGCGCCCCCTCGCTGGGCTGGCAGGACGTGAAAGCCTCCGGCGGGGCCGAGATCCCGCGGATCGAGTCCGCCGTGGACGAGGAACTGGCGCGGCTCCGCGCGGAGGCGCCGGGCGCCGGGGAGATGAAGCGGGCGCAGGCCCTGGTGGAACGCGAATGGCTGGACCGGCTCGGTACAGTGGCCGGCCGGGCCGACGAGCTGTGCCGGTATACGGTGCTGTTCGGTGACCCGCAGCTCGCGTACACCGCCGTCAACCGGATCCTCGATGTCACCGCCGAAGAGGTCCGGGCGGTTGCCGCGGCGCGGCTGCGCCCCGGCAACCGCGCGGTGCTGGTATACGAGCCGGTGACCTCCAAAGACACGGCCGGCCTGGCCGACGACCAGGCCAGCGCAGCCGATGAGGACGACAAGCGGGACGGAGCCGGGCGGTGACCGACGCAGCCGTGACCATGGAGCGCCATCCCCAGCCGGCGCCCGGGCAGGCGAAGCCCTGGGCGTTCCCCGTGCCCGAGCGCCGCGCCCTCGGCAACGGGCTGACCGTGCTGCGCTGCCACCGGCCCGGGCAGCAGGTGGTGGCCGTGCAGATCTGCCTGGACATGCCGCTCGACGCGGAGCCCGACGGGCTCGACGGTATCGCCGCGATCATGATGAATGCGCTGCATGAGGGCACCAGCAAGCACACCGCCGAGGAGTTCGCCGCCGAGATGGAGCGCTGCGGCGCGACACTCGACACAAGCGCCGACTACCTGGGCGCGCGCGTCTCGCTGGAGGTTCCCGTCTCCCGTTTGGCCAAGGCGCTTGGGCTGCTCGCCGAGGCGCTGCACGCGCCCACGTTCCCCAGCGGCGAGATCGAACGGCTGGTGCGCAACCGTCTCGACGAGATTCCGCTGGAGATGGCCAACCCTGGCCGGCGTGCGGCCAAGCAGCTGGCGCAGGAGCTGTTCCCGGCGTCCGCGCGGCTGTCCCGGCCGCGCGCGGGCACCGGGGACACCGTCGCACGGGTCGACACGGCGGGCGTGCGCGCGTTCTACCAGGCTCACGTGCGGCCCGCCACGGCGACCGCTGTCGTCGTGGGCGACCTGACGGGTGTCGACCTGGACGCGGTGCTGGCCGGCACGCTCGGCGGATGGACCGGCGACGCCGCCGACCCGGTGCCCATGCCGGCGGTCACCGCCGACGACACCAGCCGTGTGGTCATCGTGGACCGGCCTGACGCCGTCCAGACGCAGCTACTCATCGGGCGGACCGGCGCGGACCGGCGCGACCGGGCATGGCCGGCCCTGGTGCTCGGCACGTACTGCCTGGGCGGCACGCTCACGTCCCGGCTGGACCGGGTCCTCCGCGAAGAGAAGGGCTACACCTACGGGGTACGGGCCTTCCAGCGGGTACTGCAGTCGCCGGCGCCGCACGCCGCAGGCCGTGCTACGGGTGTGTCGGTGCTCGCCATCAGCGGCTCCGTGGACACGGCGTCCACGGGTCCCGCGCTGGATGACCTGTGGACGGTGCTGCGCACGCTGGCCGCGGAAGGGCTGACCGAGACGGAGCGCGATACGGCGGTGCAGAACCTGGTGGGAGTCGCGCCACTCGAGTACGAGAAGGCGGCGTCGGTCGCCGGCACGCTGGCGGATCAGCTGGAACAGCACCTGCCGGACGACTACCAGGCTCAGCTGTACGCGCGCCTGGCCGAGACGGGTACCGCCGAGGCAACAGCCGCGGTCATCGCGGCGTTCCCGGAGAACCGCCTGGTGACGATCCTGGTCGGCGACGCATCTCAGATCAACGCCCCAGTGAAGGCCCTCGGCATCGGCGACGTCGAGGTTGTTCCAGGCTGACCCTCCGGAACCCGGCAGCCCACCGAGGACCCCGTTTACACCGCCAACGACCCCGCCGTGCCCGCTGGACGTCTGATGCGCGCTGGGTCAGTTTGGAAACGCAACCGATCCGCTCCTAGCCGTAATGAGGTACGCCCGGGACCACCACCGAACACCTTCCGATTGACACCGGTCAGGTTCGGCCGCGAGGAGCGCGGGTCCCAGCCACCCAGGAAGGTGTTCTCGTCGTCGGTGCTGGCGAAGCACTGCACTGCGGTGCTCTCCCCGCCGCGGACCGCAATGGGGTCACCGTGGACGCGCTGCCCGGTGCAGCCAAGACCAGAACTGCGCATAAGACGGCAAGCGCCAGGCCGACTCGGCCAAACCTTCGCTTGGATCGGCTGGATGACATGGCCAGCCTCCCCTGAGGTTGCCACACCGCGTCACCGGTCGGGGTTCAAGATGGTGGTCAGCGCGTCCACGAAGGGGACCTGGGCGGCGATGCCGCCGAAGGCCGCGGGGGCGATATTGACAGCGGCGCCGAACAGCAGCCGCCCGCGGACCCGCCCCGGGCGATGAGCCGGCCGGGGCGGGTCCAGCCCGCCGCGGCCGGGCGGGCGCGGATGGCGTCGTGGCTGGGTTGCCGGTGCGGGAGTTCCGTTCATATAAGGGCAGGCAGCACTATCCGGGGTGGTATTGGTCGGCGGCGCTGGGGCGGCTGGTGGTCTATGAGAGCCGGCTGGAGCTGGCCCGGATCATGCTGGCCGACTTCGATCCGGCTGTAGCCGGCCTGGCGGCGCAGCCGTTCCTGCTGGCCGGTGCCGATGGCTCCCGGATCCGGCGTCATGTTCCCGGCTTGCTGCTGGTGGGCGCGGACGGCGGGGTCACGGTGGTGGATGTCAAGGCGCCGTCCCGGATGGCCGATCCCGTGGTTGCGGCGCAGTTTGCCTGGACCCGGGAGGTCTGCGCCGAGCGGGGCTGGGGATTCGAGGTGTGGTCGGGGGCAGATCCGCGGCTACTTGCCAATGTCCGGTTCCTGGCTGGGTACCGCCGCAAGACGTTCATCGCCGCAGACCTGATCCCGGTGGTGCTCGATGTCGCGTCGGGGCAGCCGCCGGTCGGGGCGATCGAACGCGAGCTGTCGGGACAGCATCCGCCGGTGCTGGTCCGGCCGGTCGTGCTGCACCTGTTGTGGACCGGCCGGCTGCAAGCGGACCTGACATGCCCGCTGTCGGCGGACACGCCGGTGCGGCTTGCGGAAGCGGCGGCCGGATGAACGGCCAGGCCGTGACGCTGAGCCCGGGGACACGGCTTGTCTACGACGGTGATCTGGCCGGGGTGGCCGGGCTCAGCGCCACTCAGGTCGTGGTGCGCAACGACAGGACGGCTGGGTACGTCACGGTGAAGCTCAGCAGGCTGGTGGCGCTGGCCCGGCCGGCGGATCCCCGGCCGGCGGCGGAGGACGTGCTGTCGCTGGCGGCGGCCTGGAACGGGCTGACCGATGCCCAGCGGGCTGCTGTGCGGGAACGCGCCGGTCACGTGCGTGAGGTGCTGACGGGCTACCGTGCCGGGTACGCCGATGCGGCCGCTGCCCGGGAACCGCGCCCTCAATACGACACCTGCCAGCCGTTGAAGGCCCGCTACCGGGCCAAGGCCAAAGAGCTGGGGGTCGGCGAACGGACGGCCGGGCGCCAGGCGATGGCCTACCGCAGGTCCGGCGAGGCGGGCCTGGCCGGCACGCGGACACTTCGCGGGAAGGCGGGTACTGCTGATCCTCGCTGGGACGAGGCGCTGCGGCTGGTTCTAGCCGAGCTGGTCAGCGCGTCCACGCCCACGTGCGCGGCGGTCCTGCGCAGGGTGGATGCGCGGCTTGACCAGTTGCACGGTACCGGCGTGGTGCCACGGCCCTCGCCCGCGAGTGCCGACCGCCGGCTACCCAAGCTGGCTAAGGGAAGCCTGCGCGCAACCCGGCACTGCAGGATCCCACGTGAGTGACGAGGTATCAGGATGAACGCTGCCCAAGGACGCATGAGTGCCCCGCCGCCCCCCGGGCCAGCCGGTCTGCCGCTGATCGGCTCCCTGCTCGAGCTGCGGCGAGACTCGATGAACACCTACCTGCGGGCTCGGCGGGATCACGGTGACGTCGTCCGTTTCGTCGCGGGTCCGCCAGGTCTGCGGGCGGAGTTCTACGGGGTGTTCTCCGCCGAGGGCGCCCAGCAGGTATTGGCAACCAACGCCGCCCGCTTCCGCAAGGACAATTCGTTCTATGCCGAACTCCGCGAGTCGCTGGGCAACGGGCTGGTGACCAGCCAGGATGAGGAATACCTGCGCCAGCGACGGCTCATCCAGCCCTTGTTCACCCGCCGCCGGGTCGACCAGTACGCCGCCACGATGTGCGACCAGGCCGAGGCCGCGGTCGAGCGGTGGCGGCGTGCCCCGGGCCAGGTGATCGAGCCGATCGACGAGACCTCCGGGCTCGCCCTGCGGACGGTCGCCCGCATCCTGTTCGGGGCGGACGTCGAGGCCGTGATCGAGGTCGTCCGGCGCAGCTTTCCGTTGATCGGCGCGTACACCCTGCGGCGTGGGTTCTCGCCGGTTCGTGTCCCTCGGCAGTGGCCGACGCCTGCCAACCGGCGGGCGACCACGGCGCAGCGGGACCTGTACCGGGAGTGTGACCGGATCATCGCCCAGCGCCGCGCCGCCGGTGGCGCCCTCGCCGACGGCGACCTCCTCGCCCTGCTGGCGCAGGCCGGCGGACAGGACGGCGACCAGTTCGCGGCGACCGAGATCCGCGACCAGGTGTTGATCTTCTTGCTGGCCGGGCACGAGACGACGGCGACGGCGCTCGCCTTCGCGCTGCATCTGCTCGCCGCCACCCGCGGGCTCAAGCCCGGGCCCGCGAGGAGGAGTCGGTGATCGCCCTCGCAGTCGTTCTGCGGGCCTACGAACTCGTCGCCGTGGACACCGAGGTCCCACTCACGCAGGGGATCACGCTGCGAGCGGCCGGTCCCGCCCGATGCCGGCTGAGAGCACGCTGACAGCGGCACCGGCGACCGGCGCGGCGCCGTCCCGCTCGGGGCCCGTCGTCCGTGGCGGTCCGGTACATCTCCGGTCTGGCGGGGGTAACGTCGATGGAACATCGGAACGGAAAGTCACGCTAAAAAACCGGCGGCGGTCCGGTTGGCGTGACAAGCCGTACGTGGCTGCCATCGGCTGTGATCTCGAACGCCGTCAGCTTCTTGCCATAAGATTCGGCGACGATCAGCGTCAAGTTGTCGGGCGTCACGGCCATGCCGTTGGGGAAGGCGATCCCGTCGGCCACCTGCCGGGCCGAACCGTCCGGTTGAGCAGGGCAATCGTTCCGGGGGGCGAACTCGCCGCCGGGAAAGTCGAAGCCCTGGTTGTTGAGGTAAGCGTTCCCGTGCCCGTCCACCACGATCTCGTTCCAGGGGTGCCCCTTCGCCGACAGGCCGCTCAATATAACCGCTCAAAGATCGCGCAAGTTCTTGTGAGCACGAAAACATAGGAGGCAGGCAGATGTGAGATGGCAGGTCGTCCGACTACGGCGCCGCATGAGAGATGAAAATTGTCTGGCCCTTCGGTGCCGCCCTGCGGGGGGGCTCCAAACCACCGTGCGCTGCGTCCGTTAACGGCGGTTCGTGGTGAGCGGCACGGAGAAGGCGCACCGGGAGTGCGTCAGGTGTGGTCCGGGAAGATGTTGTGAACACGAACGTGGAAGGTGGGCCGGGTGTGTGATGGCGGGCCTGCGGACCGCGGTGCTGTGCGAGTAGATGGAGGTTGTCTGGCCCTCCAGGGCCGCCCTGCGGGGGGAGGCCCTAAACCGCCTCAAGGTGCGTTAGCTGAAGACTGTCGTGCTGAGCGTTGAGGAAAAGGCGCGGCGTGACCGTGTCAGGTGATGACCGGGAAGATGGGCGATGAGCGGAAGTTCTCTGCCGTTGACGTGTCGAAATGGTCCGAAGAACGGCATCAAAACCAAGGTCGCGTCTTTGCCTTGGGATGAGCCTGGGGGTTACCCGTTTACTGCCCAGGTGGTGCCCGGCATATAGGCAGCATGAGCCCGGTCAAGGCTCTCGCATGGAACGTGTGAAGGCGTGCCCCGACACTACCGCCAGGTCACTGGCGGCGAGAGGGAGGACTCCAAGCGGCGGAATCCGCGAGGAGCAGAGTACCGTCGCGGGGCGCGCTGGCGGACTCGCCCGTAGTAGCTGAGAAGTTCCTGCGTATCGCAGTGGGGGCGGAGCCAAGGGGCGGGGTCGTCCGGGTGAGTGGATGCGATCAACCGGAAGGGAGGAACCGCATGCATGAGCCAGGGTTGCAGGGCAAGACGCATGTCATCCCCAAGCGGCATGTGTGGGATGCGTGGCTGAAGGTGAAGGAGAACGGAGGAGCGGCCGGGGCCGACGGTGTGACGATCGCGCAGTTTGAGGAGAGGTTGAAGGATAACCTTTACAAACTGTGGAATCGCATGTCGTCGGGGTCGTATTTTCCCGGCCCGGTCCGGGCGGTGGAGATACCTAAGAAAGGAGGAACCAGGACACTCGGCATTCCTAGTGTCGCTGACAGGATCGCGCAGACGGTGGCGGTGATGGCCTTGGAGCCGGACGTGGAGAGGGTGTTCCACGACGACTCTTATGGTTACCGTCCCGGGCGTTCACCCCTGGATGCGGTCGCGGCATGCCGGGGGCGGTGCTTCAAGAGGGACTGGGTTGTTGACCTTGATGTCAAGTCCTTCTTCGATACCGTGCCGTGGGATCTGATGCTGAAGGCGGTTGCGCGTCACACGGACCAGAAATGGGTCTTGCTGTATGTGGAGCGCTGGCTGAAAGCCCCGATGCTGATGCCTGACGGCAGCCTGGTCGAGAGGGTGAAAGGAACGCCGCAAGGCGGTCCGGTCACGCCCCCAACGCAATAGATAACTTCTGCTTCGACGTCACTCTCAGCTACCGGCGGCTGGAACGGCCTCGGCGCGGCGCGGCCGGGTAATGACATGCCGGGTAGTACGTTTATAACATGGCTCGTGCTCGTGCTCGTGCTGGCGGCGGTGAGTACGCGGTGCGCATCAACGCGGCTGCTGAGCTGGTGGAGGCTGGTGTCCCTGTGGCCGAGGCCGCCCGTGAGCTGGCCGGCCGGTTCGGCTGCTCGCAGCGGCAGGCCCGCCGGTACGCGGACCAGGCGGTGGCATCGGGCCGGGTCAGGGTTCCCGAGACGGCCACGGTGTTCACGGTCAAGCTGCCGGTGCGGCTGGCGGCCGCGGTTCGCGAGCATGCCCAGGCGTCGGGACGCACGATCTCCGCCGTGGTGGCCCAGGCGCTGGAGGAGTTCCTGGAGCGGGGCCGCAGAAACCGTCCCCGCAGGTGAGCGACCGGGCGGTCGAGACGGAGTTCGTCTTCGGCCGCCACGCGGCCACGGATCTGTCGGTGGCCTACGCAATTCTGGTACCGCAGCGGCGGGCCCGTATCCGGGCCGGCCAGGAAGGAAGGCCGTCCCGTGACGAGCGCGGCGATCTACGCCCGGGTATCGAGCGCCCGGCAGAAGAAGGACCAGACGATCGGGTCGCAGACAGCGGCGTTGCGCGATCACGCCAGGCAGCTGGGGGCTGACCTGCCCGGGGAGTGGGTATTCGAGGACGAGGGGCACTCGGGCGCGACGCTGGTCCGCCCGGCCCTGGAGGCGCTGCGCGACCTGATCGCCCAGGGATGCGTGGACGTGGTGCTGTGCTACTCGCCGGACCGGCTGGCCCGCAAGTTCGCCTACCAGGCGCTGCTGATCGAGGAGTTCGCCCGCGCCGGGGTGCGGGTGGAGTTCGTCAAGGGCCCTCGCGGCGATACGCCTGAAGACCAGCTGCTGGTGCAGTTCCAGGGCATGTTCGCCGAATACGAGAAAGCCCAGCTGATGGAGCGCTACCGGCGCGGCAAGGCCCACCGCGCCCGGACCGGGTCGGTGAACGTGCTGTCGGGTGCCCCGTTCGGCTACCGGTACGTCCGCAAGAGCGACCACGCCGGGGCCGCCTACGAGATCATCGAGCATGAGGCGGTCCTGGTGGCGGAGATGTTCCGCCGCTACGCCGACGACGGCGCCGCGATCGCCGACCTGGCCCGCTGGCTGGCCAGCCAGGACGTCCCCACCCGCACCGGCAAGCACCGCTGGGACCGGTCGGTGATCTGGGGCATGCTGCGCAACCCCGCCTACGCCGGGAAGGCGGTATTCGGCAAGACCCAGATCGTGCATGAGCAGCCGGGACTGAACCGCATCGCCCGCCTGCAGGGACGCTCGGTGCCGCGCCCGGTCAAGGCAGTGGACCGGCCCCGCGAAGAATGGCTCGAGATCGCCGTTCCGCCAATCGTGACCCAGGACACCTTCGCCCGCGCCGGGCAGCGCCTGGAAGACAACAAGCGCTACGCCGCCCGCAACACTAAGGTCCCCTCCCTGCTACAGAGCCTGGCCGCCTGCTCGGCCTGCGGATACGGCTACTACCGCACCTCCACCCGGACCACAAGCAAGAAGATCTACTACTACCGGTGCCTGGGCTCCGACGACTACCGCTACGAAGGCGGCCGGGTCTGCCACAACCAGCCGGTCCGCGCCGACTACCTCGACCAGGTCGTCTGGGACCACATCACCGGCCTGCTCGCCGACCCGGCGCTGATCCGCGCCGAGATCAGCAAGCGCCTCCAGCAGGCCCGCACCTCCGACCCGGTCACCAGCCAGCGCAAACGCCTGGAGACCGAGCTCGCCAGGGCCGCCACCTCCATCACCGCCATGATCGAGGCGTACTCCGAGCAGCTGATCACCATCGACGAGCTGCGCGCCCGGATGCCGCACCTGCGGGCCAAAGAAGCCAGCCTGCGCGGGCAGATAGACGCCCTCGACGCCCAGCTCGCCGACCACGACGCCTACCTCAAGCTCGCCGACAGCCTCGAAGGCTTCCTCACCCAGCTGCACGGCAACGTCGCCACCGCCGACACCGGACAACGCCAGCGCGTACTGCGCCTGCTCGTCAAGGACATCCTCATCGGCCCCGAGAAGATCACCATCCGGCACCGCATCCCCACCCGCGCAGCCAGCACCGGCCGACCCGAGACCGAGCCCGACACGGAGAGTGACCATCGCGCAGGTTATCTATTGCGTTGGGGGCGTGAGCTCCCCGCTGCTCGCCAATCTTTTCCTGCATTATGGCTTCGATACTTGGATGACACGGGAATACCCGGGAATCTCGTTCGAACGCTTCGCAGACGATGCGGTGATCCACTGCGTCAGTGAAGGCCGTGCCCGCCAGGTGCGGGATGCGGTTGCCCGTCGGCTCGCCAGCCTGGGCCTGGAGCTCCACCCTGCCAAGACGCGGATCGTGTACTGCCGCGACAGCAGGCGCCGTAGCCCGTGGGACGGACCTGTCTCGTTCACGTTCTGCGGTTACATGTTCCGGCCCCGGAAAGCCTACGACAAGGCCGCAAAGGAGGCCTTCACTGGCTTCCTTCCGGCCGTGGCCCTGGGGAAGCTGACGGATATGAGCCGCCGGGTGCATTCCCGGCGGATCCACCGGCGCACTACCTTTACCCTCGATGACCTCGCACGGGAGATCAACCCGGTAGTAGGGGGCTGGCTCGCGTATTTCACCGCGTTCTACCCGACCGCGGTGATCCCGCTGTGCAAACGCATCGATCGCCATCTGGTGCGGTGGGCGAGGCGGAAGTACAAGCGGCTGGAGCGCAGTGATAAACGTGCGTGGGCGTGGCTGACCGGGGTCCGGAAGCGGGCACCTGGATTGTTCGTGCACTGGAAGCTGCGTTACGCGTCCTGACGACTGGACGGCACGAGCCGGATGAGCTGAGAGGCTCACGTCCGGATCTGTGGGGGGCGGCGGGGGAGGCTCCCGCCGCCTACCCGGCGTAGGAAATATCTGTCGCTGACGCGTCGAAAGTGATTTAGATTACATCGAAACCGGGGCCGGAACTTTGTCCCGGGAGGAGTCTGGGGGGATACCCGTTTACCGCCCAGGCGGTGTCCGGCGTACAGGCAGCATGAGCCCGGACGAGGCTCTCATGTGGAACGTGCGAAGGTGTCGCCCGAAACTGACGCCAGGGGTGGCGGCGAGAGGGAGAACCCCAAGCGGAGGAAACCGTGCGGGGCTGAGTACCGGTCGCGGGGGCACGCTGGCGGACTGGCCCGTAGCAGCTGTGAAGCCTGGTAGTGCGGGTGGAGCCAAGGGGCTGGGTCGCTCTGGTTAACGAATGCGGCACTGGTTGTTCAGGCGAGGAGGCGAGGTCGGGGCGAAAAGGCGTCCGGGCGGGCCCGCGAGACTCAATGACCGGGTCGCCCGCTCTGGCCCTCGGCGGAAACCCCGACTGCCTTGCCTGGATCGCGCGGGAAACCAAGCACCCGAATAGCCCCTGTGCCGATGCGAACTTCCTCTGCGGCTTCTAGGTAGTGACGCGTACCGCTGGCCTCAGTATGATCATAGCGCCTCATGTCGCCCGTGACGCTCGCGCGCCCGGGGACTTGACGGCATCGCTTCTTGCCGAGGAGATGTCCATGCATGACCATATCGCCGCCAGCTCCTATACCTATCCTCTTCTGTCCCTGTTCTGGACGATCTTCATAATCTTCCTGTGGGTGATCTGGATCTGGATCCTGATCGCGGTGTTCGTCGACATATTCCGCAGCCATGATCTGTCCGGTTGGGCCAAGGCCCTGTGGTTTCTCTTCGTGCTGTTCATCCCGCTGGTAGGCGTCCTGGTCTACCTGATCGCCCGCGGCGGGAGCATGCACGAGCGGGCCGCGCAGCGGGCTCAGGCCCAGGACGCGGCGTTCCGTAGCTATGTCCAGGAGACGGCATCGGCATCGCCGGCCAGCTCCGCGGACCAACTGGCCAAGCTCGCCGACCTTCGCGACCGCGGAGTCATCACAGCCGCGGAGTTCGAACGTGAGAAGGCTAAGATCCTGGCCTGAACGCGAAAGGGGCCAGCAGAGCAGCGGCCGCCGCTACCGCGGTGCACGACTGACGGACGTCGTTGACATTAAGGGGATGTCCGGCGTCACGGTGAACGGGTGACGCCGACGATGGTTGACGTGCCATCCTCGCCTTTCGAGAAGACGCGATGCCAGCGACTACGCGGCCGATGCGTGCCCTTGCCGACCGCACGGTGGTATCCGGCGATCTCCCTATCGGGCATCAACACGCGCGGACCGCCTCATGTGCGGCGGGTTGGCACGGCCTACCAAGGGCCACCGGCAAGTCGTGATCATACAGGCACTCTTCATCTCTAAACGGAAGATCACGATCTTGACTGGGCGCGCGGCAGCGTCTGACCTTGCCTGCCGCAACTTGGCGCCTGTGTGGCGTATCCGTATGCGGGGTTGGTCTCGATCGCCACGGACAAGGCGGGAACTGGCAGGTGCCCAAGATCCGCTGTCAGAGGCTGATGCGCTGCGCGTTGAGCGCGTCGTCCAGGTCCTCGAGCACGTCGGACGCGGTGGTGTCCACGTCGGTCACCGGCTCGGCCGCGATCACGATCCAGGTCGGTGGCGGGTCGGCCCGGGTCAGCCGCCTGATCTCGCCGCGGAACGTATTGGCGTTGGCGAACAATTGCGGGGAGGCGTGTCATCGCGCTGGACCGCAGCGCCTTGGCCGCGGTGCGCGCGCACCGGCTGCGGCATCCGGTCCGAGCGCGTGGCCGGTGGGGCGAGAGGCTCCGGGACCGGGACCTAGGTCCCCGGCACAGGGGCCGACCCGCTCTGGCCTGGTGCGGCAGGTCCGGACAGCTTGGGTTTGCAGGGTCAACGAAGCTCACGCCGTCGCCCGGGTAAGGGGCGAGATGACGATTGAAGTTGGATCAGGGCAGGATGCCAATAGTGCGTCGGGAGCCGTGATCTCGGGAGCGCGGGAGTCGTGGGCAACGAGCCATCACCATTGATCACGTTTGGGATCGAGCTGGATGCTGTGACGCGTCTTCTCCCCAGTCGCTGCTTCCGCGAGCAGGTGATTATCGGCGGGATCGTGCTGGCCGCGTCGGCACGTCTTGCCCGGGAAAACCACGCTCGCGCCCTCGCCTGGCCGCCTGGGACAAAACGCCGGAATCTGTGCTATCAACGCACAGCCAAGGCTCGGCCAGCCTAGCGCCAGACAAAGAGGGACTGGTCCGGCCGCAGTATCGGCGTGCTCGGCACCCCCGGACCTGGTTGCGGTCGCTTCACGGCTGCTCGGAAGGAGGGGCGGGCAGTGGCCATCGAGGAAAACGGGTGTGAGCGGGCAGCAGGGCATCCGGCTGACGCCACTGGGGTCGGCGCGGCGGGCCAGGCCGCATTCCCCCGGTACGGCGGCGAGAATCTCCCGCAGGCTCCCGGGGAAGCGGTAGCGGAGGCTCGCGGCGAAGGCTTCCCGGAAGGCCGCAGCGAAGCCCTCCCACGAGCCCACGACGGAGCCCTCCCGCAAACCCACGGCGAAGCGCTCCGAAAGGCCGCGGGCGAACAGCCCGCGCCGCGCCGGGTTGCCGCGGGTGCTCAGGTCCGCCGGTTCATCCGCGCCATCCGGGATAGCGACGAGGCGACTGTGGAGCGGGCGGTTTTGCAGCTGAGCCAGTCCCGGCGGCTGCTCGCCCCCGCCGCGCTCGCCGTCGGCGCATTCGTCATGCTCTTCGAGGGTCTGAAGCTGCTCTTCTCCAACTGGCGGCTGACCCTGATCCAGGTGCTCCCGGCGATGTGGATCTGGGCCGCGATGTTCGATCTGAAGGCCCATGTGCTGCACGGGAAGACGTTCCACGTGGTGCAAGGGCCGGTCAGGGTCCCGATCGTGCTCGGCATTGCCGCGATCACCGCGGCCAGTTTCTTCCTGAACGCCGTCTTCGCGTTCGCGATCGCCAAACCGGGCCCGCCAGTGATCAGGCCGGCGTTCCGCGAGGCCAGGGCGCACCTCACTGTCATCTTGGGGTGGGGGGCGGCCATCGGCATTTGCCTCGGCCTTGCCACCGTGGTCTTCGTCCGCTGGGGGCTGTGGTGGTTCGCGCTCTCGCTCAGCATCGTCATTGCCGTGATGATGGTCTGTTACGTGGCGGTGCCGTCGCGGCTCACCGGCATGAAGACCACCTATTCGAGACGGGACAAGCTGGCCGCCACCGCCGTGAGCGGGGCAATCGGCGCGGTCGTCTGCACCCCGCCGTACGTCCTCGGCCGCATCGGGCTACTGATGCTCGGCTCGCGCGCGCTGCTCATCCCCGGCATCGTCTTGTTCGTTGCCGGTCTGACGTTGGAGGCAGGCGCCACGAGCGCGGTCAAGGCGATCAAGATGAGCGCCAAGCTCGTCTCCGGGCGCCGTCCCCCTGGCGATCAAGCGACATGCCGCGATCCTTCCCACCCGGAGCCGGCTAACGCTAACGGACGTGGCGCAGCTGCAGGAGCCGTTGAAGACAATGATCTGTGAGTCCATCACGCCGCCGCGGGGCGAACACCGCCCCTGCCAGGCGCCTGCCGACTCCTGCGCGCGGCGGATGCTCCACGGCTCGGGCTGATCGCTTGTTGCGCCATCGAAGACGCGACGCCACGGTGACCGTCTTCACAACGGTAGGTTTCGGCGACATCACCGCCAAATCCGAGACCGTCCGGGTGGTGCTCATCGTCCAGATGCTCGCCGACCTCGCGCTTTTGGGCGCTGGCACGGGGCGCCCTGCGGGTGCTTGCGGTGGCGGCGGGTAGCGATGGTCCTGACGGCCCACACCATGACGCCCGCGAAGACCAGCAGGCCAATCAGCAGACGCACCGCGGTGTCGGAATCCCACGGCCGGTCCAGCGGAAGCACGTAATAGAGAAACCACCAGGACCGCCGCGATCAGCAGGCTGCGCAGTGCCGCCCACAAAATCAGCCGCCTGCGCTTCGTCGACGGCAGGTCGTGGTGATGCTCATCGGTCGTGTCGCCCCCGCGACATGCGCTGAGGGCGGCACGGCCAGCGAGGATGGAGGGCTGGCCGCGTCACAGCTATGGTTCGCCGGGCTGTTCACCCTGCCTGGCCTTCGTGAACAGGTGCCTGTGGTGCCGCTTTGGCGGTGCGCTTTTGCAGCAGGACTGCGAGGAGCATGACGATGACGGCGATCCCGACGCCGGCGAAGGTGAACAGCACCCGGCGGCCCTCGGTGGCGAGGTTGGTGGGGTGGGGCAGGTCTGTGGCGATGAGCACGGCACCAGCCAGCGCCGCGCAGTACAGGGCGTAGTCGACGGCGCGGATGGACCCGGCCAGGGTGCCGAGGATGACGATGACCGCTTCCAGGACGGTCTTGCTGTCCACGGTCAACAGGAACACGGCGGCCACCGCGGCGCCGATGATCGCCCCGGCCAGGCGCTGCATCGCGGCCAGGGTGGATTGCTGCAGGCTGGATTTCATCGCGACCAGCGCGGCGATCGGCATCCAGTCTGCGTTGGGCAGGTGCAGCCCGAACGCGATCGACACGGCGATGCCTACGGCGATGGCCCGGATCAGCGCGAAAAGGATCACTGGCCAGGTCAGCGGGACCGGCGTGCTGTCCCCAGGCAGGATGTCGGCGGCGGGCTGCGGCCGGGCGGTCCGGCCGCGGGCCAGCCACACGATGGCGGTGAAGGCGATGGTGAGCGCTGATCCGATGAGCCAGGCCAGTGCCTGCCCCCAGGCGTTGGTATGGCCGTGGCTGAGGTGGTAACCAACGGGCAGGGCGATCGCGACCAGGAACCAGGAGTTGAGCAGATAGGCCGCGGTGAATCCGTGCAGGCCGTATTTCACCATCAGCCCGGCCAGCAAGGTGATCACGAAGGCGGCCAGGACAACCACCCCCCAGGCGCCGGCGCCGATGGCGAATCCCAGGGCGGTCAGCAGCGCACCCGCCACGGCGGCCAGCGCCATCCGCGGCGCCCGGAACGCGTACTCCCCGCCGGGGTCGATCAGCCCGGTGAACAGCGCCCCGAAGGCCACACTGAGGTAGTACTTCTCCTGCTCGAGCAGGCCCAAGACGATCAGCGGCACCAGCATGACCACCAAGACACCAAGGGCCCGGCGCACATTGAGCCCTTTGCGGTTGAGTTCGAATACCTTCGTCACCTGGATCATCGGCTGTCCCTCCCATCGCCGCCGGCGTGGAGCACCGGAGCCGCCACTCCCAGCCGCGCTGGGTGAGGGCACACGGCGCGAACAGCTGAGCTGGGCGCCGCGGGTAAGGTTCGCAACCCTTGCCGGTAGCACGGAACTTGCATCTCGCGGCAGATGCCATGTCGTGAGCTGGGCCATCTCGTGCCTCATTCCGGTTCCGCCGGCTGCAAGGTGTACGTCGATGACGTCGAGCCCGAGGTGCTGGATTCTGTGGAGGAGGTCGTGCAGGGCCGCCTGGTCGGTTCCAGCGGGCCGCAGCACCGTCGTATCGCCCACTGCGCTGACCTGCGTGTAGTCGAAGGCTGCCCGCACCCAGGGACCCGCGGAACCGCGAACCGTGATCACGTAGGTGCCACCGGTCACCTTTCCAGAGTTTGTCACCTCCATAGGGAACCGCCGAACGGGGTGAGTTGCCCTCACCCTTTTCGGGTGCGCCGGGCCGGCCCTCGCCCGGGCGGGGACCCGGGACCGGAGTTCGGGCAAGACTTGGATGGATTTTCGGCCCTGGCACCTCGGCGCCCGCCAAGATGGGGAGTGTCCGGGCGTGTGACGTTTCCGGGGGAGGCCCGCTTCCGGTCCCAAGCTCGAAGTTCGGGGGCCCGGTAATACCGGTCCGGGCGATTGCCCGTCCACGCCTCGCCGGGGTGCTTGCCCGGCCCGATTGGCGAGCGGCGCTGGTGACCGGCGGTCCCGCCACCGGGAAGACTGTGTCCGTCGCGCAGTGGTTCGAGACGCTGGGCCGATCGCCCGGGAATGGGTGACACTCGACGCCAACGATGACCAGCCGGAACGCTTTTGGCTCACGTTCGCCCTCGCCCTGGAGCGCGCGCTACCGGGCGACTTCGCCCAGACCACGGCGGCGGCAACTGACGTGCATCGGTTGCCGCCGGAGTTTCTCAGCGGGCTGCTTACTGCGTGGTCGGCCATCACGGATCCACTCGTCATCGTGCTCGACGACGTATATCACCTGCGGAGCTCGCAGATCACCGAGGGCCTCGGCTTCGTCGTCGAGCACCTCCCCAGACCCTCGAGAATGCTATTTACGAGCCGGGTCGACCCGCACTTGCCCATCAGCCGGTGGCGGGGCGCCGGGGCTGGGTCGCCGAGCTCCGCCAGCGTGATCTCGCGCTCACCTTGCCCGAGACCGCCGAGCTGTTCACCGCACTCGGCGAGCGCCGTCTCACTACGAGTGACGTGGAGAGGCTCTGGCGTCGCACCGAGGGCTGGGTGGCAGGCCTACTTCTGGCCGCCACCGGGCTCAAGGATCGCCCGGATGTCTCTGCCGCCGTGGCGGCTGGACACCGTCGAGGCCGACGCGGCCGACCCTCCCCGCGTTTCCTTCGACGCGGTCGTCGAGCGACATGTGATCTGGACGCTCCCCGATCCCGCCGCGGCGCTGAACGCCTGGCGGCAGGCAGCACCAACCGGGCGCCTGGTGCTGTTCGAAAGCCTGTGGGGCACCGCCGCCGGCCCCGCCGAGCAGGCCCGCGCCCGCCTCCGCGCCATAGCGCGGAAGCTGCGCGGGACACCGCCGGAGCACCACGGCGCCTACGACGACGCCCTCAAGGCCCAGCTCCCGCTATCGGGCGGAACGCCCCCCGAGCACCTCGCCGGACTCGTCTCCCGCAGCGACTGGGGCGGCGCCGCGCTCCACCGGCTCCGCGACATCGAATGGGCCACTGCGTGCTCCATCCCCCTGCCTGAGCGGATGCTCGGCACGGCCCCACGCGTCGCCATCACGGCTGGCACTGCCAGCTGACCGCCAGGCAGGCGGATCATACCCGGATAGCCACCAGCGGCGCCAGTCACCCGGGCAGTCTCGGCCAGCAGCAGCCCACCGGCCTGCGTCACGATCCCCCGCACCATCTGCGGACTGCGGATACCACGATCCCGGGCCGCCCAGCGGTAGCCTTCGCCATGAAGGTGCCTTTCTTCTGTGGATTACCGGAGCCATATCCGGCGGTAGCCCCACGCCGGGTTTCCCAGGCCAGCCGCAGTACCAGGATGCGGATATTGCGGTGGGTCGCGGGGCGGCCTGGCCGTTTACGCCGGGATCTGGCTGCCCAGCGTCGGCGCACGATGTCGCGATGCCAGCGCAGCACCGTGTCGGGGGTCACGATCACCGGCAGGCTGGCTCGGCGGGCGCGCGGGATCATGCTGAGCAGTGCCGCGATCAGCGTGCGGTCCGCCCATGAAGGCTGGGGCCGCGACCGGGGCTGGCGCCGCAGAACCGCGAGCTGGTGCCGCAGCAGCAGGATCTCCGCGTCTTTTCAGAATTACTCGTGCTGGGATTGCCGCTCAGCGCCAAGGCGGCAGCGGCGATCCGCGCCCAGCCGCAAGCAACGCTGATGAGTACTTCAAATGCGCGGCGCGATTAAGGGCTCCGATGAGAGTACGTGCCCATAGGACCGGAGGTTTGCCGCAGACGTGATTCCGCAGCTCCCATCGCGCTGCGGGTCGGCAATGCGGTGACCAGGCCGCCAGGTCCGCCCGCGCCGCCGCACTACCGGTTCGACCGGGTCCCGTCTGCGCCGCTCCAGGCGGCGCTGGAACGGGACCTGGGTCCCTGCTAGGAGAGGCCGACCTGCTCTGGCCGGCTGCGGCAGGTCCGCACAGCTTGAGGCCACGGGGTCGGAGGCGAGCATAACGGCGAAGGAGCGGGCGAAATGACAAGCGACGTTGGATTTGCGCGAGACGCCCAGGAACTGGCGCGGCCGGCCACTGCGCCGAGCGACCCGGACGCGATCAGATCGGCGAAAATGAGTGAAAACCGGTGCCAGGGCGGAAGCGCCTCCGCGGTCACCGTGCAAGAGCTCATTCACACCAGCGTGGTAACCGCCACGCCGGACACCACGCTGGCGAGCGCGGCTGCCGCCATGGTCCGGGCGCGGGCCGGCTCGGCCGTGATCATCCAATCGTCGTTCCTTGCCGGAATCTTGACCAAGTGGGATGTGCTACGGGCGACCGCCTCAGGCGCGGACCCGCATACATCGCGCGTCGGCGAGTGGATGACCCCGGACCCGCTATCCGTACGCCCCGGCACGCCGGCCGACGAAGCCACCAGGATCATGCTGCAGCACGGACTGCACCACTTGCCAGTGCTAGACGGCAAGCAACTGCGCGGCGTGATCAGACTCCGCGACGTGCTCGCGGCCAGGATCCGCCGCCCGTCCGCCCCCGCATGACCCTGGTCTGAAAGGCGAGCCCAGAGCACGCCACGCCTCGACCGTCAAACCTACCTGAGAAGGCGCGGAAGTGTCTGTCTTTGGTGCTCATGTGCCTGGATGTGCCCTGCGGGCTCGCGTCAATCCATAGGCTGTCGCTCCGGGGAGGCGGCAGCTCGCCGTGGTCCCACCGTGTCACCGTGAATGCGCCGAGCCCCGCACTGGTGGCTCTCGCTTGTCCGCGGAAGGCGTCGTCGACGTCGCACAAGGTGAACGCTTGCTTGGCCTACCCGCGAGTGACCGCAATGCCCCGGCGTTGACCAGTCGATCGGGTACGCAGCGGCGTTTCGCTTCCGTCCGCTGAACCCAAAGTCGTGCAAGGGGTTCGGCATTCTCAGCGGTAACGGGTGTCTTCCGCGCGCACGACGGGAATGAGTGTGGCGTTGGTCGTGCCGGAATCGGCTGGCGCCGGGCCCACTGCAGAAAGGAATCGGGGGATTCAGCCAATGAGCTGCAGACTGTTCACCGCTGTTCTGCTCAGCCCACTCGCCATGGCCGGCGTGGCGGGTATAGCGGGCGCGGCGACCGCCGCACCCGCGCCGCCGCCGCCTCGCCCCATGGTCGTGCAGCAGAGCCAGGACGGGCGGGTCGTCCAGTTGCAAAGGTCCCAGCGCCTGGTCATCAGGCTCCCCAGCAATCCGAGCACTGGCTACGGCTGGCAGGTCGTCACGGTCAACCGGACCGTCCTGCAGCAGGAGGGCGCTGCCACCTATGTAGCTGACCCGAACCCGCGGGGGTGGGTCGGCGTCGGCGGCGTTGAGGTCCTCCGATTCCGGGTGATCGGGGCGGGGAACACCCAGCTGCGGCTGGCCTACCGGCGGTGGTGGGAGAGGTCCCAGCGGCCAGCGCAAACGTTCAGTCTGCGCGTTACCGTTCACCGGTGAGGCTGACTGGCTCCGCCGTCGGCCGCGACGCGGACTACGACCGGCTCACGAGAGTCGTGAGCTGGGGGAGCCCTGGTACCACTGCTGCCAGGTCAGGTAGCCCGACTGCGGCATCGACCATGCGCGGGCGGGGAGTGGGGCGAGGTCGACCGCCCCGGTCGCCGAGGTCGCCGAGAACGACCTCGCCTTCGGCCGCATCGTGGACGCCATCTCACACAGCAAGTTCTGGCGGTCCTCAGCGATCTTCGTGGACGAGGACGACACGCAAAACGGCGTCGACCACGTGGACGGGCACCGCGGCCCGGTACTGGTGATCAGCCCTTACGCCAACCGGAATGTGACCGACGAAACCTACTACACCCAGCTCAACATGGTGAAAACCATCGAGCAGATCCTCGGCATCCAGCCGATGAACCAGGAGGACCGCGCCGCCGAGCCGATGTCCGGCGCCTTCATCAACACGCGGGACCCGACCCCTACAACGCGGTGCCCAACCAGATCCCGCTGACGGCGGACCTGGCCGGGGTGACGGCAGGACCGCGGGGCAGGCGGCCGCATCCGCATCAAACGGCTCGGCCCAGACGGTGATCCCTGCCCCGGTGCTCGGCATCTACCGGCAATGGGCCGCGTGGAGCACCTACCAGCACTTCGGCGAGGCCAGGCCCGACGAGGACCAGGCGAACCCGGTTATGCTCCCGGCTCGACTGGTACTCCGCCACCAGCTGGATCAAGCCCTACCCAGGCGACCCGGTGGCGGATCGAGAACCTGTCCAATTACCTGGAAGACCACTGACTGCCCCAGATCTGTGCCGACGCCCCTATGGCAAGGCTCGGACAAACCAAGCAAGCAGGGACAGCCAGGCTCGGCGGCAAGCTCGGCACTGGGGGAGCCCAGCGGGACGAAGGTTCGGCCCGCGGGCGTGTCTACGGGAATCTGCAGGAGGTTTGCGACAGAATCGGAGTCCTATACGAGAGCCATCAATCGCTGCTGGGCAACGAGGCCAAAAGCTGCCGTGGCGGTGCTGGCGCTGATTCCGACGACCACTGACCTGCTCAAACTTTCCGGTCCAAGCGATCTAGGCGGGGCGGCCACGGCCCGCTTGCCAGTGACACGCACCACGGCACCGCGGAAAGAATATTATGTTGCATAAACGTAAATTAGCCGCAGTAGTAGTGCTGGCGATCGTCGGTTCATTTGCGGTTGCATCTGGCTTGTCCGTAGCCCAGCCAGCAATGTCGCTGGCCGCCGCTACCGCACCGGACCACTCGGTAAGCCCTGTCGCGCGGGAGCTACGGCAGACCATGGATCGCCTGCACTTCCGGCAGGTCCTGGATCTGGCGCCGCCCGGGTCGGCGCAAAACCGGCCCCTGGAACCCAGTATTGACAAGGAGGCCGCAACGCCCGAGCAGCGCGTACGCGTGTACGTGGCGATCAGCAATCCGCGGCCGATCGTGCAACAGCCGCAGATAAACGCCACCGTCTTCGAACTTGACTCGCGCGGCAGGATCACCTCATCCGGCACCGTGCTAATGAGCCCGCAGTACCCACACGGGATCGTGGTGCCCGTCGACCGGAATTTCCACACCACCGACGTCCGCTGGCGCCAATGGGACGACTCCGGTTGGTACACTAATCACGGCAATGGCACCATCGACGTGGTACGGGGCCGTGAGCACGCGCCGCTCGACTTTATGCTGCCCTACCCGGCTTCGGTGCTGAAGCTAATGGTAAATTTTGGGGTCCTCCGGCTGGCTGACGCGGGTCAGATCAAGCTCGGCGACACTTATAGCTACCGGCCGACGCCCACCAGCTCACTGTGCGGCCGCGCCAGCAGCAACACCATCCGGGGATACATAGACGCCTCGCTCACCTGGTCGTCGAACGCCGCCTCCTGCGCCCTGATCAAGCTGCTCTGGGATCACAATGCGATCGGCCGCCTCAATCAGACGTTCCAGAACCTCGGCCTGGAGACGCTCCAGCTGAAAGGCACTACACCCACCAACGGCGGGAATTGGAGCAACGCCATCACGATGAGCTCGCTGGACACCGCCAAGCTGCTCGCGCTCATCAACGGAGGCCGGGGCCAGCTGTGGACCGCGCCTGACGGCAAAGCGGTGACCAGCGCGGTCCTGAGCCTGGCCGCTCGCCGGCTGTTCAAGCAGGAACTTGGCCAGCAGGGCTGGAACTGGATGCTCTCGACCACGAACTACTGCGGCTCCCACTATCCCGGCCCGGGCATTCCGCAACGCGTCGCGAAGCGATGGATCGCCGCCGACGGTACCGTAAAAGTGCAAGGTAGTAACTTCGGCAAGGACGTGCGGCACTGCAACGCAACCGCACAAGTGGCATTCGCGCACAAGCCCGGCTGGGTGTCGAACGCGGGCGCAGACGCCGGCATCGTCCAGTCACTGCCCGGCACGGCGCACCGGCATTACATCATCGCCGTTTTCTCCAACCTCGGCGACCAGTACAAAGACCCGGGCCGGCCGCCAGCGGCGACTGGTGTTGTCCGAGTTGAATACACCCGGAAGTTCGCTCAGCTTGGTCTCGCGATCGATAACTTCGAGGCGAGGCGCTCCCGCTAACCTGGGGCTTTCGTGCCCCCGGCAGAGCAGGGAGGTGACGTTTTGACGTTGTGCGTACCGAAAACCTCGTCCAAGTCAAAGTCGTGCGACCACGCGATATTCGCTGATCAGGACACCGACGCGAGCCTTTAGGTGTTCCTGCCCGCCGATCCGCAGCGTGGCGCCCATCTCGACCAGCGAATCGGGCAACTGCTCATCGACACCCGCCCCAAGGACACCTCGGCAACCAGTTGCTGGAACCCTTCCCGGTCGGCGGCCGAGGCGCTGGAGTGGCCCTGGTCGATGCCGGTAAGGGTGACCCGGCGTTCCCCGCCCGCCCTTGCTCCTCCGCCTTCCCGGGACGCCGACCGGCCGCCAGCGCCATCTCAGGCGACGCGGAGTGCTCCGGGTCTACGCTTGGTCCGTGAGCGAGTTTCCCCTCGACGACGCACCGGGCCTAGCCGCCGCGTCCCCGGCCGTCGGCTGCGGCCGCGCCCTGCACCTGATCGGCGGCGGTGGTTTTCTGGCCGGGTTCGTCCTGGCCGGAAGCGCCGCGGGCGGAGCGGCGTGGTGACTGCGCAGCCGCCGCATGACTACGGCCCGGACGACCCGGTCGAGATCCTGCACGTCCTGCCCGCCCGGTTTCACGAGCAGTTCCTGGCCGAGTACGAGGCCGCCGTGGAAGGTGCGCGTCGGCCGGAGCAGTACCGGCGGCTTCACGACCTGCTGCGGCTGTGGCGGCTGCGTGCGGCGGCCTACTCCGACCCTGGATACGAAACCAGGCTGCAGGCCGTGCGCGATGCCGTGCAGACGGGCAGTCTGGAAGGCGCCGCACCGATCGAGGAGGTCGTCCCCGGCTGGGCCCAGCGCCGGTGACCTACCGGGTCGAGTTCGGCGGCGGAGCGCAGGTTCAGTTCCACGGGCTGCCGGAGGATGCCCGTGATGCGCTGGTGGAACGAGCTGTCGGCCTCGCCGAGGAGCCATGGGATTCCGTCGTGCTGCCGCCCGGCGAATGACCCGGCGTTCCGTGAGACGGTGTTCGGTTCCGGTCATGGGATCTTCGCGTTCCACGTCAATGAGCTGGCCAGGCTGATCCGCATTTTCAATATCGTCTGGATCGGCTGACAGCGCCGTGGATAGCCGGTCGCGCAAACGGCCTATCTGGGTGCGCCTACGGCGCCCTCCCCTGACCCGAAAATGG
>CAWGAE010000020.1:0-489717 GCA_963820395.1 uncultured Actinomycetota bacterium | reverse complement strand
GACGCCCATTTTCTTCAAGATCTCCGGCGCGGCGATTTCCTGAAAACTGGAGATGACCGCGCTGGAAGTTTTATAGACGGGCCGCTCGTGCTAGAATTTAACATATGAACCGTCAGGAAATTATCGCCAGATTGCAGGAGAACGAACCGGCTTTGCGCGCGCGGGGCGTGGCGCACGCCGCTCTGTTCGGGTCACGCGCGCGCGGCGACAATCGCCCCAACAGCGACATCGACATAATGATCGAGATCGCCCCTGACGCGCCTGTCGGCGTGTGGGAATATGTCGCGATCACACAGTATATCTCCGATCTTTTTCCGCGCGCGTGGATGTGGCCAACCGCGCGAAGCTAAAGGCGCTCGTTCGGCCCTCCGCCGAGCGCGAGGCGGTTTATGCTTTCTAACAAGGCTCGATTGGCGCTGTTCGATATTCGCGACAATGCTAAATGGGCGAATGAGTTTGTCGCTGGACTCTCTACGAAGACTTCATGGCTGACCGCCGCGCATTCTATGCGGTGACAAGAGCGTTGGAGATTATTTCCGAAGCAGCCCGGCGCTTGCCGCAATCTTTACGCGATCGGCATCCTGAATTGCCGTGGCGCGCGATAATGGGCGCTGGAAACGTCTATCGCCACGACTACGATAACGTGGCCGAGGAATTCGTTTGGCGCACGCTTCACGAGAGCGTGCCGACATTGAAAGCGATCGTGGACCAAGAGATCGCGCGGCTCGATGCGGCGCAAGAGTGAATTGTCGTTTCCCGCATCCGCGAGAAGCCTATCCTAAACAACTAGGCCGCGAGATTCCGCGCGCCATTCGTTGATTTCCTCACCCCGCCCTTAGCAGCTTCACCGCCTCGTCGCGCTCGAACAGATAGAGCAGCACGCGCAGCGCCTGGCCGCGCTCGCTGGTGAGGTCGGGGTCGCGGCGCAGGATCAGTTCGGCGTCGTCGCGCGCGGTGGCGAGCAGCCGCGCATGGGCGACGATATCGGCGAGGCGGAATCCCGGCAGCCCGGCCTGCCGCAGGCCCAGCATCTCGCCCTCGCCGCGCAGGCGCAGATCCTCCTCGGCGATGCGAAAGCCGTCCTCGGTCTCGCGCAGGATCGTCAGCCGCGCGCTGGCGGCCTCGCCGAGCGGCCCCTTGTAGAGCAGCAGGCAGGACGATTCGCCGCGCCGCGCCCGACGCGTCCGCGCAATTGATGCAATTGCGCGAGGCCGAAGCGTTCGGCGTGTTCGATCACCATGATCGTCGCCTCCGGCACGTCGACGCCGACCTCGATCACCGTGGTGGCGACGAGAATTCGCGTCTCGCCCGCTGGAAACGCCTCCATCGCGGCGTCCTTGTCGGCGCCTTTCATGCGGCCATGCACGAGGCCGACCGCTCGCCGAAAATGCGCTTCAAATCCTCGAAGCGCTCCTCGGCGGCGGCGAGATCGAGGTCTTCGTTCTCCTCGACCAGCGGGCACACCCAATAGGCCCGCGCGCCGCTCTCCATCGCGCGCTCAAGACCGTCGATCGACCTCGCCGATGCGCCGATTGCGGCAGCGCGCGCGTCTTGATCGGCTGGCGCCCCGGCGGCTTTTCGTCGAGGCACGGAGACTGTCCATGTCGCCAAACAGCGCCAGCGCCAGCGATGCGCGGGATCGGCGTCGCGGTCATGACCAGCACATCCGCCGCCTCGCCCTTGTCGCCGAGCGCCAGGCGCTGCGTGCACGCCGAAACGATGCTGTTCGTCGACCACCGCGAGGCCGAGATCGTCGAAGACGACGTCCTCCTGGATCAGCGCATGCGTGCCGATGATGATGTCGCGTCTCGCCGGAGGCGAGTTGCGCGCGCAGCCTCGGCGCGCTCCGAGAGCTTCGCGCGCCCGGTGAGCAGCGACGGTCGAAAGACCCACGCGCGTCGAATATCGGCTCGAGCCGCTCGAAATGCTGGCGCGCCAGAATTTCGGTCGGCGCCATCAGCGCCGCCTGCCGCCCGGCCTCGCCGACATGCGCCATGGCGAGCACCGCGACGATCGTCTTGCCGGAGCCGACATCGCCCTGCACCAGCCGCAACATGCGCTGATCGGAGGAGAGATCGGCGCGGATTTCATCGAGCGTGCGTTTCTGCGCGCCGGTCAGCTCAAAGGGCAGGTTCGCCTCGATCGCCGCCGCCAGCCGGCCGGCGCTCTTGTGCTCGCGCCCCGGCGCGCGCCGCAGTTTCCCGCGCATCAGGCGCAGCGCCAATTGTTGCGCGAGCAATTCGTCGAGCGCGAGGCGCTGGCGGGCGAGACTTGTCGGCGCGATGTCGCCGGGCTCTCGCGGATGATGCAGCAGGCGCAGGCTCTCGGCGAAGCCGCCGAGCTTGTTCGCGGCGAGAACGGAAGGGTTTTGCCACTCGGGCAGATCTGGCAGGCGCTCCAGCGCGCCCTCGATCGCCTTTTGCATGAAGCGCTGTTGCAGCCCCTCGGTCAGCCCATGCACGGGTTCGACCAAGGGCAGCTTGGCGAGGCCGGCCTCGTCGACCACGCGATCGGGATGAACGATCTGGCGATGTCCGTCGTAAAGCTCCAGCCGCCCCGACACCCAGCGCGTCGCGCCAATCGGCAGGCTGCGCTCGATCCAATCGGTGTTGGCGAGGAAAAACACCAGCACCGCGTCGCCGGTTTCGTCCTCGACCAGCACCTTGAACGGCCCCTTGGCGTTACGCTCGGGCCGGCGATGCTCGGCGACGCGCACCTTGATCAGCACCAGCGTGTCGAGCGGCGCGTCTTTGAGCGTCGGCCGCGTCCGGCGGTCGACGACATTGATCGGCGCGTGAAACAAAAGATCGACCGCCCGCGCCTCGCCGCCGGGCTTGGCCAGCAAACGATTGAGCAGGATCGCGGTCTTGGGTCCAACGCCGGGCAAGGCCTCGGCGCGCCCGAACAGGGGATCGAGAATGGAAGGACGCATGCGAGACGCAATCTAGCCGAATGACGCCCGATGGCGATAGGTGGGAGCGGAAAGCGGCGACTGCCAATGCCACCAAATGCGCTCTTTCGCGCGGGCTCACCCCCTCGGCCGCGCGCGTGTCGTCGGCGCGGCGCTGGCGGGGTCGTCGGGCCAGAGGTGGCGCGGATAGCGGCCCTTCATCTCCTTCTTGACCTCGCTCCAGGAGCCCGCCCAAAAGCCCGGCAGGTCGCGCGTCGTCTGGATCGGGCGATGCGCCGGCGACAGCAGCTCCAGCGTCACCGCCGCGCGCCCGCGCGCCAGCGTCGGGTGTTTCGCGAGGCCGTAAAGCTCCTGCACGCGCACCGACAGCAGCGGCCCGTTCGGCGCGGCGTAGTCGAGCGCGATGCGCGAACCGGCGGGCGTCTCGAAAAAGGCCGGCGCCTCGGCGTCGAGCCGACGCGACAGCTCATAGGGCAAGAGGCTCGCCAGCGCCGCGTCGAGATCGGACGGCGCGATCGCGGCGAGATTCGCGCGGCCGATGACGAAGGGCGCGAGCCAGTCCTCGGCGCCTCGCGCCAGCGCGGCGTCGCTAAGATCAGGCCATTCCTCCCCCTCGGCCGCGCGCAAAAAGCCCACGCGGTCGCGCAATTGCGTCTGCGCCTTGGTCCAGGGCAGCCGCTCCACGCCAAGCGCCGCGATTCCGCGCGCCAAAACGCGCGCGTTCTCCAAAGTGGGCTCGACCGAGAGATTCTGCTCGGCGAGACGGACCGCGCCGAGTCGGCGGAAACGGCGACGACGCAGCGCGGCGCTGGCCGGATCGAACAGGGTTTCGTCGCGCGTCTCGATCCGGTCCGCGGCGAGTTGCTCCACCTCGTCGAGCGTCAGCGCGCAGGCCGCCAGAATCCGCGCCTGCGCGGCGCGTCCGGCGATCTCCGCGACGGCGAGAAAGGTTTCGCGCGCAAGAGCGTGTTCCGGCGGCAAGGAGGCCGCGCGGCCGTTGGCCATCGTGAAATCGCCGCCGCCGCGCGCCTTGGCGATGCGGTCGGGAAAGGCCAGCGCCACCAGCGCGCCGTCGGAGAGATGCGAATCGCGCGACGCTCGGACCCTCCATGGCCCCCCGCGCTTTCGCGCGACCTCCCCCTGAGGGGAGGGTGATGCCGCCTCCGCCTGCCGCGCCCAGTTCGCGGCGAGCCGCCGCGCGTCGCCGGCGCGCTTGTCCCGGTCGGCGCGCAGCCGCTCCAGCCGATGCGAAAGATCGGCGTCGGTCCCGCCCAATCCACGCTCGGAAAGCAGCATCGCCAGCAGCGCCGCGCGAGAAGCCTCGCCATCGAGAGGCCGCCTCGATCACCATCGAGGCGAGCCGCGGGGGCAGCGGCAGCGCGCGCATCGCCTCGCCCTTCGGCGTCAGCCGGCCGTCGGCGTCGAGCGCGCCGAGATCGCGGTCGAGCGCCGCGGCCTCGGCCCAGGCGGCGCGCGGCGGCGGATCGAGAAAGGCGAGCGTGCAGGCGTCGCGAACGCCCCAATGCGCGAGATCGAGCACGAGGCCGGAGAGATCGGCGGCGAGAATTTCGGGGGCGGCGAAAGGCGGCAGCGCGCCGGTCGCCGCTTCCTCCCAAAGGCGATAGCAAATGCCCGGCTCGACGCGCCCCGCCCTGCCCCGGCGCTGATCGACATTGGCGCGCGACGCGCGGATGGTCTCCAGCCGCGTCAGCCCGAGATTGGGCTCGAACACCGGCACGCGCGAAAACCCGCAGTCGATCACGATGCGCACGCCGTCGATCGTCAGCGAGGTCTCGGCGATCGAGGTGGCGAGCACGATCTTGCGCCGTCCCGGCGGCGTCTTGGCGATGGCGCGGTCCTGCTCGGCGCGATCCAGCGCGCCGTAAAGCGGCGCGAGATCGACATTGGCGGGAAGGCCGCGCTCGGCCAGCAACGCGGCGACGCGGGTGATTTCGCCCTGCCCCGGCAGAAAGACCAGGATGGAGCCCTCTTCCTCGGCGAGCGCCCGCCGCGCGGCGCGGGCGACCTCCTCCTCGACGCGGATGTTGGGATCGCGGCCGAGATAGCGCGTCTCGACCGGAAAGGCCCGGCCCGCGCTCTCGATGACGGGGGCGTCACCCATCAGCGCCGCGACGCGCGCGCCGTCCAGCGTCGCCGACATGACGAGCAGGCGCAAATCCTCGCGCAGCGCCCCCTGCGCGTCGAGCGCCAGCGCGAGGCCGAGATCGGCGTCGAGCGAGCGCTCGTGAAACTCGTCGAACAACACGCAAGCGACGCCCTGGAGCACGGGATCGTCGAGAATCATGCGCGCGAACACGCCCTCGGTGACGACCTCGACGCGGGTCTTGGCCGAGATTTTGGATTCGAGCCGCATCCGCAGCCCGATGGTCTCGCCGACGGCTTCATCGAGCGTGGCCGCCATGCGCGCGGCGGCGGCGCGCGCGGCGAGGCGGCGCGGCTCCAGCAAAATGATTTTCTTGTCGCCGCGCCAGGGAGCGTCCAGCAGCGCGAGCGGAACGCGCGTCGTCTTGCCGGCGCCGGGCGGCGCGACCAGCACGAGATTATTGCGCGCGCGAAGCGAGGCGCCGACATCGCCCAGGATTTCGTCGATCGGCAGCCGGTCGCCAAAGACGCGCGTCACCAAGCGCTCCAAGGCGATTTACAGGCCGTCGCGCTCAAGCGGACGCCGCCAGCTTCGCCGCGGCCCGTGCGTGGCCGATCAGCGGCAGCAGCGCCGCAAGTTCCGGGCCCGTCTCGACGCCGGTCAGCGCGAGGCGCAGCGGATGGAACAGCGCGCGGCCCTTGCGGCCGGTCGCCGCCTTTATCGCGCCGGTCCAGGCGCTCCAGGTCGCCGCGTCCCAGGGCTCTGGCGGCAACAGTTCCAGGGCGGCCCGCAAAAGCTCCTCGTCCTCGCGCAACGGCGACTCTGGCGGCGCGACTTCGCCCTCGACCACGCGCCACCAGTCCAGCACGTCGTCGAACCGCGTTAGATTGCCGCGCACGGCGAGCCAGAAAGGCTCCGCCTTGAAGCCCACGATGTCATGCGCGGCCAGCCTGTCGCGCACATCCTCGAATGTGAGCGCCGCCAGCGTGCGGTGGGTCAAGGTCGCGAGATCGGCGGGGTCGAAGCGCGCCGGATTGCGCGAGACGTGGGAAAGATCGAAATGCGCCGAGAGTTCTTGCAGCGAGCGCACGGCCCGCACGGCTTCCGAGGAGCCGGTCAGCGTCGCCAGCGCCGCGACCGCCAACGCCTCGTAGCCCTCCTCGCGCAGCGAGGCGATCGACAAGGAGCCGGTGCGCTTCGACAGCCCTTCGCCCGAGCCGGAGATCAAGAGATTGTGATGCGCGAAGACCGGCGCCTCCCGCTCGGGGGCCAGCGCCGCGAACAGCTGCAATTGCACCGCCGTATTGGTGACGTGATCCTCGCCGCGAATAATATGGGTGATCGCGAGTTCGATGTCGTCGACGACCGAGGGCAGCGTATAGAGAAAACTGCCGTCCTCGCGGATCAGCACCGGGTCGGACAGCGAAGCGCAGTCGATATGCGCCTCGCCGCGGATAAGATCGCGCCAGGCCACCGATTTGTGTTCGAGCATAAAGCGCCAATGCGGGCGCCGGCCCTCGGCCTCCCAGCGCGCGCGCGCCTCTGGCGAAGCGTGCAGCGCGGCGCGGTCGTAAATCGGCGGCGCCCCGCGCGCTTGCTGCATCTTGCGCCGCCGCTCCAACTCCTCGGCGGTTTCATAGCAAGGGTAGAGCCGGCCCATCGCGCGCAGGCGATCCGCCGCCGCCTCGTACAGCGCGCCGCGGTCGGACTGGCGAAGCGTGAGATCCGGGACAACGCCGAGCCAGGCGAGATCAATCTCGATTTCGCGCGCGAAAGCCTCGGTGGAGCGGGCGAAATCAGTGTCATCGAAACGAAGCACGAATCTTCCATTGTGCTGCGACGCGAAGAGACGATTGAATAGCGCCACCCGCGCGTTGCCGATGTGGATGCGGCCAGTGGGCGAAGGCGCGAAACGGACGATTGGAGTTGTCATGAGCAAGCTTCAACCCAAGGTTTGGGAAAATCCCCGGCGGGACGTAAATCTCGCGCTGGCTCCCTTTTGCCAAGACGGCGCGCAAATGTCAGGCGGAATATTGAGCCTGCCGCGTCCCGGTCTTCGTTTTCGCGCCGGCGCGCGCAAGAAGCGCGATTTCGCCGGGCGCGCCGACAATGCGACGCGGAATTTCGACGCCGCGCGACACCAGGCTTGATGAGAGGGCGAATATGACCGTTGTCGCTTATATATGCGCCGTCTGGTGCGTCGCGCTGCTTGTTCTCAATTTTTCCGCGATGTTCGTGACGGCGCGCAAGTGTCGCGCCCGCCCGCGCGATCTTCCAGTTCCTTTGACGCCGCCGCCCATCTCGCTGGTGCGGCCGCTGCGCGGACTGGAGACCTTTAGCGAGGAGACGTTGCGCGCCTCGTTCGAACTGGATTATCCCGATTACGAGCTGTTGTTCTGCGTGCAGGCGCCGCACGATCCGATCGTCCCGCTGGTCGAGCGGCTGATCGCCGAATATCCCGATATTCCCGCGCGCCTCTTGATCGGCGACGATTATGTCAGCGCCAATCCCAAGCTCAATAATTGCGTCAAGGGCTGGGACGCGGCCAAGCACCGCCATGTCGTCCTGGCCGATTCAAACGCCTTGCCGCCGCGCGATTATCTCCAGACCATGCTGGCCGCGTTCCGCGACGACACGGCGCTGGTGGTCTCGATGCCGATCGGTTCGCGTCCCGAGGGCTTTTGGGCCAATGTCGAATGCGCCGTGCTCAATACGTTTCAGGCCCGCTGGCAATATGGCGCGGAGGCCATAGGCATTGGCTTCGCGCAGGGCAAGAACATGATGTGGCGGCGCGAGGTTCTGGATCGCGCCGGCGGCATTCGCGCGCTCGCCGCCGAGATCGCCGAGGACGCCGCCTCGACCAAGATCATTCGCGCGCAGGGCCTCAAGGTCCGGCTCGTGGACATGCCGTTCGAACAGCCGCTGGGGCGCCGCACGGCGCGCGAGGTCTATTCGCGTCACGTGCGCTGGGCGCGGCTGCGGCGCGTGACCTTTCCGGGCTATTTCGCCCCGGAATTCATGAACGGCAGCTTCGCTCCGGTGTTTCTGGGCGCCTATGCGGCCTTGCAATTCGAGGGCGGCGCGGCGCTGACCGCGGGAGCTATCCTCGCTTCGCTCTATGGCGGGGAAATGCTGCTGGCGCGCATCTGCGGCTGGGCGTTCGACTGGCGCTCGCCGCTCGCCTTGCTGGCGCGCGACGTGATGTTGCCGGTGATGTTCCTGGACGCCTGCCTGTTCGACGACTTTGTTCTGGCACGGTAATGAAATGACCGTGCGCGACGAAGAGGAAACGACGACGGCGGGTTGAGCGAACGCTCCCCGCCGTTCGACGCCGAGCCGACGGCCAGCCCGCCTATCAAGGGCAGCCGGTCTACCGCGGACAGGCGATATATTACGCTCACAAGCGTCGCTACTCCTCGAACTGCCATAATGTGACACGCTCGATCATGCGCCGCCACCAGCGCTATTGGCGCACGGTGCGGGTCTGCCATCGCTGACGAGAGACCGATGGCGGAGAGAGCTTCCCCCTACTCCGCCGCCGCCTGTTCCCTGGCGCCGCGCGCGAGACGTTCGCTCTTGAGCAGTTCCGCGACGAGGAACGCCACTTCGATCGCCTGCTCCGCGTTGAGGCGCGGATCGCAATAGGTGTGGTAGCGGTCGCGCAGGTCGTTCTCCGAGATCGCCCGCGCGCCGCCGGTGCATTCGGTCACGTCCTTGCCGGTCATTTCGAGATGAATGCCGCCGGCATAGGTTCCCTCCGCCTGATGCACGGAGAAAAAGCCCCGGATTTCCGCCATGATGCGGTCGAAGGGGCGCGTCTTGTAGCCGCTCGCGCTGATGGTGTTGCCGTGCATCGGATCGCACGACCAGACCACGCTCTTGCCTTCGCGCGTCACGGCGCGGATCAGCGCCGGGAGTTTTTCCTCGACCTTATCGGCCCCGAAGCGGCAGATCAGCGTCAGCCGGCCCGGCGCGTTGTCGGGGTTTAAGATGTCGGTCAGTTGCAGCAGGCCGTCGGGCGTCAGGCTCGGGCCGCATTTGAGGCCGAGCGGATTTTTGATGCCGCGCAGATAGTCGATATGCGCGCCGTCGGGCTGGCGCGTGCGGTCGCCCGCCGAGAGCATATGGCCGGAGGTCGCGTAATAATCGCCCGTCGTCGAATCGACGCGGGTCAGCGCCTCTTCGTAGCCAAGCAGCAGCGCCTCATGCGAGGTGTAGAAGTCGGTCTGGCGCAGTTCGGGGTGATGCTCGGGATCGAGTCGATCGCCCGCATGAAGCCGAGCGTCTCGGTGATGTGGTCGGCGAGCTTCTGATAGCGTTCCGATTGCGGGCTGTTCTTGACGAAGCCCAGCATCCAGCGGTGCGCGTTTTCGAGATTGGCGAAACCGCCGTTGGCGAAGGCGCGCAGCAGGTTCAGCGTCGCCGCCGACTGGCGATAGGCCTGCAACTGCCGCTCCGGATTGGGAACGCGCGAGGCCTCGCTGAACTCGATGTCGTTGATGATGTCGCCGCGATAGCTCGGCAACTCCTGATCGCCCTTTTTCTCGGTCGGCGAGGAGCGCGGCTTGGCGAATTGGCCGGCGATGCGCCCGACCTTGACCACCGGCGAAGCGGCGGCGAAGCTCAGCACGACCGCCATTTGCAGGAAGACGCGGAAGAAATCGCGGATGTTGTCGGCGCAGTGCTCCTCGAAGGCCTCGGCGAAATCGCCGCCCTGGAGCAAAAAAGCCTTGCCGGCCGCGACATCGGCCAGGGCGCGGGTCAGATTGCGCGCCTCTCCGGCGAAAACGAGCGGCGGAAATCCGGCGAGCTGGCGTTCCACCGCCGCCAGAGCGGCGAAGTCGCGATAGACCGGCGTCTGCTCGATCGGCTTATGTCTCCAGCCGCTAGGCGTCCAACGTTCCACTGTTGCGTCACTCCACTCTTCGGCGCCGAAATTTTGACGCCGAAAGCGGCGCCCCATCTGGCGCTTATATAGGAATCGCCCCGACAAGGCGACAATTTTGCGCGGCCGCCCCAAGCCCCCAAGATTCGCCCCCAAGGCTGGCCCCGCTTGCGCCGAGCCGCTATAAGCGAAAATCCGTCCCCTTGATCGAGGTCTTGATGCCGATCATTCTGTCGCAAATGCTGGAGGCCTATCGCTGGATCGGCGCGCTGCTGGTCCTCTCCGCCCATTCGACCAATCTTTTCGTCAGCCTGCACGACATCATGACCGCGCCCCACGCCGCGCCGGTCTATGTCTGGTGGTTCGCGGCCAGCTTCGAGCTTGGCCATCAGGCGGTGCTCGGCTTTTTTCAACCGTTGTGGACACGTGGGGTCGATCCTGGACGCCGAGATGCCTGAGCAGGCCATCTGGCCTGCTCAGGCAGCCTGTGATGGACTCGTGTGGACCCGGCAAAGCCTCCTGAAAAACGGAAGCTCGGCAGGGGGAAATAGGTGTAGCAACCCGCCCCGGGGCACCTGTCACTATCCAGGCAAACCGCGATTAGTCTACCGACCAGCGGCAACGACGTGAGCATGCAGGCGGTCAGGCCTTCGGCGAGGGCGCTCCGGCTCCGGGATGATCATCAAGGCCACACGCGCGGGCGCGTCGGTAAGTGGTTGAGGCCCGGCTTGATCATCCCGTCTGCCGTCGACCCGGGCAAGCCGAGCAGACCAGGCCCCAATGGTCAAGGTCATTCGTCCGGTGGGGCGCTCCACCTTGACCATTGGGGCCTGGCCCGCTCCCCTGACGGGCGGGTCGACGGCAGACGGGATGATCAAGGAATCCTGCACGCAGGAGCGCGCTTCGGGGCACGTCCTGCGATAGCTCGCAGTTGCCCGCGGATCAACCGCGCCGTCGACGGCGGTCCCTTGCCGTTGGTCTGAAAACTGGCGGGCTACGCACAGGTAGGAGCCAGGGGCACAGCAGCTAAGCCAGCTCGCACCCGGGCATGTGCTCAGCAGGCAGCCGGGGGATGCATCGCAGCCACCACGGCGCGCAGTCCACGGCTGGCTGGCAGCAATGAGATCGGATGACAGGGACGAAGTGAACCCCGGCAGTGATCAGCGCGTGCGCCCGGTGCCTGCCGTTGGTGTAGCCGATTCCCCGTGAGCCTGGCCAGCACTGAATGACGATGGCGGTACCCGGGCTCAGCAGCTCATCGAGCGCTTTACGCTCACGGCCGGGAAGCCCGCACTCTTCGACTAAGTCGTCCACCCGCGTGGAGCGGTTCATGCGCCTTATCGTAGGCAGCCTGCGCTTCAGCGCTGTCGCCGTCCGGGAACCACGGCGGCTGCATGGCGGCCAGCGGTACGAGCTGGGCGATCCTGATGGCCTCCCGGGCTACCAGCTTCCAGTTAACCGAGTGGTAGTAGCAGCAATCCCGGGGTTCTCGCGGGCGGAACTGGCGCCCTATCCGTGTCCGCCAGGGCGTCCCGGCCTGCATGCAGGAGTTTGATCTTTGTTGCTCGGAATACTTGAACGAGCCGGGCTCTAACCCGGGCAGCAGTGCTACCGGGTAGATCACATACCAGTCCGCAGGGCACCAGTCTTGCTCCACCATTTGACGCTACCCCGGCAGCCACGACCGGAGACTCAAAGACGCGCCGGAAGTAGCCGACTGTAATTGAAGGTATTGTCCTGCTCGTGAAGCTTGGAAATCGAAGGGCCTGACAAGGATGTGCTGACCACCAATGTTGACCACAACCGTATGCCATCTGACCGGATCGCAGCGGACAGTCGAAGCGGCGTTGACCGAGGCCAGCCACTGTATACGACAACGGAGACGAGGCTTACAAGCGACCGGTCAGACTCTGCGTGGAATCACCAACAGCGTGCCCGTTGCGTGCCTGATACAGGAGTCAAAACCGGTGGTCCTCGACGGGCACTCACGGACAACCGAGGATGGCGGCTGACCTGAAACGTGCCGATCAGTGAGACATGGCAGACCAGTTCCCAAGCTGATGGTATGGGTTCACCTTCGCTAACTACCAGACACCTGGGAGGTAATGCGGGGAAAATCCTTGGCATTTTAAGGGTCAAGCTCTACTTGGGTCAAACGTCCTCGACTTCTGGACTGGCCACCGGAACTAGGTTGACCGTACTTATTTCATTCTGTCGCGAGCCAGCCTGTCGCATAGCCTGGAGTTTGAATTCCCACCGTCTGCGGTAGCGCAAACGACCCGAAGCGTGGCCGTAAAGAATCTCCAGTGACATGGATCCCAGCTCCCAGCCAAATGGAACGCCTACCGCTGGGGGAGACATCAGATTGTGAAAACCATTCGGAGGGATAATGCCGGTTTTCGCCCCGGCAAACTCATTACTGCTGCGCCTTCCAGCTATAACGGTGGATACACCTTCAATTTCATAGCAAACATACTCAGCCGAGGTATTTTCAATCCTTAGCCCAAGCTGAACCTGCATAGAATCCGAATCAATAATGAATTTGGGGTCGAGGTTAGTAATTTGAAGCGAGTACCGTAGTGCGGCGAACCGCTCCTCTATTTCAGCCTTGGTGACATCGCACTCTTTCAACGCACTGACTCGCTGCTGATCGATCTCATGCCAGACGTGATAGGTGCCTTCAGCCATAACCACGATAAAAAGCCCCAACAGTACCACTGCCGTAAGCCAAGATGACAAACTGAATACAAGCGGCACAGCAATCCCAGCCCCGACCCCCAGGACGAGAACGATCAGCCCCACCCAGCCAGCCGCGTCATATAGCTCGCCTATCCCCCGGCGTAGTGAGTTCCACCAGAACCGCGCTCGATCATGCACCCCTGGAGCCTATCGGCGGGCCACAAGCTTCGCTTGACACTTAAGCGTCAGATCGTCGTGTGCAGCACGAAAGTGCAGCAACCGCATCGCCGTGGCGTGGCCGCAACAGGCCCGGTTCGGACCAGGTACCTGCGTGAACGAATGTAGATGACCACCTTGCCGGTAGTTCGCATCGAGGGGATCATGACCGACTGGGCTTGGTCTGGGCTGGCCTGAGCCAGAATCGCTGCGCGGATGGGGAGCGAAAGCATACGATCTCTCTGTGAGTGGGGGGATCTTTTGGCTGAGCGGTGAGAAGCTCGTCGAGATGCGCGAGCAAGCGTACGACTCTGAGGATCTCCTGCAGGCTCGCTCGCGAAGTACCCCGACCTGCTGGCTGGCGGCGACCAGCTTGCGGGCTCGCCACGTCGTTGGCTACTCGTAAATCGTGAGGCGGGCGTCCCTGACCGAGACGGGCGGCAGCCGCTGGTCGCTCGATCACCTGTTTATCGACCAAGAAGCGGTCCCTACCCTGGTGGAGGTCAAAAAGAGCGACGACACGCGGATCCGGCGCGAGGTGGTCGGACAGATGCTCGATTACGCCGCAAACGGCGTTGTCTACTGGCCAGCGGAGCGGTTTCGGGCGGACTTCGAAACCCGCTGTGCGAAGGATAGCAAGGACGCCGAAGAGGTCTTCCGGGAGAGCCTCGGCGACGAACTCGAACCGGAGCGGTTCTGGGATGACGTGGAACAGAACCTTCGATCGGGCCGTGTTCGGCTGATCTTCGTCTCCGACCTGATCCCGCCGAACTGCGCCGCGTGATCGAGTTTCTGAATGAGCGATGAGCCCGACCGAGGTGCTCGGTGTCGAGATCAAACAATACGTCGGACGTGACAACCTGAAGACGTTCGTTCCGCGCATCGTCGGCCAGACCGAGCAAGCGCGGACCCAGAAGATCGGCGGCGGCGAGCGCCGAGCGTCGAGGTCGACTGGGACTACTACCAGGCGCGGCTACCGCCGGTCCGGTTCACGCTGATCCGCAACTTGTTCGAGCGGATAGAAGACGCGATCAAGGAACGTGATCTCGGTTGGGTACCGAGCTGACGCCAGGATATTTCTGTTTTCAGCGAGCTGGTGGCTATAACTGCACCGGGGTGGATATCTACCGTGAACGCCCCGTCGACTTCTGGATCAAGCTGCCGCTTGCGCCCGACGAACTGCGGCGTCTCGGCCACAACATCCCGAACCTGTACCCAGAGCTGGCAGTCCGCTGGGCCGCAGCCTACAAGCAGTGGAACTGGGCAGTACCGAACCTGGAGACAGTTCCAGACGTCGCGCCCGCGATCGAGCTGACAAGCCGTTACCAGCCGCCCAACGGGCCGATGCCGATGCCGACCAAATAGTCGCAGCCACTGTTGAGTTATCAAAGTACTAACGCTTTAAGAGCGCGAGGAGGCACCCGCCAGAAGCGTGATTATGTCCAATACGTGCTCAAATGGCTACTAGTCTCGATATTCGACCAGGTCAGAGCGTTTTCGCCGGGAGTCTGTAAACCGCTACCGGAGCGGGCGGGCCCTCAGTTATCCAGGAGGCACGTGCGGCCTGGGCATGGTTCCGCACGTAGTCCTGTCGGGCCGGAACTCCGCGGCCAAGAGGACGGGTTGCCCGTCGAGCGTGGCAAGGTTCGGGTAACGGAGGAGCGCTGGTGCGATCTGGATGGTCCAGTCATCTGGATCGATCGTGATGAGCCGATCTACGGATCTGATGCTCGGCGGCCGGACTGTGAGGGATATACGCGGGATGAGCCGCCCTCCCACAAGAACGGCTGCCGTGTCTTCGCTGGTCAGGCACAGTGCGCCGACTGGAGCGGCGGCGGCCTGTAAAACCATCGGCTCGTCATAGTAATCGCGCGATCGGCGGAGCGCTGGTCGCAGCGGGCCGGGCCGCCATCGCAGCATCCACCAATCATCACCGCTACCCGTCATGGCCGCACCGGGCGAGTCGTGGGCAGTCTTCGTCGGCGTATCAGTGTCCCGGTAACGGCCGCCGCCTCAAGGCGCCTTCGGCGTCGCACGCGATCGCTTTGCGACCCTTGACCCGGCGACCTCTCCCCAGGGATTCGGCGCCTACACGGGCTCCCCGTTGGCTGCGTCCCGTGCCGCGTCAAGGAGGCGGGTCCGCGCGGGCTCGGCAAGGAAGCCCAGGTCCAGGGTCAGCGCGCCGTCCACGCCTCCATGATTTGCCGCGGTGTCAATAACGTGACATTCCGACAGACAACCATCGCCATCCCCGGCGCGTCATTCTGATGCACATTCAGCGATTAGGAGCCTACCGAAGATGAGCGAGCAACCGCCGAATCCCCCAAAGCAGCCGAGGTTGATACCGAACGCGGCCTACTACCCGCCCCCTCCCGGCCAGCCGCCCTATGGCGGCGGCTTCCCGCCAGGTCCCGGCGGGAACCCTTACGGTGTTCCGCCACAGCCGCCGAAGAAGAAGCGGCACATCGTCCGAAACGTCTTCATCGGCCTCGGCGCGTTCATACTCATCCTGATCATCGCGGGCGTCGCCGGGGGCAAGAACAGCACCGGCTCGTCTTCCTCAGGGAACGTGTCCTCCCCGGCCGCGGGCGAAACCGCCAGCAGTCCTGCTGCCGCTGCCGCGGAGCAGCCATCGGCGGCACCTTCACCCTCGCCGTCAGCGAGTTTTGCCGCCCAGACCCTGCTGACCGTCTCGGGTTCCGGCCAGTACACGACCCAAAAGTACACAGTCGGCGGTTCCGGCGACTACGACATTTACTGGACCTACGGCGAAGGCGCCATGGGGTCCAGGGTGAACTTCACAATCTCCGGTGACGGCGGCAGCGACTTCAACGTCAACAACCCGAACCAGCTCGGCACCGGGGGCAGCGGGGTCGTCCACGTCTACAGCGACTCCGGCGCTCATTACCTCGAGATCGGCAGCGAGGGGAATTGGGCATCAAGGTGGTCACAGCACCGTAGCGGTCCGGCGAGCACTCGACCGACTGTGACGGGAGGGCTGGTCAGGGTGGAACGCCTCCGGCGGGGGCGCTCTGGCTCCGGGACGATCAGAAAGGCCACGCGTCGGTGGGGTCGCTGAGGTGGGCCTGATCACCCGCCCGCCATCAACTCGGGGCGAGCCCAGCGGGCCGACTCCCCTGGCGGGCGGGTCGACGGAGAGGGATGATCGGCAACGGGAAGAGGCGAGCACCGTGGCCAGCCACTGTGAGCAGGAATCCTGAGGCGACAGCGGACGGCCGCACAGCGTCGCAGCCATCCCGTCGGATCGTGCTAAGGCGGATGCTAACAACGGCCTCGGACCGACCTGAATCGACGTAGGTACAGGGACCATGCCGAGACAACAGACAGTGCAGGTTGAGATCCAGACTCGGACAAGTCTGGATGGTCGTCGCCCGACTCGTAATGCGTTGGCCGGGAGTCTGCGGCCCAGGCGCGCGTGTGCGCTAGTTGTTCGGAATCTCAGGTTCCTGGTGGGCGACCCGCATGATCGCTTCCAATAGGGCATCTGCCCGGTCATCGCCCATGCCGTTCCACACCAGCTTGTCGTCGATGAACAGCTCGTACTCGCGAACCGCTCCATCGATGGGTTCGGACTCGTTGATCGTGAAGGTCTTGGTTACCTGCAACCCCATGCTCGTGGTCTTGGGCGCGATGGGCGGCACAACAACCTGGAACACTGCCGACCGCCGTGCCGACATGCGGGCCGCGTGGTGAGCGCCCGAGTACCCGCTACCACTAATGCTCATGGCGGTGATCGTACCGGCTCGGCGGTGACCGCCGTCCGGCGTGATGATTGGCATCGGAGGCGCATCAAGGGCACACGACGGCAAGATCAGGCCAGAGACAACGAGAAACCACCGAGACCTGACTTTGCAGGTCACGTTGCGTACCTGTGACGGGCCGCAGGTAACCGGAGACCTGGCATCACTTCGGTTGGGAACGGATCCTCGGCACCGATCACCCGGTTACGGAAGCAGTGATAGCGCAACTGAAACCTCTCACGCAGGAGCGGCGGACGTGATCACCTGTAGGCCGAAATGAGGACAACATGCCGCGGGCTTCCAAGATCACTGTGCCATTAACGTGCCATTAGCTCCGGTCAGGAGCGGTACGCAGCGGTCACTAACGGACGGTCGCCTGCCCAGCTCAGCCCTGTTAGCTCAGGTGAATACGTCGATTTGCACGCAGGGGGTCAGGGGTTCGAGTCCCCTTAGCTCCACCAGGCAATGCCGCAGGTCAGCGCGATTAACGCGGCAGCATTAATGATCCTCAAGAGCCGTCTGCATGTCGGCGTGACCGCTGCGTGCCCGATCGCTTCGACTTGGCATCGCCACTCGCGCGCTGATCCGACCTCTGCAGTTCGTCCCGAGCGAGCCTGCCGAGGGCGTCCGCGATCTCGCGTTGCCGCTCGTCCGTCGAGTGAAGATAGACCATCGCGGCGCCAGTGCTGCTATGATCCATGCGGTTCATCAGCTCACGAAGGCTCGCTCCCGCGTTCGCCGTGAGGTTATTGCCGGTGTGCCGAAGATCATGAAAATGGACCACTGGCAACCCGGCCGCGCTGAGCGCCGGAAGCCAAACACGACGCCGGAAGTTCCCGCGACGCAGCCGCGCGCCGGTGGGACCAACGAAAATGAGACCTGCCTCTCCCGGTTGGGCGAAGCACGACAGGTGCCACCGCAGGGCGGGCGTGATCAGGTTAGGGAATACGACCGTGCGCGTGCCCGCATCGGACTTCGGCGGGCCGAAGGCCAGACCGCCATTTTGAAGCTCGACCAACGAACGCTCAATGCGGACCGTACCGGCGATCAAATCGATGTCTGCCCTGCGGAGTGCAGCTAGTTCACCCCACCGCAGACTGCCGAAGCTGGCCAGAAGGATGAGTGCACGGTAACGCTGATCGATGGCATCAGCGAGCGCGAAGACCTGGGGGACGGTAAGCACCGGCCGCTCTGCCGACTTCTCCTCCCCGCGCCCTTGATCCGGCATGGATTGCGCCGGATAGCACTGTCGTCGACAGCAGTGGTCATGATTGCTTTGAGTAGCCGGTATGCCTTGGCGAGGGTGACGGCGCTGGACGGGCTGCCCTGTGGTCACCTTGGGCTGTTCTCCAGCCACCTCGACCCAGAGCACCTCCAGGTTGCGCTCGTCCTGCGCGCCGAGCTTGACGACCCAGATCGGGCGGCCGTCCGGCGTCGTGGCCTGCCGGTTCTTGTCCTTGTAGTCGTTCCTCGGCTGCGGGGCCTGACCCACGGTGAACTGGGTACCGCTCGTGTCGATCAACTTACGCATGATCCCTGCTCCCGTCTGTGACTGGCTTGAGCCAGTTGAATGACACCTTAGTTGTACTGGCTCAAGCCACCTGGTGTCAAGCCTTTGGGACCAGCTGGCTTGAACCAGTCGTATAGGCTGGTCAAGCCACTGCCCGCGACGACGCGGAGGCACAGACACAGAAAAGGCACGTACGTGAATCAAGATCAGCGAGAGGATCGCCAGCCGCCGAGCCGTGCGATCGCTGAGGATCTCAGGCACCAGATCGAGTCCGGGGAACTAGCACCCGGCGCCCAGCTGCCCTCCGAGCGAGAGCTAGCAACCCAGTACGGCACTGCACGCAACACCGCCCGTGAGGCGATACGGCTTCTCAGCGATGCCGGGCTCGTGATCGCCGAGCAGGGCCGGGGCAGTTTCGTCCGACCCACCACGCCGCTCATCCAGCTCGGCAACGACCGCTACTCACCGAAGTACCGGCAGAGCGGGCTTTCGCCGTTCCTGCTGGAGTGTGCCAAGCAAGGGAAGACCGGCCGGTTCGAGGTCCTGAGCATCGACCGCATTGAGCCGCCACCCGAGGTTGCCGAGCGGTTGCACATCCCCCCCACGACCAAATCCGTGCTGCGGCGCGAGAACGTCTTCTACGCCGATGACGACCCCGTGCACAGGGTCACGACTTACATCCCGTGGTCCATCGCAGACGGCACCGGCCTGCTTGAAGAGGAGGTTCCCCACCAGTACGGCATCCACGGGGTGCTCGAAGACCGCCAGCACACGATGACCCGGATCAGGGAGGAAGTCAGCGCCCGGATGCCCCGGCCCGATGAAAGCCGCTACCTCAAGCTACGGCCCGGCGTGCCGGTGATCGATGTCCTGCACACCAGCATCGACCAGGACGGCGAGCCCTACGAGCTGACCAGGTTCGTTATGCGGGCCGACATGACCGGCCTCCTGTACTACACGCCTGTCGAGTAGCCGGAGCCTTGCCCGGTGCACCGGTCAACGGTCCCCCGCCTCGCACTGCTGGCTTTGATCTGGGGCTCCAGCTACCTTTGGATCAAAATCGCGATCCGGGGCTTGTCGCCCGTCGAGGTCACACTCGCCAGACTTCTTCTGGGCGCCGGGGTGCTCTTCGTCGTTGTGCTCATCAGGCACGAGCCTGTCCCCCGCTCCGCCGCTTTGTGGGCGCACATCTCCGTTGCCGCCCTGTTCGCCAACGCGGTTCCCTACCTGCTGTTCGCGGTCGGCGAGCAGAGCGTCAATTCCTCGACTGCAGGAATGCTGAACGCGACGACCCCCCTATGGACCGTGGTCATCGCCCTATCCCTCCGGCACCAGAAGACGGTGAGCTTCCGGCAAGTCGGCGGCTTGGTCATCGGCTTCGGCGGCGCATTGCTCATCCTCTCGCCATGGGAGACCGCGTCCGGCCTTACCTCCGCTGGAGCCATCGAATGCCTCGCCGCAGCAGCCAGCTACGGAATCGGCTATGTCTACATGGACCGGTTCCTCGCCCGCCGCGGCCTCAGCCCTGTCACCCTGTCGGCCTGCCAGCTTCTGGCCGCATCGATCCTGCTCGCCATCACCTTGAGCGCAGCCGGGGCCAAGAGCCCGCGCGTTGATATCACCACCCTGGCCAGCATCGCCATCCTCGGGATCATCGGGACCGGAGTCGCTTACGTGCTGAACTACCAGATCATCACGAGCGAAGGCGCAACAGTCGCCTCAACCGTCACCTACCTGCTGCCGGTGGTTGCCATCATCCTCGGAGTTGTCGTCCTCGGCGAGCATGTGACACCGCCAATTCTCGCGGGGATAGCCCTGGTCCTCGGCGGCGTAGCATTGACCCGGCGCTCCCCATAGCGACTCCAGACGCCTCACATGGCGTGCGACGACCTGCTCTATACGCGCTGACCTTGCGCGATGACCGTGGTGACCTCGCTGTGAGAACTTTCTCTACGGTTTCAAGGGCGCGTGGAGCGCGCCGGGCGCGGGTGATCACCGAGGTCTAGTGGGCAGATGCGGGGGTTACCACAAACTGACCTCCCGCTGGCGCGGCAGACCCGCAACCAGCCTCGGATTCCGCGCGGGAACGCGGCGGCCGGGGGGCGGCGGCTTCCCGCCCTTCCGGCGCTGCCGCGCCTACGGGCGGGACCGCCGCGCGGGCCGCGACCGCGGTGACCGGCCGCACCGCGTACGCGCCGTCACGGTCAGTCTGGTGACCCGCCTGCAAACCGGGGCCATCCTCCCGGCGCTCCGATCCTGAAGCCGGACAAGATCACAGTCAAGGCCGTCCGTGACCGCAGGGCAACCGCTGACCGGCAACGTGCGTGGCGCACGTACACGCGAAGACGGCCTTGACTCTGATCTTGCGCCGGTTTTTTTTCGCGCCTATCGCAAGGATGGCCAAGTCCGGACCCTGGATCCGTACAGCACGCAAGTACGGCAACCCCAACCGGCCGCAGACGGCCGCGACCGGCAGGCACCCGCCGCTGAGCTGCGCGAATGGCGGCGTACCAGCCTGTGATGCCTGGCCTGCAGCCGAACAGTTGCCCGGCGCGCGGCGGCGTGGATGCGGGAGCGCTGCCACGCGGACGCCCACGGGATCTCAGCAACCGAATGACGTTCGGCCCTAGTTGGGAGTCGGCTACGAGCGGAGCATGTAATAGCGAGACGCTGCTCCAGACCCAGGCAGTAAGAACTATTGGACCGCCTAGGGGATGAGACCCGTGGATGACAGCGCCGAGGCCAGGCGCCCAGAGCTGAGGCACGAGCAAGAGCGTAGCGACTACTGGCGTGACCTGCTCGGAGAGCCATATGTGCCGGCGTTAGACGATTTCGACTTGCTACAGAATCACACGGCAGGGCACGATTGGCGTCGCCTGACGAGTGTTGAAGGCTACTTCGCCGCCTGCTCCTGCGGGTGGGGCAGTGTCGAAACAGACTACCTGGGCCCGATGCTTCGCCAGGTGAAAGATCACCTTGACACCGCCAGGCAGGCACACACGGCGCCGTCAACCTCGACAACAGCGGCACCGGCTCCGGACCAGCCCGAGCACGACGCCAACCAGCCCGAGGCGATTACGAACGAACGCGTGCACGAGGCCATCGAGCGGCAGATGCGGCCAGGCGAGAGCGCACGAGAACTCGGTGCCTTGGCCGAGAGCCAGCAAAAACGCCTGTTCCAGGCCGTCGGGCGCTCGAACGATCTGCTGCCCTCCGGCGCGGAATGCCTCGACCACGGCGAGGCCGCGCTCACGCGTGCGAAGATCAGAGCGTCTGCGCAAAGCGTCTGGGGCCTGCAACGCGAGCTCGAACACGCGAAAGAGCTGCGCAAGCGGATCGCCGCCGCTGCCGCAGCCCTCGCCATGATAGAAGAGGAAATCGCCTGGGTGGCCTGGGCTCATCATCCCAGCGCCTCCACTGAGGAATACCGGCGCATCACCGACGAGGCCAGCAAATCGGCAGGCCAAGCCCGCGAAACCGAGCGTACGTTCAGCGACTGATCCTGGCGTACGCCTCAAGCACCCCCGGCCGGAAAGGCACAGCCCCAGAATTACGCGACGCATGCACGGGGGCGTCTCTAACGCCAAGGCGTACCAGCTGTGGATCTCTGCGATCGGGCCCCAGCCTGAGCTAAACGGGATTCCCAAGAACATCTACCCGTGGCTCGGCATCCGCGTCGGCCTCATCGGCAATCTCGGGAACCCGGCCGTATGACACAGAAGGGGCACAGCAATGACCGAATTCGTGATCCGCAAAACCGTCGCGGCGAAGCCCGAGACCGTGTTTGATGTCTTCACCGATCATCGCGGTTACGCGAACCTGGTGGGGCTGATCCGGACCTCCGAGCTGGAGCGAGAAGGCGAACCGGCGCCCAACGGCGTCGGCGCGATTCGCGTGCTGCACATGCCCGGTGCGACCGTGCGCGAACAGGTGACCGAGTACGAGCGCCCCGATCACTACTCATACAAGATGCTGTCCGGGGCGCCGCTCCACGACTACGTGTCGACCGTGACCTTCACACCCACCAAGGAAGGGGGAACGGCCGTCGCCTACAGCGTCTCCGCCGACCCCGCCGTTCCAGTGATCAAGCCTGTGGTCGGCGACGTCGTCAAGAAGTTCATCAGAACCTTCGTGGAAAAAGCAGCCGCCCAAGCGGAACGCAACGGCTGACAGCGGGCGTACAACCCCGGCCTTGCGCGACCACAGACAGCCGGAGTGACCTGTGCAAGCGGCGACGGTCCTGGGGGCCCGTGCCGACAGTTTCTGGCCCGGCGTCAGCGCTGGGCTCAGCCTCGGGGAGGCCCGCCCAGCGCACGCCGGGTCACTAGCCGCAGGACACGCAGATCAAGATGGCTTGTGCGTCACGCGGACCGGCGCAGCGCACAGCCGTAGAAATCACGGCCCTCCATCTGGCGTCAGGCGCCGTTTTCGGCCATCTTCTGCTGCGCGTCGGCGATCGCGCCCTTGAGGGCCTGCACGTGGTGGCCCTCTGCCTCGCCGACGACTTTCTTGATGGCGCGGGTCACGGCGGGTTCGACCTTGGCGGCCGCCGAGTGCGGGTAGGCGACGATCATGCCGGCGCCGCCGACCGGGATGGTGGCCCCGGCCTGCTCCTCCAGTTTGCGGGCGGTCTTGTGGTGCAGCAGTTTCCCGGCTCCGGCGCCGATCACCGCGCCGATGGCGGTCGCGGCCAGCAGCGGCGGGGCGAACAGCCCGACCGCGAACCCGACGGCGCCCAGGCCCGCGGCGCCCTCGCGGACCATGTGGTCGGTTTGCTCCACTGACAGGTTGCCCTGGAGGTCTTTGCTGATGACCACCGCGCCGTGCAGGTAGCCGCCGCTGGCCAGGACCGCCTCGTAGTCGTCGTGGGCGGCGTCGGCGGACAGGTAGCCGCCGATCAGCACGTCGGTCGTCTCGTCATCGAATTTCATCGGTCCCTCCTCCAGGCTGCGGGCCTGTCTTATTGCGAGAGTCCGTGCGCGGCGTGGCCATGGTGGGCGGACGCGTGCAGCTCTTCCTCGTCCTGGGCCGCCAGATGCGGCTTGACGTCGAAGACGACCTTTTTGACGGTGCCGGTGAAGGCGAACGGCTTTTTGTCCGCATAGCTCAGGTCGACGACCCCGCCGTTGTCGCGGCCGATGTCCATGCCCGCGTAGGCGGAGAAGCGGATCGGGACGGTGTGGTCCATGCGGCCCTTGCCGACGGGCCTGTCGTTGATGTACAGGGTCACCTCTCCGCCGGTGGCGGGCTTGGCCGCGTCGGCGGCGAACTCCATCCGCACGTTCACCTCGCCGGTCGGCAGCGGCTCCTCGGCCTGCTGGCGGTAGATGAACACGCCCATCATCGAGTAGGTGTGGGTGAGCTTGCCGTCGGCGACGAACAGCGAGAAGCCGCCCAGATGGTCGGCTTCGGCCACGATCACGCCCTCGGCCCCCCCGGCCGGGACGACCAGGTCCGCGCTGATCGCATACGAGTGGTTGTAGATCCGCGGGATCATCCCCGACATGATGTTCTGCACATCGCCCCGGTACTCGACCGGGGCCGCATCCGGCCGGGGCGGAAGGATCCCGAAGAACGCGGACAAGGTGGCGAGCAAGGGCAGCACCTTGTACTTCTCCGCCTCGGCCCAGAACAGCTCCCTCAGCTCGGCCACCTTGCCGGGGTGTTCGGCGGCGAGGTCGTTGGCCTGGGTGAAGTCGTCGGGCAGGTAGTACAGCTCGGCGGGGTCGGCGTCGGGGTCCCACACCCCGGGGGCGTACGGCCGCAGCGCATCGGGGGTGAGGACCCACGGGATGCGCGGCGTCTTCATGGCCAGCCACCAGCCGTCCTTGTACATGGCACGGTTGCCGATGGTCTCGAAGTACTGCTGGGTGTGGCGTTCCGGCGCGGCCGGGTCGGCCAGCGAGTCCGCGAAGGTAACCCCGTGGAAGGGTTCCTGCTCGATCCCGTCGACGTGGGAGGGGGCCGGGATGTTGAGGATGTCCAGGATCGTCGGGCCGACGTCGGTGGCGTGGGTGAAGTGCGGGCGCAGCGCGCCGGTGCCGGTGATCCGGGCCGGCCAGTGGATGACCATCGGGTTGCGTGTCCCGCCCAGGTGCGAACCGACCTGCTTGCCCCACTGGAACGGGGTGTTGCCGGCCCACGCCCACGCGGCGGAGTAGTGCGGATCCATCATCTGGCCGCCCCAGGCGCCGATGCCGCCGTACCGCTCGGCCAGCTGGAGCTGCATCTCATCGGTGAGCGGGATGCCGTTTTGCATCGTCATCTCGTTGAACGAGCCGGTGATCGTGCCCTCCATGCTGGCGCCGTTATCCCCCCAGATCCAGATGATCAGCGTGTTGTCCAGCTCGCCGAGCTCGGCGATCGCGTCGATGACCCGGCCGACGTTGTAGTCGGCGTTCTCCGAATACCCGGCGTAGACCTCCATCTGGCGGGCGTAGTAGGCCTTGAGTTTGCCCGGGACCGCATCCCAGGCGGGGAACGCCTCGTCGCGCGGCGTCAGCTCCGCGTCCGGCGGGATCACACCCAGTTCCTTTTGCCGGGCGAAGACCTCCTCGCGAAGACGGTCCCAGCCCTGGTCGAACTTGCCCTGGTACTTATCCGCCCATTCCGGCGCCACATGGTGCGGGGCGTGGCTGCACCCGGTGGAGAAGTAGACGAAGAACGGCTTGCGGGCGTCTTGCCCCCGGATCCCGTGCAGCCACTCGATGGCCTTATCGGCCATCGCATCCGGCAGGTAGTACGGGTTCTCGGTGTCATAGAACCCGTCCGGGGTGCCGATGATCTTCTGGTTCTCGGCCAGGCACGGGTCCCACTGCCCCGCATCCCCGCCCAGGAAACCGTAGAAGTAGTCAAAACCCCACCCGTTCGGCCACCGCCCGAACGGCCCCGCCGGGCCCTGCTGGCCATCGGGGGTCAGATGCCACTTGCCGAACGCCGCGGTGCTGTACCCGTTCTCCGCCAAGACCCTCGGCCACGGCGCGCAGTCACCCGGAACCATCGCCGTGTAACCCGGGAAGCCGCTGGAGAACTCACCCACCGAGCCGAAACCGACCGCATGGTTATTCCGCCCGGTCAGCAGCGCCGCCCGCGTCGGCGAGCACAGCGCGGTGACATGGAACCGGTTGTACCGCAACCCCTGTCCAGCCATCCGCGAGTAGTTCGGGGTGTCAATCGGCCCACCGAACGTGCCCGGGTTGCCGAACCCGGCGTCATCGATCAGCACCAGCAAGACGTTCGGGGACCCCGGCGGAGGTTCGGGATGCCCGATCAGGTTCCAGTCAGGCTCCGACCCCGCCAGCGTCCTATTGCTCACCCCCTGAAACGGCGGTCGGCGAATCGGCAGCCTCGTACGGTCAGGCTCACTCATCCTCTCCCCACCTCCCGTTCAGCACCCACCGGCACCGGTTCAGCCTGCAAGTACGCCACCATGAGCAACCAGGACCCTGATGACGAACACATCCATGACCATAACAAGGCTCGCCCACAGGCGCGCAGCCGTCATCGCCCCCTTTCGGACCATCCGGCACGATGGGCAACCCGCCGCCGCAGGCGCTCGGGGACTTGGCCGATGGAATCCGTACAGCGCGCGAGTACAGCAACGCCATGGACGGAAGGCGACCGCCAGCGACCGGCACACACCGCCGACCTTCGCAGATGACTCTCACCCACCATCCCGGAGCTAGTTCGCGTCGAGGGGCACGGTGACACCCACAACTGACACCAACGAGCTTGGGCCTTGCCGTCCTCAGGCAGACCTTTGGAGCACCATGGGCCCAGGTCAGGGACCGTATCGGACACCGCGGCCGGGCTTTGCACGCAGGGGGTCAGGGGTTCGAGTCCCTTAGCTCCACCAGGAGGTCTTCACGCCGCGACCGGGGCTGACCGGCGAGGGGGACCGCGTTCGCGGTGATGAGCACCAGGGGCGTGATGGTGCCAGGCGCCGTGTTCGGGCGGTAGCCTGCCCGGACCGGACGCGGGCCATCCCCTGTACGGTGCAGGCGCCCACGGGCAGGTTCCAGGGGAAAGAGATAGCCGTCGTGCTGGGCCTAACGGGCCTCCGGGCGAGACGGCCCCGGGATTACCCGTGGTGGATGAGGCAGGCTCACCGGCGGTAGGGTGACACTGATCGTGGCGACCAGGTAGCGGTTCATCCCGGCAGGCGATGGCATGGAGTATCAGGGACGGAAGATCCGCGTAAACGGCATCGCCATGAATGTCGTCATTGCCGGTGAGGGCCCAGACGTGCTGCTCGTGCATGGTTTCCCGGACACACACAAGGTGTGGCGGCACGTGATCCCCGCCCTGGTTTCCGCGGGGTACCGGGTGATCGCTCCCGATACGCGCGGCTGCGGTGGGACGGAGATGCCCGCCGAGGTTTCCGCGTATCGCATCGAGACGCTCGTCGCCGATATCGTCGGGCTGCTCGATGTCCTCGGTATCAAAAAGACGCGGATCGTCGCCCACGACTGGAGTGCGGTCCAGGCTTGGCGGGCCGTCCTCAATTATCCGCAGCGCGTCGACCGGTATGTCGCCCTCTCGGTCGGTCACCCCACCGCCTACTCCCACGGAGGGCTGATCCAGAAGCTCAAGGGCTACTACATTTTCGTGCTCCAGATGCGCGGCGCCGCCGAGTTCTTTGCTACGCGGTCCGACTGGCAGCTATTCCACCTCATCACGCAGTACCCGGAACAGATGCCGGAGTGGCGCGCAGAGCTATCGCGCCCCGGGCGCCTGACCGCGGGAATGAACTATTACCGCGCCAATCCCGGCATGGTCGTCCCTCGCCAGTACCCTGCCGCGCAGGTGCCCGTGTTGGGCATCTGGAGCACCGGTGATCTGTTCCTGACCGAGGCGCAGATGGTCAGCTCGCAACGTTACGTCAACGCGCCATGGCGTTATGAACGCATCGAGGGCGCCAACCACTGGATACCGCTCACCGCCCCGGGCGAGCTCAATCCTCTGCTGCTTGACTACCTCAGCACCACCAGCTCGGAGTTGACCCATGCCGATCAATAGGTATCTCCCGGAAGCTCTCCTGGGTCTGGCCTCGGCGGGTGCCGTGCTCGGCGTCTCAGCCTTTCAATCGACCCGCAAGCTTTCTCCGGCCGATGTTGACCACCACATCGGGATCCTGGAAAGGGACTTGCCGCCGGAACTGGAGAACCGGGAGGAGCTCATCGCGCGTCTGCGCGCGTGGGCCGAGAACGACGACGGCCGACCCGTCTACATGCTGAACCTGATGCGCTTCTTCGATCGGCTCAGGAGCTTCCCCGGGGCGCCCGCCACCGGCACCCCTCAGGAGGCCAACGCGCACTACGAGGCCGCCGTCACGCCACTGCTCATCAAAAGGGGCGGCTACCCCATCCTGACCGGATCGGCCACCAAGATCAAAGGCGGTCAGGACCGGGAGAGCAACTTGATGGTGTACCGCCCCGACCTGGATAACTGGGATCGCGTCCTGGTCGTCCGCTATCCAGGCCGCCGCACCTTCCTCGAGCTGCTCACCAATCCCGAGTACCTCAAGGTCATGCCCTACAAGCTGTCATCGCTCGAAGTCGTGCTCACCCCCGTTTCCGGCGAACTGGTGATCCCCGACGCCCGCTGGATCGCCGGAGCCGCCGGCCTGGTGAACCTGCTGCTGGTCAGCTGGATCCGCGCTGCCCGGCGAAGCAGGACGCGCTGAACGACACACGTGACCTGGCCCTGCATGGAGTTATACAAACGTGGCTGACCTGCGGAGGGGCAAACCATCGCTCGCCGACGATCTTTTAATCAGAGGGTCATTGCCGGGTGCCTGATCACATGATGGCCCCAGACGACTCCGGGAAGGTGCCAGAAGTCATCTAGCTTTCCAGTTTGGCCAATGGTGGACTCGCCTGGACCTGCAAAGCCTCCTGAAAAGCGGAAGCTCGTATCGAGCAGTGGCATGCGACCGCCATCGATCTGTGGCGGACATCGACGCTCGGCTGGCTGGGGACCACGTGGGGACCACACGCCCTGCCTTCAAACGCACAATCCGCAGGTCGCCGCACATTGCGCTTCGTGGGCTGAGCGCCTCTGACGTGGGTATTTCCGTACCCCCACGTCCTGGGGGTCAAGTGTGCCGGGCAACGCGGATGTGGACGATCACAGAATTGCTCAAGGTTGAGCGGGTAGCGATCACGTAATTGCTCACCTCGATCACGTAATTGCTCATGGGCATGACGTGTGCGTGTCGGGGTGGACCTGGCCATCGTGGAGGAGCAACCTTCTCCCGTCTGGGAAGGACGGGGGGCCGATGGCAAGGAGAGCTTTCGACGTGATCGACATTGGCGAGATTTTGGTCCACTGGCATGCGGGCCGGTCGAAGAACCAGATCGCCGCGAGCCTGGGGGTGGACCGCAGGACGATCAGCAAGTACGTGGCCCCGGCGATTGCGGCGGGGATGCGCCCGGGCGGGCCGCCGCTGGGCGAGGCGGAGTGGGCCGCCCGGGTGCGGGAGTGGTTCCCGGAGCTGGCGGATACGCGGCTGCGGCAGGTGACCTGGCCGGCGATCGCTGCCCATCACGAGTACATCACCGGTCAGCTGAAGGCGGATGTGACGATGGCGACGATCCATCAGCGGCTGCGTGATGAGCACGGGCTGGCGGTGTCGGTGGCGAGCTTCCGCCGGTATGTGGCGGCCAACCTGCCGGAGGAGACGCGCCGGTCGCAGGTGCGGGTGCTGCGCCCGTATCCGGCTGAGGCCGGCCAGGAGGCGCAGATCGACTACGGTCAGCTGGGCCGCTGGCTGGACCCGGCGACCGGGAGGAAGCATGTGATCTGGGCGTTCGCGATGGTGCTGTGCTGCTCGCGGCACATGTTCGTCCGCCCGGTGATCAGGCTGGACCAGCACGCCTGGACCGAATGCCACGTGGCGGCGTTCGCCTTCTTCGGCGGGGTCCCGGCCCGGCTGGTGCCGGACAATCTGAAGACGGGAGTGGACAAGCCGGACCTGTACGACCCGAAGGTCAACCGCTCGTATGCGGAGCTGGCCGCCCACTATGGCTGCCTCATCGACCCAGCAAGATCACGAAAACCACGGGACAAGGCCAGGATCGAGCGGCCCATGCCCTATATCCGGGACAGCTTCTGGCGGGGCCGCCAGTTCACCACCGTGGGGCAGATGCAGGCCGAGGCGGAGCGCTGGTGCGCCGGGGTCGCCGGGCGCCGTCAGTGCCGCCCGCTGGGCGGCGCGGCCCCCGCGGCGGTGTTCGAAGCGGCTGAGAAGGACGCCCTCGGCCCGCTGCCCAAGGCGCCGTTCGTGCTGGCCACCTGGGAGCGGGCCAAGATCGGCCCGGATATCCATGCCCGGGTGGGCAAGGTGCTGTACTCCATCCCGTGGCGGCAGATCGGCAAGACCGCCGATGTCCGGGTGACCGCGAGCATGGTGCAGTTCTTCATCGGCGGGCAGCTGGTCAAGACCCACCCGCGCAAGCAATGGGGCAAGCAGACCGACTTCGGTGACTACCCGCCGGAGAAGATCGCGTTCCACATGCGCACCCCGGCCTGGTGCCGCCGCCAGGCCGCCGGGATCGGCCCCGCCTGCGAGCAGGTCATCGGTGAGCTGCTGGCCGATCACGCGCTCTACCGGCTGCGCTCGGCCCAGGGCGTGATCGGGCTGGCCGACCGGCACGACCCCGGCCGCCTCGAGGCGGCCTGCGCGAAGGCGATCGGCGCCGGGGACCCGTCCTACCGGACCATCAAGGGCATCCTGGCCGCCGGGACCGAACGCGACGACGTCCCGGCGGCGGCCGGGGACGGCGGGGCGGCGGCGTTCCTGCACGGCCCCGCCTGTTTCGCCAACGTCGTGCCCATGCGCCCGGCGAGCGCGGTCACCAGCGCCGCGGCCGGCGCTGCTGGCAATCATGTGCACGGCGGGCAGGTGATGGCATGACCACCGCCATCACGGGCAGCAGCGAGCCCGCGGTCGTGACTGCCGTCACCGCGAGCCAGGCCGCCGCCGGCCTGATCCCGGCCCGGCCGCTGGCCGCCCAGGCGCACGCGCTGCGCGCCGCGGCCGCTTTCATCGAGCGGGTCGGCGTCGCCGGGCTGTCGCTGACCATCGGCGACGACCGGATCACCATCCAGGTGCCCGTCCAGCTGGCCTGCCCGGCGGCCAGGACAGCCGCGGTCGAAGTGCTGGCCGCCGCCGCCGGCGGCCAGGCGGCCCGCAACACCACCCCCGGCGCCCGGACCCACGGGTGGATCAGCGCCGACGGTCAGATCGCCGGGCACGCCGTCCACATCTTCACCGCGATCGGGGAAACGCCATGACCACCGCCGCCACGGCCACCGACCGGGGCGCGCTCGCCCAGTCGCTGCGGGCCCTCAAGCTGTCCGGCATGCTGGACACCCTCGACGCCCGCCTCACCCAGGCCCGCGCCGGGGAACTCGGCCACCTGGACTTCCTCCAGGTCCTGTGCCACGACGAGATCTCCCGCCGGGAAACACTGTCCCTGGCCCGGCGGCTGCGCCACGCCCGGTTCGAACAGCAGGCCACCCTGGAAGGCTTCGACTTCGGCGCCTCCCCGAAGCTGCCCGCCGCCCAGATCCGCGACCTGGCCGCCCTGCGGTGGCTGCAGGCCGGCGACTCAGTGATCTTGTACGGGCCGGTCGGCGTCGGGAAAAGCCACGTCGCCCAGGCCCTGGCGCACCTGGCCATCCGGCACGGCGCCGACGCCCGGTTCCTCAAAACCAGCCGGGCACTAGCGCACCTGGCCGGCGGGCACGCCGACCACAGCTGGGACAAGCGGCTCCGCGAACTCACCCGCCCAGCCGTCCTCGTGCTGGATGACTTCGCCATGCGGGAACTCACCGCCGCCCAGGCCGACGACCTGTACGAGCTGATCACCGAACGGGCCGGCCGCCCGCTGATCCTCACCTCGAACCGGGCCCCGGCCGACTGGTACCCGCTGTTCCCCAACCCGGTCGTCGCCGAGTCCCTGCTCGACCGGCTCATCAACACCAGCCACCAAGTGTTCATGAACGGTCCCAGCTACCGGCCCAACAAACGGCCCGGGCGTGTCACGCTCGCCACGAAGGGGGACACCACGTAAAACAGAAACAGGCCAGGACCTGAGCAATAACGTGAGCGCGGGCCCTGAGCAATAACGTGAGCGCCCACACGCGGACCGGCACAAGGCCTCCTCGAAGGCCCCGCAGCCACCGGAGCTACAAGACGTTCGAGCACCAGCGAGGGAGCCCGGTCGTGCCCGTTGCGTGCCCGACAGGGCAGTTACCCACGGTGTGTCACGGTCCCTCACGGGGGACACCCAAGTGCACGTGAGCTGGGCCGTCGCACGTCCCATGGTCGCGACCACAACCTTTGCACGCAGGGGGTCAGGGGTTCGAGTCCCCTTAGCTCCACTGAAGTCAAGGCCGTATTGCGATCTTGAACCGCCCGCGGTCGCGGTTCCAGGGTCGCACGGTTCCTGGCGGCCCGGCTGGCCCGGCTCGCGGCAGCGGCCGATGACGCGCTCACATCGGCCCGGGACGGGAATGCCGTCGCGCTGCGCCAGCACCTGCGGAGGTTCGATGCGCTCACATCGGCTCTGTGGACCGTGCAGCTTTCCGTCTGCGCCTCGGCCGCGTCGCCGCCCTGACCTGACACCTTTGGCTACCGGATGTCTGTGACAACACGGGCAGCCGACGTCGCTGCCGCGCGCCACCGGCAGCCGGGAGACATCCCAGGAGCTTGAATGTCAAGCAGCAGTCTTGATTTCCTGGCTGGCGTACTGCGGCCAGGCTGTCGCCTCGTCGTAGAGCATGCGGGTCTTCAGGCAGCCGTGCAGGATCCCAACGAGCCGGTTGGCGAGCTGGCGGAGCGCGGGGCGGTGGCTGAGGCCGCGGGCGCGCTGCCGGTCGTAGTAGGCGCGGGCTCCGGCGGATGCTGTCAGGGCGGCGAAGGCCTGGCCGTCAAGGGCGTCGCGGAGCCGGTCGTTGTGCACGTAGCGCGCCATGACGGTCTTCCTCTTCCCCGACTGGCGGGTGATGGGGCTGGTGGCCGCGTAGTTCTTGCGGGCCTTCGAGCTGGCGTAGCGGTGCGGGTCGTCGCCGAATTCTGCGAGCACCCGGGCGCCCAGGATTGGCCCCAGACCGGGCTGGGACGAGATGATCTCAGCGTCTGGGTGCTGACTGAAATGCGCCCGCACCTGACCCTCCATGACCGTGATCTGCTCGTTGAGGGTGGTGATGACCGTGGCCAGCGCCCGCACCGCCGCAGCGCAGGCGGCGGTGACCGCCGGTGGCTGGGCCAGCTGCTTCGAGCCCAGCGCGGCCCGGATGGCGGCGGTCTTGCCGGCGATGTCGCGGCGGTGGGCGCGCTTGAGCGCTGCGCTGAGCTGCGCTGTGGTGAGCCTGGCCGCCGCGGCCGGGTCGGGAGCCCTGACCAGCAGCTCGAGGGTGTCGGCGGCGGTCAGGTCCTCGAAGGCCTCCAGCGCGGCGGGGAAGTAGTCGCGCAACTGGTGACGCAGCCGCTGCACATGCCGGGTCCGCTCCCAGATCAGCGTCTTGTGGGTGCGGGCCACCACCTTGACCGCCTGCGCCGCCGCGCTGTCCCCCGCCACCGGGCGCAGCTGGTGAGAGTCGGTGCGCACCATGTCCGCCAGGGTGTGCGAGTCGGCGGTATCGCTCTTGGCTCCGGACACGGCGTGCCGCTCCCGGTAGCGGGCCACCTGCAGCGGGTTGATCCCATACACCGTGTACCCGGCCGCGACCAGCGCTGCCACCCACAGGCCCCGGTCGGTCTCGATCCCGACCCGTATTTCCTCCGCCTCGCCGTCGGCGCCGAGATGCTCGCCGATCATCGCGTGCAGCCGGGCCATCCCCGCCGCGCCCTCGGGCAGCCGGGCCCTGGCCAACACCCGGCCCGAGGAGTCCATCAGCTCAACGGCATGATCATCCTCGGCCCAGTCATCTCCCACCAGCAGCATTACCTCTCCCGTCCTCGATGCCAGGCAGCCAGGCAGCCTGCGGGAGAACCATCAGCGACCTAATGAACAGTGCTCACGCCGCAGCGGCGGGCACGACATCCCAGCAGCGATCCGCTCTCCCGGCCACCGGCAGGGGCACGATCTCCCGGAAAGGCTCCCCGCGGAGGCCCAGGATGGCTCAGTGCTCACCTGGCGGCGGCTACCGGTCCCGAGTCTGCCGGAACGGCGGCTCGGTAATTCTCATTAGGATGGGGAGCTGATGGTAACGGGGGCGTCCCGCTGGGGCCAGCCGCGTCCGGGCCGCAGTGCGTTCCCCGTTCCTCGGCCGCGTTGGGAACAAGATGAGCATCCCGTCCAGCTCCCGGAGGCAGGCCGCTCACTGCACCCGCTGACAGGCCCAGCAACTCGAAGGATCACGAGATGGGGCCGCTTCAGGTCACGACGACACGCCCAGCTATGAGGAGTCAGTCACACCGGATCACCTACCCATACACCCCCGGTGGACGCAAGCTCTCGCTCGGCAAATTCTCCGCGCTGTCCAGGACGCGGGGAAATGACTCACAGCTAATTAGCACCAGCTACCTGTTCCACCGCCGCCTTCCTGATGACGGCGTTGGCCAATACCGCTACACCCGTGACCACCAGGACTGCGACCAGTGCAGACGCTGCTGCCGTTTCGCTGATCCGTGCCATCCGCTTGCGCATGCCGCCGCCCTTCCCCGTTTGAATGACCCTGGCCAGTGTATGTAGCCCATCACCGAACCCACCAACGCCGCTGCCGCATCCGCTGCGGCCAGGCACGCCGCGGGAACCTACTGCACCTACTGGCAGGACTCCCGCCCCGACCGCCGCCTGGCCACTGAGCTGTCATACGCTTCGACATGAAGCCGTCGCGAGATTGACCCTGGAGTAGCGGCCATGACCTGGGAAGCTATCCACAAGGTGGATCTGGCCGCTTCGGCGAACATGCCCGACTACGATGCTGCCCGGCGCACGTTCTCGTGGGACGCCGCTCGCCGGATGCTCGATGGCCTTCCCGACGGCAAGGGGCTGAACATGGCCCGCGAGGCGGTGGACCGCCATGTCGGCGGGTGGCGGGCCGACAAGGTCGCGCTGCGCTTCTTGGACCAGTCGCTCACCGCGACCGACGTCAGCTTCCGGCAGCTGCGGGTGCTGACGAACCGCTTCGCCAACCTGCTCCGGTCCCTGGGTGTCGGCAAGAAGGACCGGGTGTTCGCGCTCACCGGGCGGATTCCTGCCCTCTACATCACCGCGCTCGGGGCGCTGAAGAACGGAAGCGTCTTCTGCCCGTTGTTCTCGGCCTTTGGCCCTGAGCCGATCCGCCAGCGCCTCGAGCTTGGCGATGCCAGGGTGCTGGTGACCACCGGGGCCTTGTTCGACGCCAAGGTGGCCAAGCTGCTCGACTCGCTTCCCAAGCTCCAGCACGTGATCCTGGTCGATGCCCACGACCCGGACAAAGGATCGGGACAGCTGCTGGACTTCGATGAGGCGCTGGCCGCCGCCGGTGAGCAGTTCGACATCGAACCGACCGATCCGCAGGACATGGCGCTGATCCACTTCACCAGCGGGACCACCGGCCCGCCGAAGGCAGCCGTGCACGTCCACGAGGCCGTCGTGGCCCATCTGGCCACCGGCGTCACGGCGCTGGACCTTCACCCGGACGACGTCCTTTGGTGTACCGCCGACCCGGGCTGGGTGACGGGCACCTCCTACGGGATCATCGCCCCGCTGGCCCGCGGCGTGACCAGCATCGTCGACGGGGGGACATTTGATGGCGAACGCTGGTACCGCATCCTTGAGGCGGAGCGGGTCACGGTCTGGTACACCGCCCCCACGGCGGTGCGGATGCTCAAGCGTTCCAGCGCCGACGTGCCCGGCCGGTTCGACCTCAGCGCGCTTCGGTTCGTGGCCAGCGTCGGCGAGGCGCTCGACCCGGAGGCGGTCGTGTGGGGTGAGGGGGCTCTCGGCGGGCCGATCCACGACACCTGGTGGCAGACCGAGACCGGCGCGATCATGATCGCCAACTACGCCTTCATGGACATCCGCCCCGGTTCGATGGGGCGGCCAGCGCCCGGCGTGGAAGCGGCGATCCTGGCCCGCGGTGCGGACGGCCGGGCCCAGGTGCGTGATGGCCAGGTCACCGTCGTCGACCGGGCCGATTGCGAGGGCGAACTGGCGCTGCGCCCGGGCTGGCCCTCGATGTTCCGGGGCTACCTGCACGACCAGGCCACCTACCATGCGTCCTTTGCCGGCGGCTGGTACCTCACCGGTGATCTCGCTCGCCGGGACGCGGACGGTTACTTCTGGTTTCTCGGCCGTGCCGATGATGTCATCAAGTCGGCTGGCCACCTGATCGGCCCCTTCGAAGTCGAAGCCGCCCTCATGGAGCATCCAGCGGTCGTTGAGGCCGGCGTGATCGGCAGGCCGGACCCCGTCGCCGGGGAGATCGTCAAGGCCTTTGTCACCGTCGCACCGGGGCAAGTGCCCGATGATCAGCTCCGCTCGGAATTGATCGGCTGGGGTCGCCGTCGGCTGGGTGCCGTGATGGCTCCCAGGGAGATCGTCTTCGAGCAGCACCTGCCCAAGACCAACAGTGGCAAGATTTTGCGCCGGCTGCTGAGAGCGCGGGAACTCGGCATACCAGAAGGGAGCCCTGACCACCTATGACCAGCGACGAGGCAACCGCCCTCCTGGCGACAGATCGCATGTTGGCACTAGTTATGAACTAGACATAGTTCTGTTCATACGGATCAAATCAGCGGATGGTGGTGAAGATGTCTGGAGCGCGGTACGAGGCGGGTGATGAGGTCAAGGTGACCGAGCCGCATGGTACGTGGTTCGGTGTGATCGCGGCCGACCGGCTTAATGGCATCGTTTTGATAGAGGTCACCCATCCGGGCGGCACGTCGTGGCACAAGGGGGAGCGGGTAGACGTCGGGACGGCCACCGTGACCAAGGGCAAATGGATCTTCGATCCCGATAAGGGCAGGTATTGGAGTGACCTGTCATGACTGCTGCTGGAATATGGCTGCGAGTCGGCACCGGTCATTACGACAGTGACAATCAGGTTCCGGACGTCGAGCGCTTCGCCGCGCACCATGGCTTCACCGTGGCTGAGACGTACCAGCTCAGCGAGTCGGCCTGGAATGCTGACACGGACAGCGGCGAATACGAGGCCGCACTCCAGCGCGCTAGATGACGCATCGCACGGCAAGTTCTCCGTGCTGATCGTCTGGGCCCTGGACCGCATGACCCGTGACGGTGCCGAAGGCGCGCTGCGCATCCTGCGCACGGGGCTGCACGGTCGTGTCGGTGCGGGAGTTGTGGCTGAACGGCTCACCCGAAGTGCATAACATCCTCATGGCGTTGGCCGGGTGGGGAGCCCAGCAGGAGTCCGACCGCTAGGCCGCCCCGGACCAGGCCAATCAAGGACCGGATCGCCTGCCATCGAAGCTCCCGGATCTACGGCTAGTTCGCATTGCCTGGCTGCGTTCCATGCGTACCTAACCTCACTTGATCCTTGACGGTAGCACCAAGCGGGACAACGCATGCGTGCCCCGTGCGTACCTAGTGCGTACCTGGCCTGACTTGATCCTTTACGGATCAGCCTCACTTGATCCTTGACACGTCCCTTGACGGATTCTTCACTGTCAAACCCCCCTGGCAATCCTCCCTGGAAGTACGGGGACTTGCGTGCCTAGTGCGCACGGTGAGAACTTTCTCTACAGGATGGGCCGCGCGGCGAGGTGCCCGCTGTGTGGCGGGTCCTTTTCCGCGCGGCCTTCCTCCGAACCACGCGGACGCCTTTCGGCGTACGTGGCTCTCCAGTGACCTACGCCGTGTTCAGGGCGGGGTGCCCGTGGATGACGTCGTGGCAGGAACGGCAGACCGTGAGGGTCTTGCGCCGCATCCGTGCCATTTTCGCCGCCCATGCAGGCTGGCCTCGGCCGGGTTCCCCGAGGCTGGCGAGCTTGCGGACTTGGTGCACCAGCACGTTGCCCGCCTGCCCGCACAGCTCACACCTGCGTTTCAGGAGCCGGTGGATCAGCTCCTTGCGCGGGTAGGGGACCGGCTCGGGCACGTGGTCGGCCAGGACCGCGTTCTTTTTCCGCACAAGCGGGATCCCCCCGAACCGGGCTACCAGGTCTGGCTTGCCGTCACGCTGGGTCCTGGCTTCGAAGCAGGTACGCAGCCCATACGGTGTCTGGATCTTGGCTTTGTGCTTGGCCGCCATCTTGGTCACCGTGGACTGGTGCTTTGCCGCCAGGGTTTTCAGCATGGATGTCACGGCGTCCCAGCGCAGCGCGCGGAGCCGCCAGACATCGGTGGCGAGCAGGTAGTAGCCGACGACGCCCCGGTATTCCGCCGCATAGGCCTGGATGATGCCGTAGTCGTCCAGGTTCTGCAGGGCGGGCCGGTGCCAGGATTTGCCGTGGCGCCGGTAAGGGGCCCGTTTTGCCTTGATCACATCGAGCGGCACGCGCAACGCGACGACCCCGTTGACCGAACGGCGGCCCTTGGTGATCTTATGGTCGGCGTGCTGGACGATAATCTCGTAGCCGAGGTACCGGGCCGCCCGGGTACGGGCGTGGGTGACCAGCGTCTTGGCGGCGTTGAGTTCCAGCGCGAGTTCACCGCGCAAGAACCGTGCCAGCTGATCCTTGATGGCCTCGGCTTCGGCCTTCGGCCCGGTGAACCCCAGGAGCACATCGTCGGCGTACCGCGTGTAGCGGAGCCGGCGGTACCCGGGGTCGGACGGGTCGCGTGAGGGGATAGCGCGCATCTGCCGCAGGTATTCCCGGGCTTTGTCCCGGTCACCGTTCCTGCGTGCCCGCGCGAGCCGGTTTCCCAGCGTGTTGTACTCAGGGTTCGGGGCCCGGCTCGCTCCCCGCGTATAGTGCGGAATCAGAACTGTCTCGGCAAAGGTGTCCAGCTTGCTGAGGTAAATGTTGGAGAGAATGGGTGAGACCACCCCGCCTTGCGGAACGCCGCTCAGCGTGTCGTGGTATTTCCAGTCTTCCAGGTATCCGGCTTTCAGCATGTTTCGAATTAGCCGCAGAAACCGGTTGTCGTGGAGTTTCTCCGACAGGATCCTGACCATTATTTCGTGGTCCAGGGACCCGAAGCAGTCGGAAATGTCTCCCTCGATGAACCAGGTTGTACCGGTCCAGTTCTTCGCCACTTCGGTTAATGCCGTGTGGCAGCCCCGGCCGGGACGGAACCCATGCGAGTGGCTGGAGAACGTCGGCTCATAGTACGCTTCCAGCAGGAGGCGCACCACTTCGCCGACGAGCTTGTCCGGCCAGGTCGGCATTCCCAGCGGGCGCATTTTCCCGTTCTTTTTCGGGATGAACGTCCGCCGGGCCGGGCTGAAACGATAGCGCTCGCAGCGCATCGCCTCGATGATCTGTTTGATCTTGGCCTCGGACATGCCGTCCGCGGTTTCTGCGCTGGCCCCGGGTGTCATCGCGCCCTGATTGGCGTAGATCCGCCCGTAGGCCAGCAGATACAGGTCGAAGTTGAACATCTGCCGGTACAGCTCGTTGCACGGCAGGCCGCGCCTGCCACGTTCACGGAGGACATCCAGCACCGTCTTGGCGCTTTGCATTACGCAGACCTCCCGGTTCGTGATGTCCGGTCACCTGTGCCCCTTTGCCCTGTGGTACGGCCTTCCCGTCCTCCTTGGCAGGTCGTTGCTCCTGCGACTACTACGGGCACTCTGTCGCCATAGGGCTCGCGCCCCTTAGGCGATCCCACGTTTCACAGTTCCATACGTTGCTAGCATGATTTAGGCGGCCCACTCATCTCCTTAAATCCCCTCACTGGGAATGTTCACGTCCACCGGAGTGGTGTATGGGGTAGCCGATCCCTCTGTGACTGATTCGTCTGCTGCTGGGCGTGTCGGCGTGACCTGAGACGGCCACCTCGTGATCCTTCGAAGTGCTCAATCCGAGACGAAGGAGAACAAGGTGGCCGCACGTGACATTGTGCCCGTTCTGGGGGCGCGGTTCGAGGAGACGCTGGAGTCGGCGAGCCCGGATCTGCTCCGGGAGATGGTCAAGGGGTTTGCGCAGCGGATGATGGACGCCGACGTGGAGGTGCGCTGCAACGCCGGGTACGGGGAAGTCACCCCGGGGCGGGTGAACTCGCGCAACGGGTACCGGCTGCGGGAGTGGGATACCCGGGCCGGGACGATCGAGCTGGCGATCCCGAAGCTGCGCCAGGGCTCGTATTACCCGGAGTTCCTGGAGCACCGGCGGCGTGCCGAGCGGGCGCTGGCCTCGGTGGTGGCGACCAGCTACCTGCTGGGTGTCTCCACCCGGCGAGTGGAGAAGCTGGCCGCCTCGCTGGGTGTCACGTCACTGTCGAAGTCGCAGGTCAGCCTGATGGCCGCCGAGCTCGACGAGATGGTGGACGGCTTCCGGTGCCGGCCGCTGGACGCCGGGCCGTACACCTTCGTGTGGCTGGACGCGCTCACCCAGAAGGTCCGCGAGGGCGGCCGCACGGTGAACGTGCACGCCCTGATCGCCACCGGCGTCAACGCCGGCGGCAAGCGGGAGATCCTGGGCATCGAGGTGGCCAGCTCCGAGGACGGCGCCGGGTGGCTGGCGTTCCTGCGCGGCCTGGTGGCCCGGGGCCTGACCGGGGTGGCCCTGGTCATTTCCGACTGCCACGCCGGCCTGCGGGACGCGATCGCCGCGGTGCTGCCCGGCGCCTGCTGGCAGCGGTGCCGGGCACACTACGCCCGCAACCTGACCACCAAGGTGCCCAAGTCCGCCCAGCCGTGGGTCTCCACACTGGTGCGGACCATCTTCGAGCAGCCGGACGCCGCCTCCGTGCACGCCCAGCACGGCCAGGTCGTCACCGCCCTGCAGGCCAAGTTCCCCCGGGCCGCAGCGCACCTCGACGAGGCCCGCGACGACATCCTGGCCTTCACCGCCTTCCCCCGCGAGGTCTGGCGCCAGATCTGGAGCAACAATCCCCAGGAGCGGCTGAATAAGGAGATCAGGCGCCGGACCGACGTGGTGGGCATCTTCCCCGGCCGCGACGCCATCATCCGGCTGGTCGGCGCCGTGCTGGCCGAGCAGAACGACGAATGGGCCGAGTCCCGCCGGTACATGGGGGCGGAAATCCTCGCCGCCTGCCAGCAAACAATACAAAAGCCCGACAATAATTCCGAAACTGACGTGACAATTGAGGCCATTGGTGCTTAAATAGAAACCGATCGCGAGGTGGTCATCTCATACACCACCTCCCTGGACGTGGCCCTGGGAATCGTTCCTTGCCCAGAGGTTTGCGGCAGGCAGCCGTATATCCTGCCACAGGGCTGGCGCCGGTTTCAGGCGTGTTTCCGGCGGGCGTCTTGATGCACCTTCTGGAGATTAGGCTTCAGGCAATCCAGCTTTCGCCATGTCATGCGGATCTCCCAGCGCATCACCCATACGCCTGGGCATGACCGCTGGTTTCCTGGCATGCTGCTGTCCCCGATCACCTTTCGGCTACGGGTTAGCCATCAGATCCAGAGATATACCTCCAATCTCTCCCCGCTTAGCGGGGGATATGAAAACTGCGCCACGTGGCGCAGACGTCTTCAAGGGCGCGCCGGGCGCGCCGGGCGCAGATGATCATCAGGGTGTACTGGGGCAGATGCGGGTGACCGCAAACTGACCTCCCGTTGGGCGCGAGAGGCCCCGGTGCAGCTCGGATTCCGCGCGGCAACGCGGCTAGCAGGGCGCGGCGGCTTCCCGCCCTTCCGGCGCTGCCGCGCCTACGGGCGGGACCGCCGCGCGGGCCGCGACCGCGGCAACCGGCCGCGCAGGGCACGCGCCGTCACGGTCAGCCTGGTGACCCGCCTGCAAACCGGGGCCATCCTAATGAGAATTACCGAGCCGCCGTTCCGGCAGACTCGGGACCGGTAGCCGCCGCCAGGTGAGCACTGAGCCATCCTGGGCCTCCGCGGGGAGCCTTTCCGGGAGATCGTGCCCCTGCCGGTGGCCGGGAGAGCGGATCGCTGCTGGGATGTCGTGCCCGCCGCTCCGGCTAGCCGTTCCAGCCGTCTGTTGGCCAGGTTGTGTCGGCTCATCGGTTACGGTGGCCGACGCTGTTACGCCTGCCGCACGTCTTTGGTGACGCATCACATCCCGGCCACGGGTAAGCATGTCTGCGCCAAGTGCGCTAGTGACGGGTCCATTAGGACGTGTCCCGTATACTACGGGACGGATACGCCTTGGCTTATCGTATCCGGTGGCGACGGCGCGAAATCGCCTGCCCTTGCTGAAGCACAGCTCGACGATGTTGCGTTCCTTGTAGGACTACTCAATTAGCCTTAGCGACCAAGGGTCGGCTGCAGGTGCTCGTCCATAACACGGTCCATCTCGTGGATGTCGATATTGTACTCCCCTGACCTATCGGTCAAACCGTGTGGACGGCGCGCGGGCGACCTACCAGCTGGCCATTGACTCCGGCCACGCCGACCAGAGCACCTATGGCGGCGGGCAACCTCGGTAACTTGCTGCACAGCCGACGGGCCTGTCTGCACAAGTTATCCAAAGTTCTGTGCACAGCCACGGCTGGACCACAACCTTTGCACGCAGGGGGGTCACATCCCAGCGGAGCGAGCAAGACGTGGCATCGCCTACCGCGCCCTTTCAGTGACCACGCCTGCAAAGGGCTGCCGCTGCCCTCTGCTCAGGGATTTGCTCACGAGACGGTCCTTTGAGCTGACCTGACCGGCCTGCCCGCCATCGGCCCCAAGCACAGCCGGGCAGGCGGACGTATGCGATCCCGGAGCGGGCAAGATGACGCCCGCTGGGCAGGTTACGGTCTCGCGGTGGGTCGTTGCCGAAGCGATCCTCGGGGGAATTCCCCGGAGCGGGCAGCGGGTGCGTGACCGGGGGAATTATGGCCGACCGGTGGCTGGCTCCGGTAGGGGATGGGCGAGGTCACGATCGTCTCTCACCCACCTCACCGGACGCCAGTACCCGGGTGGGACGGCGATGTGGGGTGGATCGTGGCCCTCCTCCAGCCCGCAGTGCAACAGCGAGTGGACCCAGATATCGGCACACCTCGGGCAGTCGGCCGCGTCTGGCTGCGGCTGAAAAGCAGGCAGCGGTCGGGACGCGGTGGCCCGCTCGGCCGAAAGTTGCAGCGCCTCTTCCCAGGACTCGGCTTGCACAACGTCGGTATAGGACCTCCCAGTGCACGTATGCTCTCTCACAGTAACGTTAAACAATGGCATAGGCCGTCGCTTCTCTTGGGCACTTCCTCCGGGGAACAGTGTACGCATTCATCCCTGAAACAGCGGGCCGGTGCTGGACAGTCCTGGATGATCGCCCACTCCTACGGATCAGAAGGTTGGACACCAAGATTGCAGGGAAGGGCGGGGTATCACCGTGGCGTGTCCCGCACTAGACGCGGGTACCCGGTGCTTTCACGACATCCTTCGAGTGCCCGGCCCGGTCAGCTTTTGAGAGCTTCCTGCAACTCGCTGGTGATCTCGTCGGTCGTGGCCTCCACGGTGCGCTTCACGACCTTGGCGGCACCGGCAAGCGCCTTGTCGAGTCCTTGCTCGATGGTCGGCTCGCCGACCGCGATGAGCCCTGCCTGGTCGGCGGTAAGCTGCTCGGCCGCCTCATGCAGTTCCTTGCGGGGCAACGTCCCGCCCCCGAACCACTCCGGGATGACCCGGATGTGCGGGCGATCCATCCGCTTGACAACGTGGGGTTTGCCCTTCTCCTTGTCGATCACGGCAGCGTCGTACTGGCCGATCATCTCGTCCTTGTGCAGCCGCTCGATGGCGTCCAGGTCCGCCAGTGCGGCATCGACGGTCTCGTACGCTGCGGCGTAGACGACCAGGTGCTTTTTCTCGGCCATGGCATCTCCCCGGTCGGGCTATCCGATGGATGAATTCAACGCTAGCTGCCGTCACGGGCATCCGCTACCAAGAGACTTCGGCGCAGCCTTCGCGGATGTGAACGACAGCAGCCGTGCGGCCTCGATCATCCCGCGAACGATGATCGTCAACGGCAGCACCCCGTAAATCGCGGCCGCAGGCCCTGGCGCCTAGGAACCAGATCGGTATGGTCGGAAAGAGACTGGTGCGAGAGGCAGCCTTATGGCTTTTGGTTCTGGTCGACGAGGAGTCATTCAGCGACGCCCTGTCCTACTGTCGTGGATCACCCCGTAGGGGTGATCCACGACAGGCCAGGTGCGGCACACAATCTTGGCAGGGACGGTTCCCCAGACTGCCACGTGGAGGCCAGAAATGACGTCGGGACCAACAACCAGGCCCGCCCGCGGCGCGGGCGGGCAATATGCGGCAGGGCGTGGCTATGGCCTGGTCCTATTCGCGTCCGTCGTGCTGGCCGTGGTCGGCTTCTTCAACCTGATCTACGGCATCGCGGCGATCGTCAACTCACACGTGTTCGTCGCCAACGCGCACTTCGTGTGGGGCAGCTTGCGTACCTGGGGCTGGTTCACCCTCATCCTTGGCATCCTGCAGCTGTTGGCCGCAGCCGGGGTGCTGATGGGCAATCAGCTGGCGCGCTGGTTCGGCGTGGCGGTGGTCGGGCTGAGCGCCATCGACCAGATGTTCTTCGTCCCCGCCTACCCGTTCTGGTCCCTGGCGATCATCGCCGTGGACGTGGTCGCGCTCTACGCGCTGTGCGTTTACGGCAGCCGCGAGAATCTGGCCGCTTAGATTAGCGCTCCAGCCCACCGAACGCACCCAGTACGGTAAACAGCTGCCGGGCCCGGCTTACGCAGCGGGGCCCGGGCCCGTGCGAACCCCCTGCCAGTCCGGGGGAGCCACACTGGGAACCAACCGGACGAACGACATCTGGCCGCGAGGACGACCGTGGATTTGGGCGTGGCGGAAGACCCAGCGTGTGAACCGCCCCGAACGGGTCTGGAAAACTTACGGGAACCTACGGATCAGAAGGCTGACGCGCCGCGATGCACGCGCTCAGCGCCGCTACGATGGCGCTGCTCCTGACCAGCCGACCCGACGACTACGTCGAAATTCACACTCGGATCCAAACGCACACACACCCGGCCAGCCTGTCTGCACAAGTTATCCAAAGTTCTGTGCACAGCCACGGCTGGACCACAACCTTTGCACGCAGGGGGGTCACATCCCAGCGGAGCGAGCAAGACGTGGCATCGCCTACCGCGCCCTTTCAGTGACCACGCCTGCAAAGGGCTGCCGCTGCCCTCTGCTCAGGGATTTGCTCACGAGACGGTCCTTTGAGCTGACCTGACCGGCCTGCCCGCCATCGGCCCCAAGCACAGCCGGGCAGGCGGACGTATGCGATCCCGGAGCGGGCAAGATGACGCCCGCTGGGCAGGTTACGGTCTCGCGGTGGGTCGTTGCCGAAGCGATCCTCGGGGGAATTCCCCGGAGCGGGCAGCGGGTGCGTGACCGGGGGAATTATGGCCGACCGGTGGCTGGCTCCGGTAGGGGATGGGCGAGGTCACGATCGTCTCTCACCCACCTCACCGGACGCCAGTACCCGGGTGGGACGGCGATGTGGGGTGGATCGTGGCCCTCCTCCAGCCCGCAGTGCAACAGCGAGTGGACCCAGATATCGGCACACCTCGGGCAGTCGGCCGCGTCTGGCTGCGGCTGAAAAGCAGGCAGCGGTCGGGACGCGGTGGCCCGCTCGGCCGAAAGTTGCAGCGCCTCTTCCCAGGACTCGGCTTGCACAACGTCGGTATAGGACCTCCCAGTGCACGTATGCTCTCTCACAGTAACGTTAAACAATGGCATAGACCGTCGCTTCTCTTGGGCACTTCCTCCGGGGAACAGTGTACGCATTCATCCCTGAAACCGGGCCGGTGTCAAGCGCGAGCCTGGCCAAGCGGCGGATCTGATGGTCGCGCATCCCGTAAAGACGAGGATGAGTAGCTCGCGGGTCACCGGGGTGCCGAGCTTGGCCAGCACGGCGTGGACCTGGCTGACCAGCTTGTGCCCGTAGCGGGTGATCTCGCGGATCTCGCGGGGAGCGATCCACGCCTCGGGCGGTCTTTTGCACAGGCAACAGCGGTTCATACGTATGGAGTTGTCAAGCTGCTATAGATCCAGGTCATATCGTCGCTGCGGATGACCACGTGCAGCACCAAAGTGCAACAGTGAGACCACGCTCCACCAACCGCACGCGACCGCTACCGGCGCCGCGGGCAGCGCAAAGACCTTCAGCGATCGCGCCGCCACGAGCTACGGATCAGAAAGGCGGCTCTTGCCGCGTACAGCGCGAAAGTACAGCAGCCGTATCGTGAACGGGCCGATTCCCAGTAACCGTCACTGACCGCGTGACCTCGGTTAATGGCCTGCACTGACCGCAGCGCAAGTAGTTTGCACGCAGGGGGTCAGTCAGAGAATCTCCGAGATCACCCGTGCTAACGCAGATGCTAACAACAACACTGGATGATCTCGGACATAACCGGACGCGACGCCGGGGGAGGGGCGTACAAGCAGGCGCAGCCATCGAAGATGGATGCCCCTGGACGACCGGAATCTTGCTACGGATCAGATGTTCGCCGTAGAAACTGAAGCGAACCGGCCGCCAAGCGCGGCTGACACCCGCGACTGACACCAACGAGCCCGGATCTCGAGGGATTTCAGCAGACCGGCGGAAGCGGTCAGCCCAGGCCATGGACGGTACGGGACACCCTGAGCGGATTTTGCACGCAGGCGATCACTCGCCAGGCCGCAGGACCATTCAGCGGCCACGGTATGTCGCCTCGCCGATCGGCGACGGGGACGGTCTACGGCGTTCCGCTCCACAGTGATCAGCGACGTCCACCGTAATCGTCACGCGGTGCGGCAATGACGACCGACCGTCGCCGGGCGTGCGGCCTCTTCGGGCCGACCCGGCGACGGCGAGTCTGTGCCGCTTGCGAGAACCAGCAGCGCTCGTCGATCTCTCGGCCGCGTTGCCGAATTAGCCCATATCTAGATCAAGGCGGCACCGCTAGCTGCCGCTGGCCCGGCGTCAGCGGCGGGCTCAGCGTTCATGACGCCGCCCGCCGCACGCCGGGCCACACCCGCAGCCCGCCATGTCGTACTCGTGATCATCCATCAGGCACTTTCCCCGTACCTTCCATGGTTAGGCGGCGCGGGCGACAACAACAGCCGACGGGATTTCGTACCCAGCCGAACTCTGAAACCGTGCGAGCTTTGACCGGAGCGCTTCCCGGACTACTTCCGCCTCGTCGGGCGGGAGCGTCTCCGCCAATACTGCGATCGGTCCGGTGGCATGAGTGTGGTGATCCCAGTATTCGTCGAAGTCGTCGTAGGTCCTCGGGTCGCCAATCTCCTCGACGTGCACATCCGCGAAACCCGCCGCTGTGAGTAGCTCTCGGTTGCGATCATGGTCCGCAAGCGAAAAGAGCGACCCACCGGGTCCCAACATGTCGCTCAAGAGACGGTGGCCGGTCTCCTCGATGGCGTCAACGAGTGTGGTGATCCATGGATTGCCGTCGCGGGTGCCAAACACCGCATACGTGAGACGGCCGCCCGGCCGAAGGACGCGCCGCGCCTCATTCAGCATGCGTTGCGGCTCCGGCATCAACATCAGTCCAAACCGACACAGCATGCCGTCGGCACTATCGTCGGCGAGGTCCATGCTCTGCGCATCCATGACCCTGCACTCGACGTTCGTCAGCCCACGTGCATGCGCTCCCCGCGCGGCAGCCTCGATCATCCCGGGAGCAAGGTCAGTCGAGATGAGCCTCCCGTTCGGGCCAACCCGCTCAGCCGCCAAGAAACCGGTTTCTCCGGGACCGGCGGCAACCTCGACAACCGTGTGACCTGGCTGTGGATCGATCTGATCGACGAGCCACTCCGACACCCTCCGATGGCGTTCGAACGCACGGTCCCGCCGCTGTTCCCACGCTGCCGCCCTAGCACGGGTCCAGTCTCCACCGTCGCCGTCAGCGTCGTTCACAAGCCTTAAGGTACCCGTAGGGTTTCCAGACGGGTTCAGGGCGGTTCAGAAGGTTCGACACCAAGATCGCTTCGGGACGAAGGGGTCGACCGTGCCTGGTCCCACTTGCTGCTTGACTCTGAGCGCATCCATTGCCGAATTGAGCCGTACTAGATCAAGGCGGCGGCGCGAGCGCCGCCGCTGGCCCGGCGTCAGCGCCGGGCTCTGCCGTGGGCGGCCCACCCGGCGCACGCCGGGCCGCACTGGCAACGCCGTACAGATCAACCACGGCCTTATCCGGCCAGGCACATGGTTCGCGCAGTCGCCGCGAGTCATCGGCGGCCAGGGCGTGACGGTCTACCTGGTGCTTGTGCGGTGCTTTTACCCGCTTGGGATCGTGCCTGCGGGTGACGGGCCGGTCAACCCGTCATGATCCTTTGCCCCGGTCCCTCCACATGGGCAAACCCGGCCCGCATGGAGCCTCTACCAGGTCAAAGCATCATGCCGCCGCAAGCGGTCCGGTTGACAGGCCCGCCACCCTCCGGGGTTTGGCAGCTATCGGGTGAAGGCACCCAACCGCCTCGCCGCTGCCGAGCTCCAGGAGGAAGCATGGCCACCAGGCTTGATCACCGGGGATGGACCGCAGCACAGTGCCTCGCACCCTGTGTCATCTGCCACCAGCCCGCCATCCTCCGCTCACCTCGGGGCAAGCCCTGTCACTGGACCTGTGCCCGCCGTGGCATGGGTCAGCCAGCACCAGGACCAGGACGACGAGCACGGCCGGGCGGCGGTGGCATAGCCAGACCGCACAGGGTGCCACACAATCGAGACAGGATGATCGGGGCCGGTAACGCCGTCCCTGCAACACGGTCGTCACGCGTCGGTCTATTAGGAGGCTTATATGCCCGAATCCCCCACAATCGCCCATGTGACCCTGACGGTGAGCGACCTCAACCGTAGTGTCCCGTGGTACGAGCGAGTCTTCGACACCAAGCTGGTCCTGGACGAAGAGCCCGGTCCGTTTCGACGCGCTGTCTGGCTCATCGGGGGTCAAACCCTCGTCGGATTTCACCAGTTTCCCGATCCAGCTGACACTTTTCCCTTCAATGAGCGTCGAGTTGGCCTGGACCGCCTGGCCTTTTTCTGTAGTAGCCGAAGTGAACTTGAAGCATGGGAGGTCCGGCTAGGCGAACTCGGAGGCTTATTCATAAGCCTCCTGGCTGAATAGCTTCCCATCACCGTTGTCTGCGGCTACGCGTAAGCGGCTCGCCCGGCGGTCAGAATTCTTGTAATAAGCAAATCTTTAGGTGTCGGTCGTCGCATAACAGAACGGCTCCTGCCATGAATACCGCAATGACAAAACACGGATTTCACGGAGGAGCCGTTGCGGTACGAGGTTCTCACCGGACTGCGCTATGAGCAACTGCACCAGCTGTCGCTGCGGATACTGGGGCGGGCCGGGGACGTGGTGCGGCCCGGCGGCCGACCGGCCGCCATCGGCCTGTTCGGGTCGGTGGCGATGGTGGTCACGCTGATGCGCAAGAACATCACGCAAGAGGTCGCCGGGGCCGTCTTCGGCGTCAGCCAGGCCACCGTCTCCCGGCGCTGGGACCTGCTCCGGCCGCTGATCGGGCAGGTGCTCTACGACTGCGTGCCGCACCCCGCCGAGATCGCGGGCCGCCAGGGAACGCTGCTGGTGGACGGCACCGTGTGCCCGGTCTGGGACTGGAGCGCGCTGCCCGGCCTGTTCTCCGGCAAGGCCGGGTATCCGGGAATGAACATCCAGATCGCGGCCACCATCGCCGGGGATCTCGCCGCCGTCGGCCCGGTCCCCGTACCCGGCGCCCGCCACGACGCCCACGCCCTCGAAGCCTCCGGGCTGAAGGAGCTGATCGCCGGGATGGACGCCGCCGCCGACCTCGGCTACACCGGCGTGGACGGCATCGCGATCGTCCCGGTCCGCACCCCGCCCGGCGGCCAGCTGCATGACAGCCAGGCGGCATTCAACAAGGACCTCAGCGCCATCCGCGCCGCCGTCGAGCGGGCTGTCGCGCACCTGAAGACATGGCGGATGCTCAGCGAGGAAGGCGGCCGGTTCCGGCCACCGCCCGGCAAATTCGAGAGCGCCCTGAAAGCCATCACCGGGTTGTTCTTCTTCACCAATTATTATCAAGGCTTTTGAATAAGGCTCTCGGTATCGTCAACGGCGGTGTCGTCGATGCTGATTATGGTTCTGGGTTGTCCTTCCGTGATCCAGACAACATCGCGCTCGAATTCTTCGCGCCACCCTCGTAGGACATCGTTACCTCGTAGGGCTCGGCCCTGAGTTTCGATGTCCGATTCGACGCATCGCGATAGCCGAGGCGGACCCGGCCCGGCGACCTGATGACCCCAGACGCGTCGGCGGCGTCACCCGCGGACAACTCATACGCAACGGAAGGACAATCCCGTGAAGCTGATCGCCCTAGAGGAAGCGTTCTGGTACGACAAGCTGTCGACTGACGGCACTCCGGACGCCCATCTGCCGGTGAAGCCCGAAGTGATCGCCGGCTGGCGGCGGAAGCTGGTCGACTTCACCGAGTACCGGCTCCCGGAAATGGACAAGCACGGCCTCGACGTACAGGTGCTGTCGCTGACCGCTCCCGGCGTCCAGATGCAGTCGGACACGCAGACCGCGGTGGCCGACGCCCGCGCGGCCAACGACTTCCTCACCACCGTCATCAGCGAGCATCCGGGCCGGTTCCAGGGCCTGGCTGCCGTCCCCCTGCAGGACCCGCGCCAGGCCGCCGCCGAGCTGCGCCGCGCCGTGCAGGAACTCGGCCTGTGCGGCGCCCTCGTCAACGACCACACGCTGGGCCACTATCTGGACGAGCCGCAGTACGAACCGTTCTGGGAGACCCTGCAGGACCTCGGGGTCGCGCTCTACATCCACCCGAACCCCGTGCCGTCCGACGAATGGAATGTCCTGCAGGGATACCCAGGGCTAGATCATGGAACGTGGGGCTGGAACCACAGGACGGGCGGGCATGCGCTGCGGCTGATCTTCGGCGGCGTCTTCGACAAGTTCCCGGGCGCCCGGATCATCCTGGGGCACATGGGCGAGTTCCTGCCCGCCCAGCTGTTCCGCATCGATATCCGCTACCCCGACCTCGACCCCAAGCTGCAAAAGCAGCTGAAGAAACTGCCCTCGGAGTACTTCGGGACGAACATCGCAATCACCACGTCCGCCGTGTTCTCGCACCAAGCGCTGACTGACGCGATCCAGATGATCGGCATCGACAACGTGATGTTCTCCATCGACTACCCGTTTGAGTCAACCGAGCCAGCGGCCGAGTTCATTCGCACCGCGCCACTTGCCCCCGCTGACAAGGAACGAGTGGCGCACGCGAACGCCGAACGCATCCTGCAGCTCAACCCGTAGCCCGGACCCGCAGGATCCCAGGCCAAGGAAGATCTGGCTACCACAACCGGCACCCGGATCTCTAGTACGTCAGCCGATCGGGCCGTGAGCTGCTGGGACGGGTGGGGCTACGCGGCATGGCGCTACCGCTGCGACCAAGAAGCGGAGCAGGCTAGCTAGCCGAGCCGCCGAATGCAGCCTGAGTGCCTAGCTTCATTGATGCCGCCCACATTGGCTTCGGTGATCCTTGACACGCCCGCTCATGCTGTGGGACCTGAGCGTGGCCGAGCAGATGTATCGCGGGCCTTCTGCGACGGTCGGCGGTATGTCCCAGTCGCAGGGGCGACCTTTGCGCCCATGGCGTTGGTGTACTTACATGCCGTACGGGTCAAACGGCTGGCCGCGATCCGGACCATTGCATTGCCAACGGTGACCTTGGTCACTTAACGTAAAGGCCCCGCGACGGTTCAGTTGTGCCATGTTCCTTTCAGATCAGCGCGTGCTCCCAGTTAGCCTCGGCGCTGCTCGGGCGCGGCTGGAGAATCTCGTTCATGGCGGCTGGCTTGGCGGAGCTTCGGAGGCTGTCTACCAGGGCGGCATTGATTACCTGCTCCGTGCCGGGCCGCTTGGTGACTTGCCGGGTGTGTCCCGGCTGGTGCGGGTTCAGTTTCTGGATCCGGTGGACCGGGACAACTCGGTGACTACGGGGATGCGCTGGGAGGCTCTCGGCGTCACCGGCGGATTGTTCCCGGTGCTGGACGCCAACATCACGTTGGCCACCGAGGGCGACGAGCGGACCCGGATGACGCTGACCGCCGTGTATCGGCCCCCCTTTGGCGCGCTGGGCGCGCTCCTGCATAGCGTCGCTGTCACAACGATCTATTCACTGATGACGCACATAGCCAGAGCTTTGGAGGGCGTTGCCCCGGCGCCTGGTGATGCGGGCGCGCCTGTGTGGTCGGAGCCCGGACTGAAAAGGGCCTCCTGATCGGATTACGAGGCTCCCTTGAGGTTGGGTCGTCCGCTCGCCGACTGCGCCTCGCTTCACACTGGACCGCCGGGAGGGTGGTGCGGTTCCTGCCTGGGCCCGGGGCCGCGGGGCGTGACGGCGGCCAGCTCGGTGCGGGCAGTGCCCGGGGGTCGCCCACGGTCGGCCGCCTGCCGTGGGCGACGCCGGACTAAGGCAAACCTCTAGGGCGTGTCGAAACCTCTAGGGCGTGTCAAGGATCAACCGAAGACAATCTGGGCAGTTCAAGCGGGACAGCACACCGAATACAGCCTGAGGCGGATGAGGACTTTCTCTACGGTCCAAGGGCACGCCTTCGGCGCGCCGGACCGGGCGGCCAGCTACTCGTTTGAGAGCGAACCGTAGCTCAGCGGCAAGTCGGCGGCGGGACCGTGCGTTCGAACGCCATCGGACGGTGTCGGAGTGGCTCGTCGATCAGATCGACCTGGCAATCTGTCGATGCGGAGCCCAGGGCCATCGGTTGATGTCGGGCCATGATGTGGTCAGGTGTGGTCGTCAGGTTGGAGTTCGTCCTCATCAGGCAAGCACTCGACGTTCGTCAGCCCACGTGCCTGCGCTCCCCCGCCCGGCAGCCTCGATCATCCCGGGAGCGAGGTCAGTCGAGATGAGCCTCCCGTTCGGGGCTCATCTTGGCTTGGCGCTGGACGTGGTCGACCCCTCTGGGATTCGCATTCAATTGCACACCCACGAGGCCATCAGCGCGGACGACACGTAGGTGCCATCGAGATACCCCCGGGCTGCCGTTAACAGCCAATGATCATCACCATCACCAGCCCGCGAACCGCCACAGAACCTGCCGTTGACCTGCCCGGCGCAGTATCGCGCGGCCATGGCGGGCGAGGACTAGGCAACATGCCGATGCGGCACGCGCACCCGAACTCGACCAAGCTGACCGATCTGCTTGCTGCGGCCGTAGAGGACTAGTGGGCCCGCGGCGCAGGTTACCCGCAGGCAATTCTGGTGGCGGCGCGACACGGCCTAGCGGCGTCTAAGGAAATCTACGGCCCCAGCTAGATCGGGGCATAGAGTCCGATGTGTGAACCCGGTACGCAATCCGTATGCCCCAGGCGCTGGACAGCGCCAAACCCGCACTCGGTGGCGGTGATCCTGGACGAGCTGGACGAGATCCCCGCTGAGCTGCGGCCGGTTGCGTTACGAGCGCTCAGCCGACCGGGACTGGCAGCAAGTTGCCGCTGACCTGCGAAAATGGTCACACCTGGGCTCTTGACACCAACCAGCGCCCGCCACATAGTGGACACCAAAGTCCTAAGAGGACATAAGTTCACCGCGCTCGGCCCCTGCCGGTACGGCCACAGCAACTGCATCAACGAACTGCTCACGACGGTCAGAGAGCACCCATGAAGGCCGCCAGCGGCAGTCACGGGGTGATCCACCACGAAGCGATCCACCCGGCACTGCGATTCCACCGACATCACCAAAATCTGGGCTTTCCTAACGCCCCCAGGGGGCCAGCTAGCTCCCATCAGAGAAGGGAATAAGCTGTGATTTCCATCAAGAAACTGCTCACTATCACTGCGCTTGTGGCAGCAACCAGCGTGGCGGGCATGGCTCCGGCGATGGCCACGACGTCAGCTCCGGCCACGACGTCAGCTCCGGCCACGACGTCAGCTCCGGCCACGACGTCAGCTCCGGCCAAGGCCGCGACATCGCAATCTATGACCAGGCATTGTTACCATTACGGCTACCGCTACGGCTACCGCTACAACCATAACCACCGCTACCGCTACCACTACCGTTACTGTAGGTCTTACAACCGCTAACTGGCAGACGGGAAGCCCGGCAGGGGCCCTCTAGCTCCGAGATGATCATCAAGGCCGCGCGCGTGCGGAGCGTCGGTAGGTGCTGAGGCGGCGTGATTATCCCGTGAGGCCTTGCCGTTATTCGGATTGATCCAGTCGCCGTTGCGGATCTCGGTTTCCTTCAGCGTCAGCCAGACCTCGGCATCGGTCTTGCTGGGGAACGTCTCGGGCGCTGGCGGGTCTTTGCCGTCAGGCCCGGCGCAGCGCGCCTGCCATCTGCCGGAAGCCCAGCGCAGCGGCAGTTGGCTGGCTGCGATGCCTCCAGGTGGTGTGCTCGTCGTAGCCGGTGCCGGTCTTGACGCAGCCGTGCAGGATGCCGGCCAGGCGGTTGGCGACGCGGCGCAGCGCGTCGGTGTGGCCGGTCTCGCGTGATCTCAGCTCGTCCTAGTAGGCCCGCGCGCCCGGGGATGCGCTGATCGCCGCGAACGCCTGGTCGTGCATCGCGTTGACCAGGTGGTCGTTGTGGATGAACCGGGCATGCACGGTCTTCTTCCCGAGGCGATGGTCAGCGGCGAGGCCGGCGAGGTGCCGGCGTAGTTGTGGCGTGCCTTGGCATCGGCGTAGCGGCCGGGCGCGTCGCCGAACTCGCCGGGCATCCGGGCGCCTGTGGTCACCCGATGCCGGGCTGGCTGAGGTTAGACGCCGACATCAGGGTGGCGGCGAAAAAGCGACCCCACCGTGGCTTCCATCTTCTTGATCTCTGCTCGTTCAGCACGGCGATCACGGCGGCGGACGCGGTCACGCTCGCCGCGCCACCATGTCCGCCAGCGCGCCCGCATCGAAGGTGTCGTCCTTCTTGCCCGGTCACCGCCACCGCCTCCCGGTGCCGCGCCGCCTGCTTCGGGTTGACCGCGAACACCCGGTAGCCCGCCGCCAGGGCCCGCACCCACGGCCCGCGGTCCGTCTCGATCGCCAGCACCACCTGCCCCGGGTCATCGCCGTCCAGGTGCCCGGCGACCAGTTCGTGCAGCCGCGCGATCCCGGCCACCCCCTCGGGCAGCCGCCTGGCCGCCAGCAGCCGCCCGGCAGCATCCTGCAGGCACACGTCGTGGTGATCTTCGGCCCAGTCATCCCGATGAACAGCAACTCCTGCCCTCTCGCGCTCGGATCTGTCACGGTCGGCAGCCTGCGGGAGAACCACCAGCGCCCTAATGGATACCGTGCTCACGGCCCACCAAGGCCGGGCACGCCACCCCATCAGCGGTCTATCCTCCCGGCCACCGGTGGGGCACGGTATCACCCAAGAACTCGGAGTCCGGGGTGTCGTTTGGGTGCTCACCCGCCGGCGGCTACCGGAACCGAGTCTTCCGGACGGGGGTGACGTCCCGCCACCGCGGACCGTGCCCCCGGCTGCCCGGCCCGGCACAGCGCCGGCACGAAGGCTTGCCGCACCGCCGCCAGTTCTCGCTGATGCTGCCACGCCGGAAGTCACCCACCGCGGCCAAGCCGCTCAAACAGCCGCGCCCGGCGAGCCTCCAGCTCGGCCAGCAGCGGACTGGTCAAGACTCCCCCGCCTGGTTGTTTGATCCACAACCAGACTAGTCCGCGACCAGCCCAGACTCCGAGCACCTACATTGGCGTGTCACACCCCCCGGTAGCCCCTTTAGGGTGGCGTATCTGCTGGTCACGCTGGCCTGCGCCGCCGCCGGGGTGCTCATCTTCGGCCTGCTGGGCGGGCGTGCCGGGTGGTCGCGGTGGCAGTGACGAACGCGGCCGGACTCGCGGTCGCTACCGTCGTGAACACGCCGTATCGGCTGTCGAGTGGGACGAGTCGAAACAGATGAGAGAACTCTTCTCACGGTGTCCGCGAGGGCCTCGGTCAGCTGCCGACGTAGGCCGCGAGGTGCTCGCCGGTGAGGGTGGAGCGGGCGGCGACGAGGTCGGTGGGTGTGCCCTCGAAGACGATCCGGCCGCCGTCGTGGCCGGCGCCGGGGCCGAGGTCGATGATCCAGTCGGCGTGCGCCATGACCGCCTGGTGGTGCGCGATGACGATGACCGACTTGCCGGAGTCGACGAGCCGGTCGAGCAGGCCGAGCAGCTGCTCGACGTCGGCGAGGTGGAGGCCGGTGGTCGGCTCGTCGAGGACGTAGACGCTGCCTTTCTCGGCCATGTGGGTGGCCAGCTTGAGCCGCTGCCGCTCGCCGCCGGACAGCGTAGTGAGCGGCTGGCCGAGGCTGAGGTAGCCGAGCCCGACGTCGGCGAGCCGGTCGAGGATGGCGTGCGCGGCTGGCGTGCGCGCCTCGCCGGCGCCGAAGAACTCCTCGGCCTCGGTCACCGACATCGCGAGCACCTCGCTGATGTCGCGGCCGCCGAGGTGGTGGTCCAGCACCGATGCCTGGAACCGCTTCCCCTCGCACTCCTCGCAGGTGGTGGCGACGCCGGCCATCATCGCCAGGTCGGTGTAGATGACGCCGGCGCCGTTGCAGTTGGGGCAGGCGCCCTCGGAGTTGGCGCTGAACAGCGCCGGCTTCACGCCGTTAGCCTTCGCGAACGCCTTGCGGATCGGGTCGAGCAGTCCGGTGTACGTCGCCGGGTTGCTCCGTCGCGAGCCGCGGATCGCGCCCTGGTCGATCGACACCACACCCGCGCCGGCGGGGATCGACCCGTGCACGAGCGAGCTCTTGCCGGAGCCGGCGACGCCGGTGACGACGACAAGCACCCCGAGCGGGATGTCGACGTCGACGTCGCGCAGGTTGTGCGCCGTCGCGCCGCGGATCTCCAGCGTGCCGGTGGGCGTCCGCACCGTCTCCTTGAGGGCGGCCCGGTCGTCGAGATGGCGGCCGGTGAGGGTGCCGCTGGCCCGCAGCCCCTCGACGGCGCCCTCGAAGCAGACGGTGCCGCCCGCCGTACCGGCGCCGGGGCCGAGGTCGACGACGTGGTCGGCGATCGCGATAGTCTCCGGCTTGTGCTCCACGACGAGCACCGTGTTGCCCTTGTCCCGCAGCCGCAGCAGCAGGTCGTTCATCCGCTGGATGTCATGGGGGTGCAGGCCCGTGGTGGGCTCGTCGAAGACATAGGTGACGTCGGTGAGCGAGGAGCCGAGGTGGCGGATCATCTTGGTGCGCTGTGCCTCGCCGACTGACAGCGTGCCCGACGGCCGGTCGAGCGAGAGGTAGCCCAGCCCGATCTCCGCGAACGAGTCGAGAGTCCGCTGCAGCGTGGCGAGCAGCGGCGCCACCGACGGCTCGTCGAGGCCGCGGACCCATTCGGCCAGGTCGCTGATCTGCATCGCGCACGCATCGGCGATGTTGATCCCGCCGATCCGCGACGACCGGGCGGCCTCGTTGAGCCGGGTGCCGCCGCACTCGGGGCAAGCGGTGAAGGTGACCGCCCGGTCCACGAACGCCCGGATATGCGGCTGCATCGCCTCCCGGTCCTTGGAGAGGAACGACTTCTGGACCCGCGGGATCAGCCCCTCGTAGGTGAGGTTGACGCCGTTGACCTTCACCTTGGTCGGCTCGCGGTGGAGGAAGTCGTGCAGCTCGGTCTCGGTGTAGTCGCGGATCGGCTTGTTCGGGTCGAGGAAGCCCGACTCGGTGAAGATCCGCACTGTCCACCAGCCGTCCGTCTTGTAGCCGGGGATGGTGATCGCGCCCTCGGCGAGCGACTTGGAGTCGTCGAAGAGCAGGGTGAGGTCGATATCGGAGACCGTGCCCCGGCCTTCGCAGCGTGGACACATGCCGCCGGTGCGGGTGAAGGTCTGTCCTACGGTCTTGCCGGCACCGCGTTCGATCGTGATCGCACCGCTCGCTCTGACCGAGGGGACGTTGAAGGAGAACGCGTTGGGCGAGCCGATGTGCGGCTGCCCGAATCGGCTGAAGACGATCCGCAGCATAGCGTTGGCGTCGGTGGCGGTGCCGACGGTGGAGCGGGAGTTGGCGCCCATCCGTTCCTGGTCGACGATGATCGCCGTTGTCAGCCCCTCCAGCAGGTCGACCTCCGGCCGCGCCAGCGTCGGCATGAAGCCCTGCACGAAGGCGCTGTAGGTCTCGTTGATCAGCCGCTGCGACTCCGCGGCGATCGTGCTGAACACCAGCGAGCTCTTGCCCGAGCCGGAGACCCCGGTGAACACCGTCAGTCGGCGCTTCGGGATCTCGACGCTGACGTCCTTGAGGTTGTTCTCGCGCGCGCCTTGCACGCGGATCAGATCGTGGCTGTCGGCAACGTGCAGCGCAGGCGACTGCGTGTCCGTCCTCGTGGCCATGCTCATCGTGTCTCCATCTGTTAGGCGGGGCCGCCTTCGCGGTCTCCGTCGGCGTCGCCTGGCTCGATCTGACCAGCTTCGAGCAGCACGTCTGGTTCTCCTTCGCCGGCGCGGTCGCGGCAACGGTCCGCTGTATGCCTGATCGGCGGTGTCGGCCGGGGTGGCGCGACGCCCGTCCGGCTGACGCTGGCCGACGTCGCGCTCGGCGCAAGAACCAAGGCATCCACGCCGCTTCGGCCCGTGGAGCCTCTGGGCCCCGGCCACGCCGCGCCAGGCCAAGGCGTCAGACCAAGCAGCGGCCGTCGCGCATCAGCTCGCGGTCGGGCATCTCGTTCACCTCGCGCCAAGCTTGGATGCGGCGCGGGGAGATGCGGAACCAGCGGTACCGCGTGGCTAGCGCACGCGGGTCGAAGCCGGTGCCCGCCGCGAACCGGGCACCCCGCTGCTGCGGCAGCGCGTCGATCTCGAGGATCTCGACTTCGCCATCGATCATGGACACGTCGTGGGTGTGGCCCAGCCCCAGCCGAACGGTTCGGGTGGTTGCCAGGTTCCTGTCGGTGGGACTGTCCGTCGGCCTGGCCACTAGCAGCGGTTCACCCGTCCCAGTCGAAGGACAGGGGTACCAGATACGGCGCACCGTGCGCCGAGGCACTGGCCACCTAGACGTCTTTGTCGTGGGTGAGCCGATGCTCGGTGTCGCGACGACGCTGGGGGCGGGAGCGACGGGTCGACACTCATCGGTCCTGAAGCAGCCCGAGGACGTTGCCATCGGGGTCGGTGACGGTGGCCACCAGGCGGCCGCCACCTACGTCGCGCACGGGCTCCTTCACGGTGGCACCAGCAGCGGTCACCTCGGCCAGCTTCGCCTCGATGTCCGGCACGTGCCAGTAGGCCACCGGCGAGGTCATGCCCTGCGGTCCACCGCCCGGCACCAGGCCGATGTGCTGGCCCTCGGCCTCGAAGCCGACGTAGTAGGACCCGTCGGTCTGCGGCCGGACGCCGAGCAGGGCGGCATACACCGCCTTGGCCGTCGCCAGGTCGGACACGGGATGCAGCACGGTCTTGATTCCCTGGGTGGAAGAGCCGGTCATGGTCACTCCTGAAGTCGTGGGTCACATCGACCCGGTGTGTCTTGTCGAGCTTAAAGACGAACGGGAAGCCCGGAAATCGACGTGCCGGGTCGGCCGGCGAGGGCCGATCGTGATCCAGCGCATCCCGCCGTATGCGACGTCGTTGCGGACCTCGAAGCCGAGGGTGTCAGTTCGGTGAAGCCACTGCTGAAGGTGCCCAGCGACGAGCAGCCGACCGCGCAACAGACTGCGGTGACGCTGAGGTCGCCACGACGCAGCAGCGCCATCGCGCACTCGATGCGCCGCGTCATGAGGTAGTCGTAGGGCGACTCGCCGTAGGCGAGCCGGAACTCGCGGCTGAGGTGCCCGGCCGACATTTGTGCGCCGCGGCCGAGTGCCTCGACGTCCAGCGGCTGCGCGTACTCCCGGTCGATCCGGTCGCGGCGCGCCGCGCAGCCGCGCGAGGTCGCACAAGTGCTGCGCCGCGGCGGGTCTGCTGGTCACCTGCGAAATCGTGCCACATCGCAAGGACCAGCGGCCGAGCGCTGACGCGTGAGCGCTGGCCCGGAACCACGCAACCGCAACACACCTTTCAACGGAGCTACTCGCCCCTGTTGAACACGCCGCGGCGCTGCTCCCGCACCGCACGCAGGTCCGGCGAGTCCTGGTGCAAAGCGCGCATCAGCTCCCGCGAGAGCGCGATCAGCTGCTCTTCCATCTGCGCGTGCGTCAGCCGCCCACTGTCCGGGCCGCCCAGGGTTGTGATCAGCTCCGGCACGGCGTTGGTGACGATCTCGCCTGGCGTGATTGTGCCGCGTGGCTTGGATGTAGGTCGGAATATCGCTCATGCCGACACCACGGTCATGACGGTGCGCCCGATCTTGATCTTGTCGCCCTTCTTCAGCCGCTGGGTTCCGTGGATACGGCGTCTGTTGAGCCAGGTGCCGTTGGTTGAGCCGAGGTCTTCGACGTACCAGAGGCCGTGGGCGGTGGTGAAGCGGGCGTGGTGGCTGGAGGCGAAGTCGTCGCTGATGGCGAGTGTGCCCTCGCGCCCGGCCGTGAAGTCGGCGTGGAAGATGTGGCGCTGGTCTCCGGCCTGGATGAGCAGGGACTGTGTGACGGCCACCTCGGGAAGGGTGATACCGGTCTGGCCGGCGACGGCGGACACGGCGGCTCTCCAGGCTTGCTGCTCCTGCTCGGTGACCTCTTCCCACGGCGGGAGAGACGCGGGGTGGGCGCCGCGGTGGGCTTCGTAGGCGGTTCGTGCGAGGCGGTCGACGCCGAGGCTAGTCACGCATCGATGATGCCAGAGGGGTGGCTGATGGCTGCCAGGAAACCTCCAACTAGTGACGGTGGCGGTGATTCGTGGAGGAATGCGGTCACCTGGGGTGAGTGCGGACATCGCCGGCACGCAGTGCCCCCGGTGTCCCACTCGTGGTCCGGCCTGCGGCAACGCGAGCTCCTCGCGCCGCCAGCAGGGCCTGCTCTCGCAAGCGTCGCGCCCGTCGAGATGATCCACTGCTGACGTCGTGGTGATCCGCCTCGAGCCTCGGGGCAGTCATTCCCCATCGTTAGTCGTCGTGGGCATGACAGGCGATCGAAACCTGCCTCAAGCAGGTCGACCCTGGTGCCAGTTGGATGGAACGCACGTGAAGCGGCTGGCACCGCGTCGTTGTGCGCGGCGTGGGAGCCTGCAATCGCACAGGTCGAGCCGGCTCATCCGTGCCAGGATCGCTGACCTAGAGCCAGGAGCATCCACGCTTGGTCAGCGATGTCGCCTGACCGACGATCGTTGCGAAGCACGGCCGTAGTCGCGCTCCATCAGGAGCCCTGGCCAGCGGGTGCATGTCGGATCGACGGCGCCGGGCATTCGCTCAACGTGTCGAGATGGGAGCCCACCTGTCGTCGCCCGCAGCAGTTCGCACCGGCCGCGCCGGAAGGGCCGGTGAGCAGCCCGGAGACCCCTGCATCGTCACGAGAGGGGGTCATCGAGGTTGATCGTCGCCGCAGTGTCCCGGCCACCAGGATCGGAGCGTCTGGGGCCAGTGACGCAAACACCCTGCACCGCACCCGCCAAAGTCAGGTGCGGTGCAGGATGCCACCGTCGCTCCGCACCTCGGCACGACCAAACCTGGCCGGGATACGGCGAAGGTGCCGCAGCTCAGCCGAGGCGGTCGAGGAGGCCCTGGTACATGTCCCAGAGTTCGCTGGGCAAGTGCTCGCCGAAGGTGCGCAAGTGGTCGGGGATAAGCGCCGCCTCTCGTTTCCAGGCTTCGGTGTCGACGGAGAGCAAGACGTCGAGGTCGCTTTCGGAGATGTCCATGCCGTCGGTGTCGAGTGCTTCCGGAGTCGGAAGGTTGCCGATCGGGCTCCGGGTGGCCCCGGCCTCGCCGGAGAGTCGTTCCACGATCCACTTCAGGACGCGGCTGTTGTCGCCGAAGCCTGGCCACAGGAACTTGCCGTTCGCATCCTTGCGGAACCAGTTGACGTAGTAGATCCGCGGCAGCTTGCTGGCGTCCGTGGAGCGGCCGATCTCCAGCCAGTGAGCGAAGTAGTCGCCCATGTTATAACCACAGAACGGCAACATCGCGAATGGGTCATAACGCAGCTCACCGACCTTGCCCTCGGCGGCCGCAGTCTTCTCCGAGGAAACGTTTGCGCCGAGGAATACGCCATGGGCCCAGTCGAAGGATTCAGTGACGAGCGGCACGGCGGTCGCGCGCCGGCCACCGAACAGGATCGCCGAGATCGGCACACCCTTCGGGTCGTCCCATTCCGGTGCGATGATCGGGCACTGGGCGGCCGGGGTGGTGAAACGGGCATTGGGGTGCGCGGCAGGCTCGGGCGAATCTGGAGTCCAGTCCCGGCCCTTCCAGTCGGTCAGATGGGCGGGGGGCTGTTTGGTCAGGCCCTCCCACCACACGTCGCCGTCGTCGGTGAGGGCCACGTTGGTGAAGATGCTGTTGCCCCACAGCGTCGCGATCGCGTTGGCGTTGGTGTGTGCACCGGTTCCGGGCGCGACGCCGAAGAATCCGGCCTCTGGGTTGATCGCATACAGTCGCCCATCCTCGCCGAAACGCATCCAGGCGATGTCGTCGCCGACAGTCTCGGCTTTCCAGCCGGGGACAGTGGGCTGGAGCATGGCGAGATTAGTCTTGCCGCACATGGACGGGAACGCTGCCGCGATGTACTTGGCGTCACCGCTGGGCGGGGTGATCTTGAGGATGAGCATGTGCTCGGCCATCCATCCCTCATCGCGCGCCATCACCGAGCCGATGCGAAGGGCGTAGCACTTCTTGCCGAGCAGCGCGTTTCCCCCATACCCGGAGCCGTAGGACCATATCTCCCGCGTCTCCGGGAAGTGCGAAATGTACTTCGTCTTGTTGCACGGCCAGGGTACGTCCGCCTGGCCAGGCTCCAGAGGAGCACCCACCGAGTGGACGGCACGGACGAACGAACCGCGCTCCTCGATCCACCGCAGTGCCGGTGTCCCCATCCTCGTCATGATCCGCATCGACACCACCACGTACGGCGAGTCGGTAAGCTCAACGCCAAGCTGGGAAATGCTGCCACCCAGCGGCCCCATGCAGAACGGGACCACGTACATGGTACGGCCACGCATACAGCCATCGAAGACTTCCGCGAAGGTCTTGCGCATCTCATCGGGAGCGATCCAGTTGTTGGTCGGCCCGGCGTCGTCCTCCTTCTCCGAGCAGATGAAGGTGCGGTTCTCGACGCGTGCCACGTCACTCGGGTCGGAGACGCAGTAGAAGCTGTTTGGGCGAATCTTCGGGTTCAGTCGCGTGAATGTCCCGTGGTCTATCAGGAGGCTGGTCAAACGCTCCCACTCACCATCCGAGCCATCACACCAGACAACCTTCTCTGGCTTGGTCAACTCAGCCATACTGCGAACCCAGTCGGCTAGCTCCGCGTGGCTTGTCTCTGATCGTCCATGGTCGAGTCCTACGCTGGTCATCGCCGTCTCCTTGCATGCGATTAGTAGGGGTGCGGCAAACGATCCGCGTCCACAGGGACAGACCGCCTGGCGGATTGACTACGGCGAAGGGTCAATGCAACACAAATGTGACCCGGATCCCGGCTGCCGGCCAGGGCCGAAGGTCCATGTATCCCGGGACCAGGGTCGTGGGGCTACGGCACAACGTGTTGAGGACATGGCCCTCAGCATCCACCGCAGGTCACCGGCTTGTTACGATCTTCGTAGGCGTCCCGGCCAACCAGGCCCATCCGCGCCGGGGTTAACGGACGCACACCAGGTTACCAAGCCTATGTGGCCGCGCTGGCGCTGCCCGCCACCCGGCTCTGGCTTCGGCAGCCCGGCCGCGCGGGCCCAGCCGTCCGGAGCGGCCGGTGTGGCACCGCCGGGCATCTCGCCTTGCTTCCGGCCCTACGGCCGCCCTTCGTTGCTACCAACCCATCAAGGGCGATGAATGGGACGTCTTGCCAGACGCTGCGGAAGCCCTATCGCGGGACACGCGCGAACTTGATCACAGCAGGAAGCGAGCCTGACGGGGATTCGCGTCCTCGTTGCCGCTAAGCCGATGCCGGCAGCGATGGCGCGGATGGTGATGACGCTGGCGGCGGCACCGACGGCGATATCGGTGACGGCGGTAGCGGGGGTGATGGCGGCATCGAGGGTGACGGCAGGTGTGATGGCGGCATCGAGGGTGACGGCGGCAGGTGTGGCGGCATCGAGGGTGACGGCAGGTGCGATGGCGGCATCGAGGGTGACGGCGGCACAGAGGGTGATGGCGGTAGCAGGTGTGGCGGCGTCGCAGACGATGACGGCGGCACAGACGATGACGGCGGCACAGACGATGACGGCGGTAGCAGGTGTGGCGGCGGCACAGACGATGACGGCGGCACAGACGATGACGGCGGCACAGACGATGACGGCGGTAGCAGGTGTGGCGGCGGCACAGACGATGACGGCGGCACAGACGATGACGGCGGCACAGACGATGACGGCGGTAGCAGGTGTGGCGGCGGCACAGACGATGACGGCGGCACAACGTAGGGTGACGGCGGTACAGACGATGACGGCGGCAGCTCGAGTGGCAGCGGTTGAGGGTCGGCTGACGCGGCCTGGATTGGCAGCGGCGACGGCGCCGGGATGACCGCCGGCGGTGCCAGCGGGGTCGGTCCCGCCCGGTATTTAACACGCGGCGGCGGGCGACTGATGATCACCACCGGTTTCAGCTGCTGTACCACCGGGTGCTGGTAGTAGTGGTGGTACGCGCTGATCCCGACTACCGATGCCACGACAAACAGCGCGCCGGCCAGCAGCCGGCCCGGGTGCGCCGCGAACTCAGCCAGCACGAAGTCCCGGTAACTTTTCATGGCCCGCGTCTCGCCGTGCTCCCCGATGATCTTGCCCGCAGCTACTAACTGATCTGCCCCTTCTGGACCAGCTATTGTTTACGCTGGTCACAGGGCTCCCGCTGGCCAGTTAGGCCCCAGTCACGGAAGTCCCTCGCGGGAGTGGCGCAACTTGTCCTGGCCAACAGCTTCCGCCCAGGACGTCCAGCGGTCCGAATCTCCCGGCGGCCCTCTTCGGTTTGGCGCGCTCCTTTGTGATCTTCGAACCCTTCCTGGGCAAATGGTTGTCCGGATCTGCCACCTGCACATTGTGATGAAATACCGGGCTTTATAACAACAGTGTAGTTCTGGCCGCTTGCCGCGCGCGAGGGGTGAAGCCGCCCAAAGCTTTGCGCGGAGCGCACCGGATCATGGTTGTGGTGGATGGGCCGCTCGGGAACTGACCCGGGAGAGGTAGGCCGCGAGCTCGAAGAAGGTGGTCAGGGTTACTGGTGTGAACAGCGTGCTGTTGGTTTCGGGCAGCAGGACCGTGCCCTGTCGGCTCGGCAGGTCGAACATGACCGACGTGTTGCCGAAGATGCCGCCGTTGTGGCCGAGGGAACCGCTGATGTCGGTGATACCCAAGCCGTAGCCCACGGTCACGCCAGGTCCGTGGCTATCACGTGCGTCCTAAGGCTCGGTTTCTGGGGTCGCGCGTCAGCAGGGTGCCGGTGGGAGGATGGTTCTGTCCTGAGGTCACCACCGAAGGTCGAGATCATGGCGCCCGCCCCGCCCGCCACCGCAGCGTCGCTCGCGGTCACGTCCCACATCAAGCCGTCCTGCTGTGCGGTGTAACCGTTGCTGAAGGATGCCGGAATCGCATCCGTCGCCGGGTCGCTCGCCTGGGTCATGCCGAGCGGGGCAAGGATCTCGGACTGAAAGGCCCTGGCCCAGGGGTGCGATGTGTGACCTGCCGTCGCCTGATCCGTCTCCCCGGTCATCCGTCGGCCCCTGCCGTTCGGCGAGAAGCTGTTGCGGCGCACGCGTGGGCTGAGCCCAGGAAGAACCGGACACCTCTGCCACCAATCCTGCCCGCAGGAGTCCGCCGATGTTGACAGGTGCGCCTGGAGAGTCCAAAGTGTTCGTCGAGGTGCCATCTGGTCGAAATGAGGACAACATGGCCCGAAAGCTGGCTGCGGAACTACTAGGAACGGGACTGCTCGTATATTTCGCCGTTGGGGTGGCAACTCTGTCGTTCGGCTTCGGCACCGCGGGGAGCAGTTTCGCGGCTGGCGTAGTCGCCACCGCGCTCGCGTTCGGGTTCGTCCTGCTTGCCCTGGCCTACGTGCTCGGGCCCGTTTCCGGCTGTCACGTCAATCCAGCCGTCACGATCGGCGCGCTTCTCGCCGGCCGGATTCCGCTGGTCGAGGCGGTCGGCTACTGGGTCGTGCAGTTCGTCGGCGGGATACTCGGGGCTCTGCTCCTGTGGGTTACGTTCGCCGCTTCGCCGCTGTACAACCGTACGACAACCGGCCTCGGGGCGGATGGCTGGGGCGCCGCCAGCCACATCCACATCAGCGTAGGTGGCGCGTTTCTGACCGAGGTTGTGCTAACCGCACTTTTTGTCTTCGTCGTCCTCAGCGTGACAAGCAAGACCGCGAATGCCGCCATGGCGGGTCTGGTCATCGGACTGTCGCTCACTGTGGTGCACCTTATCGGTATTCCGATCACCGGAACGTCGGTGAACCCCGCCCGGAGCCTCGGGCCCGCCCTCATCGTCGGCGGGACGGCCCTCAGCCAGGTATGGCTTTTCATAGTCGCGCCCCTCGTGGGCGGAATCGTGGCGGCTGGGCTCCACCTGCTGATTTTCCCAAGGACCGCCCCTGCCCTCAGTCGAGCTTGAGGGACTGCCCCGCTCAGGATAACTGGTCTTCTTGCTTGAGCGCGCGGTGGAGGCCGACGTCCTGCCCGCCGGGGCGGCACTTCGGGCTCGGCGCGCTCCCGTACTTTCCGCTCGCCAACGGCCTGCTCACCGGAAGAGTCCGGTGCGGCCAGGTGGCGCCGCAGGGAAGTAGGCCGGCGAGTCTGCCTGGTTACGTTACAGACGAGATGCTTCATCGCGTGGATGCCCTCATCGGCTGGACGGAGTGCCAGGGCAGGGGTAACGCTGCTTGAGGTGGCGATCGGAAGACTGGCAGCGCAGCCGGGCTGTGTTCGGTTATCGCCGGTACCACCTCGCAGGCGCAGGTCAAGGCCAACGGCGAGGACGTCACTTGGCAGCCGAGCGTGGATCAGTTCGCGAACATCGATGAGATCGTCCCACCGCCTGGCGACTGCTTGACGGTCGTGGCTGCGAGCGGGCCGATCGCGCCGCCCGAATCGACTGGAGGCGCACCAAGATCTGTCAAATTTCATCAGCGGAGTAAAGCACCTCTCGCGCACCTTCGGAAACCGGAGCCGCGAGTGTCACTCCGCTCGCGCCGGCGATCTGCCTCACGGTATCGATCGTGTCGGCGTCAGCGGCGCGCTTGTCCGGGCGGTATCTGATGACGCGGGCGAACCGTAGCGCGAGTCCGCCGGGATAGCGCGGGCTCGCCTGTACCCCGTCGAAGGCGATCTCCACGACCAGTTCGGGCCGTACCGGGACGACCCAGCCAGCGTCCGCGCCATCCGATCCCGAACGGCCGCGCGGCGGATCGGCAAGCTCAAGCAGCCGCGTGGTCTGCCAGGCAAGGAGTCTCGTCCGTCAGCCCCTTGAATGTCTTGCCGAGCATGAAGTGCCCACCGCTGCCGGGATCACGCGCGGCAAGATGCAGGTTGGAGAGCCAGCCGCGGCGCCTGCCGTGACCCCATTCGGCGGCGATCACCAGGAGATCGAGCGTGTGCCGGGGCTTCACCTTGATCCAGTCCGGCACCGCGGCGCCCGGCAGCGTAGGGTGCGTCGAGCGACTTGACGAGCACTCCCTCGTGGCCACGCGCCACCGCATTCTCGAAGAACGCCGTCGCCTGCGCCTCCCCGTCCGTGACGATGCGCGGAATGACAAGATCACTGCTCAGGGCAGCGGCTAGCTGCGCGTACCGTTCGGCCCCCGGCGCATCGACCATGTCCGTGCCGTCCAGGTGCAGCAGATCGAAGAAGAAGGCGGTGAGCGGCACCTCATCGGTGAGCTTGGCGATCTCATTGCGGTTTCCCGTGCGCCCTGCCGTCACTTGGAACGGTCGGGGCCGCCCGCCCGGGCCGAGTGCGATGATCTCGCCGTCGAGCACGATGGAGCGGGCAGGCATGGCGGCCACCGCCCTGACTACCTCTGGAACCCGAGCGGTGATCTCATCGAGCGTGCGGGTGAACACCGCCACGTCGGTGCCGTCCTTGTGGACCTGGACCCTGATCCCGTCGATCTTCCACTCCACCGCTGCGGGGCGTGACACGCCGTAGCGCCGCCCGGACGTTGTCCGCCGAACCAGCCAGCATCGGCTGCAGCGGCCGCCCGACTCGCAACCGGAAGCCCCGCAATGCCGCAAGCGCCGCCCCAGGTGCGCTGCTCACTGTCACGGGGCCAGCTCTCTCTTCGTTTTTCGCAGCAGGGCCGCCTTCTAGGACATTGCCGTCTTGGGGCGCAGTGCCGTTTTCTGCGCCGGCGCATTCCTGTCGTGCAGGGTCGGCTTCCGGGCGGGCACCGCTTTTCGCAGCCATGAAGCCCGGGGCGGTGGCGTCCGGGGCGGTGGCGTCCGGGGCGGTGGCGTCCGGGGCGAGCGCCGCTGAGGCGACCGCGAGTAGTGACCCGCCAAGCATGTGCGCACGCCGCACCTCGCCAGCGGCGACGCCGGCGGCCGCCGCGATCGCCTCGACCATGATGCCTTCGAGCGCGCCCTGGCGCAGGTCGCCGACGAGAAGCCGGGTCAAGAAGGGCCGCTCTGCATCTATTCGCGTCGGCGAATAGTGCCGCGAGCAATCGGCGCCGCTCCGCCTGCGACCCCGGGCCGGTAGCCGTGCCAATATGAGCGAAGGCCGCGTCGACAGCCGCGACTGTGAGTCGCGGGCGTTCCTGCGGTGCCGTCCGGCGCGCCTTCCGGGCTCGTGACGCCTTCCGGGCTCGCGACGCCTGCGTGGACCGGGTTTCCCTGGCCGGGCGGAATCACTTTCGGCGGCCACGAGCCGCCGGCGACGTCCCGAAGTGCCGCGTAGCCGACGCCGATCGGGCGCTGGCGCAGTTCCCCGGAGAGGAATGCGACCACGACAGGCACCTCCGGAGGCCCCGCGCGGCGGAGCAGGCTCGAGATCGCCTCGATCTTGGCGCGGCGCGACGAGGTCGCTGCCACCGCAACCGAGGTCTTCACCAACTCATCGAGCAGCACACTCGTAGTGTGCCTGACAGCACTGACATTTCCGCAGTGCTAGCCCTTGGCTGACCCGCCACGTGGGCGCCCTGGTCTGACGCGTCAGAGCCAGCTAGACGACCGTATTCCGGATGGCGCGGTGCCGGGTGGCGCGGTGCCGGGTCATGAGGCCATTTGGCGGCGGCACCGCGCCGCACATCTCGCGGGATCATGGAGTTCGAGATGACCCGATGCGTGGCGGTGCCGGGCGGCGGAGTAGTGATCGTGGTGGGGCATGGTCGACACGACTGGAGTCCGTAGGGATTTACCCACAGGCTGCGTAAGTACCCCTCGGATGATCAACACATCGATTTCATCTTCGTAGTTACGCCGCGGTTACGTCCCTTGCGTCCGCTGCATACTCAGCGAGGGTGATTAACCGCATGCCCACTGGCACTCTCATCCACTCCAGACCCCACTGCCACAAAAAGTGATAACAAGATCCAGAAGTCTTGTTTCTCGACAGCTCATAACGGCGGTCGGCCGGAGGGTGTGCCGGCTTGGCGAACGCCGTCGTAACGGAGCGCATCAGCATCGGTATTCGAGAGCGGGACAACATGGACATAAAGTTGAGAAACAGCTCATAGCGGACCCCATAGGTCACGCGAAAACCTCGCCGTCTACATACACGACAGGACATCTGGACATCGGCGCACACCATCTGGCCACCTCGTTGAATCGGGCGAAGACCACAGACACCCGCTTGCGCACCGGAGGCCGCACCGCGCTCCGGGCACGCCCCGACCGCGATGGCCCGGACCCCATGGCCCGAATTCCCTTGGCACCGTGGTCAGGCGTCCTGTGGTCAGGCGTCCTGTGGTCAGGCGTCCTGTGGTCAGGCGTCCTGTGGTCAGGCGTCCTGTGGTCAGGCGTCCTGTGGTCGAGGCGTCCTGTGGTCAGGCGTCCTGTGGTCAGGCGTCCTGTGGTCAGGCGTCCTGTGGTCAGGCGTCCTGTGGTCAGGCGTCCTGTGGTCAGGCGTCCTGTGGTCAGGCGTCCTGTGGTCAGGCGTCCTGTGGTCAGGCGTCCTGTGGTCAGGCGTCCTGTGGTCAGGCGTCCTGTGGTCAGGCGTCCGGGTGACTCTGAGTCAGCGCGTGCCGCGGTCAGGCGTCCTGTGGTCAGGCGTCCTGTGGTCAGGCGTCCTGTGGTCAGGCGTCCTGTGGTCAGGCGTCCTGAAGTCAGCGCGTGCCGCGGTCAGGCGTCCTGTGGTCAGGCGTCCTGTGGTCAGGCGTCCTGTGGTCAGGCGTCCTGTGGTCAGGCGTCCTGTGGTCAGGCGTCCTGTGGTCAGGCGTCCTGAAGTCAGCGCGTGCCGCGGTCAGGTGTGCGGACCTGACCGTCGAACCCGGCCTCGGCGTCGGCTGCAGCTTGCGCTTCCTCCATCTCCGCGGCCGCGAGGGCGGCATCGTCGAGATCAGCTGCCATCTTGTCGCGGTTGCGCCGCACGGTCACGGCGGTGATCGCGCCGATGGTGGCCGCGACCAACACCACGCTGCCCATTACCTTGGGCCAGCGCCGCCCTCGCTTGTCCGCCTTAGCGAGCGCCTTGGCGCGCCGCGCGCTCACCTCGTGCGATGTCGCAATGGCCCGCCGCCGTGCCCTGCGTCCGAGCTTTTTCAGTTCCTCTGGTGCCGGCTCGAGCCGGTGCGCGGTTGCCTGGAGGACGGCCGACACCTTCGGCGCGACGTTCTCCTGAACGCCGTGGGCGGCGTGCTCGATCCGCGGCGCTACCCACACACGCGCGTCGTGTAGCTGTTGTGCCGCGTTCTCCCGCGCCGTCTTCGCTATCGGCCCGAGTTGCTGCGCGGCCTGACGCGCGCGCTCACGTGCGGCAGGTGCCACCGCCTTGGCCTGCTCTTTTCGTTACGAGCGACATGTCAACCTCCCGGATTGTTTTCGTCTGGCAGGCTTCCCGCGATGGCCCACACCAATCCTGCCCGTCTACGGTGGCCATCAGCCTGCATCAATGCCCGCATCACCGTGAGTACCCCGGCGCCCGAACGGCTAACGTATGCGCCAGCCAAGCGCATTGGCACGGACCGGCTCGTGGGAGGATGCGAGGCATGACCGATACGCTAATCGCAACGTTGCAGACGAACCACGGCCGGGTCGTGGTTCGGCTGTTTCCCGACCATGCGCCGAAGACGGTGCGGAACTTCAGCGAGCTCGCGGAGGGCGGGCGCGAGTGGAAAGAGCCGAGCACCGGCAAGAAAACGACCGCAAGGTTGTACGACGGCACGATCATTCATCGGGTGATCCCTGATTTCATGATCCAGGGCGGGGACCCGCTTGGCACCGGCAGGGGCGGGCCTGGTTACAAGTTCGCTGATGAAATCCATCCCGAGCTCGTCTTCGACCGGCCCTACCTGCTCGCGATGGCGAACTCCGGGCCAGGCACCAACGGCTCGCAGTTCTTCATCACGGTCGCGCCGACGCCGTGGCTGAACCGAAAGCACACCATTTTCGGCGAGGTGATCGAGGGGAGCGACGTCGTTGACCGGATAAGTCAGCTTAAGACGGGTCACCAGGACCGTCCCGTGGAAGATGTGGTGCTGGAGTCGGTTACGGTTGAGCGTGGCCCAGGCACAACCGCCGGATAGGAACTTGAACGCGCCCGATACGCAAAGCGGCGTGGGCAGTGGGTCCCGGGTGCCGACCTGTTTCCGGCACCCAGGCCGCGAGACATACGTGTCATGCGTGCGCTGCGGCCGCTACGCCTGCCCAGACTGCCTCCGCAGCGCCCCAGTCGGGCAGCAGTGCGTCGAGTGCGTACGTGAAGGCAGCCGCGCCACCCCGAGGACCCGGACCGTCTTTGGCGGCCGGGCAGTCACGGCCGGTGCGCGTGTCACGTGGGTACTCGTCGCCCTGGACGTCGCTATCTATCTGGCCGAGCTGGCCAACAACAAGATCATCGACTATTTCGCGTTGATCGGCCTGGCGCGAGACCCGGCACTCGGCGGCCAGTTGGTCGGGGTGGCGAACGATCAGTACTACCGGCTCATCACCGGCGCGTTCCTGCACGCCACTACCCCGCTGCACATCCTGTTCAACATGTGGGCGCTCGTGGTGGTTGGCCCGTCGCTCGAACTGGCGCTCGGCCGCGTGCGCTTCACCGTCGTGTACCTGATGAGCGCGCTTGGCGGCTCGGTGCTCTTCTACTACATCGGTCGCTCCGAACTTGCCATCCGTAGGCGCCTCCGGCGCCATCTTCGGCTTGTTCGGGGCGTGGTTCGTGGTCGCCAGGCGGCTGCGTCTGGACGCCAGAGGGATCGTCGTCCTGATCGCCATCAACTTGGTGATCAGTTTCACGATTCCGGGCATCGCGTGGCAGGCGCATGTGGGTGGGCTCGTCACCGGCGCCGCTCTGACTGCAGCGTACGCCTATGCCCCGCGGAATCACCGTACGCTCATCCAGGCGGGTGCGACAGTGGCGCTGCTGGCCGTGCTGATCTTGGCCACGGTCGTGCGCACACACCAGTTGACCGCCTGACGCCCGTTGACCTGACTCCCGTCGACCGTCCGGCCAATGGGCTCACCCCAGTCCCCGGACGTGGCTTCTGTGCAGGCCGGGATCCGCGTGCCGGCCGGGATCCGCGGTGCCGCGGGCCGGGATCTACGTGCCGTGCAGGCCAGTACACAGGACTTCGACGGCCGCCCCCGCCCCGTCAGTGTTCATGAGTAGTTATCCACAGGTTGTGGATTAGTGTGTGGACCGAACTACAGCCGTGTAAGCCGGGAGGCTTGAGCCCGGGCCTTGCCCTCAAGCATGGCTGGGTCGGGCGATGACCTGCCAGGGACGTTTCGGCGCCTGCGGATGGCCTGCCCATGGGAGCACGGGTACGGGGACATCCCCTGGCACGGCATGTCCCCGGCGATGCCGATAGCATTTCGAGATCCCCCGTGATAGGAACGCAAGTCTTCCGCGAGCTGCACGTCTCACCAATCGCCACAGCTCGGATGGTCGGCTTGGCGGCTCGGGCGGATGTCATAGGCGACTGCGCGTCTGCCGCAGGAGCCCTGCCGCAGGTCGTGGCGTTCGAGGAATGCTTGCGGCAGGTGGGCCGTGTGGCGCCGGCGCCGTGTCGGGCGCAGTCCGTGCCGGGCCCCGATCTCGCGCTAGCCGGGCTTGTTCAGCGCCAGCGGGTGGACAGGACGACGCCGCCGATGATGAAGGCGAAGCCGATGAGCAAGTTCCAGTTTCCGATCGCGCTCATCACGGGTATGTTGCCGCTCGTGATGTAGAACACGGCGATCCAGGCAAGCCCGAAGAGCAGGCAGAACACCATCACAGGCACCAGCCACCGCGGGCTGACCTTCGACTTGGTGGATCGTTGTGGCGGCGTATAGACCGCCTTCTTGCGCACGCGGGACTTGGGCACGGTCGTCTCCTGGTCGGGTCCTGCCGGTAAGGGTAGTTGCTGGCGGCTGCGGATAGGGCTGATCGGAGCGGTGCGCGGATCGGCGTTTCGCTGGAATCGGTTATCCAAGCTGCATCGGGTATCGGAGCCGAATCCGTGCCCCTACGTGACGAATACTGTACGCTGAGTGGCTGGTAGTCCGTGCCCGCGCGTACAGCGAGTACCCAGGCAGTCTGCGGGCCGGACACCGTGGGAACCCTCAGCAAGATCACGATTCCGGCGTTCACCGGGTCGGCAACGTTGCGTAATGCGGTGGTCTCCGAAAATGCGAAGCTTCTTGCGTAGCTTCGGTGAGCTTTGCCTCACCCTGGGCGTCGTCATTCTGCTGTTCGTCGGATACCTGATCTGGGGAACCGGCATTCAGGCAAGCCATGCACAACACGCCTTCGCCAGCGAGCTGAACCGCCAGTGGCGCCAGCCAATGGACCATCCGAACCAGCCGAACCCGCCGGCATCCGCTGCCCGATCCCATTCACCTCGCGCTCGGCAAGCCCTTCGCGTTCATCGAGATCCCGCGTTTCGGCAGGCACTGGCGCTTCGCGATCGTCGAAGGCACGGGCCTTCCGCAGCTCGCGCTTGGGCCGGGCCACGTGCAGGGCACCGCGTTGCCGGGCCGGGTCGGCAACTTCGCCGTCGCCGCTCACCGGGTCACCGCGGGCAATCCCTTCTATCACCTGCCCTCACTCATGGTGGGCGACCTCGTGATCGTCGACACGAGGGTCAACCGCTACGACTACCGCGTCACCGGAACGCGGGAGGTGCTTCCCACAGACATGAGCGTCCTCGATCCCGTTCCCGGTCATCCGCATGCTCGGCCACGGCAACGGATGATCACGCTGATCACCTGCGACCCAGCATGGACGGGCACGCACCGGATCATCGTGTTCGGCAGGCTGGCCAGCGCGCAGCCGCGGCACGGTCGGGCGGGCTGAGCCTTGTACGGGTGGCTATGGCGCCGGTTGCCCGGTGGCCCGTTCAGCAAGCTCGTGTCGCTGATACTGATCATCGCGCTGGTCGTCGCCGTGCTGTGGTTCTTCGTGTTCCCGTGGACGGCACTGCACCTGCCCATCGACCGGGTAGGCGTAGCCGGCTAGCGGCGAGCGGGCGGACGCACCGGGTAACGCGTAGCGGCGGCAGCCGCGGCCTGCGGCACCGCCGCCTGGCCATCGCCGCCGCCTCCATCGCCGCCAGGACCACCGCCCTGACCTGGGCCCTGGTTCTGACCTTGGCCGGTGGCTGTCGGGGATCCGGTCGCGGTGGGTGATCCGGTCTGCGTGGGCGACGTGCTCGGCGGGCAGGCTGGACCCAGATCGTTATCGAGGTGCCTGGGGTGACCGTCGCGTTGGCGACGGGCTGTTGACGCCACACCGTGCCGGGAGCGGTACCCGTGGGTCCGGGCAGTTCCACCGGGTTGACCTGGAGACCCTGGCTCTTCAAGACCGATTCGGCACTGTCCGCCTGCAAGCCGACCACCGACTGCACGGTTGTGCCGCCGCCGGAGACGTCGAGAACGACGTTGCTGTTTGGGTTCACCTTCGTGCCGCCGGCAGGGTTCTGCTGCACCACCGTGCCAGCGGGCTTGCTCGACTGCACCGTCTTGATCACCGGGCTGAGGTTCTGGTTCGACAGGTTGCTCTGCGCCGTGTTCGAGTCCTCGCCTACCACGTCCGGCACCGTGACCTGCTGCTGGCCGGAAGAGACAAAGACCTTGACGACGGAGTTGGCCGGGAGCAGGGAGCCGGAAGACGGGCTGGTGCTGATGACGTTGTTCTGCTGGACGGTCGCGGAGGTCTGATTGACGGCCTGCGGCTGCAGGTGATTCGCCACAATCTGCTTCTCCGCCTGGCTCAATGACAACCCGGTGACGTCTGGCACCGCGTACTTCTTGCCGCCGCCGGCCAGCAGGAAGAAGGCCACGGCGGCGACGGTGCCGAGCACCAGCAAGGCGAACAACGCCCATAGCAAGGCGCGGCGGCCCCCGCTACCTTTCGGTGGCTCCTCGGGCGGGCCGTACTGGTAACCGGGCATCGCGCTGGTCGGCGGCGCCACCATGGTCGCGCCGCCCATTCGCTGGGTGTGCTGCAGCATCTCGGTCGGCGGCGCGGAAACCGGCATGCCGGACATCGCGCGCTGGATGTCGGCGCGCATCTCCGCGGCGCTCTGGTAGCGGTCCGCCGGGTCCTTGGCCATGGCCTTGAGCACGATCGCGTCTGCCCAGCGCGGGATCTCCGGGTCGACCTGTGATGGCGGTACCGGGTTCTCCCGGACATGCTGATAGGCGATCGCGACTGGCGAGTCACCGCTGAACGGCGGCCGGCCGGTGAGCAGCTCGTACAGCAGGCAGCCGGTCGAGTACAAATCACTGCGGGCATCCACCCGTTCGCCGCGGGCCTGTTCGGGTGAGAGATACTGCGCTGTGCCGATCACCTGGGCGGTCTGGGTCATGGTGACCTGGCTGTCGCTGAGCGCGCGGGCGATGCCGAAGTCCATGACCTTGACGTCGGCCGTGCGCGTCAGCATCACGTTCGCCGGCTTGATGTCGCGGTGCACGATGCCGTTGCGGTGGCTGTAGTCGAGGGCACGCAGGACGCCGTCGACGATCTCGAGTGCCCGTTCAGGCAGCAACCGCCGGTCGTCGCGGAGCAGGTCCCGCAGGGTGCGGCCGTCCACATACTCCATGACGATGTACGGCACGGGGACGGGCCCCACCATGTCCTCGCCGGTGTCGTAGACCGCGATGATCGATGGGTGGTTGAGCGAAGCGGCCGACTGCGCCTCACGGCGGAAACGCGCCTGGAACGTCTGGTCGCGAGCCAGGTCGTCACGGAGTGTCTTGACAGCGACGGTGCGGTCCAGGCGGAGGTCACGCGCGCGGTATACCTCGGCCATGCCGCCGCGCCCGACGACCCCGTCGAGTTCGTAGCGGCCACCGAGGAGCCGAGGCTGAGTCATGTCTCGCACTTTTCCTTACCGTCCTGCGTCCTGTACATCCCGGCGATCCTGGTGTCACCGGCGAGCTTACGGGCTCGCGTTCGTTGATGGCGTCGCCGATGGCGGTGTCGTGGCGGTGTCGGTGTCGCCGTCACCGTGGTGGTGGGGGGCGTTGGCGTCGGCGTCGAGGCCCGCCTAAGCGTCTGCGTAGGTGTCGGGCTGGCCGATAAGGTGGGGCTCGGAGCCGCCGAAAAGGCCGGGCTCGGCAACGCCGGTGCCGTGGGGCCGGTAAAAGCCGTGGAGCCGGTAAATCCTGTGGAGCCGGTAAATCCCGTCGGGCTCGGTGCAGGCGGGCTCGCGGCAGGCGGGCTCGCGGCAGGCGGGTTCTGGCTGGGGGTGTTCGACACCGCCTGGTGAGTGTGCTGACTTGGGCGCGGCGTGGCGGTCGAAGACACGCTGCCGGCAGCGTGGCGACCAGCCACCATCAGCGCCGTCGTGACGCCGCCCACCGCGATGATCGCTAGGCTCACCGCGGCCACCACGAGGGCGCGACGGTGAACTGGCCGGCGTCGCGTGGACGTCAGCCGTTCAGGATCATTAATCGGTAGCTGCGTCGTGGCGCTGTCATGCAACCGGGGGCCCGTCGCCGCATCCTCAGCGAACCATGCCGCCGTATCCTCAGAAGCCATCTCGGCAAGATCTGGGCCGGAGGTGGCCGGGAGCGCGTCGCGCAACGCGTTGGCGCGATCGGCTACCAATTGTGCACTGGCGGGCCGTTCCTCCGGCCGCTTGGCGAGCATCCGCATCACCATGTCGGTCACCAGCGGAGGCACGGTGGGCGGCAGCGGCGGCGGCACCTCACGGACGTGCGCGAGAGCGAGCGCGATCAGGGCATCCGCGGCGAACGGCGGTGCGCCCGCCAGGCACTCGTAGGCGACGACACCAAGCGAGTAGATGTCAGACGCGTGCGTGACCCGCAGCCCGCTAGCCTGCTCAGGCGAAACGTACTGCGCGGTGCCCATGACCATTCCCGTCTGGGTCAGGTGACCGGCCTGTGCGGCCTGCACGGCCCTGGCGATGCCGAAGTCGGTGATCTTCACTCGCCCTTCCGCCGTGACGAGGAGATTGCCTGGCTTGATGTCACGGTGGACGATGCCGGCCGCGTGCGCGGCCTGCAGCGCGCTCGCTGCCTGCGCGATGATGTCGAGTGTCACCTCGGGGGACAAGTGGCCGGTGCGGGCGAGGATGGCGGAAAGTGGCTCGCCGGGGACCAGTTCCATGACTAGGTACGCGCCGCGGCCACCTGAGCCGCTGCCGGTGCCTGCGTCCTGTTCCCCGTAGTCGAAGACCTGAGCGATCCCGGGATGAGACAGTGACGCCGCGTAGCGCGCCTCGGCGCGAAACCGCGACGCCAGCGCCTCGTCGCCGATGTAGGCGTGTCTGAGCAGCTTGATCGCCACCGGCCGGCCGAGCACCTGATCCGTGCCGCGCCAGACCTCACCCATGCCGCCCGCCGCGATCCGCTGATCCAGCCGGTACCTGCCGCTGAGCAGGACGCCGACCATGCCGTCCGGGCTGGCGGGGTGCTGCCAGCCCGACTGGCCGCTCGCCCCGTCGTCGGCGGGGTGCTGGCCGCCGGTTCCGTCGTCGGGGTCGGCCGGGTGCTGGCCGCCGACCCGGCCGTCAGGTCCGGCCGGAGGTCCGCTGATTGGGCCGGTTCCGCTCATTGCTGCCCCAGGTACGCCTTGATGACCGCCACGGCGACGGGTGCGGCCGCGTCGGCGCCCTCACCGCCCCCCTCCACCACGACGCCGACCGCGATCTGCTGGTTGCCAGACTGTGCGAAGCAGGTGAAAACGGCATCGTCCAGGCCGGTGTTGTTGACACCATTTTGCGCCGTGCCAGTCTTCGCCCACACCTGGATGCCCTGCGCCTGCAGACTGGCGGTGGCGGCGTGCGCGGTGCCGGACGGGTTCTGCACCACCTGCTGCATCATCGACTTCACCTGATCCGCCACGCCGGGGCTCACCGCCTGGCTCAGTATCTGTGGCGTGGTCGATTCGACGCTGGACAGGTCCTGTGCCTCGACCTTGCCCACGAGATTGGGCTTCATGAGTGCGCCACCATTGGCGATCGCCGCAGAGAACATGGCCTCCTGAAGGGGCGTGACCGTGTCGTCGAACTGGCCGATCGCGGTCATCGCGGTCTGGGCAGGGTCGGTGATTAGAGGGACGTTACTCTGTGAAACGGGCAGCGGGATCGTCAGGTTCGGAATGTTCATGCCGAACCTGGTCGCCTGATCGCGCAGCGTCGGCGCCGCCGGCCGTCATGCCAAGCCCGCCGAAGGCCGTGTTGCAGGACACCGTGAACGCGTAGATGATCGGCACCCTGCCGCTGCCGCAGGGCAGCCCGTCGAAGTTGATCAGCGTAGTGCTGCTATTGGGGAGGTTGAGCTGTGTCGGTGCATCTACCACTGTATTCGGGTTGTACCTGCCCGAGGAGAACAGTGCCGAGCTCGTCACGACCTTGAAGGTGGAACCTGGCGGGTAGGTCTCGTTGATCGCACGGTTGAGCAGCGGCTGCGCCGGGTCGGTGCGGTAAGCCTCGTCGATCTTGTCGAGCTTGGCGCCGTCGAAGGTGGCGTACCTGTTCGGGTCAAAGGTCGGCACGGACGCAAGCGCCAGGATCTCGCCGGTCTTCGGATCGAGCGCGACGACCCCTCCGGACCTGCCGGTGGCAAGCAGCGCGTTGTAGGCCGCCGTCTGCGCCTGCGGATCGATCGTGGTCACGACCTGGGCCCCCTGTGGCTTCTTGCCGGTGACCATGTTCACGAAGTTGCGGACGAGCAGCCTCGGGTCGTTGCCGGAAAGGAGCTTGTTCTCGGTGAATTCAAGCCCGGTCGAGCCGAAGATGGAGTCGTAACCCGTGACGGGCGCGTAGAGGGGGCCGTTCGGGTACTGACGCTGGAACTTGTAGATCGCGTTTTTGGTCGCGACCGACCGCGCCAGGACCGTGCCGTCGGCGGCAACGATCTCGCCGCGCTGCTGCTGGAACTGCTGCTCGAACGCGCGCACGTTCGACGGCTTGCCTGTCAGGCTGTCGGCCTGGAAGGCCTGCAGGTAGTTGACGTTGAGCATGAGTACGACGAACATCGCCAGGCTGGCGATCGCGAGACGCGGCGCAGCGCCCGGTTCACTCGAGGCTCACCTGACCTTCACTACCTGGGTCATGCCCTCTTCCTGGATCGGCTGTGGCGGTGGCCGGCGTGCGCTGTCGCTGATCCGCATCAGCAGCGCGATCAGCATCCAGCTTGCCACCAGCGACGAACCACCCTGCGAGAGGAACGGCGTGGTGATCCCGGTGAGCGGGATGAGCCTGGTGACCCCGCCGACGATCACGAACACCTGGAGGCCGAGCACGAATGACAGGCCACCGGCGAGCAGCTTGGAGAATGGGTCACGGACGGTGAGCGCCGCGCGGAGCCCGCGCTGCACGATCAGTCCGTAGAGGGCCAGGATCGCCATCAGTCCGGTCAGGCCAAGCTCCTCACCGAACGAGGAAACGATGAAGTCGCTCTGCGCGAGCGGCGTCAAATATGGCTGCCCCTGGCCCCAGCCCCGGCCCACGACTCCCCCTGAGCCCATCCCGTAGACCCCCTGCGCGAGCTGGTACGACGGGGCGCAGTTGGCCTGGACCGCGGGATTGCAGTTGATGTTCGCGGCGGAAAACGTGTGCAGCCAGATATCGAAACGCTGGCCCACGTGGGTGAAGAGCGCCGCGGTCACCACGACGCCGAACAGGAACAGGACCAGGCCGATGAGCAGCCACGAGGTGCGCTGCGTGGCGATGTAGATCATCGCGATGAACAGCCCGAAGAACATCGCTGACGTGCCGATGTCGGACTCGAATACCAGAATCATGAGGCTGGCGCCCCAAGCGACGAGCACGGGGCCGAGGTCGCGAGCACGGGGCAGGTCGACGCCGAGGACCCGGCGGCCGGCCAGCGCGAGCACGTCACGCTTCACCACGAGGTAACCGGCGAAAAAGACCGCGAGCGCGAGCTTGGCGAACTCGCCGGGCTGGATGGAAAAGCCGCCGAGCAGGATCCACACCTTGGCACCGTTCACCGCGCTCATCGAACTCGGCAGCAGCGCAGGGATGGCGAGCATGATCAGCCCGGCGACGCCGAGCGTGTAGGTGTAGCGCTGCAGGACCCTGACCTCGCGGACGAGGAGGAGCACGGCGATGAACGCAGCGATGCCGACCCCGCTCCAGATGAATTGTGTGGTGGTCGCGGACGCGGCGAGCGTGTTGCCCGGCATCAGGCCAGCCTGGCTGGCCAGCTGGAGCCGGTGGATCATCACCAGGCCGAGCCCGTTCAGGATCGCGGCGAGTGGCAGCAGCAGCGGGTCCCCCCATGGCGCGAACCTGCGCACGGCCAGGTGGGCGGCGAGCACCAGCCCCGCGAAAGCCAGGCCGTAGCCGAGCGCGCCAGAGGGGAGCTTGCCGCTGAACACCGAAGGCCACGTTCGCATAGGCGAAGAACGTGATGAGCACGGCGAAGGCGAGCATGGCCAGCTCGGTGCGGCGGCGTTTGCGTGGCATCGGCGCGGGCGCGGAACCGGCGCCGCCTCCGACGGGCGCCGTCCCGGCGGTCATGGCGTCGCTCCGGTCGTCGGCGTAACCGGCGGCGCCGTGCCAGCGGTTGCCGCACCTGCGGCGGGCGCGGTCGCCGCCGGGCAGTACGGCGGCACCGTGGGCCGCATCGGCTTAGCCGCTGGCTTCTTGCCCTTGGCAGGCTTCGGCCAATTGGCCACCTTGGCCTGCCATGCCGCCAGTTTCGCCTGTGCCGCCTGGCAGTTGCGCACCTCGTTGCCGACCCGGGTGACGATGCCGCGAGCGTCTGCGAGGCCAGTCGCGGGTATCGCGGCAGCTATGCGCGTGCGGTCATCCTGCGGGACCGCGGTGAGCGGGATGCCCGTGCGCTCATACACCGATGACAGGCCTCAGGCCCGCGACATTCTGGTTGATACCCCGGAAGATAACGACCTCGCCGCCGTCCGCCGCCACGTAGTACTGGCGCTGTGAATAACTCCACGCGGCGAGTCCGCCGCCTGCGATGACCACGAACAACACGATGAGGATGCTGGTGACAATCGGCCAGCGCCGCCGCGACCGTACGCCCGCGCTGCCATCGTCTGCTGCCATGGTCAGGCCGCCGCCGTGCCCGTTGGCGGAATCCATCGTGTCCACGCCGACTATGCCCACTACGGGCTGCGGGGCGGTGTGGGTGAGCGCTCTGGCGCGCCCCGCTGGCGTGTCGGGACGCGGCATTGGCTGCTGCGGAAGGCGCCGACCGCTGCCCGACGCGGCGCCGGCGATGACCGGAACCTCGGTAGGCGCGCACCTGGCCGTGGCGCTTTCCACCACGTCGGCGACGATGCACGTGATGTTGTCAGGGCCCCCGCCCCGGTTGGCGAGCTCCACGAACTGGATCACGGCCTGGTCGGGTTCTGTGATCGTGCTCAGCGTGCGGTGCAGCGTCTCCGCGCTCACCACGCCGGAGAGCCCGTCCGAACACAGCAGGTAGCGGTCGCCGCATCTTCGCCTCACGCAGCGACACGTCGGGTTCGGCCTCGCTCCTGCCGTCGAGCGCGCGCAGGATCAGCGACCGCTGCGGATGGGTCGCTGCCTCGTCCGGGCTGATGCGGCCCTCATCCTGCAGCTTCTGCACGAGCGTGTGGTCGTGGGTGATCTGGTAGAGCTCGCCTTCGCGCAGCAGATAGGCGCGTGAGTCGCCGATATGGCAGAGCGCGACCCGCGGTCCCGACCACAGCATCGCGGTAAGCGTGGTGCCCATGCCGTCCAGCGCCGGGTTGGCGACGACCATCTCGTGCAGGGTCTTGTTGGCATCGCGTACCGCCCTGCCAAGCGCGTCGATGAGGTCGGTGCCGGGCACGTCGTCGTCGAGGTGCGCAAGAGCGGAAATGGCTACCGCGCTCGCAACCTCACCGGCCGCATGACCGCCCATCCCGTCAGCAACGGCGAGCAGGCGCGGGCCAGCGTACGCCGAATCCTCGTTTCCCTCCCGCAGGAGTCCGACGTCCGAGCGGACGGCGTATCGGAGTGCAAGTGTCATCTGCGCAGTTCCAGAACCGTCTTGCCGATGCGGATCGGCACGCCGACCGGCACGGGCGTCGGCCGGGTAACTTTCTGACGGTCGAGGTAGGTCCCGTTGGTCGAACCGAGGTCTTCAACGATCCACTGGCCGTCTTGTGGAAAAAGCCGGGCATGTCGGCTCGAAGCGTAGTCATCGTTCAGTACTAGTGTGGCGTCATTCGCCCGACCGAGGGTGATCTGCTGATCGCTCAGGCCGATTGTGGCGCCCGCGAGCGGACCCTGCGTGACGACCACACGCGCTGGTATGCCCCGCTTCCCGCGCGGCTGCTTGGGCGGCCGCTGGCTTTGCTGCCGCTGGCGGGCGGCCTTTCGCGAGCTTGACGACTGGCCGAACATATCGGTCCGCACAACCCCGACGGCGGCGATCACGAACAGCCACAGGACGGCCAGGAACGCCAGCCGGATGAGGGTGAGGGTCAGCTCGTTCATCAGGCGATGCATCCTTGGGATAGTCCGGCGTCAGTCTGCTTCGGTGTTGTCGTGTTCTGCTGCTGTCGTGCTGTCCGTATCGCTGTCTGCAACGCTCCTGTTGGGCGCCTGGCCGTGGGCAGTGCGGTCAATGCGGCGGATCGGCGCGGAATGTGAGCGTAGTCCGGCCGATCGTCACACGGGAGCCATCGGTCAAGCATGCGCGCCTGATCGGCTGGCCATTGACGAAAGTACCGTTCGTTGACCCGAGATCCACCACAACGACGTCGGTATCCTCGACCCGCAGCTCGGCATGATGCCGCGACACGCCAGGGTCCACCAGCCGCAGGTCGCAGTCGGTACCCCTGCCGAGCAAGGTGACAGGAGTGGCCAGTTCATAGGTCCCCTGGTCAGTGCCGTGAGAGGTGCCGTCAACCGACACGCCGCCAGCCGGACACGACCAGCCGCGGCCGGTGGGCGAAGCCGTCTTGCGCCTGGGGCAAGTCACTTACCGGCTGACGGATCTCGCCACTTTCCACGGTGCTGCCGCGGATTACCCCGGAACGGATCCTGAACGTCCCGGTGGTCAGCTCGGGTACTCCCTGGAATCGCATGCGCACTGGCCCGACGAATGAGTAGCCCTGCTCCTTGGCGTAGTCACGCGCCAGGTTCGCAAGCTCGACGCCGAGGCTGCCCGCGTACACTGCCAGCCGTTCGTTGTCGGTCTCCGCGAGCTCCACCACGAAGTCGTTTGGCACCAGTGTCCGGCCCTGCGCGACAATGGCGGCACGGTCATCCATCTCGCGCTGCACCGCGCTGGCGATCTCAACCGGCTGCAACTCCGACTTGAAGGCCCGCGCAAACGCGCCCTCGACCATGCCCTCCAGGCGGCGCTCGAAGCGCTGCAGTACTCCCAACGAGGCACCTCCCTGCCCACTACGCCTACGATCGTATCGGCGGAGTGGCATGCTACGGCGACGTGCTAACCTTGCTCACTGCCCGGGCGGGTGGCGGAACGGCAGACGCGCACGGTTCAGGTCCGTGTGTCCGCAAGGACGTGAGGGTTCAAATCCCTCCTCGCCCACGCATGCTCGTGGGCCTATCGGCCCAAACTCGCCGTCGCTTTGTGCTGGCCCGGGGGGACGACCCCCCGGAGCCCCCCGGATGCTGCCGCCCTCGGGTGGGCACCGTTAGTCGGGGGGCCCCCGTAGGTCCGGGGGCCGCGGGTAGGTCCGCGGAGCGGGCCGTGGCCTGAGCTGCGGCCGGGCGTCACCGTCCTGATCGGGTAAGCCCCGGATTCTCCTTAACGGCTGGGCGGGGGTGAGCCCCATCCTGTCGGGGTTCCTGTGATCAGCGTTGATTGGTGTGCCACAAGTCTCGGCGCCGCAGCCAGTGGATCTGCCACTCGAGGTCCGGCAGACTCTGATACATGCCTGAACTGCCCGAGGTGGAGGCGCTCGCTGTTTTCCTGCGCCAGCGCGCAATCGGGCACGCCATCGTCCGGGTGGATGTGGCGGCGATCTCGGTGCTAAAGACATATTCACCGCCCCTCACCTCGCTTGCCGGCCTCGACGTCACCGGCGTCGCAAGGCACGGCAAGTTCCTCGACCTCTCCTGTGGCGGCGAGCAGGACACCGGGCCGCCCAAAGGCCCGGTGCGGCTGCATCTGATAACCCACCTGGCCCGGGCCGGCTGGTTGCGCTGGCGGGACAACCTGCCTGCGGCGCCGCCGCGCCCGGGCAAGGGTCCGCTGGCATTGCGGGTGTTGCTCGACGATGGATCGGGCTTCGACCTGACCGAGGCGGGTACGCAGAAGCGTCTCGCGGTCTACCTCGTCTGCGACCCAGCTGAGGTACCCGGCATCGCGGCACTCGGCCCCGATCCGTTCGCCCCGGACTTTGATGTCGCCACGCTGGCCGGGCTGCTCGCCGGGCGCAGGACTCAGATCAAGGGCGTTCTGCGCGATCAGAGTGTCATCGCGGGCATCGGCAACGCGTATTCCGACGAGGCGCTGCACGCTGCGAAGATGTCTCCGTTCAAGCTTGCCGCGGGCCTCACGGCCGACGAGGTGGGCACACTGCACGCCGCGATCGTGACGACCTTGCGTAGCGCGGTGGATCGGTCGGCGGGCCTGGCTGCAGGCGATCTGAAGGCTGAGAAGAAGATCGGGCTTCGCGTGCACGGGCGCGTCGGACAGCCCTGCCCGGTCTGCGGCGACAAGATCAGGGAGGTGTCGTTCGCCGATTCAGCGCTGCAGTACTGCCCGACCTGCCAGACAGGCGGTAAGCTACTCGCCGACCGCCGCCTTTCGCGGTTGCTCAAATAGCCCGTTCAACCTGTGGTGGCCGGGTTCGCGTACGGCCCGAAGACGGGCGCGATGCGGCTCCAACGGGCCGTCTGGCAGCTATCGACCCTCGAGAAGGTGGCAGCTACCTGTTTGCCATGCCATGTTCCTTCGATGATCGCCGTCTGGGGGCCGCTATAGATCATCGCGCACATCATGCCGCGTCTCACCGGTGCGAACGGATCTGAGACCTGGGCGAGTGCGGCACATGCGGCGGCGGGATGAGGGAGCGTCCCGCCGGCTGGACCGCAGCTGAGCGTCCACAGCTGCGCGGTCACGTGCGCACTTGGACGGACCTTTATCGTCAGCGACACCGGCGGCCGCGCCTGGATCGCGGTGCCGTCCCCGGTGGCCTGACGTGAACCGCAGGCCGCGAATGTGAGCACCGTCGCCGTGGCCGCAAGAGCGGCTGCCGATGTCATGCGGATCTTCATGCGGGTTGGACGCCGGGCGGCCAGCGCTGGTTCCGCCGGGGGTTCACGGCTGATCACGCCGTGACCCTTTCGATGCACCGCGCCGCGCAGCGTCGCTGCTCAAATCCGCTAGCGCCTGCCAGCGGGCGCCGCGCGATGGCAACATGGCGTCGTGCAGACAGATCGCGGCGAGGTGCAGTCCACGGTGGACGCACTCGCCCGGGCGGTCATTGAGTGTGCCGCTGGCGCGATCATCGCCTACGGCACCGACCGCACCGTGCTGCTGTGGAATCCCGCCGCCGAGCGGATGTTCGGCTGGGCCGCCGCCGAGGTGGCGGGGCGCGACCCGCAGATCATCCCGGAGGAGTTGAAGGCCGAGCACAACGGCGTCCTCGAGCGGGTACGCAGTGGCGGCCAGATCTCCTACGCCACCCGTCGTATCCGCCGCGACGGCGGCCTGCTCGACGTGCGCATCGATACCAGCGCGTTGCGTGACGCGGACGGTGAGGTCATCGGCTGGGTGAACGTCTGCCACCGCGTCAGCCAGGACGACGCGGCCACGCACTATATCGCACAGCGTGCCCGGGTGGTGCGCCGCCTCGGGGACCTGGTGGCTGACATGAACGCACAGCGGGACCTGGAGTCGGTGCTTGACCGCATCGCCGCCAGCCTGCGCGGGCTCACCGGCGCGGACGCGGGCGGATTCGTGCTCATCGACGGCGGCAAGCTCCGGCTGGTGAGCATGGACGGGCTGCCAGAAAGACTCCGCGGCGCCGCAGCGCGGCTGCCCGGCAGCCTGGTCTGGGAGCTGATGCGATCTGGCAAGACGGTGATGATGGCGACCGCGGAGACCGGCCGGTTCGACGACATGATCTGGTCGGCGCTGCCCGGGCTGCACACCATCGCGGTCGGCCTATCGAATGTCGCAGGCCGGCCCTATGGCGCGCTCTACGCCCTCTACAGCAGGCGAAAGGTGGGGCATATCGAGCTCGAACTACTCGAATTGCTCGCCGGTCACGCCGGCGTGGCGCTGAGCAATGCGATGGCGTTCGAGGAGGTCGTCGTGCAGCGGGCACACGAGCGGGCGGTGATCGACGCGAGCGCGGACGGTATCGTGGTCCTCGACGCGGGCGGGCTCGTCAGGCAGTGGAACCCGGCGGCGCACCGGCTGACCGGGGTGTCCGGCGAAGACCTGACGGGCAAGCCGCCGCCGTTCCCGGTGCCCGCGCCCGGTTCGAAGCTGACGCATAAGCTTGCCAACGGCCGCTGGCTCGATGTGCTCGCCGCGGGCCTGGCCGGAAGCGATGAGCGAGTGCTCGATTTCCGTGATGTAACGGCGGCCAAGGAACTGGAGGAGGCGAAAGATCTCTTCCTCGCGACCGCGAGCCACGAACTGCGTACGCCGATCACCGTCGTGCAGGGTTTCGCCAGCACGCTAACGAGCCGGTGGGAGAAGCTGACCGACGCCGAGAGGCGCAGTGCGGTGGCGACGATCGCCGAGCGCTCCGGGTCGCTTGGGCGTCTGGTCGAGCAAATGCTGCTCGGTTCCCGGGCGGGTGCGGACGAGCTCCACGTCACCAACGGCCCGTTCGACCTGGCGGCCCTGCTGCGCGGTGCCGCGGTCGCGTTCCGGCCACTGTCTGACAGGCATACGTTGCTCGCAGACATTCCGCGGGACCTGCCGCCCGCGTTTGGGGACGCGATGGCGACCGACATCATCGCCGGGCAGTTGCTCGAGAACGCGTTCAAGTACTCGCCCTCGGGTGGCACGGTGACCATTCGCGCCAGAGCGGTGGCCGACCGGATTGATGTCACGGTCGAGGACGAAGGCATTGGCATCTCGTCTGGCGATCACGAGCGCATCTTCGAGCGTTTCGTTCAGGGCGAGGCCGGTGACCGGCGCCGGTTCGGCGGCATCGGGCTCGGCCTGTACATCGTGCGGAGGCTTGCCCGCGCGCAGGGCGCCCAGATACAGGCCCGGTCAAGGCCGGGCGGCGGCACCATCATGTGGCTCCGGCTGCGACTGGCCGACGGCCGGGCCATTCCAGCCGGGTCGCCGGCCGATGGCTTGCTGGCCGATCAGCCGCTGACCGGGGTGCGCTCGCGTCTTTCGCCGCCGGACGCGTCCAGGTAGGCGTCGATCACGCCAGGCACGTCGTCGCCATCCATTATGATCCTTCCCTTTTCGAGCCAGATCACCCGGTTGCACGTCTCCTGGATCTCGTTGAGGTTGTGCGCGACGAGGAACACCGTGCCCGCGTTCCGGCGCAGCTCCTCGATCCGTCGGTGGCTCTTGCGGCGGAACTCGGCATCGCCCGTGGCGAGTGCCTCGTCGACGAGCAGCACGTCGTGACTCTTGGCCGAGGCGATGGCGAACCTGAGCCGTGAGCCCATCCCGGTCGAATACGCGCGCATCGGCAGGTCGATGAATTCCCCTACCCCGGAGAAGTCGACCACTTCCTGGTAGCGGTCCTTCGCCTCTTGCCGTGTCATGCCCATGGCCAGGCAGCCGAGTACGACATTTCGGTCACCGGTAAGGTCGTCCATTAGCGCAGCGTTCACGCCGAGCAGTGACGCTTCGCCGGTGGTGTAGACGGCGCCATGTTCGGCGGGGAGGAGCCCGGCAATCGCACGCAACAGCGTGGACTTGCCTGATCCGTTCCGCCCGATGACGCCGATCGCGTCGCCGCGGTAGGCGACGAACGACATGCCGCGGATCGCGTGCACCTCGCGGATTGACGGGCGGTGCTGGCGGCGCATCATCCGCAGCAGCGCGGTGGCCGCAGTGCCCTTGTCACCGCCCGCGCCGTAGACGCGATAGACAATGTGCAGGTCATCGACGATGACCGTGGGGTCAGCCACGGCCGTACACCGCCTCCGCCTGCCAGAACAACAGGAAACCGATCACGAGCGCTACCACGGCCCATCCGGCACCGAGCCACCACAGATCCGGCCAGGTGCTGAGGGGCGGCGGATGGCAATACGCCGACCAGTACGGCTTGCCGGTCGGATGCTTGCCATACCACCAGCACTTGGAGAAGTTGTATGGCTGGGCGCCCGGGTTGCTCAGCCGCTGCGACTTGAGCAGGGCGTTCCTGACGAGGTCGATGTAGACCGCCGCCGGGTTGGCTTGCAGAATCGCCTGAAGGGTGTGGTGACCCTTCAGCCTGGACAGGGTGTCAAGGCTGAAGAGGACGCCGGAGACGTACATCCAGGTTCGAAGCAGGAACGGCAGCAACTGGCTGAGGTCGTCCACTCCAGCACCGGTACGCGCAATCATCATTCCGCCACCGACATTGAAAATCGCCTGGAGCGCCAGCGCGGGTATCAGGAGCAGCCAGTACCAGGTGACGGGCTCGCCGGCGGGAACCACGATCACGAAGAGCACGAGCATGGACAGCATCAGCTGCTGTAGCTCCACCACGACATAGCCCAGCGGGAGGCAGGCGCGGGGGAAGTGCAGCGCCCGGATCAGCGATAGATGGTCGTTGATGACCCGCGAGGCGACCAGAAACGATCGCTGGGTGAAGTTGAAGATGAAGACCCCGGTGACCAGGAACGCGAGATAATTCGGCACCCCGCGGCTGGTGCCGAGGAGCACGCCGAAGATCAGGAAGTAGACGCCCGCGTTGAGCAGCGGGGTGAGGACCTGCCACAGCTGGCCGAGCCTGGCCTCGGTGTACATCGCGACGTTGCGCGCGGTCGCGAAGGTGAGAATGAAGTGCCTGCGCTGCCAGAGCTGGCGCGAATATATGAGCAGGGTCGGGCGCTGGTTGCTCGGCCGCAGGCCGTACCGCGCGGCGAGTTCGGCGAGCGGCTCATCCGGCAGCGGAGTGACCTCGCCGACCGGCGTCGCACCGGACAGCGCACCAGGGGCGCTGAGGCTTCCGGCGGGTCTGGCTGGTCCGCTCATGTGGCCGAGCCTATTTCCCGCCGGAGGCTCACCGGGACACATCCCCATCGCTCGTAGTGCGGGGTCATCACTGGATGCCTCATCTGCCTTATGTTTAAAGTTGTAGAATGCAACTATCGGGTCCAACGTTATACCCCGAGAGTTGCAACCTACAACTGTGCGCTTGCAACTGTGCGCTTGCAACTGGGCCGCTGCGAAGGCCGACGGCCAAAGTATGACGGCACGGAAGCACCGCGCAGCACGGCTGCCCGGTAGGGCAGCCCGGAAGGGCGCAGAACATGACAGCACGGCGGACAGTGGGGAGTGTAAGTGTAGTGGAGGAGATCGCGCCCGGCGGCCCGCTTGAGGAACTCCTCGGCCGGCTGCTCAGGGCCGCGGGCCCGGCCGAGCCGCCGGCCACGGCACCGGGGCCACGGATGTCGCCGTCAGAGGCGCGGGCGCTGCTCGAACTGCTCGCCGCGCGTGGCATCGCACAGGGAGAGCTTGCCAGCCTGCTCGGGCTGGAGAAGAGCACGATAAGCCGGCTGGCCGCCGGGCTTGAGCGCAAGGGGTGGATAAGGCGCGGTCGCGACGCGGCGAATCAGCGCTACGTCAGGCTGTACCTCACGCCGGAGGGCCGCGCCGTAGCCTCGCGCTTGTGGGGTGGCTGGCACGATCGGCAGGCCCGCATCCTGGGCGCGCTGAGCGAGCAGGAGCGCGCGGGGCTGGCCATTGGCCTCGGGGGACTTATCCGCGCGCTCGCCGCAGAAGGTCTGCTTGAGGATCTCCCGAGGGACGCTGAGCACATCGCCTAAGGGTCGGGGCCTAAGCTAAGGGTCACGCGGATGGGGTGCCGGCGGCGCTAGGCGAACCTGGTCGTCCTTTCCGCGACCTCTAGGCACGTTTCCAGCTGCGTCGGCGCCTATTTTCTGCCCGGCTGACACTCATCTCATGTTTCTGCAGCTCATTTCCACACCATCGACATCACGCGGTTTCCGATCTGATTCGGCGGGGCATTTCCGCTCGTATCGGGTCCGTGTGGATCTCGGAATGCTGGCTGGCGACGGCGGCTGTAGCGCGGAGGTGCGCGGAGGTGAGGGTGTCGAACACGGTCACGCTCCCCTATACGCCCGCCAGCGTCGGGGTCGCGCGGCGCCTGCTGATGGCCGAATTGCTCGGCGCCGGGATCCGCGAGTCGGCCGCCCACGACGCGGCCCTGGTAATGAGTGAACTACTGAGCAACGCGCTCCGGCATGCGCGTCCGCTGCCAGACGGTCAGGTGCGCGTCGGATGGGGGATCGACGCCGACATGCTGGAGATGACTGTCAGTGATGGCGGTGCCGTGACCCGGCCGCGCGCATCGCGGCCGTCGCTTTCTTCACTCGGTGGCCGGGGCTTGTCCATCGTGACCCATCTGACCTGGCGCTGGGGGGTGCGAACCGAGGATGGCGGAACCACTGTCTGGGCGCTGCTCCGGGCAACTCCAGTCAACGGCCGCGGGCTGGGAAACATCAGTGGCGTAACGGAACGTCAGAGTGGTGATACTTACGGTGATGTGACGTTCACGCGGCAGAGTGAGGGATCCGGGGGTGACCGTGAGCCACACCCACGGCGTGGACAGCGAAGTCGGACGGCTCGGCACGGTCCTGCTTCATCGTCCGGGTTTGGAACTGCGGCGGATAACCCCGCGAAATAGCGCCAAGCTCCTCTTCGACGCAATTCCCTGGGTCGGGCGCGCACAGCAGGAGCACGACGCCCTTGCCGCGGCGCTGCGGCGCTGCGGCGCCGAGGTCCGCTATCTCACAGAACTGCTGCAAGATGCCCTGGAGTATCAGCCGGCCCGCAGCGAGGCGATTGCGTCCGTGCTCGGCGACGGCCGACTCGGCGACGAACTGCGCGGCTATCTGCGAGCCTACCTGGGGGACCTGGCTCCCGAACGGCTCGCCCAGGTTCTTATCGGCGGGCTTGTACCCGAGGAACTGAAACCAGGGCGTGGAGTCGTGTACCAGCTTCTCGATCCTCACGAGTTCATCATCGATCCCCTCCCCAACCTGCTGTTCGTCCGGGACTCGAGCGTGTGGATCGGGGACATGGTCGCTGTCACGAGCCCCGCCATGGCGATCAGGCGGCGCGAGGCTACGCTGCTGCGACTTATTTACGCGCACCATCCGCGGTTCGCCGGAACCAAACGGTTGTACCGCCCCGGTCTCGAGACGCTCGAAGGCGGGGATGTGCTGCTGCTCGCGCCGGGGGTCGTCGCGGTCGGCACCGGCTGCCGCACGGCGCCCGCCGGGGTGGAGCGTCTCGCCCGCCGCATGTTCGATGCCGGGCTCGCACACACCGTCCTGGCGGTGCCGATGGCCCGGCACCGTGAGTCCGTGCATCTCGACACCGTCTGCACGATGGTTGACGTGGACACCGTCGTCATGTTCCCGGCCGCCGCGTACACGCTCACCGCGCACGCGATCACCGTTCGGGCGGAAGGGCCGGGCGTATTGCGCGTGTCACGGGCCCAGCCATTCCTGGAGGCCGCCGCGCAGGCCATGGGGATCGACCGGCTCAAGGTCATTGATACCGGCCTGGATCCGGTCGCATCGGGCCGCGGGCAGTGGGACGACGGCGGCAACATGCTAGCGATCGCGCCGCGGGTTGTGGTCGCCTATGAGCGCAACGTGGACACCAACGCGACGCTGGAGGCCGCGGGAATCGAGGTCATCCCGGTGCCGGGCAGCGAGCTTGCCTGCGGCCGGGGCGGGCCCAGATGCATGACGTGCCCGGTCAGCAGGGAGCCCGCCACAGAGCCGCCAGCACTGGCGGGTCCAGCAGCGGCCGGCCCACAGGCGGGCCTCGCCCAGGTCGGCCCAGCTCAGGTCGGCCCAGCACAGGTCGGCCCAGCTCAGGTCGGCCCAGCCCGGCCGGGCCCAGCACGACTGGACCCGGCACCGGCGGGCCCGGGCACCGGCGGGCCCGGGCGGCATGCCGACGCCGCGAATCGGCTGGCATGGATGAGACGGCGGTGAGTTCCGGCGCGGCGAGACGAGGCGTCAACGCAGCGTAACCATCTGGCCCGGGAGCCGCGCGGACCGGTAGGGTTCCGCACGTGGAGCTTAAGGTCTCAAGCCAAACTCAGGGCGATCAGGCTGTCGTTACCGTGTCAGGTGAAATCGACCTGTACACCGCGACTCGGCTGCAGGGCGAGCTCACCGCCGTGCTGGACGGCGGCCGCGCGGTCCGGGTTGTGGTTGACATGTCGGAGGTCGACTTCTGTGATTCCACCGGCATGAACGTCCTGCTCTCGGCGCTGAAGCGGGCACGCGAACACGGCGGATGGCTCGACTTGGCCAGCCCACGTCCGGCCGTGCGCAAGATCCTGCAGGTAACAGGTCTCGATTCGGTTTTCACCGTCATCGATGGCACCAGCGCCGCCGGGGAAGGCGCGGCTGTCCGGTAAGCGAGCCCGGCGTCCTTAACAGGCTTTAGGATCGGCGACATGTCCCAGACCGGTGACACCGCGGTGGTCATACCCGCCAGGGACGAGGGCGACCGGATTTACGCGACCGTCATGTCGGCTGCGGCGCTGCCCGGGGTCGACCTCGTAATCGTCGTGGATGACGGGTCGCGTGACGCCACCGCGAGTACCGCGGAGGCCGCGGGTGCCCACGTCGTACGGCACGGCAGGAGCCGCGGCAAGGGTGCGGCCATGGAGACGGGCGCCGAGGCGGTCCGGCTACTCGACGCCGTGGAGCGCCGCGGCACGCAGCGACACCTGTTGTTCCTTGACGCCGATCTCGCGGCGACGGCGGGCAACGCGTATCCGTTGATCGAGCCCGTCCGGGCAGGGACCGCTGACATGACGATCGCGATGTTCGCAAGCCGGGTGAAGCTCGGCGGGCATGGCTTTGTGGTGCGCCTCGCCGCCGCAGGCATCCAGCGCGCGACCGGCTGGCAGCCGACCCAGCCGCTCAATGGCCAGCGATGCCTGACCAGGGCCGCGTTCGAGACAGCCCGACCGCTCGCGCGGGGCTTCGGTGCGGAGACCGCGCTCACCATCGACCTGCTTCGCCGCGGCCTGCGGGTTACCGAGGTTGAGGTCGATCTGGCGCACCGGGCGACAGAAGCCGACTGGCACGGCCAGTTGCACCGGGCCCGCCAGTTCGCTGACGTGGCCGCCGCGCTAGCGGCACGGCGAGCCCTGCTGCCAGGCAGATCACCACCCACCACAGGATGAAAGCCGGCCCAGCCGGTCTCGCCACGACCGGGACGAGCATCGGGCTGACCATCCTGGTGGCGCTGCTCGGCCCCTCCGTGATGGAGCCGCCGCTGCCCGGGCGACCGGGCCAGCCGCCCTATTCACTGGTCATGCACCCCTCCGCATACCTTGCCGTGGCACTCGCGGCGGCGGCTCTTGTGGCCGGAACGCTGGGCCTCGGCCTGTCCATGCACGCGGCACGGCGCGGCTGGGCGCCGTCACCACGCGTGCTCGTGGCCGCGGGCATCGTCGCCGCGATAGTGCTCGCCTTCCTGCCGCCATTCGGATCGGCCGACCACCTCAGCTACGCGGCCTACGGCCGCATGCTGGTGACCGGACACGACCCGTATGCGACCGGCCCCAGCGTGCTTGGCCACGACCCGGTCAGCCGCGCGGTGGAGGACTGGCGCACAACCCCGTCCGTCTATGGCCCGGTGGCCAGCGCCGGCCAGGCGCTCGCCTCGGGGATAGGTGGTACGTCGGTCCGGCTGACGGTGTTCGTTCTTTCGCTGCTGAACCTCGCCGCATTCGCGGGCGCTGGCCTGCTGCTGCACCGGCTCGCGCGTGGTGACCGGGGCCGGCAGCTCCGCGCGGCACTGCTGTGGACCGTCAATCCGCTGCTCCTGTATGAACTGGTGGCGGGCGCCCATGTGGACACACAGGCGGCCGTGTTCGCAGTCGCCGCCGTCGCGGTATTCCCCACCAGCAACCCGAACGGCTCCCCGCGCTGGCACCCGGTTGCCCGCTGCGTGGCTGCGGGAGGACTGATCGGGTTCGGGGCGGCGGTGAAGCTGACCGGGGCGCTGCCGGGTGGCGGACTGGCCTACGTGGCACGGCGGCGCTGGCGGTGGCTGGCCGGCCTGGCCGCGGGGTTCGTGGTGTCTGCCGGGGTCGCGCTGACGTCGGGCGGCCCGCACGTACTGCGGCAAGCGGTCAGGGGCGGCAGTTTCGTGTCGATCGGCTCGCCATGGCGGGTCACGCGCACGGCACTGAGCGCCGCGTTTGGCGACGGTATGGCCGGCCCGATGGTGTCGGCCGGCTCGGTGATCCTCGCACTCATCCTGCTCGCACTGCTGCTTCGCGGCCTGCCGGGCCCGCGTGATTCGCCAGGCGCGGACCTGGCATGCCCACCTCCCCGGGTCAAGGCCGGGTTCGGCCAGTCCCGGGTGGTGGCAGGGGGGCAACGGCGCCGAGCCAGGACTGGCGTTGTGACGGGTGGGGAATTCGTGGCTGGCACGGTTGCCGGAACGGGAGGAACGGCTGGGACGCAGGTGACCGCAAGAGCGGCGCTCGCCTGCACCCTCGCGTGGCTGTTCGCGTGGCCTTATGTGCTGCCGTGGTACGACGCGCTCGCCTGGGCTCTGCTGCCCCTGGTCGCGTGGTCGTGGGTGGACTGGCTGGTGCTCGCACGCACCGCCGCGCTGGCGTTTGGTTACCTTCCGGCCATCGCCCACCCGGTCGAGCGGCTGCCCGCCGACCTCGGCTGGCTGCAGTCGGTGGTGCGCACCGGTGTGACACCCGCGATTCTCGCCGGGCTCACGGTGGCGCTTATAGTGGCATGTGCGCCGCGCCCTCCCGCTCATGATCGCGGTAAGTTCTTGGCGAATAGCACACAAGAGTTACCCCGATCATGAAGAGGACGGATGCGGGTCCCGGCTCCTGGACGAGGCACAATGGCTCGGTGCCCAGGGTCATGACCATTCACGGGGCGGGCCGCCTGGCGGGGCTGCGCCTGGCCGCGGCCCGGCGCGCGGCACCCGTCCTGCTCGCGTGGTCCGCGGCACTGGCCTCCGTGGCGCCACTCGCGATCGGGTACCTCACGAACTGGCCGGACCAGCGCCTGGCTGACCTGGACGTATACCGTACCGGCGGCGTCAGCGTGCTGCATGGCCAGCCGATCTACCACGTGCTGACCCAGGCGCCGCAGTTGCTGCCCTTCACCTATCCGCCGATCGCGGCGGTGTTCGCGGTCCCACTGGCCATGATCTCCTGGCCGGCCGCGCAGCTGGTCTGGGTGGCGTTCATCTATGTGCCGCTCGCGGTCACGATCTGGTACGCCTTTCGCCCGCTGCTTACCCGCGCCGGCCGGCACGCGGCTATCGCGTACGCCGCCCTATTCACGGTATGCGCCTACCTGTTCCCACTACGGGACCAGATGCGGTTCGGCCAGGTCGACATCATGCTCGTCGCACTGTGCGTCGCTGACTGCGCGGCAATATCACCGCGATGGCCACGCGGCGTGCTGGTCGGCCTAGCCACCGCGGTCAAGCTGGTACCCGGTGTGTTCATCATCTATCTGTGGATCTCGGGGCGCAGGAGTGCCGCGGCGACCGCGGCCGCCGCGGCGGTGGCCTGGACGCTGGGCGCGTTCTTGCTGCTGCCGAGGGATTCGCTTTTCTACTGGACGAACGCGATCTTCGACAGTAACCGGCTGGGCTCCAACACGGGGACGTCCAATCAGTCGCTGCGCGGCATGCTGCTGCGGCTGTTCCTACCTTCTCCCGCACCAGCAGCGCTGTGGGTGATTGCCGTGATCGTGGTGGGCACGGCCGGATTCGCCGTCGCGCGCCGGGTAGCGCGCACCGGCGGTGAGATGGCCGGGGTAGCCATCACCGGGCTCCTCGCCGTCCTGATCTCACCTGTCGCCTGGATCCATCACCTGGCCTGGGTGGTCGTGGTGATCGGTGCGGTGGCGGGCGATGGCCGGGACCGACGCCGCCTGGCCATGGCGGCCGTGATCGCCACCTTCTATACGGTCACCTTGCCGTGGTGGGGGTTGTCGCTGATGAAGGTGGGCTGGCTGCCGAAGCTGGCCGGGCGGATCGTGCAAAGCTCGTTCGGCCTGGGTGCTGTCGCGCTGATCCCGGTCGTCGCGTGGGCGCACCGCCGCGGGGTCACCCGCGCCCACCTGCGGTCTGGCGGCCCGCCATTGGCTGCCCGGCCGCCGGGCAGTCAGGGGCAGGCGCAGGTCAGATCGACCGTATAGGTGTCTGGGGAAATAACAAGGCGCTAGGCTCCTGCCTGTGATAACGGTCGTACTTTCGGTGCTAGGCCTGCTTGCCGGGGCGGTCGGCATCACGCTGGCCATCGCGGCGAACCACCGTGTCGGCAGGATCATCGCACGGAGCGCCGAGTTCCGCAGCCAGGGCGCGATGTCCGCAGCCGTGGACGCGCGAGCGATCAGAGATGTGGCCCTGGTGCGTTACGACGCGCTCAAGGAAATGGCCGGCCAGCTCTCATTTTCCATCGCACTGCTCAACGCGGCCGGGGACGGGATTGTGCTCACATCGATCAACGGGCGCAACGAGACCCGCAGCTACGCAAAGACCGTCGCGGGCGGGCAAGGCGTACAGCCGCTGTCGCCAGAGGAGGAGCAGTCGGTACGTTCGGCGCTCGGCGGAAGGTCGTCGGCGGTGCCAGCCCGGGGGGCAGGCTCAACCGGCGGTGCCAGCTTCGTGCGCACAGGTACCGTCGACAACGGGGGTTAGGCGTGGACGAGGCGACCGCGTGTGCCGGCACGGTCGCTGGGAGGCCCGGCGATCGTTAGAGCACCGTGAGAACATGAGCAGCATGGCAGATCGGTACGCCTACCTCGGCCCGGAGGGGACGTTCACCGAGGCCGCTCTCCGCACCCTGGATGAGGCCGCCGAGGCTGAGCTCACGCCGTACCCGACCGTGCAGGCGGCGTTCGAAGCCGTACGCAAGGGCGAGGCGGAACGAGCCGTCGTCCCGATCGAGAACTCGGTGGAGGGTGCCGTCACAGCTACCCTTGACGAGCTCGCTGTCGGCCATGATCTGGTGATTTGCGCGGAGATCTTGCTGCCGGTGACATTTGCGCTGCTGGCCAGGCCAGGTACCGCACTCGATGAGATCAAGACAGTCGGTGGGCATCCGCACGCGCTGCCGCAATGTCGCCGCTGGCTGGCCGCGCACCTGCCAGGTGCCGACTGGCGGCCTGCAGCGTCCAACGCGGAGGCGGCGCGGCAGGCCGGGGACGGGCAGATCGGCGCCGCGCTAGCGGGCGCGTTCGCAGCACCCCGGTATGGGCTCGACGTACTCGCGGGCGACATCAACGACCATGAGGGTGCGGTGACGCGGTTTGTCGTGGTTCGCCTGCCAGGACCGCTGCCCGGGAGGACCGGCTCCGACCGTACCTCACTGGCCGCGTTTCTCGCCGACGACCATCCAGGCGCGCTGGCGGAGATCCTGACCGAGTTCGCCGTGCGTGGCGTGAACCTTACTCGGGCGGAGTCCAGGCCCACCGGCGACGCACTCGGCAGCTACTGCTTCTCGATCGACTGCGAGGGACACATCGACGATGCGCGGGTCGGGGAGGCGCTGATGGGGTTGCGCCGGGTCTGCGCGGACGTACGGTTCCTCGGCAGCTACCCGCGCCGCGACGGCGGCACCACGCAAGTGCGCCCCGGCACGTCCGACGCAGACTTCGCCGACGCCACCGCTTGGCTGGCCCGGCTGCGATATGGCCGCGTCTGAGCGAGTGTGGCAGCAGGGCCGCCAGACTCAGTGGGCCAGGCAAGCGGTAACCAGGCAAGCCGTAACCAGGCGAGCACGGCCGCTGAACTGGTAAGCACGCCCCGTCAACGTGCCACCCGGTGGCGAGGCTCGGGCACGCCGCGGGATCGGGAGAGGGTTTGGGCAGCTAACCCACGGGATTAGAGGTACGGACCTGTGGATCCTGGCGGCGGTGGGTGGGGGCCATCCTCGGGGGCCTGGACCATCCCGGGCGGCAGCGCGCGCCGCATCTGCTCGAGCTGCGCGCGGGCCGCCATCTGCTGCGCGAAAAGCGTGGTCTGGATACCGTGGAAGAGCCCTTCCAGCCATCCGACAAGCTGCGCCTGCGCCACCCGGAGTTCAGCCTCGCTCGGCACCTCGTTCTCTGTGAATGGCAGCGAGAGCCGCTCAAGCTCCGCGACAAGCTCAGGGGCGAGCCCATCCTCCAGCTCCTTGATCGAGCTTTCGTGGATCTCCTTGAGCCTGGCGCGGCTCTTCTCGTCAAGCGGCGCGGCGCGCACCTCTTCCAGCAACTGACGGATCATGCTGCCGATCCGCATCACCTTGGCCGGCTGCTCGACCATCTCGGTGACCGGACGCTCGCTGCTATCCTCGTCGCTGCGCCCGGCGCTCTCGATGGCCACGCCGTCCGGGCTGACCACGACGACCTCTGGCTGCTGATTTTCTTTATTCATCCGGTCGTTCATGTGTCAAGTCTGGCGGACGCCGCCGTGGCGCCGCACCCCGGGCGGGGGCGAGGCCCGGATTCGCATGTTGTAGCTGGTGACGCCGGACGCAGCCGTTAGGTTAGGGCAGCGTCGGCCCGGGGAAACGCGGTGCCCGCTCGGGGACACTGCGGGCGCAGGCCGCCTGGAATTCCTACCGCCCAAGGGATGTGGCACTTCAGCTCACGCGACACTCTGCGCAGCCGTTAAGGATGATCTTGAACCCACGTGCTCAGGTGACGAGCAGAACCTTCCCGACATGCGTGCCAGCCTCGATCACCTGGTGCCCCGCCGCCGCGTCCTTCATCGCCAGGACACGGTCGATCACCGGCCTCACCTTCCCGGCTTGGACGAGCGGCCAGACGTGCTCGCGCACCTCAGCCACGATGGCGGCCTTGTCGGCGAGTGGCCGCGACCGCAGCGTCGTGGCGTGTACGCTCGCCCGCTTGGACAGCAGCGCGCGCAGGTCGAGTTCGGCCCTGGCGCCGCCCTGCAGCCCGATCACCACAAGGCGGCCGCCGGATGCAAGGCACTCGACATTGCGGGCCAGGTAGCTGGCACCCATAATGTCCAGGATCACATCAGCGCCACCGCCGCTGGTGAAATCCCTGACCACCGCGGCGAAATCCTCCTCCCGGTACGAGATCGCCCGGTGCGCACCGAGTGCCTCGCATCTGGCCATTTTCTCCGCCGAGCCGACGGTGCACAGCACCAGCGCGCCGCGCGCCCGGGCGAGTTGGAGCGCGAACGTGCCGACGCCGCTCGCGCCGCCGTGCACAAGGACCGTCTCACCCGCGGCCAGCCCGCCAACCTGGAACACGTTGGACCAGACGGTGCAGGCGGCCTCGGGCAGAGCCGCGGTGTCGGTGACCTCAAGGCCCGCAGGCACCGGCAGAACCTGCCCGGCAGGCACTGTGACCCGCTGCGCGTACCCACCGCCGGAAAGCAGCGCGCACACCTCGTCGCCCGCCTGCCATCCGGTCACGCCCGGCCCGGTCGCCGCGATCCGGCCCGAGCACTCGAGGCCCGGATACGGCGGCGCCCCTCGGGGCGGCGGGTAAAACCCTTGACGTTGTAGCAGGTCAGCCCTGTTGACGGCGGTCGCGGCAACGTCGATGAGTACCTCGCCGGGCCCGGGCTCCGGATCGGGAACCTCCATCCACCGGAGTACGTCGGGCCCACCCGGCGCGGTTATGACAATGGCGTGCATTCGTGCTCCAGGACCTAAGGTGCGATTCCGCTTCATGGCATGGCGACGGTGTTCTGTGGCCTAGGCTCGGCGTATAGCACGCATCCCGGCCCGTGCGGGCATGACATTTCGTACCGACGAAGCTGGGGGAAGGACCTTTGACCAACCAGGATCACAATACGCCTGCCGGGGCCGACGAGCGGGTGCCGGCCGACAGGACCGGCGCCGCTGCCGGTGAGGCAGCGGTGCAGACTGCCGCCGGGTCAGCCGCCGCGCCTTCGGATACGGGTGAGCGAGGCCCCGGTAGCGCCGAATACCCACAGCCCGGCGCGGTGTACCCGCCGCCCTCGCGGCAGATGCCAGGTGGGTCCGGCGACCCGCCCGCGCACGCACCCGCATCGCGGCCGGGTTGGGGCGAGCCGTCCGACGGTGGTCCGTACGGCCCGCAGTCCGCTGGGCCGTGGCAGTACGCCGCCCAGGGTGGTTACAACGGCCCTGGCGGTTATGTCAGTCAAAGCGGTTACGAGGCACAGGCCGATTATGAGAGCGGCGGGGTGCCTGCCCCGCAAGCACCCTCCTACCGACCCGCGGACTATGAATATGGGCAGTCCTATGCCGATCCCGGGCAGGAAAGCGGCTGGAACTACGCTGAGCAGGGCCTTTATCCCGCACCACAGTACGTTCCTAGGTATCCGGATTCTTCCCGGCAGCCCGAGCCAGAGTTCCAGCCCGGTCCCGGCGCTTATCCCGGTACGCCTGCCGACGGGGTGGCTTATCCCAGTCCGCCCTCCGACCAGGGCGATAGCCCGGGCTACGGTATCCGCGCCGACTACGGGAGCATGGACGCATATGGGATCACAGCAGGTTATGGGAACATGTCGGCCCCGCAGTCCTACGCCGTACCGCCCGCTCCGGCGGAAGCACTCGCGCCGCTCCCGCCACGGCGGACCGATCAGCCGGCCCGGGAGACCTCGGAAAGCCTGACATCGGAGTCCCTGCTGCCGACTAGGAAGCCAGCACCCGCGCCAGGCTGGCGCCGCGCGATCTACCGTGCAACCGGCGGCTTGATCCGGCCCGGTGATTCCCAGGCGGAGCTGCGCAGGCGTGAACTGATCGTCCGGGCCAGGACGCCGGTCGCGGGCGGGCACCACCGCGTCGCGGTGATGAGCTTGAAGGGCGGCGTCGGCAAGACCACGACTACTGTGGGCCTCGGTGCGACGCTCGCGTCACTGCGTGGCGACCGGGTCATCGCCGTTGACGCTAACCCGGATCGCGGCACGCTTTCCGACAAGGTCCGCCTCGAGACCGTGGCGACCGTGCGTGACCTGCTGAACGAGAGCCCGCAGATCCAGCGCTACGCTGACGTCCGCGCGTTCACGTCGCAGGCCCCGAGCCGACTGGAGCTGCTCGCCTCCGACCGGGACCCGACGGTATCGGTCGCGTTCAGCGAGGACGACTACTACGACGTGGCGCACGTGCTTGAGCACTATTACTCCATCTGCCTTACCGACTGCGGGACCGGGCTGCTGCATTCGGCCATGTCCGGGGTTCTGCGCCTTGCCGACCAGATTGTGCTTGTCAGTTCGCCGTCGGTGGACGGTGCCCGTAGCGCGAGCGCGACGCTCGACTGGCTGGACGCGCACGACTGTGGCGACCTTGTCCGCAACGCGGTGGTGGTCCTCTCAATCATCCGTCCGCGGAGCAAGAGCACAGTCGACATCGACCGGCTCCAACAGCACTTCGCCGGGCGGTGCCGGGCCGTAGCACGAATCCCCTACGATGCGCATCTCGAGGAAGGCGCCGAGGTGGACTTGGAAAAGCTCAACCTGGAGACGGCCGACGCCTATCTCCTTCTTGCCGCGACAGTCGGCGACGGTTTCGCATGGCCGCGACGAGTGCGCGCGACCGCAAGCTAACAGCCGCTGACTCGCTTCTCATTGGCGATGGCCCAAGGCGCCTTCAAGCTCTGGGCGCCGCTTACCGTGCGGCGTCGTCGTCGTCGTCGACGACGGACGGCTTTACGAGGCGTGGCTGAAGAACGCCGCCGGGATCCTGGTGCCTGTCGGCACCTTCAACAGGACCCGAGCCAACGTGTGTCCGTCCGGCGTCTCACCGATCGACTTCACGACGGTAGCGGTCACTGAGCAGGTAAGCCGTAGCCGAGCGTCATCGGGAAGGTGAGTGCCTACAGGCTGACCGTGGAAAACAGCGCTGAGCGTCGACCGGCAACGAGTCACGTCAACGCTTCGCTGGCCCGCGAGCCGAGCGCGCAGCCGCTATCAGGCTCCGGTCAGCGCGTCCTGGCCGCGTTTGGAGGACGACCAGGTATGAGAGGCTGGGTAGTGCCGACCGCGCGGGCGCTGGCCTGGTGGTTGGATCTGCGGACCAGCGTCGGACCAGGCTGGCATTCGTGGCCTAGGGTCCGGAAGAGTCCGCAGCATGGAGGGAGGGCTCGCCTAGTGGACGATGGCGGCGGTCTTGAAAACCGCTAGGGCCGGTGACGGTCCTCGTGGGTTCGAATCCCACGCCCTCCGCCCGGAGCAGTGCAAACGGCCTCTGAGCAGCAGTGATGCTGACAGGGGCCGTTGTGCTGCCGTCTGGCTGTGTCTGGTTTGGTCCGGTCGTCTACGGTTGGCCGTGCTGAATACGTGCTGAAGTTTTCGCGCCCCTAGTCGGAGGCGCTTGCTCCTTCATCGGGGTCGTCGTCAGGCAGCATGGCTTCCTCGATTCGCCTCTGTGCCTCGCCTCGCTGTCCTGCAATGCACTTGGCGTAGACGCGCAGGAGCACGTCCACGCTGTGCCCCGCCCATTCGGCAACCTGCGGCGCGGGGACACCAGCGTTAAGCCACGTCGAAACCGCGGCGTGCCGCAGATCGTACGGCCTGCCAACAAGCGGCGTCGCGGCCTCTTGGCCAGTTAGCGCCTTCTTGCGCGCTTGGTGGAATACCTCCAGGTACGCCCACTCCGCGATGACGCCGCCTCGCGGGCCGGATACAGGTAAGGGGGCGGGTCGGCCCGGTGCCGAACTGACGTTGCCCGTCACCGATGTCGATCGGGCAAAAGGCTTCTACCAGAGCCTCGGCTGGCGGATGGACGCGGACATCGTCGTCGGCGACGCCTTCCGGGCGGTCCAGCTGACGCCCACCCACTCGGCGTGCTCGATCGCCTTCGGCAAGGGCCTCACCACAGACCAGCCCGGCTCCGTTCAGCGCTTGCTGCTGGCCGTCGGCGACATCGACGCGGCGCGTGCGGACCTCATCAGCCGCGGCGTCGAGGTCAGCGAGGTGTTCCACCTCGCTGGGGGGCACCCGGACCCGCAAGGCCGCTCCTACCAGACCTATGCCTCGTTCAGCGATCCCGGTGGCAACGGGTGGCTGCTCCAGGAGATCAAGACGCGGCTTCCGGGCCGGGAGTGGGAGGACTGACCATGGACGTCGCTTCCCTGGCCCGCCTGCTGCATGAAACGGCCGAGCATCACGACCCTTACGAGAAGACCCACGCCCCGCACAACTGGTGGGACTGGTATGCCGCCTACATGGACGCGCGCGAGCACGGGAGCACGCCGGATGAGGCATCGGAGGCCGCGGGTCGCTACATGGAGGAAGTCCTGCACGTTCCATCCCCGTGATCGGGCGGCCCACCGGAGTCTGTCATGGTCACTCGCGGACAGGCCAGCACTCACCCTGACCTCGGCTCCCGCAAGTCACGCTGATCGCGGAGGAACCCTGATAAGGAAGAGGTCCGTGGTTCAAGTCCACGCAGGCCCACCCGCAACCTCCCAGCTCTGGCCCAGCCACTTCAGCGCGGTTACTCGCCCCGGCATCGTGATCTCGCCGCTGGACGAACCACGCGGGCTGCGGGTTGCGAGGCGCTGTCGGCACGGCTGATGATTGGTCTGGTTTCCGGCACGCGGGAAGGGACACGGATCATGAGCATCGACACCGCTGCCCTGAACGCGAGTCCAGCCGTTCGGGCGTTCCATGTCGATATCGCCGAAGAGGCGATCGCCGACCTTCGGCGACGGATCGCGGCGTGGCGGCCGCCCGAGCGGGAGCCTGTCGACGGTCAGTCACAGGGCGTGCAGCTCGCGACGGTGCAAGACCTCGCGAACTATTGGGCAACCGAATACGACTGGCGCAGATGCGAGGCGAAGCTGAATACGCTCGCACAGTTCATCACCAGCATCGACGGACTCGACGTCCATTTCATCCACGTCCGGTCGCCTCAGCAGAACGCGCTGCCACTGATCGTCTCGCATGGCTGGCCCGGCTCGATCATCGAGCAGCTGAAGATCATCGAGCCGCTCACCAATCCCACCCAACACGGCGGGCGCGCCTCAGACGCCTTCGATGTGGTGATTCCGTCGCTACCGGGCTACGGGTTCTCGGGCAAGCCCGCCGCCACCGGCTGGGGCCCTGACCGCATCGCACGCGCGTGGGCGGTGCTGATGGAACGACTCGGATATACGCGTTACGTCGCGCAGGGCGGCGACTGGGGCACCGCGATCTCGGCCGCGATGGCGCGCCAGGCGCCCGAAGGGCTGCTCGGCATCCACGTCAACTTCGCGCAGATGGTTCCGCTCGACGTGCTCGGTCACATCCGCAACGGCGATCCCGCGCCGGCTGACCTCTCGGACGCGGAAAAGCGCGCGTATGAACAAGTCGCGTTCGCGACGTATCACTGCGGATACGGCGTTATCCAGGGCACGCGTCCGCAAACGATCGGCTACAGCTTGGCGGACACACCCGTCGGCCTCGCGGCCTGGCTCCTTGACCACGACACGACCAGCTACGAGCACCTCGCCCAGCTCTTTGCCGGACACCCCTTCGGCGCCATCACGCGCGACGACGTGCTCGACAACACCTCACTCTACTGGTTCACGAACACCGGGACGTCCGCGGCGCGGTTGTACTGGCAACTAGCCCAAGCTGGCGGAAACTTCTACGCTGCCGCCGACCTGTCCTTCCCGGCGGCAGTCACGGTGTTTCCGGAGGAGTACGTCCACGCGCCGCGCAGCTGGACCGAGCAGGCGTATCAGAACCTGATCTACTTCAACGAAGCCGACAAAGGTGGCCACTTCGCCGCCTGGGAACAACCGCAACTGTTTGCGGAAGAGTTGCGCGTGGCGTTCCGCACATTGCGTTGAAAGACGCGCGAGGCCTGAAACCGTCGGCTTTATCGCGGAGGGCAAGGAGAACAGCACGACCATGACCGACCTCACCATCCGGCCTTTCGAGGTCCACGTGCCGGACGAGGACCTGGCCGACCTGCAGCGGCGCATCGCGGCCACTCGCTGGCCGCCCAAAGAGCTCGTTGCCGACCGGTCGCAGGGCGTGCAGCTGGCGACGATCCAGCACCTGGTGACCTACTGGAGCACAGGCTACGACTGGCGGGCGTGCGAGGCGAAGCTGAACGCGCTCCCGCAGTTCATGACCGAGATCGATGGGCTTGGTATCCACTTCATCCACGTCACCTCGCGGCACGAGAACGCGTTGCCGCTGATCATCACGCACGGCTGGCCCGGCTCGGTGATAGAGATGCTCGAGGTCGCCGGGCCGCTGACCGACCCAGCCGCGCACGGCGGGGACGCCGGGGACGCGTTCGATCTTGTCATCCCGTCGCTGCCCGGCTACGGCCTCTCCGCCGAGCCGACCGAGGTCGGCTGGGACCCCGGCCGCGTCGCGCGCACCTGGGCGGAGCTGATGCACCGGCTCGGCTACACCCGCTACGTCGCCCAGGGCGGTGACCAGGGCGCCGCCGTGACCGACGCGATGGGTGGCCAGGCACCCGAGGGGCTGCTCGGCATCCACCTGAACTTCCTCAGGCAGGCGGCGCTGGGCAACGTCAGCGGCATGCCCGCGGACTCCGAGGAGGAACGCGCCGCGCTCGCCGCGATCAACACCTTCAGGACGAGCGGCTCCGGCTACTTCCTGGAGCAGGCCACGCGGCCGCAGACGATCGGCTACGCCCTGCTGGATTCACCGGTCGCGCTTGCGGCCTGGATGCTCGACCACGACACCGACAGCTACTACAAGATCTCCCACGCGTTTCTCGACGGCCAGCCCGCGGGCAATCTCACCCGGGACCACATCCTCGACAACATCACGCTGTACTGGCTGACAGGCACCGGGGCCTCGGCAGCCCGCTCGTACTGGGAGGGCGGACAGGCCGCAGCTCACGCGGTCGGCCAGGCTCCTCCGGAGATCACACTCCCGGTCGGCTTCACCACGTTCCCCGGCGAGATCTTCCGAGCCCCGCGCAGCTGGGTTGACAAGCTCTACCCCAACCTCATCTACTTCCACGAGGCCGACAGGGGCGGCCACTTCGCCGCCTGGGAGGAGCCGAACCTATTCGCCACCGAACTCCGGGCCGCGTTCAGATCGCTCCGCCAGATGACTGTGTTCGAACGTCTGCACACATCACGACGTGACCTGCCGGGCACTAGATGGGACCAGCTCCGGCACTGAACTCTCCGGAGGAGTACGTCCACGCGCCGCGCAGCTGGACCGAGAAGGCCTACCACAACCTGATCTACTTCAACGAAGCCGAACCAGGCGGCCACTTCGCCGCCTGGGAACAACCGCGACTGTTTGCGGAAGAGTTGCGCGCGGGGTCCGGTGGTGTCCTTCCGGCTGGAGGGTGGCTGGCTCAGCTGGTGATCTTGCCGTCTGGGTCGGCCCGGTACGGTACTCCGGCCCAGACTCATGCCGTCCCCGGGCACGACAACGTGAGGAAGACCTGCCAGCGGATGGCCGCAGACAGGACCGCCGAACGGTTCCGTGACAACCTCACTTTCGCTGAGGTATGCGCCGATCTAAACATCAGCCGCCGGACCTTTTCGGTTAACCCGAACTTGCTCGATCTTGAGGTCAAATCTTGTCCTGAACTGGGGAAACGCCACCACAGGGATGGTCTTAGTGGCCACTAGACGATCGCCCCATCCCGGCCTTGATCGGCTACCATCAGTATTTGTTTCCGCTGGTCAGGGCATGTAGCCAGCAACCCGGGTGCCGGTTCGTGGGAATGCTCAGGTAAGCGGCGGATTGGGACGCTGGGGCCAAGTAAGTTCGGGTAACACCGCACCCGGAGAAAACCCGCCTAGTCTATTGCGAGGACAATCAGAGTGTCATGATCGAGTCAAGTAAGGCGTTCGGATCGTTCCGCATCGGGGTTGTGGTATGAGAGCCTTCCAGTGTGCGTAGCCGGGAAGAAATCGATCAGACGCAGCACCAAGGGCACACCGGCGCCGACACCGGTGAGCGGCTCGGGTCGGTCTTGCCGCGCCCACGCCAGCTGATGGCATTGCCTCGCCCGGGAGGTGACGGCTCGTACCGCGGCGGCCACCGCGGGCAGCCCGCCAGACGGCGGGGGACGCATGAACTCGAGCGCGGCAGGTCACACTCGCGTCGTGAACCGGGCCATGGACGCTTCCTCCAAGCTTGCCGCCGCCCGGTGGGTAAGCGACGACGGCTTGTCATCGGGACGGTGCTCGTCACTATTCTTGTCACGACCTTCGGCGGCGCCGGAATCTGGCACGTCGTAGCAAACCGGCAAAAACCCCGAACTGCCGCCTTCCCCCGTCCCCGCTTATCGACCGTCCGGCTAAGCGCCAGCCTCCCGGTACCGGTTGTGCGTGGAACCATCAGTGTCGGTAACGGACCTCAGGGAGCCGCGGTCTCCCCGGACGGACGCCGCGTCTACATCGCCGGCAACGCCGGCAACACCGTCTCTGTCATCGACACCGCGATGAACCGGGTCATCGCGACGACACCCCTGTCCGCCCCGCCGCAATACGTCGCCATCGCGCCGAACGGTCAGCGGGCATATGTCACCACCTACAACGAGGCAGACGGAACCGGGTCCGCGGTGCAAGTGATGAACACCGCCACGAACACCGTCGTGGCCACCATTCCAGTGAGCAGAAACCCCTACGCTGCCGCGGTCACCCCGGACGGCCAGCGCCTGTACGTCCCCGACCACGGGTCCCAGGACCTGAGCGTGATCAACACGCGCACCAACTCGGTGACCACGATCATCGTCGTGCCACCGAACCCGCACTGGGTGGCGTTCACGCCGGACAGCCGGCGCGCGTACGTTGCCGACCACGAATCCAACCTGGTTTCGGTGGTCGACACGGCCAGCAACACCGTCATCGCCAAGATTCCCGTCGGGCGAAGCCCGCACAGCATCGCGGTGAACCCGAACGGGCGCGAAGCGTTCGTCACCGACTACGACGCCAAATCGGTCTCAGTCATCGACACCAGTAGTGATGCCGTGACCGCCACGATTGCGGTCGGAGCCAACCCGCAGTGCGTCGCTGTCGCTCCCGATGGACGCCACGCCTACGTCACCAACAACGGCTCCGGCAGCCTGTCCGTCATCGACACCGCGAACAACCACGTGACAGCGACGGTGCCCGTCGGTCACAGCCCATGGGTCGTCGCCGTCGCTCCCAACGGACGCCACGCCTACGTCACCAACAAGGGATCGAACACCGTCTCCGTCCTGCAAGCCGCTTCGGGCGGTTAGAGCGGGTCCACGATCCAGGCAGGGGCTCCTGACCGAGGCTACTGACTGTGCCCCAGGCAGGAGCGCCACAGACCACCTAAGGCCACGGTACCGCGCATCGAGCGGCGGCCGACATCGATGTCGGCAGTCAGGCTGACGCTCCTATTTCTGTCAAGCACGCGTGGAGCGGCAGATTGACCGTCAGGGAGTTGGCCTGCCACGATCGCGGTCGTGGGAGAGATCTCGGTCTTCCGTCCCGGCGGTGTGTCGTATCTGGGTATCGCTGCTCGGGACGCTAGGCGATCGGCGGCGTTCTATCGCACCGTGTTCGGCTGGAAGGTCCGCGGCGACGGCGCCGACGTTTTCGAGGACGCCACCGGCCTTGTTATTGGCCACTTCATGACGGACCTGCCGGTCGCCGGCGAGGCTGGCGTGGTTCCTTACGTCTACGTGCAGGACATCGATGAGACCCTTGCCAAAGTCAGCGGCGCCGGGGGTGAGGTGGCTAGGAACCCCTACCCCGAAGGTGACCTGCGGGTGGCGATGACAGGCGACCCGGCGGGCAATGCGGTTGGTGTCTGGCAACACGGTCCCCGGCGGCGAGATCCGTCAGCGGCTCGCGTCTTCGCCCGCGAGGTCTACCCCCGCTTGCCACATAACAGAGCAATGCGGGCACGGGCGCAACGGGTCAGCCATGAGTCGCGTGGTCGATCACGGCAATTCGCCGGGTCATCGGTAGCGTTGGCCCGTGCTCGCCGTGCCGCTAATCGCCCTCTCCTTAGGCCTGTCGAACTTCGCGGCCTCGATCGGCATCGGGGTCACCGGCGTCGACGCGCGGACACGCCTTCGGGTAGGACTGATATTCGGACTGTTCGAGACCGCCATGCCGATCCTCGGTCTTCTGCTGGGCCACACCCTCGCCAACACTCTCGGCAACGCGGCGCACTGGATCGGCGCTACCCTGCTGATCGCAACGGGGATCTACACCCTGTTCCAGGCCGTCCGCAGCCAGACTACAGACGACAGCCAACACCAGGCCGCCGCCGCCAAACAGCACACCGGGTGGCTGCTGATCACCGGCATCGCGCTCAGCATCGACAATCTGGCAGTCGGTTTCGCCCTCGGCACCTACCACGTCAGCCTCCTGCTGGCCGCAATCGTGATCGGCGCAGTCGGCGTCAGCCTCTCCCTAGTCGGCCTGGAGCTTGGTAACCGGCTCGGCGCAAAGACAGGCGAAGGCGGCGAATTCATGGGTGGATCTGTCCTAATCGGCGTTGGAGTCGCAATCGCCATGGGCGCGATTTAAATCGCAGCGCACGATGAAGACTTGGCACGCTGGCAGCAATGGCAGCAGCTATCTGCCACCACGGGCACTCGCCAACGCCCGCCACATATAGCCGTCATGTTCTACCCCGCGCCTATTACTCCTGAAAGGCGTAAGATCGCGGCGGCCGAGCCCGATGGTGAGAGAAACCGACCGTGCCATATACGTGCCACACGCCAAGAGGTTCCGGGAAGCGGCTGTCACTCACGCGCAACGCGGCGGACATTGCCGCGCCGGCCGGGCGATGCATCCCTGATTATGGACACTTCAGTTAGGAAGATTACTAGTTGTTCTGTTGCATGACGTTTAGTCGTATACGCGTGTGCGTCGTGTGGATCGAATTTTCCTTCTCCTGCCGAGCACGAACTCGTGCGGAGCGACCCTCGCATGTTCGGCGCGTCCGTCCGGCTGCGGCGGATCAGTCTCGTTCGTTGCCCTCCAGAACGAACAGCGCGAGCGTCGGGCACTCGGCGACCGCCTGACGGGCGTGCCGTTCCAGTTCAGCGGACATAGGGTCTTGATCGATGATCGGATAGCCCCATTCGTCAAGCTGGATGCGTTCGGGCAGCAGTTCGGCGCAGATGCCGTGGCCCGCGCAGGTGATGGGGTTGACGCGCACGCGCAGGTCCATGTCATTTCCAATCGCGATGGCCCGGTGGGACGTCGGGCACGGGCAGGAATGGCCGTGAATCCGTGGCGCTGCAGCGGCCCTGGAGGTGGCAGTACTCTTCGTGAGCGAACACGACGAGCGCGCTCCGGACGAACCTGACGGTTCCGTCTGGGTGATGGCACGCGCCGCGCTGTTCGGCCAGGCCGGCCCAGCGCAGCAGATTGGCACGCATGTGCGGTTCCGGCCGGAGGTCGGCGAGGGCAGCGAGAGCGCCCGCGATGCGGGGTAGCGCGTTGAGGCACGGGCCGCACTGCCCGGCGGATTCCAGCGCGAGGTACCGGACTACGCTGGCGCTTTCGGCCAGGCCGCATTGGCTGGCCGGCAACGCGGCGAGGATACCGGCGCCCACGGTGGCGCCCAGTGGGCGCAGCGCCGCGTTGGCCAGCGGCAGGGGCGCCGCTTGGACCGTCGGGAGCCAGGTGCCGTGGTACCCCCCGATCAGGAGCGCCTGGGTGGCGGGTGCTTGCAGGGGAAGAAGACTGCGCAGCGGGGTGCCGATCGCGGTCTCGATGACCTGGACGGGCCTGTCAATGGTGTGAATCGTGCAGATCATGGTGCCAGGCTCGGCTGGGGTTCCCACCTCGCGAAACCAGGCAGGACCGTGCCGGGCGATCAGGGCCAGATGGGCGAGGGTCTCGACATTCTGGACAAGGGTCGGCGCCCCGCCGACGCCGCGCTCCGATACCGGCGGCCGGTTGAACCTGGGCAGCGCACTCCCGCCGGAGATTCGGCTCGCGAGGGCCGTTTTCTCACCGGCAAGAAACCGCGCGGGCGCTTCAACGAGGCGGACTGTGAGACGATCGAGTTGGCGGCCGGTCCGCTCGGCCATGGCGTCACGCAGGCTCTTGAGCAGTTCCGGATTGCGGTGCACATACAGGTACGCCTGCCGCGCGCCGACAGCCTCGGCCGCGAGCTGCAGTCCGTCGAGTACCAGATGCGGGGAGACCAACAGCAGCGTCTTGTCCTTGGCGCTCGCCGGCTCGCTTTCCGCGCCGTTGGCGACGACCACCGGCGGTTCGCCAGCGCCACGAACGGCTTGAAGCTTGCGGTGGGTGGGGAACGCGGCGCCGCCCCGGCCGGTAAGACCGGCCTCACCAGCTGCTGCGATCAATTTCGGACCGTCCTGGTATGGCAACGGTCCGTGTGTGTGAAGATGCTGGTCAAGGTCGGCCGCCTGGTGCGGGCCCACGGGCAACAGCCGACCGGGCCCTACGGCCTGTTCACACGTGCCGGGAGCTCCGGCAATGTCTTCGCTAAGCGGCACCTGTGATCGTCTCCGTTCACGGGATCGTCCGGTGCGTTGTCACGGGCGGCACCTGGCCAGCTGGGGGCGGTCCTGGTGAGCCGGGGCGGGCGGTCGGCTGTCCCGGTGCTGGATGGATCTCGGCCAGAATCGAGGCTGCACGGCGGCCGCGCGGCACGGCCCGGATCGCGGCGGCCAGCCGCCAGCTCGCGGCCAGGCCGACGCCGACCACGCACGCGCATGTCAGGCCGAACTCCCAGCCGGAGCGCAGGTCGGTGGCCGTGCCGAGGCCGTGGATGAGGGCGACTGGCCATGCGATGTAGACGAGCCAGTGGATCGCCAGCCACGTGCGATGCCCTATCCGCTGCCGCACCAGACTGGTGATGATCACCGCAGCGAAAAGGTCGGCGGATACCGCGCCGAGGCCGGTCCACACGGGCTTGTAGGACGAGACGAACGGGATGAACACGTCGGCCACGCTGGTGTTCACATAAGGATCGATAACCACCGTCACCACATGGACGGCGACAAACGCCAAGGCGAGCAAAGAGATGTTGCGGTGCAGTCCTTCGGCCCCGAATCTCGGTAGCCCAGTCAGGCGTCCCTTCTGGTTGACAAGCACGCCGAGGATGATCGCGGTGGATAGCAGCCAGACGCTGAACATTCCGGTGGCCCTGCTCGTGTGCCATAGCGTGACCCCTGACGCGGCTGAGATCATGCCCCACCCCCCGATGGCCTATCTGGCGGTTCCGCATCCGGCCTGACGCTGTCTGGTGAACGTGCCTGCCACGCCGCCAAGGCGGCGCGCCCTCCAACGCTGCGGGTAATTCCGCGCGATGCCTTCGCGTCCATCTATCCGATGGCAGATTCCCGCAAGTGCGGTGCATTGCACCTGATGCCCGTTTCCCCCGTGGGGGGATACTACCGCCAGCACTGGCGCGGAACAAGTCACACATCGGGAGTCAGATGACTGGGATTAATGCGCTCAAATCTTGATTGATCAAGGAATAACACTATAAAGAGCTACATAGGGCAAGTGGCCTGAAGTGAATCATTGCCGCCGACCCTAAACCTTGAATCAGACCTCCGCGTGGGGCGCGGGCCTACGTCCCCGCCCGGATGCGGCTTCTCCGCTCGGTGCGGGTTTTGCGGCGGTGCGGGGTTCACACCGGGCCGGTGACGTACTTTTGGCCGGACGGTGTGCCTAGGAGCACACGCGGAACTCAAGCCCACCACGCCCACCGCCAAGGGCCCGGCCAGCACCTTCAACGGCGACGTCTACATCAACCCGATCTACCGGGGAGAAGAACCGTCGCGGATGATCGTCAACCTCGTCCGCTTCACTTCCGGCGCCCGGATTGCGGATTACGCCGACGGCCAGGCCGCTTCGGTCGGCGTCACCAATAATCCACCCGGCACCGGGGTGCCGGTCACCGCGACCGTGGACGGGGCGGCCGCAGTGCCGGTGACCGTCGCCGATGACAGCGCCAGGATGCCCGCCGACGTGGCGCTCGCGCCCTTCGAGCCAATGCGGCGCCGGCGCATGCCAAGCGGTGCCATCAACAGGGGAATGCTCGATCAACAGGGGAAAGCTCTGACGGACGCATCTGCTCCGCCGGGTATCGGGCCACGGTTACGAGACAAAGACCCAGTATGTGCGGGTCTACATCCGGCGCCTGCGGGCCAGTTGAAGCCGGGCGGGGGCACCCCGCCGATCCATCACCCAGCCCAGAGCCGACTACCGCATCGCAGCGGAGTGACCCGGCGCCGCTGCCCCTCGGTCGGCCCGAGGCGCGGGCCAGGGCCGAGCTGGCCCGGCGGTGTTGATGAATTTTTCACCTGGTTACGTGGATGTTAATGCACGCGTTTATTCTCCTCGGCCTAGTGTTTTCCCAGATAGTTCCGGGCCCGCGGTGACCGTCACCCGGACCTGCCCTCGGCGCGTCCGTGTCCCGACGTGTCCCACCCATGAGCGAGGTGGTTCCCTTGTACTCAGGTACCAGGAGGGCCGCGCTGACGGCAGTCGCCGCCAGCGCGGCTCTTCTCCTAGCTGCCTGCGGCAGCAGCGGCTCGTCTTCCAGCAGTGCCACAGGTTCAAGCAGCTTCGCGGCCGCGCCGTCGATCTCCGCCACGTCGTTCACGAACGATTTCTCGCAGATGACCGCGCTGAAGTCACTGGCGTCTCGCGGCAAGGGCAACGTTGGTGTCATTCTACCGGACACCGTCTCATCCGCCCGCTATGTCGAATTCGACGCGCCCTACCTGACGAAGGCTCTCGAAACGGCGGGCCTGCAGACGTCGCAGTTCACCGTGCAGAATGCACAGGGCAGCGACGCAACCCAGCTGAGCGACGCCCAGGCTGACATCACCAAGGGCGCGAGCGTTCTCATTATGGACCCGCTCGACTCCGGCGTCGGCACGTCGATCGAGAAGTACGCCAAGGCCCACGGCGTGGCTGTCATCGACTACGACCGGCTGACCCTGGGCGGCGGCCGCAAGTACTACGTGAGCTTCAACAACGTGCATGTCGGCCAACTCCTGGGCCAGGGCCTGGTCAGCTGCGTCTCCGCCTTGGGCGTCAAGAAGCCGAACGTGCTCGTCATGTACGGTGCGCCGACAGACAATAATGCCACCCTGTTCGCGCAGGGCTACACCAGCGTCATGGCCCCGTACTTCAAGTCCGGCACGTGGGTGCGGGTCGGTAACGCAGCTGGAACGTGGGACCCGCCCACCGCGGAGACCGAGTTCCAGGGGCAGCTCACCGCGCACAAGAACATCAATGCCGTGCTTACCCCCAACGACGAGAACGCGGCCCCGATCATCCACTACCTCCAGACCCTGGGAGTCAAGGCCAAGACGTTCCCGGCGACCGGGCAGGACGCGACCCTGGTGGGGCTGCAGAACATCCTTGCCGGGTACCAGTGCGGGACCGTGTACAAGCCGATCTACCTTGAGGCCCAGGCTGCGGCGGCGCTCGCGATGTACCTCCGGACCGGCCTGACGCCTGCTTCGGGCCTCGTGAACGGCAGTGTTCCCGACACGGTGGCCCATGTTGCCGTTCCGTCAGTGCTCTTGGCGCCGGTGTGGGTGACGACGTCGAATATGAACGCGACGGTTATCGCCGACAAGTTCGTGCCGGCATCGCAGCTCTGCACGCCCAAGTACAAGGCGGCCTGCGCGGCGGCAGGGATCACGGGGTGATCATGAGCGCTCGACTCATAGCTGGATTCTCGCAGTGGTGACAGCTGGCGATGGCGCCCGGCCCGCGGCAGCGGGCCGGGCGCCATCCGGAACCGCCCCGCCAGACCAGGCGGACGCGCCGCTGCTGCGCCTGCACGGGATCGGGAAGAGCTTCGGCCCGGTGCATGCACTGGCGGACATCGACCTCGACATCCCCGAGGGCCAGGTAACGGCTCTGGTAGGCGACAATGGCGCGGGCAAGTCGACACTGATCAAGACCATCTCCGGAATCTGGGAACCGACCCACGGCGAGATACTGTGGAATGGCAAACCGGTCCATCTGCATGGCCCGAAGGACGCGACCGACCTTGGCATCGCGACCGTCTATCAGGACCTGGCGCTCTGCGACAACCTGGACATCGTACAGAACATGCTGCTCGGCCACGAGGTGCTGCGGCATGGGCTGCTCGACGAGGTCAGCATGGAGCTGACCGCGAAGCGGACGCTCACTGACCTGAAGGTCGTGACTGTGCGCTCGATCCGGCAACCGGTGGGCTCGCTGTCCGGCGGCCAGCGCCAGTCAGTCGCGGTGGCCAAGGCCGTGATGCTCGATGCCAGGCTCGTCATCATGGACGAGCCCACTGCGGCGCTCGGTGTCACCCAGACCGAGCTCGTCCTCCGCCTCATCGGCCGGCTCGCCAGCCGGGGACACGCGGTCATCGTGATTTCCCACAACCTCACCGAGGTGTTCCAGGTCGCCGACCGAATTGCGGTGCTTTACCTGGGCCGGCTTGCCGCGGCGGGTCCTGCGTCGGATTTCGATACCCAGTCGGTGGTGGAGCTGATGACCACCGGTACCTCCGCCCGGCTGGGCGGGGGGAACGGCAACGCAGGCCAGCCCGCGCCGCCGGGCGGTCGTGGCCGCGGCACGGAAGGCTGAAACTATGTCACCGACACCGCATGGCGGTCAGTTGGGTCCGACAGACTCCGATGCGCCCGTGATTGTCGCGGCTGAGCCTGCGGCCGAGGAGGCAGCGGGCGAAGATGCCGCGATCGCCGGAGCGCCGGAGCTGATCGCCGACTCGGTCGGCGATTACGCTCGCATCTGGCTCAAGCGGGTCAGGAACGGAGAGAGCGGCGCGCTGCCCATCATCTTGGGCCTGATCGCGATCGTCATCTTCTTCCAGGCGAAGAACTCGCTGTTCCTGTCCGCGGGCAACCTCGTCAACCTGATGATCCAGGGCGCTCCGTTCATCGTGCTTGGCATGGCGGAGGTTTTCGTCCTACTGCTCGGTGAGATCGACCTGTCCGTCGGCTATAACGCCGGGATCGGCGCGGTGGTCACCCTCTGGGCGGTCTATACGCTGCCTTGGTGGGTGGCCATCCTTATCGGGCTGGCCGTCACCGCTTTCATCGGCCTCGCACAGGGCAGTCTGATCACGCGGCTGGGTCTGCCGTCTTTCGTGGTCACTCTGGCCGGGCTGCTCGGCCTGGAGGGTTTGATGATCATCCTGGTCGCCCGCAGCGGCCATGGCGCTGGCGGTTCGATCGGGAACCCGAACGACATCATCTACGACCTGACCGCAGGGAACCTCAGCCCGGTGGCAGGCTGGATTGTCATGGTGGTCCTGGTCGGGCTGGTCGGCCTATTCATGATCATGCGCGACCGCCGCAGGCGGGCCAGCGGCCTAGTGGCACCACCACTCGGCGTCACGCTGTTGAAGATCGCCGTGATGGCGGTCGCCGGCGTCGTGGTGGTCACCGTTGGCAATACCAACCGAGGCGTGGGCCCGGTGACGCTGCGCGGCGTCCCCTGGATCGTCCCCATTGTGCTCGGCGTCGTGGTGCTGTGGACCGTGCTGACCGGGCGGACCCGTTTCGGGCGTTACATCTACGCCATCGGCGGCAACGCCGAGGCGGCCCGGAGGGCCGGCGTCAACCTGATCACCATCCGGACGATGGCCTTCACGCTGTGCGGCCTAACTGCCGGCCTCGGGGGAATCATCCTCGCGTCACAGCTGGACTCGATCGGCACCGACCTTGATGGTGGCAGGTACGTGCTCTTCGCGGTGGCCGCGGCTGTCATCGGCGGCACCAACCTCTTCGGCGGCCGCGGCAGGATGCTGCATGCGCTGCTGGGCGGGCTTGTCGTCGCCACGATCTATAACGGCTTGGGCCTGATCGGGATGAGCGCCGCGGCCACCGATATCGTCACCGCGATCGTGCTGCTCGTAGCCGTGACCGTCGATACCCTGGCCCGCCGGAGGGGCAGGACCGGCTGATCGAGGTCCGATGCGCGCAAACCATGCACCGGATCTCGAACAGCCGGGCCTGGTGACGAGTTGGCGTGGCGCGGCGTGCTGGGACCGCCGCCTGGTCCGTCCGGACGCACGTCGACCGAAGGCAAGGCCACTGTCCGCCGAGCTGATCGCAACCAGCGGTGCCGCACGCCTTTGCCACGCCTGGCGACAATGGGCTCAGCCCAGTCCGGGCAGCGACGACGTGCTCGGCGCGGTGAACCCCGCGCCGTTCTTTAGCTGGTCGAACATGCTGCTCGTGCCGTCGACGTCGCTTGAGGTGGCAGTACCGCCCTTGATCTTACTGACGAGGCCGGCCAGGCTAGCTTTGATGCCGTTGATATTGGGTACGAACTTGCACAACGTTGGGTCCGCGGCGGCGTTCTTGCTAGCGTTGCTGAGCAGCTTGATGATCGCTGCGGACGCGAGCCCCGCCTTGATGATTGCCTTGGTTCGTCCGTCGGCGCCCTTGTGGAATGATCCGGCCTTGTATGGCTTGTACAGATAGCGGTGGAACGCCCCGTAGGTGAGGCCGAGATCGGCCAGTAGCCGAGTCTTTGGGATCTTGCGGGTCCCCGCTTCCGTACAGGTGCCAGTCGACGAGCCGGTCTGGGTGACGGCGCCGGACGCCTGGGTGGCCGGCGGGGCTGCGCTCGTCGACTTGCTGGAGGAGCCGCACGCCGCCGCTCCGCCGAAAAGGATCACCAGGCCGGCAACGAGGGCAATCAGGCGCTTCAACGAACTTCCCTTGGCCAAACGGTCCACTGTGGACTCACTCTCCTCTATAACAGTGCAGTCGAAGCCGCCGTCCGGCTCTTTAGCATCGCCAGCAGGCCGTGTCAGATCCGAAGAGTCAGATCCGAAGAGATCGCGGCCACTTTCAGCAGCGGGTTGAGAAGATCATTCCCGGTGTCAATGTACCGTGAAGCTGGCACGTGATCAATTAGGTGGCCGGATGTCGTTTCGCCAAATTGTGGCCGGAGGTGAGCGAGCCTTCGATGTGACTAGCGCAAGATTAATCCGGTCGCGGGGAACGTGGTGACGTTCTGGGCCTACGGCCCCTGAGTGCGGTCCATGGTAACTTGCTGATCCTCGTCCAGGGCGTGGGCGCGTTGCCGATGGCCGACGCTGCGGCTGCCACACGGCACTCGCCGATCACGCCAGCACCAAGATTAAGCCGACTTACTTGATCTTGAAGGTCAAGTCTTATCCTGCACGGGGGAAACGCCACCACAGGGATGGTCTTAGTGGCCACTAAACCATCGCCGCATCCCGGGTTTGATCGGCTACCAGCAGTATTCGTTTCCGGTGGTCAGGGCATGTAGCATGCAAGCCGGGTGTGGGTTCGTGGGAATGCCCAGGTCAGAGGCTGGTTGGGACGCTGGGGCCAAGTAAGTCCGGATTAAGGATGGGCGCGGAGCCGAGCCGTTGAGGCTCCGTTTGCATCTGCTTGCATCTGCGCGACCTGCCGGATTCGTGGCTAAAGCCAGTGGACATTGAACGCGGCGGCATTTGATGGTCGTGCGGTGCGAACCGGATCGGGGATGGCCTATCGCAGTGCGGGCGGCTGCCGACCGGGGGAGCGCGTCGGGATCGCATTCACCACCGAAGTCCGTCTGGCACGTACTTCCAGGCACTGCGCCATGTCCAACGCGCTATCCCTTCGCGCCGTCACGTTACGTGACGGCCATCGGCGTAAGAGACGTACTGTTCATCCGTACCGGCGCAGCTCGTGGAAGAAGTCGTCGACGACGTGCAGCCCGCCGGAGCGGGCCACCTGGTCGTAGACGTATTTGCCGACCGCGAGGTCGAGTACTCCCAGGCCGAAGGGGGAGAACACCAGCGGCCGGCCGGCTGGCACGGTCACCCGCCCGGCCATCACGTCGTCCAGCGTGCCGGACACGAAGTCCCGGTTGCCGGTGAGCTGTTCGGCCAGGTGCGGCGAGGTGCTGGCCTTCAGGCAGTGCCCGATGTCATCGACGATGTTGGCCGAGGCGAGCACGATCTCCGGGGCGAGATCGCGCAGCGACACGTGCAGCACCAGCGGGTTGTGCTCGAACCACGACAGGTCGCTGACATGTGGCTGACCGGCGACGGTGGCGAAGACCACCAGGTCGCTGGAGCGGATCAGCTGCCCGGGGGTGTCGTGCACGGTGATCCGGCTGGCGGTGCCCGACTGCTCCAGGTAACCGCGGAAGCCGGCCGCGCTGCCGGCGGACAGGTCGTGCACGCCGATCTGGTCGAACGACCAGCCGGTGGCGGCCAGGAAGGTGTGGATGTAGCGGGCGATCAGGCCCGTCCCGAAGAACCCGGCGCGGGCCTGCCGCGGCCGGCCGCGGCTGAGCCAGTCGGCCGCCAGCGCCGCCGACGCGGCCGTCCTGGTGGCGCTGATGATCGAGCTTTCCAGGCAGGCGAACGGGTAGCCGGTGTCGTGGTCGTTGAGGATCAGCACGGCCGAGGCCCTCGGGATGCCGGCCGCCACGTTGCCCGGGAAGCTGGAGATCCACTTCAGCCCGTCCACCCGCACCTGCCCGCCGATCGAGGCGGGCAGCGCGATGATCCGGTCGGACGGGCGGTCGGGGAAACGCAGGAAATAGGACGGCGGGTTCACCGAGTCACCCGCGCCGTGCAGCCGGTAGGTGGCCTCGACCAGCTCCACGATCTGCTTCTCCCGGCCCCGCAGCGCGTGCTGGACCTGGCCACCGGAGATCACCGCGAACGGCGGCACGGTGACCGGCCCAGACATTGCGGACTCCGCTGCGGTGGAATCGATGGTGGTCATCCGGCGGTCACCTCTCGACGGTGGGCGAGCAGTCGGCCAGGCGCACCACGTCGGCCATCGCGACCAGCACTTCGCGCGGTCCCTCGAAGGGCTCCCTGCTGTGCGCGGTGCGGATGTTATCGACGAGCAGCAGGTCACCGGACTGCCACGGCTCGCGGGCGGTGTTAGCCTCGTAGACCTGGTTGAGCAGCTGCACGACGTCCTCGCCGACCGGGTCGCCGTTGCCGAAGCGGGTATTGAACGGCAGTCCGTCGGCGCCGTAGACGTCCACCAGGAACTCGCGCACCTCGGGGTCGATCGTCCACTCGTTGAGGAACGCGATCTGGTTGAACCAGCAGCGCTGCCCGGTGACCGGGTGACGCACCACGGCGCTGCGGCGCTGCCTGGTACGCAGCCCGCCGTCGGGTTGCCACTCGAATTCGATCGCGTTGGCGCGGCAGTAGCTCTCCACGGCGCCGCGGTCCTCGGTGCCGAACGCCTCGGCGACCGACGCCCCGATGTCCTCGTTGTAGTTGCGGGTGAGCAGCCAGCCCTGCCGCTCGAACCGCTCGACCAGCTCGGCGGGCAGCGCGTCGAGCACGGTCGGCGAGTCGGCCACCGCGGTCGCCCCGCCGCCGGTAGGCGCGATGAGGCACGCGAATAGCATCAGGCCGGGGAACTCAAGCGCGTAGCTCAGTTCGTGGTGCATGCACATCACTTGGTTCGGCGGCCACTTCGTTGCGGAGTACACGCCGTCGGAGTAGGTCCGCCGGGGCGCGAAGGCCTCCTTCTCGGTCATCAGGCCGGTGGCCAGCCGCTGAAAGACGGCACCGACCTCGGCCGCGTCGCGCAGCCCTAGGCCGCGGACCAGGACCGAACCGTGTTCGGCGACGATGGCGCGCAGCGCGTCCCGGTGCCCCGCCGCCCAATGCGGCGCGTCGCCGGTGGCCTCGGCCGCCAGCATCGGAGGCTTGCCGGGTTGTAGGTCCACGTCGAGCAGGGACGCCGGGGGGGATGAGGACGACATCTCGATGTCCTTTCTCTTGCTACTCAAGAAGAAGCCAACATTGCGGTAGCGCGCTGCACGGCCTGTGCCGCCTCGGCCGGACGGGTGCGCAGGAAGTAGTGGCCGCCGCCCGCGAGCTCGTGCAGGTCGACGTGCTCGGCCAGCAGCTGCCAGTCGCGGTACCGGCGGGCGGAACCCGCCGTGCTCGGGTCGTCGGCGGCAACGACCACGGTGACCGGCGCGAACAGCTTCACCGCCGGCGGGGTGTCCAGGGCGTCGGCGAAATAGCGGTGTGCGGACACGCAGTCGTGCCGGTATGCGGCACCGACATGCTCGGCGCGTTGCGCATCCAGCTCACCGAGCTCGGTGTAGCCGCTGCCTGCGCTCAGCCCCGCTGCGATCTCGGCATTGCTCCGCCCGGTCAGCTCGGTGATGGCGGCGCGCCGGTCGGCGGCATCACCGGGCAGCTGCGCGCCGAGGAACACGCGCTGGACGTCCACCCCGCGTTCCTGCAACTTCCGGGCCGTCTCCACGGCGAACGCGGTGCCCGAGGACTGGCCCCACAGCAGGATCCCAGTCAGGCCACGCCGGGTGATCTCGCCGACGACCTGCTCGATCACCTCTGCCATCGGCGCGAACGGCTCGCTCTTGGCGGCCAGGTCGTGACCGGGCAGCTCGACGGCGTAGACCGCCAGCCCGCTGCCCCGCAGCGCGCGGGCCATCGGCTGGAAGTTGACCGCGTTACCGCCGGCGTAGGGAAAGCACACCAGGGCACCGGCCGGCCCGCCGTCCGATTCCGACAGTGACTGCAGCAGCTTGGAGCGCCGCTCGGACCTACCGTCGACCAGCCCGGCCAGGTCGGCGAGGATCGGGTGACCGGTGAGATCCTTGAGGGATACCGCACGGTTCAGGCTGATCGCCAGCTTCACCGCCGACAGCGACGTGCCGCCCCGGTCGAAGAAGTGGTCCAGCCGGCCGATCTGGTCCTGCGGGATCCCGAGTACCTTCGCCCATACGGCCGCCAGCCGCTGCTCGGTCGGCGTAATCGGCGCGTGGTAGTCTTCCTCGGCGACGTCGAGTTCGCCGGCGAGCGCCGTCAGCGCCTTCCTGTCGATCTTGCTGTTGGCGGTCAGCGGCAGACTTTCCCGCCAGTGGAAGGCCGACGGGACCATGTATGCGGGCAGCGACTCACCCAGGCGGTTCCGCAGCACACCGGTGTCTAGTGGCCTTGGGCCGCTGTAGAACGCCACCAGGTGCTTGCTCTGGCCCGCCCGCCCGGCGACCACCACTGCACCGTCGCGGACACCGGGCACCCGCAGCAGAGTGTTCTCGATCTCGCCGATCTCGATCCTGAAGCCAGAGATCTTGACCTGGGTATCCCGGCGGCCGAGGAATTCCAGCTTGCCGCCGGGCAGCCAGCGGCCGTAGTCACCGCCGCGGTACAGCCGCTGGCTGGGGCGGTGCGGATCGGCCAGGTAGGCCAGCCGGGTGCGCTCGGGGTCGTTGATGTAGCCGCGGCCGACGCAGACCCCAGAGAAGACGATCGCACCGGGGGCGCCAAGCGGCACCGGTGACAGGTGCTCGTCGACGACGTAGACGTGCACGTTGTTGACGGCGTGACCGAGCGGGACCCGTTCTCCGTCCGGCACCCGGTCCATCACCTCGTGATTGGTGTCATCGGAGGTTTCGGTCAGCCCGTACGCGTTGACCAGCTTGATGTTCGGCTCCGCCGCGAACCAGCGCTGCGTGAGCTCTTTTTTCAACGCCTCGCCGGTGACCGACACGCACCGCAGGTCCTGCAGCTCGCGGGGGTACTGCTCCAGATAGGACAGCACGGCTTCCAGGTACGACGGCACGACCTGGAGTACGGCCACCCTACCGCCGATGATCTTGTCAACGAACCGCTGGACGTCCAGGATCGTCTCCTGCTCGACGAGCAGGGTCTGCCCACCGGCCAGGAGCGCGGCAACCAGTTGCCATAGCGAGATGTCAAAGCACTGTGGTGCGGTCTGGGCGACCACCTGCCCCTCGCCGATCTTCAGGTCGTCGATCTTGGCGTAGAGGTGGTTGAGCATGCCCGCTTGCTCGCACATCGCGCCCTTGGGCTCACCGGTGGAGCCGGAGGTGAAGTAGATGTAGGCGAGCTGATCCGGTGCGACGCTAACGCCGAGATCACCCTCGGCATGGTCCTCCCGGTAGGCTGCGTCGACGAAGAGCGTCTGGACTCCGGACAGCGAGTCCAGGGCCTGGTCGAGCGTGGTGGTGCTGGCGGGTTCGGTCAGCACGAGCCCGCACCCGGCACGGGAGAGCGTGGTCGCGATGCGATCGGCCGGGAAATGCGGCTCGATGGGCAGGTACACGCCACCGGCCTTGAAAACCGCCAGGACGGCGGCCATCCAGTCCAGATTGCGCTCGGTCACCACCGCCACGACACCTTCGCGGCGCAGCCCCCGCGCCAACAGGGCTCGTCCCAGCCGGTTAGCCCGGGCGTTGAGTTCCCGGTAGGTCAACTGCCGGTCGCCGTGCACAGCGGCGACGGCGTCCGGGTGTTCCGCTGCCCGCTGCTCGAACAGCTCGTGGAACCTGCGGTCCGGCAGCTCCCGGCGCGGTCCGGCAAGCCCTTCGAGCTGGTAGTGGAGTTCATCAGCGGACAGCAGGCTCTGCCGCTCATGCTCGGCGCCCGGATCGGCCGCGATCAGCGCGAGCGCGGTGAGGTGATATCCGGCGATCCTGGCGGCGCATTCCGCGTCGAGCACGTCGGTCCGGTACCGCATACGCAGCCCGAGCCGGCCGCCGTGTTGGGAGATCCCCGTCCACAGCGCAGTGTCCTCCGCGAGCTCGCCGCGGACACTGTCGCTGCCGGTCGGATCGAACACGATCTCGAATGACGGCTCGGTCAGGCCCAGCTCGCGCCTGAGATCATCGACCGGGAAGTCCTTGTGCGTCAGCAGCTGCGACTCGACTCGATGGGTGTCCGCCAGCACCGTGCGCCACGAATCCGGTCCGGTCGTCAGCCGGCACGGCAACGGCCAGGCGCCCTCCGCTGCGACGTAGCCGGTCACGATCTCGCGCTCGCCGGACAAGGCGGCGAGCACCTTGGCGTGCGCGGCCAGCAGCACCGAGCTGAGCGGCACCGCCAGCTCGTCTGCCAGCGCGCGCAACGCCGCCACCAGGTCGCCGGGGATCGTCGCCTCGTGCTCGACGACGCCAGGCACCGGATCGAGGGTCCACCGCGGGATCGCGGTGAACCCGCCAGCGACGAGCACACCGCGCCAGAACTCCCGCCCGGCCTCCGCAGTAGTCACTTTGTCACGCAGGCTGATAATGGTCATTTTCGAATCTCCCTGGCTGGGTTTCCCGCCCACAGTGCGTGCGGTGGGACTTCCTCGCCTTTCATGAGAAAGGAGTCGGGGGCGAGCACCGCACCGTCGCCCATCGTCACGCCGTAGTGGACCAATGCGCCGACCCCGATGGTGCAGCCGGCCCCGATCGTGCTCCGGTCGGACTTGAAGGTCCCGTCCTCCTGCGAGTGGCACTGGACGGTGCTCCCCACATTGAGCGTGCAGCCGTCCCCGATGGTGGCGAGGGTCCGCTCGGTCAGATAGCAGCCGTCGTCGAAGACCTTCCTGCCGATCCGGACACCCAGCAGCCGCCAGACCACGCTCTTGAACGGGGTGCCGTCGAAGAAGTGGAGGAAGTCCTCTGCAGGCACCTTCCACAGGCGTTCGATCCGCCAGAAGTACGGCTCGTAGATGGAGCAGAATCTCGGCCGCAGCTGGCGGAATGCGGTGAGGCAGCGCTCCACCAGCACGAAGTAGACCGCGCTGAACACGATGGTGAGGGCGAAGACTGCGGCACTCGCCACATTTGCGTACTTACCGTAAAGATCGACGGCGGCCAGGCCGAGGACCGTGATCAGGAACAGGTGCAGCCACCGTACGAACAGGAAAACACCGACGGTCCGGATGTTGTACCGGTTCTTCGCGGCAAGGTTGCGGCGCAGCTCGTCCCCGGTCCGCAGATGGTCGAACCGGGTGTCACGCTCAACCGATCGCGGAATCTCGAAACACGGCGAGCCCAGGAGGCCCACCCCGTCGCGGATCTTTCCGTCGAGCGGGATCATCACCTTGGTCGCGAGGAGGCAGTTGTCGCCCGTCCTGCCCCCCGGGGGATAGGCGATTCTGTTCCCGAGGAAGTTGTGTTGCCCGATCGACACCCGGGAAACGCGGAAGGACGTGCTCGAGAAGTCGTCATTGATGATCGACAGCCCGTCGGCGACCATCGTTCCGCTGCCGACAGAACTCAGATACGGGGTCACGTGCGCCACCTCAGTGCCGAAGTTCGACCCAGTCTGCTCGACCTGGGAAAGGTCGTACCCGAGGTAGCGCAAATAATGGACGATGAAGGAGCTGTCACCGAACAGGCGCGTGAGAAACTTTATGTTGGTCATGCGCGCGATCGCCCGGTGGATCCTGTCGTGGAAACCGTACAGGGGGTAGACGGTGTCCGGCTTGATGAACAGGTTCAGCACGCGGGGGACAGTGGCCACGAGGAGGAGACCGGCGAGGATGGCGCCGAAGAAGAGCACAAGGGACAGGACCAGCGCGTCGATGTAAAGCCCTCCCGAAGTGATCGCACCCGTGCCCTGACCCAGCAGCTTGGCCGACGACGGCCTCGCGGCCAGCAGCAGATACAGGCCCCCTTCGACCAGCGGCAGGTACAGGAAGAACAGGGCGAGCAAGGTGAGGGCGCAGAAGCTGACCCGGCGCAGCGTACCGCAACGAGTCGGCACAACCCTCACGTAGTCTACCTCCGTGCGCTGTGCCGGAGACCCGTGCCACCGCTCGCCGTCCGGTACCGCCTGGCCGCTTTGCAGTGCGGAGGTGTGACCGAGTTGCGCCCCGTCGCCCATCGACGTGCCGATGTCGAGCACGGTCTTCTCGCCGATGTAAACGTCCCGGCCGAGGGTGACCGGACCGGTCTGGATCTGTCCCGCGTGCGCCCGGTAGCAGAGGAAGAATGCGTCTTTCCGGATGACCGTACCTGCACCGATGGTGACCAAGTCGGTGCATATGGGCATGTTCCGGGAGAAGATCGCGACACCGCGCCCGACTTTCGCGCCCAGCGCCCGCAGATAGAGCACCTGAAGCGGCGAACCGGCGAACAGGAGTGCCAGCGGGTTCGACCGGACCAGCGTCTTGACGATCCAGAAGCGGATGTACGCCAGGCTCCAGACCTGGATCTGCTGGGGCTTCCACCGGCCGATGAGCACCCACTTCGCCAAGATCGGCAGGGCACACAGGACGAGGAAGGCCGCGCCGCCGAACAGGGCCGACCGCAGGTAGATATCGATCAGACCTGAGCCGGTGGAGATCCACTCGAAGCCCAGGCCGGCGACCAGCACGACAAGGTAGGCATATCCGAGGAAAAACAGGAACTGCAGCGTGCCGCAGAGCACGTACTGCAGCGTGCTGGCCGGTGCCGCCACCTCGATCGGCCCCGGAACCGGCGACTCGACAGGGGCAGGGGCGGGCGCGGCGTCCGCCAGCGCCGGCGCCAGGCTGCTGATCGTCGGATGCTGGTAGATGTCTTTCATCGACACCGACGGCAGATCCGGCCGTTTCCTGACCCGAGCGCAGAACCGGGCCATCAGTAGCGAGTCAGCGCCCAGGTCCTCGAAGAAGTGGCTATCCACCGGCACCCGCTCGACGCCCACGACGTCAGCCAGCACCCCGGCGAGGACCGTCTCAAGGCCGGCGGTGGTCGGGTCGGCGTACCCGACCTGGGTAGTTGAAGATTCAGCCAGGTCGTCTGTCAAGACCTCGGCAGATTTTCTCACCGTCAGCTCCTTGAACCAGGGGTTCGCAATTTCGCGCCATGTTCGGCGGGACGTCGAACTGCATTGGGCCGGGTAGTGGCTACGTCCTAGTGCGTGAAGAACGCGCCGATAGCTTCAGCGACCGGCCTGCTGACCTTCGGGGTGTCGTCGTGGCGGGGGGAGAGGGACCGGCGGTCGGCTCGTCTGAGCTGAGCACGTCCTCGCCGTAAAGATCCTCCAGCCAGTTGGTCTGGTAGATGGTTTCCAGGTAGCGCTCGCCGAGGTCGGGGGCGATGGCCACCGCGGTGAGTTCACCCGCGTCATGCTGGGCCAGCCAGCCCATCGCGCCGCTGACCACCGTGCCGGTGGAGCCGCCGAACAGGAACCCGCGCCTGGCCAGGCGATGGCAGGCCCGGATGGTGTCCGCCTCCTCGGTGCGGACCACCTCGTCCACATAGGACTCGTCGAGCAGCGGCGGACGGACGCTCATGCCCAGGCCGGGAATCATCCGGCGGCCCGGCGCACCACCGAAGGTCACCGAGCCGACGGTGTCTACCGCGACCACCCGCACCGGCCGGTGCCATTCGCGGAAGTAGCGCGCGCAGCCCATCAGGGTCCCGGTGGTGCCGGCCCCGACGAACAGCACGTCCAGCCGCGGGAACTGGCGGGCGATCGCCGGCGCTGTGGTGCGGTAGTGCGCCTTCCAGTTGCCCGGATTCGTGTACTGGTTGAGCCACACGTACCGGTCGTCGGAGGCGCACAGCGCGCGGACATAGTCGATCCGCGCGCCGAGGAAGCCGCCGTTGGCATCCGGTTCGGTGATGATGTGCACCCGGCCGCCCAGCGCCTCCATCAGCAGCCTGGCCGACAGGTTGCAGCGGGAGTCAGTCACGCACAGGAAGCGGTAGCCCTTGCTCGCCGCGACCATGCTCAGTGCCACGCCCAGGTTGCCGGACGAGGACTCGACCAGGATCGAGCCCGGCGTCAGGGCTCCGTCCCGCTCAGCCGCCTCCACCATCTCGGTCGCGGCCTTCAGCTTGATCGAGCCCGCGAAGTTGAAGCCTTCACACTTCAGGAAGAGCGAGTGGCCGAAGATCGACCGAAGGTCGACGTAGAGCTCTTCCTCGTTGAAGTCTTGGGGAACAGATACGACTGGCATGCCAGCCCCCCTCGTTGTCGCTCGTTGTCGCCAACAAATTGACGTGTCTGAACATTTCGTAGACGCGCGCCGCACCTGGAAGGTTCACGGCAGCTCGGGACACATAGCGCCACGTGTATAACCGGCCGAAGATTTGTTACGCAACTTAGTTGGTCAGTTACTTAGCGTGAACGCATAACTACTCTCGATAGCCAATCAGTTACTTACTGTATAACTGGCTTGTTACCCGTGCGATTGTCAGGGCTCCTGACACGGGAGTGCCTGACTGAGGCGTTCTCCGTCGCGAGTCGTTGGCGCAGCGTCGCGGCTGGCAGCGAGGTGCCGGTGCGTGCCCATCGCACCTCCGAAGCTCGAGAGGCGTCACCTCGAAACGGCGCGCCCACGCGCCCACGGTCATGCCGTGGAAGCAGTTGGTGAAGGTGATCACTTTGGTGCGGCCGATGAACTTGCGAGCCGACTTCGGCGCCGGGGAATGGATGACCCGATCCCCGGTGAGGTAGTCGAGCAGGGCGCGTTTGAGCACCGGATTGTTGTGTCCGCCGCTGAGTGCGCCGGCCCCAGTGGAGAAATCGAGGTAAGCGCGGTGGCCCTCGTGGTAGAGGCAGCTGCCGACAGCCCGGCCGAACAGCACTGGGCGTTTACGGCAGCAACCGCGTACCGCAGACTCCCGTTCTTCGGAGATACCCATCGTTGTCAAATTCCTGTTCCCTGGGGTATGACTACGGACTGTGATGTCAATGACACGCTACGGTGGTAGTGTCCGGTCATGTATTGAATTGATGATCCGGCGCGAGGCTGACGGGAAGGCGAGGATCGGCTGAGCGTTACCTCTGGGCGTCCGCGACGAGATGATCGCTGCAACCCCGCCGCCGCAGGTCGCCACGGCCCCCGGGCAACTGCTCGAGACATCCGCGCTCCCGCCACGGGGTCGACGCTCGTACCCGGCGCGGGCCCTGGTCGGAGGCTGGCGGCGAGCCGGGGCCGCCTGTCGGCTGCGGTCGATCACTGGCAATCCCTGGTTCCCGCCAACTGGAGCACTGGCTTGACGGTGCGGGGTTGTGCACCTTTCCCGTCCTTATCATCACAGAGGCGGCCGAACCCTTCCTGATACATGGGCTTGCCACACGGGTCCTCGGCGGGACAGGCGATGGCTCTCGCCAACTGCCACGACATCGTCAGTCCCACGGCGCCGGTAACTCGTTCGCCATCGCGAACCCGCACCATGGAACGTCCATCCGGCGCGACAGCCAGCGCGCAACCCCTCGACACGTCTACCTTCCTGCGGGCCGAGCAAGCCCTCGTAGCCGACGAAGGTCAGCCCGCCACCACCGACTGCCGTAACCTCGGACAAGGCTCACCGGCGCTCCACACCAAACGTCAACATGGACGGTCCGATACTCACAAGACGTCTCATGACCCCATGTGGTTCACATTGCCGAAGATGTCATCTTTTGGGTGTATCAGAGGATCACCACGGGGCCGGAAGTTGCGGCTCGGTCGACGAGGTGTTCATCTCGGACACAGGCGGGTTCGTTGTCCAAAGCCACTCAGCCGTAAGTTGATCTTGATTGTGTATGGCGTTCCTTCGTGGTCTGGCCGTGGGCCGGCAGGTCACGGCCTATCGCGCACAATTGCGTGGTGGCTGCCAGTGGCCCGCTCGGACTGTGTCTCGCTTGAGGGGTGCTGGCTGCCTTGATGCCGCTGGATGCGGTCGATCACGCGATAGCGGTCCCGGTCAGGCAGGCGAAGCGGTCGGATGGTAAGAGGTCGGACGGGAAGTTGCCCGACGGGAAGCCCCCGCCGCGCAGTAGTGGTGTATCTGGTGATGGGGCAGGCGCTGTTCGCTGGATAGCCGTTGGTTGTGGTTCTTTCTGTCATTTTGGCTGTGACGGGGTCTGGAGAGTGCTGGTGGTGCGCGGTTAGCCACCCTCGCAGACCGTGCAGCGGACGCACGCGCGGCGTCACCGCGAAGATCAAATCTACGTGTTGATCATCTGAGGGCACTACATGACATTGGCAACTTGGCCATCACGCGCGATGGGCGGCGCCAGCGCCCCAGATCCGCGCCATGGGCACGCAGAAATCTACCCGCCTCCACGGAGGAGCCGGTGGAGGCCGCGGACCAAAGGATTAGCCATGACGGCTGCCGCGGGGTGTCGCGGCAGCCGTCATGGCATCTGTTTTCGCGGGTGTCAGGGCGCGGTGAATGCGGTGTCGCTGTCCGGTGTGCCGAGGCCGGTCGGGCCGTTGTACCCGGGACCTGCCGTGCACAGGTAGGCCGGGCTGCAGGATCCGTTGCCGCCGGATGTCACGTTATGCAGCGCCGAGGCGTGCTCGTAGGGGTACCTGGATGGGTAGCTGCCGGCGGCCGGGGTTCCGGCGAGCGCGTAGACGGCGGCGATGATCGGCGAGGAGGCGGAGGTGCCGCCGTAGACCGCCCAGCCGCCGGACTGGTAGGTGTCGTAGACGGCGACGCCGGTGTCGGGGTCGGCGACGGCGGAGACATCGGTGGCGGTGCGCCTTGCGCAGCCGCTGTCGGTCTGCCAGGACGGTTTGGCGTCGTAGGCGGAGCAGCCCGATCCGGTCCCGCCGCTGCCTGAGTTTCCCCACGCGGTTTCGGTGTAGCCGCGTGGCGTGCTGGCCGGCTTCAGCGTGGTGCCGCCGACGGCGGTCACGTAGCGCGAAGCGGCGGGATAGGCGGTACCGTAGCCGTCGTCCCCGGCCGACACGGTGATCGCCACGCCGGGATGGTTGTAGTAGAGGCGGTCGTAGCTGGCGTCCGCGGACGACTCGTCCCCGCCGTAGCTGTTGGACACGAACCTGGCGCCGAGGCTGACGGCCCGGTTGACCGCCGTGCCGAGGTCGCTGAGCTCGGCCGAGGATGCCTCGACGAGCAGGATGTGGCAGTTGGGGCAGACCGCCGACACCATGTCCAGGTCGAGGGAGATCTCCGTGGCCCAGCCCGAGTCCGCGCTGGGCGGGCTGGTGCCGCCGTTCTGGTTGACCTTCCTGAAGCAGCCGTTCGAGGTGGTGCAGGGGGGCAGGCCGAAGGTGCGGCGGTAGGTGGCCAGGTCGGACGCCGCGTTCGGGTCGTCGTAGGCGTCCACGATCGCGACCGTGCGGCCCGAGCCACGGCCCGACGGCAGGCTGTAGGCGCGCTGCAGGAGGGCCGGGGTGAACCCGAAGATCGCGGGCTGGACGGAGTCGGGGCCCACGGCGGCGGGCCGGGGACCGCGATAGGTGTCCATGTCGGTGACCTTCATGGACAGGCAAGCGGCGTGGCGGGGGCGGGGACGGTCGCAGACGGCGCGCACATCGGTGTCGCCGTCGTGGTCGGGATCCAGGCGGCGCGGCGCGACCGTGGAATTCCGCATGCGGGAATGCCGGACGGGAGGATGCCGGACGGGGGAATGTGGTGAGAGCTGGCGCGCCTGCGCGGGAGCGCCGATCAACATCAGGCCGGCGGCTGTGGCCGCGGAGATGATTGCCACGGCCCTGTGCGGTTTCCCGCGGCCGAGTTGAATTTCGTTAAGATTCATGCAGATGCCCCCAATTTTGAGTTGGATCCCTCGAAAGCCGCGGTTCGGCCGAGCGGTTATACCGTCGACTCGAGCCGACATCGTTTGACCCACTGCTACCTGGGGGGCTGGTGAACTCTATGCAGGTATGGGCGGAACGGCGCGCGGCCTGTCCGCCGGGCTATTTCATAAATTATGACTAGCCTGGCGGGAGGTACCAGATCTGAGCCGGTGACCTGTTGCACCGGTAAAGCTTGACCTGTGCGTGGTCGGTGATGGATCCATGCGGGTAGTTGAGGCATTTGCCCGACCATGGATTGACAAGCTCGTCGCCCGGCATCCTGACGAGGCCGTTGGCCTCCCAGAACTGGGCAGCTGAGCCGATGCATTTGGCCAGGACAGCGCCGGTTCCGCTGGACTTCCCGTTGACTGCGAGACATCTGCCTCTCATCCGGATGGTGTTGTCACCCGGCAGAGTCCAGCGCTGCGGGCTCTCACCGGTACAGCGATGGATACCCGCGACAAGGCCCTTCAACCCATAGTCAGGGTAGCTGTCAAGGCATTTGTCGGGGATCGCGGAAACGATCGGGCCGCTGACGCCTCCTGGGTCGGCGGCCCGGCCATGAACAAAGGCCGCCCGCGGGTTGCGGTAATCTGCGGCAAGCGGCATTCTCTGGCTGGTCCAGGCGGCCAGCGGAGCCAACACGAGTGCCGCCAGGACCACCTTGACGGTGCTGTGCTGGTACTGCCGCAATGCGGCTGGAACTTTGCCGCGGTATTGCCGCATTTCTGATCCCCCGCGGAGTTGCCGTAATTGTTCTGGGTGAGCGCGAGCATCGTATGCGTGCAGGCGGCAGCTTGGCAAGAGCAGAATTCAACGGAGCTGAGTTTTATCGCGCGAAAATTTGCCGATCGCGGCGTTTTGCCTTTATCCGCGGGAAGATCCACCGCGATCGCGGGAACGCCGGTGCGTCAGTCCCCGTGCCCGGGCGGGCTTGCCGCGGTGCCGTCTGCCCGCGGTGCGGCTGTCTCTGGATGTCTTGAGGCCGGGGTTGTAGAGCCCCTTCACCCGCGGCGCGAGCCCGGCCACCGCTGGGTTCGCCGCTGGGTTCGCCGCTGGGTTCGCGGCCGGGTCCGCCGCCGTGGACGTGGATGACACCGATGACCACGCGGCCATCGCGGCCTTGGCCGCGTTCGCGGTGAACAGCTGTGAGCCGTCCCGCAACACCGTGATCCCGCCGGTCCCCGTGACGATGGCAGCCGGGTGCGCCCGTCAAGCAACGCCGCGACCGCGTCGGTCCGGTTCTCGCCGGGCCCGACCGTCACTGCCTGGAAGGGTGCGCGCAGCTGCGCGGCCAGCCCCACCTGCGGCCCGATCGTCGAAGCTGGCCGCGTATCCGAAAATGATCAGCAGCAGGACCGGCAGGAAGATCATCCTCGCCAGCTTGCGCCGGTCGCGGCGGAGCTGCCGGAATAGAAATCGGCCGCCGGACCTGAACCGGTCTGGCGGCCGGCTCGTGTTGAGGCTGTCGCCGGCGGTGGCGTCGCCGTCGGCTATGTGCTGCCCGCACCGGGCTGGCAGCACGGCGCTGCCCGCACCGGACTGGCAGCACAGGGCTTGGCAGCGCGCCTGTGTGCGCACGGATGGGAATTGGGAGCAGATGCAGCGTGCTGTGCATCGGCCGCGACGAGACGCTTTCCGTGGCGGACACCGTGCACAGCAGATCGTCGCGATCCAGAGCGCGGTCCTTCGAGCCGGCTCAGCGGGGGCCGGCACGACGGTCAGTAAGAATAGCGCGCTGAATGGCCCGCCGGGTCATGCCATCGCGCCGAACGGCGATGTTCTCACCGTGAACAGCGGCGACGGGAACATCGTGGAGACGACCCGGCCGGTAAGCAGGGCGCGACGGAAGCACTCGACACCTCCGGTAGCCCGCCGGGCGCGGGAGCGCTGTTCGGGCTCGCCGTCGCGCCGCACGAGGGGCGTGTATTTCGCCGACGCGATCACCGAACTCGATCTGCGCCACTGAACCCGCAGGGGGAGCTGCGGACCGGGCCCGCCACCCGGTCCGCTGCTGGGTCGTGCGGACCGGGCCGTGTGGCGGGCCGTGCGACACGCGGTAGCGGCTTCTACGGAAATCTACGGTACCGGCTAGATCCGGTCATAGAGTCCGATGGTGTGGACCCGGTACGCAATCCCTATGCTCCGGGCGCTGGCCAGCGCCCGCCCGAACTCGCCGGTCGCGATCGTGAGATCAGCCAGTTCGAGGTGGTGCTCGAGCGCGTCGCCCGTGGTCGGCCGGAGCGCAGCATGGTGCTGACCGGGCTGCGTGGGGTCGGGAAGACGGTGCTGCTCAACACGTTCCGGTCGATGGCCATCGGGCGGCTGTGGGGAACCGGCAAGATCGAGGCTCGGCCGGATCAGTCGATCAGGCGGCCGGTTGCAGGCGCGCTGCACATGGCTGTCCGCGAACTTGCCCCCCGGCACCGGGCGCCGGACCGCATCGAATACTTCCTCGGGGTGCTCAAGGCGTTCGCCGCACGCGACCCGAAAGCGGCCAAGGGCGCGGCCGTTACGCTGGGCATCGACGCCCTGGCGGTACGCGGCCGTGCCGATTCCGGCGACATGGAGATCGATCTCACCGAGTTGTTCGCCGACGCGGCGTCCATCGCCACCGATCTTGGGGTTGGGATAGCGGTGTTCGTCGATGAGATGCAGGACGTGCCCGCGACCGACGTGTCGGCGCTCTGCGCCGCGTGCCATGAGCTGTCACAGACCGGCGCGCCGCTCATCGTGGTCGGCGCTGGCCTGCCCCACCTGCCGTCGGTGCTGTCGGCAAGCAAGAGCTACTCGGAGCGGCTGTTCCGGTATGTCCGGATCGATCGGCTTGACCGGGAGGCCGCCGACCTTGCGCTGATCGCGCCTGCCGAACGAGAGGGCGTCGAGTTCAAGCCCGGCGCTCTTGACGCGCTCTACCTGGCCGCCGATGGATATCCGTATTTCGTCCAGGCGTACGGCAAGGTCACCTGGGACGTCGCCACTGCCAGCCCTATCTGCGCCGACGATGTGCGGGTAGCAGCGCCGGAGGCGGAGGGCGAGCTTGCCGTCGGATTCTTCGGCAGCAGATACGAGCGGGCCACACCGGCGGAACGCGAGTACATGCGCGCGATGGCGGCACTCGGGGACGAGCCGGTGCCGACCGCGAACGTGGCCGACGTGCTCGGGCGCAAACCATCGAGCGTATCGCCGGCCCGTGACGGCCTGATCAAGAAGGGCCTGATCTACAGCTCGGAGCGCGGGCTCATCGCATTCACCGTTCCGCATTTTGGCCAGTTCCTGCGTGCCCAGCCGGTCTGACGCGCAGCAGCCGGGCATCTCTGCCGCCGTCTTCGCCTATCTACGTATGATGCTAGAGAGGGCTAGAAGTATCTAGTGTGACTGACGGTGGTCGCGGCGAAGCTTCGGTCACAGAAGTGCGGGTTAACCGGTTCGTTTAGCAGCGTCATGGGGCCGTTGCAGAATCGAGTTCAACGTCTCGCATCGTGAGATTGATCTTTCAGGCTCACCCCGGAGGGCTGGTTCGAAATCACGTTACCTGCGACGATGCCGACAGGTCCCTTGCCACCGTGGCGGTATCTCGCAATCTGACACGCTCATCCAATTGTGAAACAGTCGCATCTCGCCTAAATTGTGCGGGCTAAGTCGCCCATCTCTCCGCCTGGGGAAGCCACGACTTCGCCGTTCTCCGGCGCGGCAGGTTGCCACGCCCGCGTCTTGTCCCGCCGGCCTGCGCGGGTGAGCGCCTCGCCGGTCAGCGCGTCGATGACCGCGGCCCGGATGGGCGGGCTCCACCGCCTCGCGTAGACGGCGAACACGATGTCCGTCTCGCGGCCGTCGACCTCGCCGGGAAACACGAGGTACTGCCAGCAAAGCTCGCGCCACATGTCGGCCGGTTCGGCGCTGGTCAGCAGGGCGGCGTGGCGGCGCCAGGCCCGGCTCGACCGCAACGCGGCGAAAGTGCGCCGCGGCGAGAGCGTGCGCCGCTCGCAGGGCTCGCGGTAACCGAGTCGCACCAGCGCCTCGCCAAGCTCGGGCGAGAGCGCGCCGAGCAGGGCGACCTCGACGGCGACGAGCGCGACCGGGAGGCGGGCTGCGAGCGTGCCGTGCAGCGCGCCGGGCATGATGCCGTCCCCGGTCAGCCGGAGCGGCGGGACTCCCACGCTGGCGGCGGCCGCGACGGTGAGGAGGCCGGAGCGGGCGATGGTGCGCATGCTGACCGGGGTGCTGCTCAGGTCGCCGAAACACCCGCAGCCGACGTCGAGCCGGTGCGCCCGGAGTTCGAGGAGCGCGGCCGTCGCAGTGGCGAACAGCAGGACCACGCCGAGCCGCACCAGGGTCGCGGCGGCCGGCCACACCGTAAAGGGCCCGGCTGTGGCGATCAGCATGAGACCGAGGCCCAACTCGGTTGCGCCCATGGCCGTCGCCACCGGACGCCGCAGATGCATCGGGAACATGGTGGTCGGCCCCAGTCCCTCGTCGATTGATCGCGATCGTGCCGCCCGGGCTGCCTTGCCGGAGCAGGCGAGCATGAGCAAGGCGGCGAGCAGCGGGATCTGCATCTCGCGGAAGGCGCTGAGCATCCTCATCCACCGATTCTCATGGTCGTGTTGAAACAGCCGTTGTGAAGTTCACCGCCGAGTTCGACGAAGCTTGCCATCGTGAGCTCGACGATCCGGCCGCGCGGTGAGATGCCGCAGCTGAGGCATCGATCGCAGAACCGGCTTGCGGCCGATCCGCACGCGGTCACCTGGACGGCACCGGACGCACCGGTGCAGTCGTTGCGGACAAGAAGCGTGCACCCGATGGACAGGTAAGGAAGCCTGGCGCAGCTCACGGCCCTGTCGCAGGGCCCGGTGCCGCTGCCGCAGCCGGACGATGGGTCGAGGGCGGGATAGCCGGCGCCGGGTAGGCCGGCCGGATCCTCGGCGAACTCGTGCCAGCTGGCTGAGCCGCTGATGGTTTCTGGGACGTGGCCCCTGACGAGGGCGGCGCGCGGTACGTGCTTGCTGTGGTATGGGGGCTGAGAGGTGGCGGGGACGAGCCCTTCGACGACGCCGCCGCGGCGGACTCCGATCACGTCGATCAGATAGCCAGGCTCCAATTTGGGGAAGCGGACCAGGATCGGGCCGCAGGACCGGCCGGAGAGGACCAGCACGCCGCGGCCGCGGGTGTGACCCTGGTCGACGAGCAGCGTATTCCCGGTCCGCTCGACGATCGTTCCTGTGATGCGCCCGATATCGGCCCAGATTCGGTCCGCGACGCGTCCCTGCCCATGCCGCCGTAACACGACCCGGCAGCCCGGACCGAGCGACGCGGGCGGCGCCGCGCCGCCACGCCACGCTGACGTGGTGTCCATCAGGGCGAACCGCTCCTCCGTCCCAGCTTCGGTGGCGATCACGAGGATGTGCGGGCTGGCGTCGAGTACCGTGCCGGTCACCGCGTGCTCAGGTGCCCGCGGTTCCTGCCGGTTGGCGCTGCCGGTGCCGCCGAGGACCGCATTTTTGAGCAGCAGCCGCCGGCGCGCGGCATCGCGCGGCTGATATGCCACTGGCCCCCCCAGGGCGACGGTGTGATCCGGCGTCATGACCATGTGTATCTGCTGTCCCCCCCGTCAAGTGGTTCGGCGAGTTTCAATGGACAGGTCACACAAGTCGAACCTTTACGGTTAGCTGCCGCAACGGGTACGCCCCATTAGGGTGGCGAGCCAGGTTTCTCGTGCCGCACTCAATGTGCCGGGCCCATGTCTGGGTACGGTTAAGGCGTGAGCGTCGGGGGCGATCACGTGGTGCCGGAAAGGCGCGGTCGCGCCGCGCCAGAGGCGCGCGCGTGTCACAGGTCTGTGGTGGCCGGTGATCATGCTGAGTTCCGTGACTACGTTACGGCCCGGAGCCCCATGCTGCTGCGGATGGCATACCTGCTGACGGGTCACCGGGCTGACGCCGAGGATCTGGTCCAGGTCGCGCTGGCTAAGACCTACCTGGCCTGGAACCGCATTCAGGATCGCAGCGCCGTCGACGGCTACGTGCGGCGCGCGATGGTCAACACGCATATCTCCTGGTGGCGTCAGCGTCGGCTGGAGGAGTACCCGACCGACCACATCCCGGAGCGGGCCGCCGATGACCACGTGGGGAACAGCGACGTACACGACGCACTGTGGCGGGCGCTCGCACGGCTACCACCGAGGATGCGGGCCGTCGTAGCGCTCCGCTTCTACGACGACATGAGCGAGGCCGAAATCGCAAGTGTGCTGAGCGTGAGCGTGGGCACGGTCAAGAGCACGATCTCGCGCGCGGTCGCCAAGCTTCGGATAGACAACCAGCTGCTGGGCGATTTCGGTGACTACGTGTCTCGTGCGGCCGAGGGCAAAGGCGGGCGCACCGGCGCTCCCGGGGCCGAAGACGGGCAGGTTACCGCGCTGGCCGAGTGACGTTCCGTCTGCCGCGTGAGATCATCCCCGCAAGGCCAGTTTGCGTACTTTCTGCCAGGGGGTGTGCGCGTTGCGCAGCACGATGATGGATGTTCCGCTGACCGTTTCCGCCATCATGCGGCACGGGACAACGGTTTTCCCAGACGCCACGGTGACGACCTGCACGGCGGAGGGGTCACGCAGCCGGTCATACGCGGCGGCCGGGTGCCGGGCGGCGCAGCTCGCGAACGCGCTGCGCCGGCTGGGCGTCGACGGCGACCAGCGGGTCGCGACGTTTATGTGGAACAACGCGGAGCATCTTGAGGCTTATCTCGGCGTGCCGTCGATGGGCGCGGTGCTGCACACGCTGAACATCCGCCTGCCCGCGGACCAGCTGGCCTTCATCGCCAACCACGCCGCCGACCATGTGATCATCGTTGACGACACGCTGGTGCCGCTGCTCGCCACGGTGCTGCCGCAGCTGCAGACCGTCCGCCATCTGATCGTGACGGGGCCGTCAGGCCAGATGGCTGCCGCGGCTGCGGGGCAGCTGGTGGGTACGGGCAGGCAGGTGCACGTGTACGAGGATCTGCTCGCGGCGGAGCCGGAGTCGTTCGCCTGGCCGGTTCTCGATGAGGACGACGCCGCGGCGATGTGCTATAGCAGCGGCACGACGGGCTGGCCGAAGGGGGTGGTGTACAGCCATCGTTCGGCCTACCTGCACGCGATGGGCATCTGCACCGGCAACGCGTGCGGCGTGTCGGCGCACGACCGGGTGCTGCCGGTGGTGCCGATGTTCCATGCCAACGCGTGGGGCCTGGCGTATGCGGCCGTGCTGGCGGGCGCGGACCTGATCATGCCGGACCGGTTCCTTCAACCTGAGCCGCTGGCCCGGCTGATCGCCAGCGAGCGGCCCACGCTGGCCGGTGCGGTCCCGACGATCTGGAACGAGCTGCTGCGGTACCTGCGGGTCAACGGCGGTGACCTGTCGTCGCTGCGGATGGTGCTGTGCGGTGGCTCTGCCGTGCCGCACGCGCTGATGGAGGCGTTCGAGACCGAGTTCGGGGTGCGGATCGTGCATGCCTGGGGGATGACCGAAACCTCGCCTGTTGGAACCGTGGCGCACCCGCCGCCCGGGATCTCGCCAGCGGAGGCGTGGCGGTACCGCGACTCGCAGGGCAGGCTGCTCTCGCTGGTTGAAGCGCGGCTGGTCGGGGATGACGGGAAACTGCTCCCGCACGACAGCTCGGCCGTCGGCGAAGTCGAGGTTCGCGGCCCATGGGTCAGCGGTTCCTACTATGAAGACCAGGACCCGGACAGGTTCCACGATGGGTGGTTGCGAACCGGTGACGTCGGCACGATCGACCGGCTCGGCTACATCACGCTCACCGACCGGGCCAAGGATGTGATCAAGTCGGGCGGTGAGTGGATCTCGTCTGTCGAGCTGGAGAACGCGCTGATGGCCCATCCGGACGTGGTCGAGGCCGCGGTCGTCGGCGTGCCAGACGAGAAGTGGGGCGAGCGCCCGTTCGCGGCTGTCGTGCTGCACGACGGCGCGTCGGCGGGACCGGCCGAGCTACGTGAATTCCTCGCATCGCGTGTGCCACGCTGGCAGCTGCCCGAGCGCTGGTCGTTCGTCACCGAGGTGCCCAAGACCAGCGTCGGCAAGTTCGCCAAGATCACCATCCGTGATGGTTACGCCCAGGGCGAGTACAAAGTGGACCACGAGAGCCACGACTGAGTCCGGGCGGTCCGCGCGGCCATGGCCGGTGCCCTGGCAGACGTGAGCCTTACCGCGCAGCCGTTAGGGATGGGTATGGATGGCCCGTGCGTGCGCACTGCTTTGCCCTGCCCGCGCCGGGGCCGGTACGCTGTCCCGGACCGTATGGTCGTTCGGGAGGCTTCGCCTAGTCCGGTCTATGGCGCCGCACTGCTAATGCGGTTTGGGTTCGCGCCCATCCGGGGTTCAAATCCCCGAGCCTCCGCTCTCTGAACAGCGGTTTTCCCAGGTACGGGTTACTAGGAAGCCGCTGTTTGTGCGTTTTCTAGCCGGTTGTGCGCACGGATTGCGCACAAGGCTGTCAGCATGCGCGAGTCGCGCGCTACCGGTCACGCTCGCTATTCCTCGATCAATCCCTCTGCCGCCGGGCGCTCCCCAGGCTCGCGGTTGCCCTGATTACATCCCTCGGCCGTGCCTGACTGCCGCGCCGCTTCGAGCCCTTAACCACAAGCGGGCCGCCGCATGCGCACCTACGCAGCGACGGCCCTTGAGCACCCATCCAGCGCGTGCCTGGATGCTCATCACTGGCTCGGCCGCCGACTGACCGGGCAGGTGCTGCGGTACGTCACCGAGCTGGCGGACTGGCCCCGCCTAGTCCCGTATCCGCAGATCAGCCGCCCCTGATCGTTCCCCCTTGTACAGGCGAGTTTTCCGCCGTGTGCATCCATCAAGCCCGGTTACAAAGGCGCGCCTTGCGGCCACATATGAGGCGAAATAGTCCGCGGGACCGCATCCGAAGCACTCGCCTGGTGATCGCTCGGTGACGTTCGCCAGCCACTCCGGCGCTGCGGTCCTCGGGCAGCGTCTGACAATGGCGGCAACGAGGTCCGCCACAGGGCCCGCGCTCCTGCTCGCGCTGCCCGCCCTTGCCGCCATCGAGATCGAGGTCGACGGCACGGCACGCGCGTTTACCGCGGCGCACGAGGGCGACGGCGTCACGATTACCGTCGACGGCCCAGCCAGGCGTTGCACCGTCGGCCATTTGCTTGAGACCGCTACGACTCGATCATCCGGGAAGGTGCACCCTCCTTCACGCTCTTCCCGGCAGGTCCACAGACATCCGATCTTGTTAAATGTCAAGCAGCGGCGGGTTCGAGGCGTGGCTCGGGTAGTGGGAATGCCTTATCCATATCGAAGGTCTGGCCGGTCTGCAGGCAGTGGTGCAGGCAGCCCAGCAGCCGGTTGAACAGGTTGCGCATGGCGGCCGCATGCCGGTCCCCGGCGGCGCGGCGGCGGTCGTAGTGTTCCTTGATTTCCGGAGTGGGAAGCGCGCCGAAGATCCATACGTAGCCTGCCGCGGCGAGTCGCTGGTTTTTCACCTTGCGGTTGCGCACGATGAGGCTCTTGCCGCTGGCCACGGTAATCGGTGCCGAGCCTGCGTAGGACTTGAGCCCGCGCGCGTCGCGGAACCGGGCCCGGTCATCGCCGATCTCGCCCAGCACCCGGGCCCCGGTGACCGGGCCGATGCCGGGGAAGCTGGTCAGGATCTCCGCGTCCGGGTGCTCCGCGAACGCTGCGGCGGCGGCCGCGGCGAGGTCGTCGGCAGCGCGGCATGCGGCGTCGAGCTGCATGATCAGGGCCGCGGTTTGCCGGCCCATCGCCTGCTCGACCGCCGGCATCTGGTGCAGGTACTCGCCGGTGAAGATGGCGCGCAGGCGCTGCGCCCACGCGTCGATGTTGCGTTGCCGGCCGGCCGTACGCAGCACCGAGGCCAGCCGTGCCGTGGACAGCTTCGCAGCGGCGGCTGGGCCGGGTGCCACTGCGAGCACCGCCCGGGCCTCGCGGGAGTCCAGGCCGACACCACGAACCTGGAACGCGGCCAGCGCGGCCGGGAAGTACTGCTTGAGATGCGAACGCAGCTGGTTGGACAGCTGCCCCCGGTTCCACGCCGCGTCCTGCTGCGCCCGGGCCAGCACTGCGATCGCCTGGACCAGCTCGGAGTCCGCCGGCAGCGGCCGGTGCGCATCGGCGTCGGTGCGCAGGATGTTCGCCAGTGCCATGGCGTCGGCGTGATCGGATTTCGCCCGGGCCACCGTGTGCCGCTCCCGATACCGAGCCACCGCCATCGGGTTGATCGAATACACCTTCCGGCCGCTGGTGCGCAGACACGCGATCAGCAAGCCGCGTGCGGTCTCGATCGCGACCGGGATCGGCTCGTCGGCGCTGTCACCGGCCTCGGCGAGCAGCTCCAGCAGTCGCCGATAACCCTGCACGTCATCGCTGATACGCCGTTTCGCGACCAGCTTCCCGGCCTCGTCCACCAGCGCAACGTCGTGGTGGGCCTCCGCCCAGTCGATGCCACACGTGATCGTCAAGCATGCCTCCAATGTCGTGACCTCGGCCCAGCAGGTGAGCCCGTGCAGGGACACGCAGCGCCCTAATAGAAGGGCTCGATGGCCCGACATCCGATGAGCAGTTCGTGGCCCCAGCTCACCGCACGGTCGTCAGTCTCTGGACAGAGCTCGACGGCTCGCGTTACAAGAAGACATCACCGTGCGGACGGCTCGAAACACGATCTTCATCGACGCCCCGGCCGACGCCACGCCGCCACGCCGGACGGGGTGCACGACGCCGGAGCCCACCGTCTGTGGATAGGAGTCCAGCCCCGGGTTTCAAGAAGGAGTCATCGGCGCCGTGCAGTGCTATTAGGTTTCAAGCATTGTTGCGGCGAACGCTGGGGGAAGGGCGCCACGAGCAGAGTCATGCCCGTTCGAGGTCCTGGGTGTACCGTAAGCGCTTCGCATCCAGGGTCTCGACAAGGTCGCAGAGGAGGTGCTGAACGTGGCGCAGGCGACCTCGGGCGGACTCGTCGCAAAGCTCGCTTCGCAGGCGGTCGCACCAGGCTGCAAACGTGGTGTCGCATTGTTCGCGGAAGTTCGCGAAGCCCATGCACAAGACCTTGCCGTGCTCCTCAACGATCATCTGCTCTCCGATCGCGCGCTGCTCATCTCCCCAGATCATCAACGTCGGGCCATGGCTGTCGGTGAGGAAGCCCTTTGAGATCTCCGACTGCAACTGAGCTACGTGGCGCGTTTGATCGTCCTCGGGAAAGCTCAAGAATTGGATGTCACGGCGGAGGATCTCCGTCCAGGCAAAATACTGCGCTAAGCGGAAGAGCGTCGTTCTGAGCGCATCCTCGGCGCGGGGGTGGCGGTCGCCGAATTTGGCGAAGAAGTCCAGCCGCAGAATATTGTACAAGCGACTCTGGAGGTCAAATGCGGCCGCGGCGAGCGGCTCACGATAGCGCGTGAGCACGTCCTCGGCCCGGAGTTCGCGGTCAATGATTGCCGTGCGCCTGTGCACCTCGGCATCGAGCTCATGATGGAGTCGTGCGAGCCGCTCCTCCGTCCGCGACTGGCGGATGGCTACGACCACGCTGATGACGGCGGCCACAATGGCGCCAGCAAACCCGATCCAGCCGGCGGCCATAGGTTTCACCCATAAGTTGCGGTCGCCGAGCGCGTCCCGCCCCGTCGCTCTGCGACACACATCCTCGGGCGCCTCGACGCAGCATCCATCTTCACTCCGGCGGCTCTCACGGGCAGTTCTGCTGGTAGCCGATCCCGGGCGCGTACTGGGCCCATTCGGCTCGGCTGAGCCCGACTCCTGCGAGGCTGCACACCATGCGGCTGAGCGCGGCGAGGTCGGGCCACAGGAAGCCAGACCACAGCCTGACGGTTTTGTCAGCGCTGGCCGAGGCCAGGGTGCGCCCGTCGGGGCTGAACGCGACATCTTCGACGGAGTCGGTGTGGCCGGCCAGCGGCGCGCCCAGCTGCCTGTGGGTGGCCAGGTCCCACAGCCTGACCGTGCCGTCGGTGCTGGCCGAGGCCAGGGTGCGCCCGTCGGGGCTGAACGCGACACTATTGACGGCGCCGGTGTGGCCGGTCAGCGGCGCGCCCAGCGGCCTGCGGGTGGCGAGGTTCCACAGCCTGATCGTGTCGTCGGTGCTGGCCGAGGCCAGGGTGCGCCCGTCGGGGCTGAACGCGACGCTGTAGACGGCGCCGGTGTGGCCGGTCAGCGGCGCGCCCAGCGGCCTGCGGGTGGCGAGGTCCCACAGCCTGATCGTGCGGTCGTCGCTGGCCGAGGCCAGGGTGCGCCCGTCGGGGCTGAACGCGACACTATTGACGGCGCCGGTGTGGCCGGTCAGCGGCGCGCCCAGCGGCCTGCGGGTGGCGAGGTTCCACAGCCTGATCGTGTCGTCGGTGCTGGCCGAGGCCAGGGTGCGCCCGTCGGGGCTGAACGCGACACCCTCGACGGCGCCGGTGTGGCCGGTCAGCGGCGCGCCCAGCGGCCTGCGGGTGGCCAGGTTCCACAGCCTGATCGTGCGGTCGTCGCTGGCCGAGGCCAGGGTGCGCCCGTCGGGGCTGAACGCGACACTGTAGACGGCGCCGGTGTGGCCGGTCAGCGGCGCGCCCAGCGGCCTGCGGGTGGCGAGGTTCCACAGCCTGATCGTGCGGTCGGTGCTGGCCGAGGCCAGGGTGCGCCCGTCGGGGCTGAACGCGACATGCTCGACGGTGCCGCTGTGGCCGGTCAGCGGCGCGCCCAGCGGCCTGCGGGTGGCCACGTCCCACAGCCTGATCGTGCGGTCGTCGCTGGCCGAGGCCAGGGTGCGCCCGTCGCGGCTGAACGCGACACTATTGACGCCGCCGGTGTGGCCGGTCAGCGGCGCGCCCAGCGGCCTGCGGGTGGCCACGTCCCACAGCCTGACCGTGCCGTCGTCGCTGGCCGAGGCCAGGGTGCGCCCGTCGCGGCTGAACGCGACACCCCAGACGGCGCCGGTGTGGCCGGTCAGCGGCGCGCCCAGCGGCCTGCGGGTGGCCACGTCCCACAGCCTGACCGTGCCGTCGTCGCTGGCCGAGGCCAGGGTGCGCCCGTCGCGGCTGAACCTGACACTGTAGACGGCGCCGGTGTGGCCGGTCAGCGGCGCGCCCAGCGGCCTGCGGGTGGCCACGTCCCACAGCCTGACCGTGCCGTCGTCGCCGGCCGAGGCCAGGGTGCGCCCGTCGGGGCTGAACGCGACACCCTCGACGGTGCCGGTGTGGCCGGTCAGCGGCGCGCCCAGCGGCCTGCGGGTGGCCACGTCCCACAGCCTGACCGTGCCGTCGTCGCCGGCCGAGGCCAGGGTGCGCCCGTCGGGGCTGAACGCGACACCCTCGACGGCGCCGGTGTGGCCGGTCAGCGGCGCGCCCAGCGGCCTGCGGGTGGCGAGGTCCCACAGCCTGACCGTGCCGTCGTCGCCGGCCGAGGCCAGGGTGCGCCCGTCGGGACTGAACGCGACATCTTCGACGGAGGCGGTGTGGCCGTGGAGGATGCCAAGCACTCCGGAACCCTGGGCGGTTTCGAGCGCTGCGAGCATGGTGCTCCGCGCCTCAGTCACGGCGAGCTGGCTCGCGTCGTGGGGCTGCAGTGTCGCGAGCGAAAGTAGCAGCGCGACATCCAGTCGGTTGCCGAGGTTTGCTTGCGCGTCTGAGGCCAGCGCAAGCGATGTTGCGGCCGTTGCTTCAGCCTTGGCGTGGTTGCGCTGGGCGAGCGCCCATAACGCGAGCACCGTCACGCCGGCGGCGACGAGCAGGAGCGTCGCGGCGATCGACCCCAAGATCAGCAGCCGGCGGCGATCGCGGCGGCGGTCTTGCAGCCGGCGGAACTCGGCGCGGCGGCGACTGATCCAGGGAACGAGGAATTCGCTGCTGATCTCGTACAGATACAGCTCACGGCGCCGTTCCCGGTTGACCAGTCGCGATCGGCTAAGGCGCGCGAGTGCGTCATCGAGCACGCTCAGCGAGATGTCGCTGTCCTGTTCACGGACGCGTTGGACGAGGTCTTGAGCGCTGATCACGTTGCGCGTTCCGGCCGGGGTGACCATCTGGCCAATCAGCGCGATCGCGGCTGGCCTCAGCTGCTGCGGCAGATCGGCCAGTGCCTCGCCGAGATAGTCCTCCAGCAGCCCTTGCGGCCCCTTCTCGGCGAGCAGCAGCTCGGGGTTCTCGCTTTGCCAGAGCCGCAGGCAGACCGTCTGCACCTCGGACAGGCTGACCTCGCCAGCGCCGAATCGGTTCGCCAGCGCGGCGACCAGCTGGTCGGCGAGCGCGGGCGACAGTTCGCGCTCAAAGTGGCCGGGGTAGCGCTCAAACGGCCCGCGGATGATCGTCGGCAGCGCGTCCGCCGCGGGCGCGACCAGGCGCAGCGCCTGGTCCACAAGCTCGGGACAGGGCGAGAGCAGCTCTTTGAGCTTGCCGAGATAGTCCTCGCGAAACGAGAGAAGGATCTTCGCCGGCAGCGTGCCGCGCAACAGCCTGATGAGGAGGTCCACCAGCCGTTGTTGTGCCTCACGGGCTCCTGGCTCGTCAAACAGCGTCACGAGCTCCTCGAACTGGTCGAAGATCAAAACCAGCCGGTGGCGCTCGCATGCCGCACGGACGCGCCGCTCGAACACCTCGATCGCCAGCACGCTCCGTGACGAGACCTCTTTGTCTTCCTCCAGCGCGAGGACCGACGAAAGCCCGCCTTCGCCGTCTGTCTCAGCGATCCGCTCGACCACGAGCTCCTCTGATTCGCGCGGCTGGACCCGCAGGCGCTCGGGCTGAAAGCCGAGTCGCATAGCCTCCGGGACGAGACCGGCGTTGATCAGCGACGATTTGCCAGAGCCCGAGTCGCCGTAGAGCATCACCCCCCGGTACACCGACACCAGGCTCGCCACCTGTGCGTCTCTTCGTCGCGGGCGAAGAAGATCGCGTGGTCGCGGTAGCGGAACGGGTCAATCCCGCGGTACGGGATCGTGGGAACCGCTACCATATGCTCGCCGACGCTGGCTACGGCCGAATCCCCTTCCCGAGCACGAGCTCATAGAGCCTCGGTACGAACGCCCAAACGTCCTGCGCGATGAACTTCACGTAGCGGCGCTGGTTGTGCCAGACATCGAAGATCAGCGGATCCGGCTTGTAATCGACCGAATACATGTCCGGCATGCTCGCGCTGTCGATCTTCCAACGAAGCGTCTTGAACAACAGCCGCAAATTATAATCTAGCAGGCTATAGCCGACAAACAGCGTCGTCCAGCCAGTCAGGTAGTACTTCAGCGTCAACGGAACCGGGTCATACGGATCCTTGTTGCTCATCCGCAAAACGAACTGGATGTAATCCTCGTCGCTGATCACGATAGTCTCCGGACGCGAGATGTCGCCGTGGATCTTGAACACGATCGGGCTCTCCGCCGATGGATCGCGGTGATCGGTCGTCGGCTCGAGCTTCGGTGTGTAGATGGCCACGCGCGGCTGTCTGCCAGCTTCGACGAGCGCGTTCTCGAACAGCTGGTCGTAGTTGGTGGTGATCACGAGCGGAAAACCAAGCTCGGCGAGGGCTCGCAGCATCGGCGATGGGCGCTTGGCCGTCTGGACGGCAGCGGTGAGCGCGTCCACGAGCTGGTGGCGCGAGCGCGCGATCTCGTAGAACAACGCGACCCGCTGCAAATTCGACGGATCCTCGCGCGGGTACCGTCGCGCAAAGTTGCAGCTGCTCGCGAGCTCCTGACTCAAGGCCGCGCCGATCGGCGGCCGGTGCTCGGCCGGGTACTCAAACGGCGATCCTTCAGGCGGCGGCGCGTGAACGCCAGCACCGAGAAACAGGATGCAGCGCTCCCGCCTGACAGCCTCAGCGACCAGCTCAACCGCCTCATCATCGACTTCATGGCCAAACGTCATCACCTTGCCCCCTCAGTGCCGGGTGGCGTCCGGAATCCGGTGTAAATCGACGGGCGCGGTTCCGGCTTCATTGGCCAGGTTAGGCGGTAGCGGTGACAGTTTCGGGGCTGCTCGTGGCTGTGGTGCTGGAGAAGATCCAATCGTTCTACGGGTTCTCGAAAAACGCCATTCGGCCGGGACCTGTCCCCCGGCCAGCTGCACCGCCACCACGGCCACGCCGAGACCGTCGCCCGGCTCACCTGGGCCATCACCACCCGTTCGGTGGCCGTGCTGACCGGCGAGGTCGGTCATGGTCAACAGTGCGCCTTTCTTTCATCGGGGTGCGTCAAACAGTCCAGGCTGATCGTGTTTGACCTGGATGCGGAGGCCTTTGCGGCGTCCGGTGGTGACGTAGACGGCGTTGACCTGGCCGCGCTGGACCTTGTGCAACACGGTCTGGCGGGCGACGCCGAGCACTTGGGCGGCCTGGCCGAGGGGCAGCCAGCCGGCGGGGACGTCCGGCTAGATGCGGTCGCGCAGGGCCTGGTCGATGCGGATCCGCCAGGGCGCGCGGGTGGGCTGCTCGCCGGTGAGGAAGCCGTCCCGCAGCCACCGGTAGATCGTGGTCTTGTCGACGCCGAGGAGCTGCGCGGCGTGCGGGATGCTGGCCATGACGGCATCTTGTCCGCCGGTACTGACATTTCCGTTCGGAGCGGGGCAGTGCGGGATGCCGCGGGAGCGGCGCAGGGTGCTGACCCGGTCGCGGGTCCAGGCCAGCCCGGTCGCGGTGCGGCGGTGCTGCCGGCCCAGGATCTGGGCGATGGTGGTGTCGTTGTAATCCCCGGCCAGGCGCGTGATCAGGGCGAGGTGTCCTCGCTGGTGGTGATCGCGCCTGCTCCTCGTTTTGGTAGCGGGATGCTGACGACGGTGGTCGCGGTGCCTTGCCAGGCGATCAGCCGGAGCGTCCCATAAACGGATGACGGCCCGCAGGGCGTGACAGTGGTTTCGGACACGGGTTTCGCGACACGGCGCCCGGGCGTGTCGTTGGTGCCGGTTCGGACGCGAAGTGCCTGCTCAAGGCTGGTGCTTCCGCTGGAAGCAGCCCGGCCCGCGGGCCGCACCGCAGGCGGTGCGGTCTCGTCAACGCCTGGGCGCGGCGCATGTGGCACCGTGGCGGATTGGTAGTACAACTACTGCATGTACCCGACCACGGACATCGAGCTGCATCCTGATTCGCCCCTCGGGGCTGAGTTCTGGACACCGCAACCCCGTGACATTGACGACGATGAAGGATTCGGGTACTTCCAGGACGTCTGGCCGATCGTCGGGGTATCCGTAAGGGACGCCCGAACAATCGCCGAGCAAGACAAATTGCTCTGTCAACTCGTGGGCCAACAGGCCCAGAACGCTCTGGAGTTTGATGCTCTCGCGACAGCAGTCGAGACGGGTAGTGCTGACGACGTCGAGGGGATCAACCCCGATCAGCTCGCAGCTATCGGCCCGTACCCGACTGACGAGGTCGCCCTGGACAGCTTGGAAGTTGGAGTTGCCGGGGTGGTCTACGGCCTGTCGGCCGCAGGCATGTATCCGGCGGCGAGCTGCCGAGGACACCCTGGGCCACACGCATGGTCGTCGTTTCCCGTTGTGCTTTTCGCCGCAGACAGACCCCACGCTGAGACGCTGCAGCCCCTGGTGGAAAGCAGCCAGCGTGGCTTTGACATCGACTCGGTCCGGTGCGACCTGCTGGTGATTAAAAGCAAATCAGTCGAAAATACTCTGCGTCTTGCTGGCGCGGTCCTTGACGCGCTCCCGGATTTCCAGTCGCTCCGCAAGGGCTAGGGATGCTCCCGATCTGCCCGCGGGCCTTGCGCTGGCTCGTAGCTTGTATCCTCCAGTAGCTCGCCGGTGCCGACGCTCAGTTCGCCCAAAGCCCGAGGTCGCTGGCGAGTCTCCTGTGAGCGCCCGCTGTCTCAGCTATGGCATGCGGCTGTTCGATTGTCTGGTCTATCCCCTTTCTGGGAACAACGGGGGCCGGGGAAACTGGATCACATGCCCGGGCCAGCGCCCAGCGCTTGCCTTCTATGACGGCGGCTGGGTCGTTCCGGTCATCCCGCGCGGGCGCAACCCGGGCCGAGACGAACTCCCCCTTCTTGGGAATGGGGAGCCCGAGGGCTGCGGCCACCAGTGGGTCGTTTTCTTGGTGTCCAAGGACGAGAATGCCTTCGGGCCGGAGCTGAGTCCGCGCCCCTCCATTGCCGCGAGCGCGCTTCATGAAGTCATCCTGTTGCGCGACAGTGGCGAGTTCGGCACGTCGGATGATCCGACGTTGCACCGAGCGGAAGAGCTCATTTGTCCTCGCCTGCCCGTGCAGTAGTCCGTGCTTGGCTTTGGCGTTGAAGATGCGTTCACGGGTGCCGTCGTCCAGACAGAGGAACACGTTCTCGGCGAGCTGTCCGTGGGCTGGCCAAAGCTGGCGGATGCGGCAGCGGCTGGCGGAGGCCAACTGGCGTTTCGCATCGCGGTTCGTCCTGCCGCGGAGATAGGACTTGCGCACGCGAAGCAATCCAGCGCTCCAGGAACTGATCGAGTCACTCGCTGTGATGACCAGACAGAGATGATCGATGGCTTCCGGTGGCAACTCCCAGTTGCCATAGGTCATCGAGTACTTGCAATCGACCTCGATACCGGCGATCCGGTAGTCGGTGGCGTTGCCGTCGTCGAAGTCGAACTGCCTATGCAGGTTAATCTCGACCAGAGTGCCCATGTGGGTCTTTTCGGTCTTGTGCAGCTGGTCGTATGCCCAGCGTCCCGTGTGCTGGCCGTCGTACAGCTGGTCAAGGGTGTCCCGGAGAACGGTCGCGACCTGGTCACCAGTCGGATCGAGCCTGTACAGCTCCGTTTCAACCGCGTTAAGTTCGCGGTCGGCGCTGTCGGGTGGCGCTCCTGGTTCGATTGTCGTCAAGAGGCCTCGCTCGTCCGGTTTGGCAGCAGCATGGCGACACAGTGTATGTGATGGTTCGGAGTAGTTTGCTGGCCGGCTAAATGTCCGCATTTATGGCCCACACGCGGCTACCGGAGCCGGAGAGTGAGCAGCTCGCTGCCCTGATCGGCAACAGTAGTCTCCGTCTGGTCTACGGTCTGCTGTATCGGCGTCGGCGCAATCCGCCGACGGCAGACGAGGTCAGCTTTTTCCTGCAAGCGGCCGCATCGGATGACGTGCCGGCTGACCGAGCGACGCGGGGCCTGCGGGATTATTTCGACATAGCGATGGTCACGCTCGACGGTGCTGACCGTTACCAACTGCGGGGATGGGCAGGCATCCGGTCCCCGGCTGACGTGCTCCCGATTAGCTCACGTCTGCGGGCCCAGGCTTTGGCACCGGCCCGCTGCGCGCAGTGCGGCCGGACGCGCGTCAGCATGGCGTGGTGCTTAAGGTCGACCTGCGAATGCCACCCGACTGGGGCGGCACGAACGATCCTGACAACCTGCAGCCGCTCTGCGAGGAATGCTACGAAGGTAAGCGTCAATACCTGGAAACCTATGCCCGTACTCGGAGAAGATCCGCCAGGCGGCCCGCTTTGACGAACCGCAGCGGCGAATCGGCGAGCTATTGAAGGCCTTCGAAGGTGGCTGGGTTCCGAGCGATGTGATCGGCATTGTGGCCAGCGCCAAGGAGTATCAAGATGACTATCAGCGCCGTATCCGCGATCTGCGTTTCCTCGGCTGGGACTATGAGCAACAGAAGCGATATGACGAAGGCGCGCGCGTCAGGGTCTACTACCGCCTCGTACGAGCGAAGCCGTGGCCTGACAACATACGGGCGGCGATCACGGCCGAGGAGGAATGGCGCAGACAAGCAAGGCGACGTTAGCTCATACGGCGCGCAGCAAACGCCGCGGCTCGGCAACCAGAGCCTTACGCGTCGTTTGGATCGCTGAGCGGATACTGGCGCCGACCGCCCGAGCCACCGGCGGCGGGAAGGCGTTGCCGATCTGGCGGTAGGCCGCCGTCTTGCGTCCCGAGAACTGCCAACTCGGTGGGAAGCCTTGGATGGCAGCCGCCATCGGCAGCGTCAGCCTCGGGATGTGATCGAGGGGGTCGGTCGGCTTCGGCGGCGCATCGGCCAGGCCCTTACCATCCACGCGCAGCTGGCGCCAGGCCTCGCGGGCGCGCGTCGGGCCAAGATCGGGTCCGCCGTGTTTGCGGGAGCCGCCTACCAGCGTTGCGCCAACGCCGTTTGCCTTCCGGGCCCAGGCGTCGGCCCCTTTCCAGCCGTCGGCCGCCATGAGGCCACGGAGAGTCTCACCGACGGTTGGTGGTGTCTTGATTGCCCTCGGCCACTCGAAGTGCTTGTAGGCATCCGCCGTCATGGCTACCAAGACGAAACGCGGGCGCAGTTGCGGCACACCGAACTCGCTGGCGTTCAGCACTTGCCAGTCGGTCTCGTAGCCAAGCTCATGCAGCCGGTCGAGAACCTGCTCGCGGTAGCCTGCGAAGCGCGCCGTGGACAGGCCGCGGACATTCTCAAGCATCACGGCGGTCGGTTCGCACTCTTCGACAAGACGCAGCGCTTGGGGGAATAGATCGCGTTCGTCGTCCGCGCCAAGCTGCTTACCCGCAATCGAGAACGGCGGGCACGGTACGCCACCAGCGAGAAGGTCGACACACTGGTAGTCGGCACCGCTCAAATGATGAACATCCTGTTGGAGCACGTTCCACCGGGGCCGGTTCAGCCGCAGCGTCTCGCAGGCGTCTAGGTCGATCTCAACTGCTGCCAAATGGGCGAAGCCCGCCTGTTCGAGGCCAAGCGACTGGCCGCCTGCACCGGCGCATATCTCCAGGCACGTCAGTTCAGGCACAGAAGCCCCAATCGTGTTAAGGCTTGTTCTCCGCCAGGCGGGCCGAATCCCTCGGCGATGGTATCGGAGTGAAGAAGGCGCCACGAGCCTCACGCGGCTCTGCGGTGCACACGAGCCTCCCCACGCTCAGGCACTCTACAGATCTTCGTGATCCACTTCCAGCAGGCGATCGCGCAAGCGTTCGACGTGTCGCGGCGAAACTCGTCAAGCTTCAGGCAGCTGCGGCCCGGCCGTACCGGAATCGCTTGGCGCGGGCTGGCAGGCACGCGTACCAAGTGTCAGTCGGGTGAGAATGCGGGGCGGATCACCGGGTGCCAGGAGACCTAGCGGCGAACCTGCTGGTCAGCCAGGCCGGTCAGCCCTTTGCCGACCTTGAAGTCTTCCTCAGTGGTGCACCGCTACCCGGCGATCTTTTTCCGGCCATTCCATGCTGAGCCACGGCGGCGTTCGTGAAACGTTTCCTCGGCGAGACGGCGTAGTTTGTGGCCGCACGAGCGCGGGCGGGTCACCCGGGTCGATGACGCGAAACCTCGGGTTCGGGCCTGGCATTAGCGCACAGCACGAGGCGGATCCGTCCCGGCTGCGTTTACGCCAGCCGGCGCCGGGCGGCTGACCTGACGTAAACGACTGCGCTGCGCTGTTCCATCGCGTCTTCCGCGCTTGCGTTCGTGCGCTCCGGGGCACTCTGGCACGTAGGTGGCCGCCGCCATCTCACGATGGGCCGCGGCGCCGAAGGGAACGGTGGGGCCGAAAGGAGTCGTCGTGCAAGCAATGGGGATCGACATCGGGGGAACAGGGATCAAGGGCGCCCCAGTGGATCTGGACACCGGGAACCTCGTCACGGATCGGGTCCGCCTGCTCACCCCGCAGCCCTCCGTCCCCGACGCGGTCGCGGACACGGTGCGCCAGGTCATCACGGCGTTCGACTGGCGCGGGCCGGTCGGTATCACCTTTCCAGGTGTGGTGGTGGATGGCGTCGTCCGGACCGCCGCGAACGTCGATCGCTCGTGGCTCGGCATGGACGCCCGATCGCTGTTGGGCGAGACGACGGGGACGCGGACGACGGTGCTTAACGACGCGGACGCGGCGGGGATCGCGGAGATGAAGTTCGGTGCGGGTGCCGGCCATCAAGGCACCGCTGTGCTGCTGACATTCGGCACCGGAATAGGAAGCGCGCTGTTCGTCGACGGGGAGCTCGTGCCTAACACCGAATTCGGCCACCTGCATATGCACGGCAAGGACGCCGAGCAGCGCGCCTCGGAGCGCGCCCGCGAACTGCACGACCTGAGCTGGGACAAATGGGCAGGCAGGGTGGAGGAGTACCTAGCGTATCTCGAGGCCCTGCTGACACCTTCGCTGATCATCATCGGCGGCGGGATCAGCAAGAAGGCCGACAAGTTCATGCCGCATCTGACCAGCCTGCGGAGCCGCGTCATCCCCGCGGTCCTGCTCAACAACGCGGGCATCGTCGGAGCCGCGATGGCCGCGACCAGGTAGCCGAGCCGACATTCACATCTTCCCGCTGGCTCTTGACATGCCACGATCACTCGTGGGTACGTGTGTGAACATGTGACCGGCGGTACGAAGAGCCCTCGCCGTTGAGTGCCCGAGGTCCGCGGATGCAGCAGCGCCTCCTAATCGCGCGCCCCCACGCTGAGACGCTTCGTGCCGGCTCGTAGGGAGGTTGCCGCATGACGCAAGGACAGCCGGGCGCGAGTGCAGTCGTAGGTGTCCCGACCGGCCGATCGACCGCGCACATCGTGCTTATCGCGGCGACTGCCGCGCTCGGGGGCTTCCTGTTCGGGTTCGATACCGCCGTCATCAACGGTGCTGTTACCGCGATTCAGAACCACTTCCATGCGGGCCCGCTCCTGCTCGGGCAGGCGGTCGCCTCCGCGCTGCTCGGTTCGGCCGTCGGTGCTTTCTTCGCGGGCCGCTGGGCCGACCGCCTCGGCCGGATCCCGGTCATGGTGATCGCCGCCATCCTGTTTCTCATCAGCGCCCTGGGCTCGGGGTTCGCCTTCTCACTCTGGGAGCTGACGCTGTTCCGGCTCATCGGCGGCGTCGGTGTCGGCACCGCGTCGGTGATCGCCCCGGCCTACATCGCCGAGATCGCCCCCGCCGACCTGCGCGGGCGGCTCGGCTCGCTGCAGCAGCTCGCCATCGTCACGGGCATCTTTGTCGCCCTGCTGATGGATTACTTCTTCGCCACGGCGGCGGGCGGTTCATCAAACGTCCTGTGGTTCGGGCTCGCGGCGTGGCGATGGATGTTCCTGGCGGGTGTCGTCCCGGCAGCGATCTACGGCACGCTCGCGCTGAGCATCCCGGAGTCGCCGCGGTACCTCGTCGCCAAGTTCCGCGACTCCCAAGCGATCAAAGTGCTGAATATGGTCGTCGGTTCCAGGGAGGCACAACACAAGCTGGAGGAGATCCGCAGGACGCTGGGCAAGGAAACGCGCCGCAGTCTCCGCGACCTGAAAGGACCGGCCCTCGGCCTGCTGCCGATCGTGTGGATCGGGATACTGCTATCGGTGTTTCAGCAGTTCGTCGGCATCAACGTGATCTTCTACTACTCGAGCGTGCTCTGGGAGGCGGTCGGGTTCAGCGAGAAGAACTCGCTGCTGATCACCGTGATCACGAGCGTGACGAACATCGTCACGACGCTGGTGGCCATCGCGTTCGTCGACCGCATAGGCAGGAAGGCCCTGCTGCTGATCGGGTCAACGGGTATGTTCATCACGCTCGGCACCCTGGCCATCGTTTTCGGCAGCGCCACGGTCATCAACGGGGAGCCGCACCTGGGACCGCTCGCCGGGCCGATCGCGCTCTTCTCGGCCAACATCTACGTCTTCTTCTTCGGGATGTCATGGGGCCCGGTCGTCTGGGTGCTGCTTGGCGAGATGTTCAACAACCGCATCCGGGCGATCGCGCTGTCGGTCGCAGCCGCGGCGCAGTGGATCGCGAACTGGGCCGTGTCTGTCTCGTTCCCCTACCTCAAGGACGTCGGGCTGGGCCTCGCGTACGGGCTGTACACAACGGCCGCGCTACTGTCGTTCGTGTTCGTGATGAAGTGGGTCAAGGAGACCAAGGGCCGCGAACTCGAGAGTATGTAGCGTACCGTGCTGGACCGTTGCCGGCACTGGCGCTTTCAGGAAGGTTGTGATCGTCGTGGGCTATCTCGGCGGCATCTTCGACGTGGACGGTGTGCTCGTGGACTCGCCGCACGAACGTGCCTGGCGTGAGTCACTGCAAGCGCTGATGGAACACGATTGGCGCGATATCAGCGCGCAGACGAGTTACACGCCGGAACGTTTCACGCCGGAGGTCTACCAGGAGGTCATGGCCGGGATGCCCCGCATGAGCGGTGCACGCGCCGCCCTGGAGCATTTTGGCGTGCCTGATTCCGCGCGCCGCGCGGAGGAGTACGCGGCCCGCAAACAGGTGCGCGTGGTTGAACTGATCGAAGAGGGGAGCTTCACGGCCTTTCCCGACGCCCTCCGGTTCCTGCTCGCGGTCAAGGACGCGGGGACCTGCATCGCCTCGGCGTCGTCATCCAAGAACGCGAAGCTTTTCCTCAGGCAAATCCGGCTGGATAGCTTCGCCGAGGAGCAGGGTCTGAGCTACGGATTTGTAGGCGCGGGCCTGACCTTGCTCGATGTCTTCGATGCTGACGTGACCGGCCGCGACTTCCCGCGCGGCAAGCCGGACCCGATGATCTTCCTGACCGCAGCCGAAGAGCTTGGCTTCGCCCCGGAGGCATGCTTCGTCGTCGAGGACGCGACCTCTGGGGTGCAGGCGGCCAAGGCCGGGCGGATGTCGGCCATTGGCGTGGCACGGCTGAACGACGAGGCGCTGCTCTCGGACGCCGGCGCGGATCTGGTGGTGACCAGCCTTGACGATGTCGCCGTCGCGGGCCTGAGTGAAGGCCGTCTCGAAAGGCGCCCGGCAGCGGTGTGACGGGGCACCCGGAACGCCTGCCGGAGTGATCACGCCACGCGCAACCGGAACTCGGTCGTCTCACCCGGCCTGAGCCGGAAGGTCTCGCCACGGAAACCCAGGGTGATCGGCGTCGTCGGTCCCGGCCGGCCGCTCACCCGGATGCGCTCGTCGGTGATGTCGATCTGCAGCCGGTGCCCACGGTAGTGGACGCTGAAGCGCAGCCGTGACACCTCGGGCGGCAGTGCGGGGTTGAACCACAGCACACCGCGGCGGGCCTCCAGCCCGCCCAGGCAGCGCTGCACGATGTCGACCGTCCCCGCCATCGCGCCAAGGTGGATGCCCTCGGCGGTGGTGCCGCCCTGGACGTCGGCGATGTCGCTGTCCAGCGCCTCGAGGAGGAACCGCCAGGCGTCTGAACCGTCGTACCTGGACAGCACCCAAGCGTGCACGACCCTGCTCAGGGTGGACCCCTGTGACGTACGTTCGAGATAGTACGTGATGGTCCGGCGCAGCTGATCCGGGCTCACCTCGTACCCGAGGCCGCTGAGCACCCCGCGCAGCTCGTCAGCGGACAGCAGCATGAGCACGTCGGCCTGCTTGGACACCTGATACCGGTTCGCGGTGTCGCCCTCGGCCTCGAGCAGCCTGTCGAGCCGCTGGATGTTGCCGTACTTCTCACGGTAGGCATCCCAGTCCAATTCCTTGAGACGGTCATAGCCGTCGAACTGGCCGATGATCCCGTCGTGGTGGAACGGCACATACATCCTGGCGGCGATGTGCCGCCAGCTGTCCAGCTCCTCGCCGCCGAGCCCGAGCTCCTCGAATACCTCCTCCCGGTAGTTGTCCGGCAGCAACTCGAGCGTCTCAATAGCCCGCAGCAGCACCCAGGCGGCCATCACGTTGGTGTAGGCGTTGTTGTCGAGCCCGGGGGTGTCCCGATCGGGGTAGGCCTCGTGGTACTCGTCGGGGCCCATCACGCCGTGGATCTCGTAGCGGTCGAGGTCTATATCGTAGGACGCGATACTCGCCCAGAAGCGGGCGATCTCGATCAGTATCTCCGCACCGTAGAAGCGCAGGAACTCCATGTTGCCGGTGACCTGGTAGTGCTGCCAGACGTTGTAGGCAACCGCGATGTTGACGTGCCGCTGCAAGTGGGAGTGATCGGGCAGCCAGCGTCCTGAATGCGGGTTGAGATGCAGCGTCTGGGTCTCTTCGCGGCCGTTGCTCCCGCTCTGCCACGGATACATCGCCCCTTCGTATCCCGCGGCGCTGGCAGCCCAGCGGGCGGCGCCGAGGCGTCGATACCGGTACATCAGGAGCGCACGGCTCAGCACGGGCCGCTGGAAGTTCAGGAACGGGAAGATAAACAGCTCGTCCCAGAAGATGTGACCGCGGTAGGCCTCCCCATGCCAGCCTCGGGCGGGCACGCCGGCGTCGAGGTCGATCGTGTTTGGCGACACCGTCTGGAGCAGATGGAAGATGTGCAGGTGCAGGGCCAGTTCGGCCTGTTCGTGAGTGCTGTCGAGCCGGATTTCGAAGCGGTTCCAGATGCGGTTCCAGGTGCGGGCGTGCCTGGCGAGGAGGACGTGGACGCTATCCGCTCGGACCACAGCGAGGCGCGCGTCCACCCGGCTCTCCGAGATGGCGCGATCCCGTGACGTGTACAGCGTGACGACCTTCTCTACGGTCACCGGGCGGCCCTCGGCAAACTGGACGGTGAACGCGTGGCCGACGTAGCCGCCCTCGTTGATCAGCCCGCGCGGGCCAGCCACGCGGGCGCCGTCCCGCAGCAGCCGCGTCCTCGCCGCCTGGGCGATGCGGACACCGGACTGGTTCGTCTCGACTTCGAGCTCGACCACCTCATCGCCGGAGGCCGCGGCCCGGATAATCTCGAGGTGGCGGTTGTTCAGCGCGCTGTAGCGCTGCACGCCGGCATTGACGACCCTACCGTCGAGGCCGGAACGGATCTCGAGCTCGCCAGCCCAGTTCTCGGCCTCGAACGTCGTCTCGAGGGCGGCCAGATGCATGTCGCGCATGTAAACCAGGCGGCGCTGGGTCAGCCTGGTGCGGCGCCCGTCGGCGTCCTGCCAGCGCAAGTGCCGGGTGAGTATGCCGCGGCGGATGTCGAGCTCGTGGCGGTAGGTGAGGAGATCAACGTTCGCCGCGTCGAACCACTTCCCGCCGGCGACGCGGAAGCTGAGCGGCAGCCAGTTGGGCACGTTGACAAGATCCTCGTTCTCGACCGTGCGGCCCGCGATCGTCGTGCGGAGGCGGTTGTAAAGGCCAGCGACGTAAGTGCCCGGGTAATGAACCTCGTCGGCACGGGCCTCAGGGTCCGCACCGCGGGTCGCGAAGTACCCGTTGCCCAGCGTGCACAGCGCTTCACGTAGGCGCTGGCGGCCCAGGGTCGAAGCCTTCGTAGGCGAGCGACCACGTTCCCATGTCTCTATATCCTTCCCGAGGAGGCACTTTGCGGCAGCACCACAACCTGGGGGTTGAATGTTGCCCGCATCGTGCCCTACTAAGTGACATAATGCCAAGCTCCAGCCCGCCAACGGGTGGTGCTCATGGGCTGGGTATGATTCGGTCGTCAGGAGGCTGCGTGCAATGGCAACCGGAACGCGACCCAAAATCAGCATCGGCTTGGACGTCGGGGGCACGAAGATAGCCGCGGGCGTAGTGAGCGGCGGGACCATCCTCGAGCGGCTGGAGCAGCCCACGCCGGTCGGCGGCTCAAGCGCCGTTGAGACGATGTTCGAAATGATCGGTTTCCTGCGCCAGCGCCATGACAATGTTGAGGCAGTCGGGGTCGGGGCTGCTGGGATGGTGGAGTGGCCGGACGGTCACATCAAGTGGGCGCCGAACAACGCATACCACGATCTTCCGCTGCGGAAGCGGCTGGAGGAAGTCACCGGGTTGCCCGCTGTGGTCGATAACGACGCCAACGCGGCCGCCTGGGCGGAGGCTCGCTACGGGGCGGGTGCCGGTCGGCGCAACGTGCTCGTGGTCACCGTGGGGACCGGTATTGGTGGCGGTTTCATCCTCGATGGTCGACTATACCGGGGCTCGACGGGTCTCGGCGGTGAGTTCGGCCATATCACCGTGGCGCCTGACGGGCCGGTGTGCGGATGCGGTAACCGCGGCTGCCTGGAATCTGTCGCCTCTGGCACCGCGCTCGGACGCGAGGGCAGGGCAGCCGCGGAGGCGAGCCCCACCGGTGCCATCGCGACGCTGGCTGGCGACCTGGCACGAGTCACCGGTGAGGTTGTTTTCGCGGCCGCGAAGGCGGGCGATCCGGCGGCGATCGGGCTTTTCGACAAGCTCGGTGGCTGGCTGGGCATCGGGCTGGGTTCGCTGGTCACGCTCCTCGACCCCGAGGTGGTCGTCATCGGCGGAGGCATGATCGCCGTAGGAGAGCTGTTGCTGACGCCGACCCGCAGGGCGCTTCCCGCGCACACATTCGCGCACGACAGGCGGCTGCTTCCGCCGGTCGTCGCCGCGAGCCTGGGCCCAGCCGCGGGGCTCATCGGAGCGGCGGATCTCGCGCTGCAGCCGCTCGCATGACAAACGCGCGGCGGCACGGCGCCCGAGGCAGGGATCAAGGCCGGGCATAGGCCGGGGCGAGGCGGCTAATGCGAGCTACAGGATCCCCCCCGCGTCGCGACCTGAGAGCAAGTCTCGTCGCGCGGCCTGCGCCCGCGTCGCCGCTAATCTCAGCGAGCCTGGCCGCTCAGCGGTCGCTCACCCTGTGCGCTGTGTTCACGCCCCGCCCCGGACTGACTACAGTCAACCGCGGATTAGTGCACCCAGCCATCCCCAAACTCCGGGATGCCCATGTCCGCAGCGGCGCTCCTACAATCTGCGACAGGGGACATAATGCGGGCGAGGCCGGGCGCCACAGGCAGGCAAACCGGTAACTGTGGCGGCAAGAGAGCCGCGCAGGGGCAGCCGGGCAAGGTGGCCGCGCGGAAGGGCGACACGCATGTGAGGAAGGTGAAGGCGCTGGATTCGACCGCTGCCGCGGCAGCGCACGTCACCACGCCGTCCGGGCACGTGGTAGGGATCCAAGAGGGGTGCCGCCTGGTTTTCGGGCGGGGACCGGACGCCGATCTGCTGATTCCGGCCGGCCGTGGCCTTTCCCGCCGCGCCGGTCTCATCTCGGCGGTGAGCGGCGGCGCCTGGGTGGCAAACATCAGCCGCACCCATGCGCTCTACACGGAAAGCGAGGGGAACAGAACGCGGCTGCCGCGGTTGGAGGGCGGCGAGCCATCGGGGGGATGGTTCGTGCGGGCCGGAACGACGCTTGTCGGCTCACGCGCGATGCTCGATGATGGTCAGTTTTTGCGGGTGGTGGTCAGCAGCCCATTCGACGGCCTGACGGAATTCGGCTGGGACGCGGCACAATCCCGTCCAGACAGTGACTCGACCCTGCTCCCGCTGTACCTCGACCCGAAGACCAAGCTTTTCCTCGTCGCGCTGACGTGGTGTCAGCCGTGGCTGATCGACCCCACCCGCACCACACCGCTGCCGAGGACGCCAGAGATCGCCCGCGCCGCCCTCGAGGTGACCGGCGCCTGTTACGAACTCGAGCGGTTCGATAACGACCCGGCCTTCCGTGACAGACTGGCCGCCCGTGTGGGCGAGCACCTCAAGGTACTGCGCCGCAAGATCACCGAACGCGGCCTGGTCCGCCCGGACATCCGGTTGTCCGACGAGGTGGTGGTGGAAGTGCTCATCGAGCATGCGGTCATCACCTCCGCAGACCTGGCGCGCCTTAATGATCCGGCGTGGTGCTCCAGGCAGGAGGATCTGTGGTGGACCCGGCGACCGTGACCGCGGCACGCCCGCGGCGCGGCACGCTTGTCGCGCCCGGTAGCCGAAGTTATCTGGGATCGACAGTCATCTGGGATCGACGCGGAAGGAGACCTCGGCTGCCTCCCCCCCCGGTGCGGTCACTAAGACCTTGTAGATCCCTGGTGGTATCTTGCTGGGGAAGAACTCGTGCGCTTGGTTGATCGCATAGCTGAACGTTCCGGCCAAGTCGACCACCGGCCTGTCCGGCGATGCGCGCCTGCCGACCAGCCGTACCATGACCCGTCGGCCGGGCACCCACCCTTCGCCATGCACGACGAAAACGGTGTTCCCGTCGCCGTTGGGCTGGTTCAGCACGATTTGCTGACCTCGTGGCCGTCCGCCGCCTGGACCGGGGAGCGGCGTCCCGGGTACCGCCCCTGGCGGAGGCGGCGGACGGTCTCCGGGAAAGCCCGGAAACCTTCCGGGCGCTGCGCTGTTCCGGCCGCTGTTGAGCGACGCGCCCAGGATGCTGCCTCCGATCACCAAAGTGGCCACCGCGACGGCCGAGGCCACCACCGACGCGATCCTCCTGCCCCGCCGTACGCCGGGCCCGCTTCGCCGTGCGCCGGGCCCGCCCGGTCCTGTCCGGGGCCCGCCTCGCGGGCGCCGGGGGAGCCGCACGCGGGAGAGCAGCCCCCGGGCCGACTGCGGCGCGCCGCCCCGCTTCCCAGGCCGACGACCCGCCGCGATCTGCGGGTCCCCCCGCGCGGACACGACGGATCCGAACGTGGCATCATCGCCTTCGACGGTCGCCTGAGCGGACGGCGCAGGGCCTTGCCGGTACTCTTCGATCAGGGCAAGGGCTGAGTCCGGCAGTGACGAGCCGAAGCCGTGCCCGATCCCGGCTTCCATATACGGTGCGAGTTGGCCGAGCAGTGATGCCGATGTCGGACGCTTGCGCGGGTCCCGATCCAGGCAGCCGATCACCATGCCGGCTAGCTCCCTCGGCAGTCCGCTGAGGTCAGGCGGCTCGGTCGCGAGCCGCACCAGGATGTCCATTGCTGTCTGGCCGTGGTATGGCGCATGCCCGCTCGCGGCGAAAAGCAGCGTGGAACCGAGCGAGAAAACGTCGCTCGCTGTCGTCGCCAGCCGCGTGTCCTTCGCCTGTTCGGGCGCCATGTACGCGGGCGTGCCCACGGATCCGTGGGTCGAGGTGAGGTGGATCCGTTCCGCTGCCCGCGCCACCCCGAAGTCGATGACCCTGGGCCCGTCGGGTGATACGAGCACGTTGGACGGTTTCAGGTCGCGGTGCACAAGCCCCGCGTCGTGGATCGACGCAAGTGCCTCGGCGCATCCAGCCGCCAGCCAGCGTATGGCCGGTACCGGCAGCGGGCCACAGGACCGCACCAGGCGGTCCAGCGAGGGTGCCTGTATGTAGGCGGTGGCCAGCCACGGCACGTCGGCGTCCGGATCGGCGGCGATCACGGCGGCGGTGAAGACCCCGCTCACCCGGCGCGCGGCCGCGACCTCATGCGCGAAGCGGGCGCGGAAATCGTCTTCCTCCGCGAATTCAAGCTTGATCGTTTTGACGGCCACAAGGCGGCCTGCGGCTGATCTCCCCAGATAGACTCTGCCCATGGCGCCGGCTCCGAGTCGGCCAAGCAGAACGTAAGAGCCGATCCGATCCGGATCCAGGCGGCGCAACGGCTCAACGAGCGCGCGCTGCGACTCCATCCGGCCTCCTCCCGACACGCCCCACCATCATCATGCCGATTCCTGGTAACGGTGGGACCTAGTCTCACCGCGATGAGGTCGGCGACGGGCAATTTTGACCTTCGGGATACACGACGTTGCTATCCGGCCGGTACGGATGGCGCTGCGCCTACGATCTGCCCTTCCACCAAGCTTGAGATTTCCCGGGCCGGGACAGATTTTGAGCCCCTACCGGGTCCGGCTCGGATTCCGCCGTCTCCGCGCGCACCTGGGCACTCCGGCCAGGACAGCGAAAAGCACCCGGCCCGGCCCGGGCCGCCCAGGGAATCGAAGAACCGGCCCAGGGCCCGGCCACCGATCTACTGTAAAAACGACAACGCGCGCAATACGGACAGCAAGGCAGTCAAACGAGATCATTAAGTCACAAGCTAATGTCCCACGCCATAAGTTCGCCGAATATTTCTAGCAGGGACTTCGCCCGATTGTAAGGTCTTCACCAGTGCTGATGATCTCTGTTTATGTGAATGATTTTAGGCGCGGGACACTAAGTGGCCGCGCAATAACTACTCCTTGCCGTCCTGGTGTGTCGCCTGTTCGGCTGGTATAGCCGGAAGCTGTAATTCCAGTTGCCGTGAAAGTCGTGACGGATCAGGTGACGGGCCTCGAACGCTTTCATCTCCCGGTCTGAGATCCTGATGCCCTTGGGATAGGTGCCGGTGTCTGGAACGGCCTACACCTTCAGGCCGGTCTTTGTGGTGACCGCGCTGACGGTCTCGATGATGACCTCGTGGGATTCCAGCGGGCGGCCCCGCCAGTTTATCAGGATGTGCGAGAACGGGCGGTGCCCGGCTTTGTTCCACTTGCTGGTTCCGGTGGCAGGTGAAGTACCGTTACCTCAAGCCTGGCCTGCGTGGCGAAGGCGGCCAGCCCGGTCTTCCACAGCCGGAGCCGGCTGTCGTTGGACCCGCCCGGTCCTGGTCCTGCGCCGTGATCGCCACGCCACAACGCTACGGGGTCCATCTCGGACAAACATGACTAATTCATGCGCGAGTCCTGAGTCGCGGCCTGGACCGGCCGGGTCCCCTCGGACTCGGTGCCGCCGGCCTGCGCCAGACGCTCTGCGCGCTCCTTGATGCCGAGCAGCATCTTGCGCTCCATGATCAGGCTTCCCGGCTCCATGACCAGGAAGTTGAACGAGCGGACGAACACAGACGCGCCCGGGGTGGCAATGCGGTTCCTGCTGACGAGCCTGGTCACCGACCCGCCGGTGTAGAGGGCGAACGCCCACACCCAGTTTCCGTCTTCCGATCTCAGGACGAGTGCGCGTTCCGGCTCCAGGACCTCCACCCGCATGTGCGGGCCCGTCGACCCGACCGGCAGGACGTCGCCGACCTTGAGATCCTGGAACTGCGGCAAGATCTCGTCCGCGCTGTGCATATCGAGGCCGAACAGATTCTCTGCCCAGTCGTACGTGTACGCGCCCGCGCGGCCACTGCCCATCTGCACCAGCCATGGCCAGACGGAGCTGGCCAGCGCGTGGATCATCGTAGCGCGCGTCGAAAGCATGTCAGGGCTTGGCAGCAAGTCGTCACCAGGCATCTTCCTGGTGACCTCATCAGCCGTCGCGCCCCACGTCAGGCACCGCTGCCGCCATAGCCAGGGGTATGCGGCGGCAGCCGCGCCGATAGCGAGCGCAGTGCCACCAGCGGCGACCCCGGCGATCCGTTTCTTCATCGCATCCCATCCGACTTGTGACAATCATCCCGCCGACGCAAGCGCAGCGGACGGCTGAGGCTGTGGCGACAGTGACCGCTCGCCTCGCGCAGTTGCCCGCTCCACTGGTGGCACCGATGCTCCGCCCGGCCTTCCGGCTGCGGTCTTCCGACTCTGGTCTTCCGACTGGGCCTTCTACCGGGTTGGACCGGGCTACGCGAAAGCCGCGAATTCGCAGCAAAGTTACCGTGATTATGCGAGGATCCCGTGCGCGGTTACTCGATCTCGCGCTTCAGTCTGGCCAGCTCGTCCTCGACATCCTGCTGGTGTTGTACCGCCTTCGTCCGTACCTCCAGCTGATGCTGTGTCAACGTCGCCTGGGCCTGCTCGGCCTCGACCTTCCTGGTCTTCTCCGCCCGCCCGGCGCGCAGCCGCGCGCGTGCCTTCAGCACGAGGGCGACCACGGCCCCGATAGCGATCGCCACGATGGCCAGGTAGAACAGGTGCAGGAAGGCGGAGATCACGCTGAAGACCAGGATGACGGCGACGCCAATGGCGAGAGCCTTGATCCAGCCCATCGGGCACCCCCTCCCACCGGGCCGCATACTCGGCGGCACGACATCGGTACTGCCGAAATGGTAACAAGGCTTCCGCGGTGCGCCGTGCGTCCGCTCGGGCGCTGTGACTAATCGTGGGTGCGGGTGGGGTTACAGCGTAAGCAGCGCGGATCCGGGTCTCCTGTGGATCTGGCTGGGCTGGCACGGCCGCCCGCTGGCTGCTCTACCCTCGCTATGCGGAAAGCCCGCTAGGTCCGGGCCGGTCAACGTTACGCCAGGAATGAGTGTGACGAGGTGAATGTCGCCATGCTGGGCGAGCTATGGCACAGGCTGGCCGCGGTGCAGCACCTGCCACCAGGCTGGCTGGCAGCCGTCAGCGGCCTGCTGGCGCTAGCGGTGGTGGTGCCGCGCCGGGCCTGGCTGGTGTCCAGGAACGTGGTGACAATAGCGCACGAGGGTGGTCACGCGCTTGTGGCGCTCGTGACCGGACGGCAGCTCGCCGGGGTACGGCTGCATCGGAGCACCGCGGGCGAGACCATCTCCGCAGGCAAGCCGTCTGGGCCGGGCATGATGCTCACGACCGCCGCCGGGTACACGGCGCCTTCGCTGCTCGGGCTGGGCGCCGCGGCCCTGCTGGCCGCCGGGCACCTGATCGCCATGCTACTGATCAGCCTGGTGCTACTCGCGGGGCTTACCCTGGCGATGCGCAACGGTTACGGCCTCGCGGCCTCGGCGGTGGCCGGCCTCACCCTGCTGATCGTGTGCTGGCTCGCATCCCCTCTGGTCCAGGCGGTGTTCGCGTATTCGTTGACGTGGTTCTTGCTGTTCGGCGCCGTGCGGCCGGTGCTTGAGCTGCAGCGCACCAGGCGGCGCGGCGTCCGCGCCACAGACGCCGACGAACTGGCGCGCCTCACTGGTGTGCCTGGCATCGTCTGGGTCGGCATGTTCGGCGTCGTGGCGCTGGCCGCGCTGGCGTTCGGCGCGAACTGGCTCGTGAGGTGACCAGAACGCCGAGGCGTTCTCTTCACTTCCGCCGTTTCCGGCCCGCTGTCCGGTGCGTCCCTGCGGTGAAGCCTGATCGCCTTGGCGAGCCGGCCAGCAGATCATGCCAGAGATCACCGACCGGGCCGATCCCGTTCTACGACCGCAGCCCGCCTTGACATTTATCGAATACGTGTTCGATAATGATGATGTGGCCACGGAATCCGCGCACCTGCGTGAGCTGGCATCGGAGCAGCCAGGGGAGAGACTGCTACCGGTGCTGCCTGCGCTGAGCGGGCTGCTGCCCGGTGGCCTTCGGCGTGGTTGCGTCATCGCGGTGGAGCGGCCTGGGTTGCTCTGTGTGACGCTGGCGGCGGGTGCGTCCGCAGCCGGGGAATGGTGCGCCGTGGTGGGGATGCCGCAGTTTGGCGTGCGTGCGGCGGCCGACGCGGGTGTTGATGTGGACCGGTTGCTGCTGGTGCCGGACCCGGGTTCGCGGTGGCCTCAGGTAGTCGCCGCACTGCTCGAAGGCTGTGAGCTGGTGCTGCTACGCCCGCCCGCCCGGCCGTCCGCTCAGGTGACGCGCCGCCTGGCGGCACATGCGCGGCGCAGCGGCGGTGCGCTCGTGGTGGCGGGCGGCTGGGAGGGAGCGAATCTGTGGCTACACGTGACCTGCTCCCAATGGGTTGGGATAGGTACTGGTCACGGGCGTCTACGGGGGCGGCGGGTGGAGGTAGTCGCGGGCGGCAGGGGAAGCGGGGCCCGCCCACGGGCACAGCGGTGGTGGCTGCCCGGCCCGGACGGTGCCGTGGCAGTCGCGGAGCCGTCTGCGGGTGGGCGTGCCGCGGCGGGGCGTGCCGTGGCGGTGAGAGCAGAGGATGCGGAACTGGCTGCGATTGGACGGGGGTGAGACGGGGTGGGCTTGGCTCTCGGCGCACCACCGCGGGTGCTTGTGGTGTGGTGCCCGGATTGGCCGGTCGTGGTTGCGGGGGCGGATCCCGAGGTACCAGCCGTGGTGGTGGCGGCCGGCCTGGTCGTGGCGTGCTCGGCGGCCGCACGGGCAGCGGGAATCCGGCGCGGTCAGCGGCTGCGGGATGCGCAGCGCCATTGCCCTGTCCTGATAGCGGAGGCTAGGGACGTCGATGCGGAAGCGCGGGCGTTTGAGCCCGTGGTGGCGACGGTGCAGGAGTTCTGCCCGCGGGTCGAGGTGGTGCGGCCCGGGATGTGCGCGATCGGCGCTCGCGGCCCGGCAAGATACTTCGGCGGTGAGGGAGTACTCGTGGAGAAGATCACGCAGGCCGTGGCCGACCGCGGGATCGCCTGCAAGACCGGGGTCGCGGACGGCATGTTCACCGCTCAGCTCGCTGCCCGCAGCGGCCGGGATGGGCTAGTGGTGCCGCCGGGCGGAGCGCGGAGGTTTCTTGCCCCGCGTCCGGCCGGGCTGCTTGACCATCCGGAGCTGACCAGCCTGCTTAGCCAGCTCGGTATCCATACGCTTGGAGACTTCGCGGCGCTACCGGCCCGCGACGTGCTTGCCCGGTTCGGCGCCGTGGGCGCGATTGCGCATCGGCTGGCCAGGGGCCTGGAGCCCCGCCCGCTTGCGCCGCGCCCCCCGTCAGCCGATCTGTCAGCGGAGATGGAGTTCGATCCGCCCGCGCTGCAGGCCGAACCCGTGGTGTTCGCCGCCAAGGCGCTTGCCGACCGGCTGCACGCGTTCCTGGCGGGACGCGGGCTTGCGTGCGTTCGGGTCGAGGTGCAAGTGGGTTTCACCGGCGGCCGGATTCACTCGCGATTGTGGCGGCACGACGGGCTTCTTTCGTCGCTTACGGTGGCGGAGCGGGTGCGCTGGCAGCTCGACGGATGGCGTACGGGTGAGCGCATGGCGAGTGTTCGCCTGACCGGGGAGGGCCCGGCCGGTGGGCCGTCCGCCGGTGATGCCGATGACGAGGTATCGCGCGGCGGGATAACGATATTGCGCCTGATACCGGACCAGATAGTGCCCGATGAGGGAACACAGCTCAGATTGTGGGGCGAGGCCCTGGCCAGTGACCGGGTCGCGCGCGCTGCCGCCCGGGTGCAGTCCATGCTCGGTCATGACGGCGTGACCCGCCCGGTGCTCGCGGGCGGGCGCGGCCCTGGTGAGCAGGTTACGCTGGTGCCGTTCGGTGACAGCCGCACTCCGCGGCTGCCTGCGGGTCGGCCCTGGCCAGGGTGCATTCCCGCACCGTCCCCGATCACCGTTTATCCGGTGCCGCTGCCCGCGAGCGTGACCTGCGCGTCAGGGGAGCCGGTGACCGTTACCGGGCGTGCCACTATATCCGCACCACCTGCCCGGCTTGCCATCGACGGTGGGCCGCTGCGTCAGATCATTGCCTGGGCCGGGCCGTGGCCTGTTGACGAACAGTGGTGGGATCCGGCGCGTGCCCGGCGGCTGGCCAGGTTTCAGCTGGTCACCCAGGATGGTGACGCGTGGCTGGCAATCGTCGAGGGCGGCCGCTGGATGATCGGGGCCACCTACGACTGACCGCCTGCCCTTCGACCTACGCCGTGGCCTGGTGCCCGGGCCGCCCGTCGTGTGCGTCAGGCAAGAGCGTTGATTTTGCTTGCGACGGGCAGCCAAATGTAAGCGGATCACCACCAGCGCACCACCCTCACTTGGGCATGGCACTCGCTTGGGTGTCTCCTCAAGGATGGGTACCGCCCCCACCGGGAGCGCTGCTAATTGGCGATCCTGAAGTGAACGGGCAGGAGAAACGTGATCTGGCAGGAAAAGGAGTGCGGCAGCCGTGAGCTGGGACAACCCGCCGGTCCCTTGGGATGAGTTCGAGCGGCGCCTATCGTGGCGCGCCCGCTCCGCTGATCGGCTGGCCGCAGGGTCGCCGACTGCTGACGCGCCGCCCAGCGATGCGCCGCCCGCTGACAAGGGGAGCGCTGGCCAATACGCGCGCTCCCGGCCGGTCACTCACCTGCTCAGGCGTCCGAGGACCCCGCAAGCGCACCAGGTGCCATGGGCGGAACTGCACTGCCACTCCTCCTACAGCTTCCTGGATGGGGTGTCGCAGCCCGCAGAGCTGGTCGCGGAGGCGGCCCGCCGCGGAGTAGAGACGCTTGCTATCACAGATCACGATGGCATGTACGGGGCGGCCCAGTTTGCCCGGGCCGCTGCCCGCAGCGAAGAAGAGAACGGCGTCCGGGTAGGCACAATCTTCGGGGCAGAGCTCAGCCTGGACCTTACGAGTGGCCACAGTGCTTCCCGACACAGTGCTTCCCGAGGGGCTCACCCCCCCGGACCCCCCCGGGCCAGCCCGGAGGATCACCTCCAGGGAACCCACAGTGCTAGTCCGGGGGGTCACCCCCCCGGACCTGCCAGGGCTGGAGTTCCGGATCCCGCCGGCCGGCATCTGCTCGTGCTGGCCCGCGATCCGGAGGGCTACCGGCGGTTGTGCCGGGTAATCAGCGCCGCGCAGCTGGCAGGCGGTGAAAAGGGGCGGCCGAGTTACGACCTCGACGCCCTCGCCACCGCACACGGCGGTCACTGGGTTGTGCTCACCGGTTGCCGCAAAGGCGCGGTCCCCGCCGCGCTCGTCGCCAGCGGGCCGGAGACGGCGCTCGGCGAACTGCACAGGCTGACGGAGATGTTCGGCCGCGGCAATGTCATGGTGGAGCTGATTGATCACGACCAGCCGGCCGATAACGAACGCAATGACGCGCTGTACGAGCTGGCCATGCGGGCCGGGGTGGGGGTGGTGGCGTCAAGCAATGTGCACTACGCGGCGCCCGCGGCGGCGCGGCTCGCTCAGGCACTCGCGGCTGTCCGGGCGCGAGCCAGCCTGGATGAGATGAACGGCTGGCTGCCCGCGTCCGGCAGCGCCTACCTCCGCAGCGGAGCGGAGATGGCGCAGCGCCTGACGAGGTTTCCTGGCGTCTTCGCCCGCAGCGTCGAACTGGCCCGCGAATGCGCGTTCAGCTTCGAGGTGATCGCTCCTGAGCTACCGGACTGGCCGGTCCCGGAGAACCACACGCAGATGTCGTGGCTGCGCAAGCTGGTCACCGATAAGGCCCGCAGCCGGTACGGCCCCGCGGATACCGAAGGGGTGCCTGGGGCATACCAGCAGATCGCCCGTGAACTCGATGTGATCGAGGGCCTCGGGTTCGCGGGCTACTTCCTGATCGTTAATGACATCGTCGAGTTTTGCTCGAACGAGAAGATCCTCTGCCAGGGTCGGGGATCGGCCGCTAACTCGGCAGTCTGTTACGCGCTTGGGATCACCAGCGTCGATGCCGTCCGGCATGGCCTCCTGTTCGAGCGGTTCCTGTCGGCCGGCCGGGACGGCCCGCCCGACATCGACCTGGACATCGAGCATCGCCGCCGCGAGGAGGTGATCCAGTACGTCTACCGTAAGTACGGCCGTGACCGTGCCGCCCAGGTCGCCAATGTCATTTCCTATCAGCCCCGGATGGCGCTCCGTGACGCGGCCCGGGCACTCGGGCACTCACCCGGCCAGCAGGACGCCTGGTCGCACCAGATAGGACCGGGAGAGCCGGTTCCATCCGATGCCGGCATCCCGGAAGCCGTGGTCCAGCTTGCCGGGCAGATGCGGCGGCTACCTCGCCACATGGGCATCCACTCGGGTGGGATGGTGATCTGTGACCGGCCGGTCGGCGAGGTATGCCCGGTGGAATGGGCACGGATGCCGGGCCGCACCGTGCTGCAGTGGGACAAGGATGACTGCGCCGCCACCGGCCTGGTCAAGTTCGACCTGCTGGGCCTCGGCATGCTGTCCTGCCTGCACGACACGTTCGACCTGGTGACGGAGCATTACGGCCAAACCTACGACCTGCATTCGATCCCACGGGAAGATCCCGCCGTCTACCAGATGCTGCGGCAGGCTGACACGGTCGGGGTATTTCAGGTCGAGTCCCGTGCCCAGATGGCCACCCTGCCCCGGCTGCGGCCGGAGAAATTCTATGATCTGGTCGTCGAGGTCGCCCTGATCAGGCCTGGGCCCATCCAGGGCGGCTCGGTTCACCCCTACCTGCGCCGCCGCAGGGGTGATGAGGATGCGACGCTGCCGCACGAGTCCATGCGCGGCGCCCTCGGCAAGACGCTTGGGATTCCGCTGTTCCAGGAGCAGATGATGCAGATCGCCATCGACTGCGCCGGGTTCACCCCCACCGAGGCGGACCGGCTCCGCCAGGCGATGAGCGCCAAGCGCGCGCCGCAGCGCATCGAAGAACTCCGCCAGCGCCTGTTGGACGGGATGACCGCCCAGGATATCCCCGCACCGGTAGCGGCGGAGATATACGAGAAGATCCTCGCGTTCTCCAGCTACGGGTTCCCCGAGTCACATGCGATCAGCTTCGCCTACCTGGTCTACGCTAGTGCCTGGCTCAAGTACTACTACCCGGCCGCGTTCACCGCTGCCCTGCTGCGTAACCAGCCGATGGGCTTCTACTCACCGGCTACGTTGATCACCGACGCCCGGCGTCACGGGGTAGAGGTCAGTGGGGTTGATATTAACGCGAGTGACGCACTTGCCACCCTGGAACCCATGGCCGGACGGCCAGGTATCCGGCTTGGCCTGTCCAGTGTCCGAAACCTCGGCCGTGCGCAAGCCGAGGCGATTGCCGCGGGCCGCCCATATGCGGATCTTGACGACTTCGCCCACCGGACCCGGCTGTCCGTGGCGGCGCTGCAGGCACTGGCGATCGCCGGGGCCTTCGGCTGCTTCGGCCTTTCCCGCCGCGCGGCGCTTTGGGCGGCGGGCGCGCTCGCGTCCGCTCGCCGCGGGCAACTTCCCGGCGCTACCCCCGGATTGGCAGCACCGCCACTCCCGGCCATGTCCCCGGTCGAAGAGACCCTCGCCGATCTGTGGGCCACTGGCACGTCCGGCACACATCCCATTGCCCACATCCGGGCGGCACTCGGGGAGCGGGACGCTATCCCCGCCGCGGCACTCAAGACCATCTTGCCGGGTACCAATGTCACATGCGGCGGTCTGGTCACCCACCGGCAGCGACCGCCTACCGCAGGCGGCGTGGTGTTCATCAACCTCGAAGACGAAACCGGCATGGTCAACGTCGTCTGCCCGCCCGCTGTCTGGGCGCGCAACCGGCGCAGTGCACTGGACACGGCCGCGCTTCTCGTGCACGGCCGCCTGGAGAGCAATGAGGGCGCCATCAACCTCATCGCGGCCCGAATGGAGCGGCTGCGCGTGGCCGCTATCGCGAGCGGAAGCGTGGTCAGCCACAACTTCCGCTGAGCCGCACGTTCGCCGCTCGGCTCGTTCCGCTATGCCGTCCGTGATTACCTATGACGCATTACTGGGCTCGTGAGCGGACTGAAGGCGGTTTTTCGGTGATCGACAAGATCTGGGTCGACGATGAGATCTGGCGGCTGCGGCCTGACTACAAGGTGCTCATCCTGAGCGCGGAGGGCCTGGCCGGAGGGCCGAGCGACACTGAGTCGGGACGCTGGCTCAAGGCAGCAGCCGCCACTGCCACTGACCCCAGCCGCGACGAACATGTCGCTGCATGGCACGACGCGTACCAGGCATTCAGTGCGAAGCCCAAGCGTACGCGTCCGTCTGTGGACGCACTTCTCCGCCGTGCAGGGAGCGGGCTCCCGCCCGTCAACCGTGTTGTCGACGCCTACAACGCGGTGAGCGTCAGCCATGTCCTGCCGATCGGCGGCGAAGACCTGGACGCCTACGACGGCCCTGCCCGGCTCGTCCGTGCCCTTGGCGGCGAGCCTTTCGACACGAGTGCGCACGGGGAACCGGTGACAGAGGAAGCTCAGCCTGGCGAGGTGGTCTGGCGAGACGATACGGGGGTAACGTGCCGGCGCTGGAACTGGCGGCAGTGCCGCCGTACGCAGATCACGGTGGCCACGAGGAACGCGTTCTTCGTCCTGGAGAGGCTTGCACCCTATCCCCCCGAAGGACTCCATGCCGCCTCGGGCGCTCTGGCCGGCCATCTCAAAACGATCACTCCACGCGTTCACATTGAGACACGCGTCATAGCGGCCGCGCCCGGATTCACCCAGGGGTAGCTGGCCGACCCGTTGATCCCGAACGGCTGCGCAAGGTAACCCTCTGCGCGGCTGGCCTGACACAGTGAAGTGGTTACGACAGCAGCGCCGCTGGCACAGACCTTTGCCCGGAAAGGCTCGTGCGGCCGGACGCGCCTTACTGCGCAGCGGCGTCCGGCCGCACGAACCCCGGGGAAGGGTGATAGGGTTTTTGCGAAGGTGGTCAGTCGTCGCCCTGAACCTTCTCGCTCGTTCGCAGGCTAGGTAGCATGCCGGTCACCTCGAGATAGAGCTGTTCCGGATAGGGGATGAAGTCCACCTCCCGCAGGGCCTGCTGCTGCCCAGCCGACTCTACAACGAACTTACCGTACTGGAGAACGCGGCCTTTCGCCGAGCGCTGGAAGCTCATGTCGGTGACCTTTTCCAGCGGCATGAACGCCACGTTGCGGTTGAGCAGCCCGGTGATGAGAAGCATCCGCTTCGACGTCACGACATAGAAGTCAACGGACCAGTTGGCCACCTTCCAGACCAGGCGGAGCAGGAGAACGCCCCAGGCCAGCCAGATAAGGTTGAGTAAGAGGCCACTGCCGTCCGTCAGGCTGCTCAGCAGCCCAGCGACCACCAGGCCCAGGAGAACCAGGCTGACGGGACCGAGGAGGATCGCGGGATGACGGCGGACGCTGATGACTTGGCGCTCGTTCGGCAGCAAGTACTTGCCGACTGAGGCCGGAGTGGTATCGCCTGGCGTGATCAGCCTCATAGCGACCTCAGGTCAGGTTGACGACGAACGCTGACATCGACTTGGCCGCGACCCCAAGGCCGTGAACCGTGTCTTTCACGATTGTCGCAGACTCTGCGGGCTCGGTGATCAGGAAGAACAGCACGAAAGCAATCGTCGCGTATCCGAGCCACTTCTTCATCGGGACTCGCCTCCCGGACATACGGTAGCTGGCCAACCAATGACAACAGCTTAGCTCATTGTGATTTTCAGGCCAATAGTCACTGGCCGTGTTGGTCGCGCAAAGTTGTCGCGGAGGAAACGGTACGTTGTTGGGCAAAGTATGTCCAGTTTACCCCATCGCAGGCCACAAGCCGCACCACGGCGGACGGCCGGACACGACGCTGTCGCCACAGAAGCCATGGTCACAAGGTGTCAGGTAATCACAGTGTAACTGCTTGTAACATCACCGGCCTTGAGACAACTGCTCGATGTACGCCGGTATGAGGATGTTTAGTATCAAGCGGAACTCAGGGACGCTCAAGAACTTACATCACCTATTGCCCAGTAGTGTGCGATTCGACCGCTGGTGGTGAAAAACAGATGAGACGGTCAATGACCGGGCAATCGTCGCACGTCCATTGAACCGCGCCGTGGCGCCCTTCATCGGCCGCCCGCCCCAGGCGGGCGATTCAGCGAGGATGCCGCAGGGGCTCAAGCATGTGCGCGATTGACGCCGGGCGCCCGGGTGGCGCGCCATGAACCGGGCCTGTCTGCCCCGGCCAAATCTAGGAGCGTCCGCGCGCGCCGTAGCCGGGGAAGCCGACGGGTGTCCGGCGTGGGGTCTGGGTGGCGGCCCGGCCCTGTTTGGGCGGCGGCGAGACGGCCGCCAGGTGAGTCTGGCAACATTCCACCGTGAGTGCTGCGGCGGTGGGCCGACGATGACGGATACGGACACAAGCGATTTTGCGGTCGTGGTCTACCGTGAAGACGACCTATGGGAAGCGGAACTGCTCCCTGTGGCGCTCACGGCTGACCTCAACGGCCTGATCCACGTACTGCGCCAGCAGCCGAGCATCGGCGGAACCATCGGGCTGGCGGCGATCGGCGACGACTTCTTCGTCGCGCTGCGGGTCATCGGCGGTCAGGTCTCTGTCTTTCTTTCCGACGTAACGGCCGCCGTTGAGTGGCCCCTGGCCCACCAGGTCCTCGACTACCTCGACATCCCGGTGCCGGAGGACGAGGACCTCGACCAGGTGCTACCAGTCGGCGATCTCTCGATCTTCGCTGACCTGGGGGTGGACGAGATGGAACTGGGCGCGCTCGCCGGTGACCTGGATCTCTATCCCGATGAGGTTCTCACGAGCCTAGCTGCGCGGCTTGGTTTCGCCCCGGCGCTTGAACGGGCCCTGGATGCCGCGCTCGGCTGACTTCGCTGGCCCGCCTGGCCCGCCTGGTTCGGACGGCCCTGAGGAGCCGGTGCCCGCGACCGGCTACCTCGCGGGCTTCGAGCCTGCAATGCGGCTCGCGATCGCGGAAGCCCGGCGGGGGGGAGGAACGGATGTCCCCGTGGGCGCGGTGATCCTTGACGCCGACGCAGCGGTGATAGCGAAAGCCACCAACAGGCGCGAGGCGGACGGTGACCCGACCGCGCACGCAGAGCTTGTCGCCATGCGGTCCGCCGCCCAGGTGGTTGGTAACTGGCGGCTGACCGGATGCACGCTCGTGGTGACGCTGGAGCCATGCACGATGTGTGCAGGAGCGGTAACGCTTGCCAGGGTGGACAGGCTTGTGTTCGGCGCGGCTGATCCGAAGGCCGGAGCGGTTGGCTCGCTGTGGGATGTGGTGCGTGATCGGCGCCTGAACCACCATCCCGAGGTCATCGGCGGCATCCTCGCGGCCGACTGCGGCGCGCTGCTCCGGGACTTCTTCATTGCCCGCCGTACCTCGTAGCGCCTACCTCCGCCTTGCTGTGCGCGCAGCAGGCGTAGGGGCGCCCCTGATCACAAATGGCCGAAGCAATTGATCATGGTTATTCGGATAGCGGATAGCGCAAAGCGGACATGCCGTCCGGCCCCCTACCTTCTCCTCGCTGCCGATCGAATCACCAGCTGGGGACGGCCGTTACCGGTGATCATGCCTCGACCTGCCGCTTGCTTCCACCACCGGAGACCGCTGCTTCTATACGATCAACGGCAGTGGTCGGGTAAGATCTCGGGCGGTGGAGTCGCCTAGTGGCCGAGGGCGCACGCCTCGAAAGCGTGTGAGGGGGCAACCCCTCCGTGGGTTCAAATCCCACCTCCACCGCCACCGTGCGGGCGCTGGTTATCAATGGATCCGGTGCCGGCGGATGACCGCAATCGATACGTGGCGAGCGCTGACTGGAGGGAATGCCGGAGAACCGGCGGCCGGGCACTTGGGACGAGGCCAGGACGTTATGCACGTTAAGCATCGGCTCCGGCGCTACAAGCTGGGCGGGCGACGCGGAGCAAACCCCCATGGAAGAGAAGAGACGTGCTAGAGCCGCAGAGCACAGCGCTGTTTCTTTTGCTCATGCTCGCCTTTGGCGGCCTGGTGATCTGCGCCGTCCTGGCCAAGCAGCCGGTCTTTCGTCTGCTGGCCGCCTGCCTTGCGTTCGTGCCCGCCATGTTGTTCGGGGTGGCGGCGGTGAACAAGTACTACGGTTACTACGAGACGTGGAGCGCGGTCGTCGCCGACTTCACTAGCCGGGGGGTGCAGAGCATCCCGCAGGCCCCCGCGGCGGGCGCAGTCTCGGCGCAGCAGTTCGACCACCTCCTGGGCGATGCGATCAGCTCGCGGCAGGCCGCCCTGACCGGTGCGGAGATCGCGGTGAGGATGACGGGCACCGCCAGCCGCCTTACCCGCGACGTGTTCATCTACCTACCGCCGCAATACTTCCAGAAGCCGTATGCCAGCTAGCCGTTTCCCTGTCATCGAACTCATTCACGGACAGCCGGGCCAGCCCGAGGACTGGCTAGCCGCACTGGACGTTCAGACCACACTGGCGAGCCTGATCGCGGCCCATCTCGCGGATCCGGCGGTTCTCGTGATGCCCGATGTGAACGGCGGGAGACGAATTTCCCTGCAGTGCATCGACCAGGTCGGGGGACCCGCGGACGACACCTTTGTCGCGCAGGACGTGCCCAGATTCGTGGCGGCTCGGATCCGCGTGCAGCCTCCCGGACGGGCATGGGGCATCGCCGGCTACTCGGAGGGTGGCTACTGTGCCGCGAATCTCGCGCTTCGTCACCCGATGCGATTTGGCTTCGCCGCTGTGATGAGCGGTTACTTCCGGCCGATGGCCAACCGTATCGTGGTAAGGCACGCCATCAAGTCCATCGATCCGTTCCGCCGCAACGGTGCTCTGCGCGTGCAGAACAGCCCACTGGACATCCTCCGCCAGCTGCCCGCCGGAAGTCAGATACCGCAGTTCTGGGTCGCGGCGGCCCGCGCTGTGCGTGGTGACGTGATGAGCGCCGTAACATTCGTCACGCTGCTCAGAGCGCGGGACCCGGCGACCCCATTGACCATCACCCCAGATGGAGCGCACAATGCGGTCGCGTGGCGCAGCATGATCCCGCCGATGCTGGAGTGGATGACACCTCGCCTCACGCAGGCCGCGGCGGCGCAGGGCTGCCAGGCCTGCCTGGCTCCGACCGCGGCGCCCACCCCTGCGGCGCCTACCCGGCGGCGCCGTTCACCGCAGCACCGACGTCGGCGGGGTCAAGCTCACTCCCCAAGCTCAACCGCGCGTCATCCCGGCCGAATCAAGATCAAATACGCGGGCGTGGACCACGGCCCGCTGGTGCAGGGCCGCCCGCAGCGCTCGGTGCAGGCCGTCTTCCAGGTACAGGTCTCCGTGCCATTGGATGACATAGCGGAAAAGGGTCGCCGTAGAAGGTTGAGTCCCTGGCGGGAAGCTGGTGCAGATCGAGCACGGCCTAAGTCGTGATTAGCTCGTCGAGCCGGATCTGCCTGGGTGGGATCTTGCCCCATGGTAAAGTGAGAGAGGAGGAGGATGAGGGGGGGGGGGGGGGGGGGGGGAGAGGGGGGGGAAGGAATGAGGGCGAGAGGGGACTCGGCGGGGCAGATGGGTGACGTCCGGTGTCTACGGGCCAATGGCCGAGGGGTCAGTGCTTCGTGATGATGGTCGTGACCGGCAGCCTGAACCGGCGCTCGGCCTGATGGGGTAGGTCGGCCCTGAGCCAGCGCGAGACGCGCCGGGGCAGCGTAGCCACGATGATTTCGTCGAACTGGTGATCGAGGAACACCTTCTCCATAGCCTCGAGCGGCTGGGGACTCCCGAGGTCGCCCTCGACGGGGACGTTCAGTGCGGCGAGGTCGGCCAGCATATGGTTGAGCCGCTGGCGGGCCTGCTCGGTCGCCTCCTCGTCGGTGGCGGGGCGGCCGTAATCCGTCACCATGCTGGGCATGGGGATCACGCCACCGGCGGCGGGCACGACGCGATAGTTCGCGGCGCTGGTGTTCGGGACGAGCAGGTAGAAGGAACTCGAACCGGCCTCGATCCGCTTGCGAAGCTCTGTGTATAGCTCCGAACCCTGCAGGGTCTGGTTCGCGACGACAAGGTACCTACGCATGACGACCACCCACTCCTGGTCTGTGCTTACATGCGTGCCAACTCAATGTATCGCGCCGCCTCCGGGTAGCGGAGGACGCGAGATATCGAAAATATGCCCGCGGATTGACCGTTGTTTTCCAGGTAGCCAGTGCAGTTGGTTCCCGCGCTCTACCTGCTGTCCATACTCCGAGACGCCTCTGTGGCCGTGCTGCTGCTCTACGTGGCAGCGCTGGCGACTACGACGTTGATCGTTGCGACCTCGCAAGCTGGCCGGACGGCAGAGCCCCCTCCGCTGTCGCCTCGTGAGTTCGTCGCTAGCCATCGCGAGATGCGAGATTCGAATCGCAGGGCTTGCACCCAACACGCTTTCCAACATGCTACCGGCGTTCACCAATGGCCACCACCGTCCGCGACTTGCCCGAACTTGACTACGGCGTCGCTGGTGAACGGCGCCGGACGGGGGTGAATGAGACACAAACTGAGACAAGGCCATCACCCACCAGCTACAGCCGCGTCACACGCTTTCGAGGACTGCACAGCGCCATCCACCACCGGCCGCGAGCATACCTGACCTCACCGGAAAGGCAGGCCGCGTTCGCCGGTGAACGACTCTGGACAGGGGTGAATGAGACCAAAACTGAGACCGCAGGCTGGGCCTCGGGCGACGGGGCCGCGCATGTTCCGGGCGGTGCGCGGTGAGCGTCGAGGCGATCTCGTGGGCGCTCAACCTGGCCCGTCCCCGCCGACGCGGCGGCCAGCCGTCCAGCGCGTGCAAGTTCGTGCTCGTCGGCCTGGCCAACCACGCCGGCCCTGATGGCAGTTGCGCGTTCCCGGCGGTGCGGACGCTGATGCGCTACACCGCGTTGTCGGAACGCACGGTGCGGGCGTGCCTTGCCGGCTGGAAGCCGCGTGCCTGATCCGGCCGTGTGACCCCGCCGTCGTCGCCGCGCGGATCAAGCGCGCCGATCGGCGGCCGAGGGGCTGGGACCTGGACCTGAGCCTCATCCGGGACGATCTGGCCGAAGAGGACGTGGCGGCGCTGGAATGCCAGTTTCCCGGCCTAGCCGCCAGGCTCGCCGCAAAGCCCGCCGATCATCATCACTTTGACGGGGTGCAATCATCGCCCTCTCCCCGCGAATGCTGTGGATAACTCGGCGGCCGGGGTGCGGCCGTTGCACCCCATGCAGGGGCGGGGTGCAACCAGCGCGCGAACGGGGTGCAATCTGTGCAGTCACGGGGTGCGGTGGTTGCACCCGAACCGTACAAGGAACCTTCCGGGGAACCCGCCGCCCCCGCGCGCGAGTGGCCGCACGCGGCCGATGCTGCTGGCGGCGGCAGGCCGGTCAGTGAGTTCTTCGCTGCGCTGGGTGCTGACTGGCGGCTGACGGCGGCCCAGCGAGCCAGGCTCGCTCCCGCCGTCACAACGGCACTGCTGGCGGGCTGGACGCCGCAGACCCTGGCGGCATTCACCGGAGCGAACACCAGCGGACTGCGCAACCCGTACGCGGTGCTGGCCGCCCGGCTCTCACCCACCGAGCTGCCCTCGCCGCATCCGCAGCGACCGTCCCGGCCGCCGTGGTGCGGCGAATGCGACGCAGCCACTCGGATGCTCGGCTTCGACGGCGACGCACCACGTCCGTGCCCGCGCTGCAAGCCGGCCGCCACAGACAGCCGCGCGACTCCCGCCACCCATTCAGGCCTGGCCGAGGGAGACCCAACGGCGCCACCGCGTGTACTGCGGTCACCGAGCGTGCGGGTCGTTGACCTTGCCTTCAGGCAAATTCGCGCCGAACGCCGAGTATTTCCGGCTGTCAAGATGAGCTCCGCGGCTCGGCAACTGTGCGCAGACGCTCCAGTTCGGGCGTCCCTACTTCGTGCCGACGATGCAGCGGGCCACGCCCGGAATCCTTACCTTGCCGTCTTCTTCGTAGGTGCTGACCTTGGCGATGACGGCTTTCGCGATCCGCTCCCGCGCCGGTTCGTCGACCTGCTGAAGCGCCGCAACTGCGAGCGAGACGTGCTCGCTGATCATCTCCCAATACTGCGCGGGCGATCGCGTCACGAGTTCGACGTCGACGTTCCACTCGGCAACGTCGCGCAGCCCCGCGGCCTCGTACAGGGCACTGACATATCCCGGGGCAGCGCACCGGAACATATTCGGCCCGTCCGGGTCGGGTGGCGCCAGCACCGCCTCCGTCGCGATTGCCTGCATGGCGATCGTCGCCCACGGGTTTTCCTCGGGCTTGACCCATACCGACGAGCAGAGACGTCCGCCCGGCTTGAGCACGCGCGCGAACTCGGCGGTCGCTTTGGCGACGTCGGGAAAGAACATGTATCCGAACCGTACCGAGATACTGTCGAATGTCGCGTCACCGAATGGCAGGTCGTCGGCGCTGCACACCTTGGTCTCAAAATTGGTGATCCCTTGCGCGTTCGCTCGTCGCGTCGCGATGTCGAGCATCTCAGCCGCAAGGTCGGTCAGAACGACGTGTCCCCTCGGCGCGAGCTTGGCGACGGTCAGCCCCGGCTCACCAGTGCCCGCGGCAATGTCGAGATGCTGCTGATCATCAGCGATGTCGAGACGCTCGATAATCGCTGTGCCGACCGGGCCCAGCTGATCCATGATGACCGAGTCCCACTTCTCCCAGCCCGCAGAAAGCCCGGCCCACGTCGCTCGCTGAACGTCTCGGATCTCATCGCCGCTCGGCATCGGCCCTCCCGCTATCGGATGCATCCACCGAACACGAAGGCACTCCTTGGCGGGAGTACATAATGCCCGATAGGCGCGCCCGTCAGCAAGTCAGCCCGAGAAGTCGCCAGCCGCTCCGAACGGCGGCTCCGAGCGCGGCTGAAGCATCTTCAGCAGTCACATTCCGTCAACGGGCCGGGTCCTCATGGCCCGGCTCGGTGAATGAGACACAAGCTGAGCAAAGAGACCGGCCGTCTTTCACGGGACGGCGCGCCTGCGGGCGGTGCTCTGTGAGCGCGAAGGCGATCTCCTGGGCGCTGAATCCCGAACAGGGCGCGCCGAAGTGCGAGTCGCCTGCTCGGGCATGTCTGCGCAGCTCAGTGACATGCGCTCGGCTCGGACGACCGCGCCTGACCGCGCCTGACGGGAGCTGGCCGCTCCCATCCTGCTCCCAGAATCGGACACCTGGGAACCGGGCGCGATGAGCATCGCGGTGATGAACTGGGTGTGGGCGAACTCGCCGACCTCAGGCAACGAGCGCCTGGTGCTCCTCGCTCTGGCCGACGCGTGCTCGCGCGACGACGGCGCGGGCTGCTGGCCATCGGCGGCCACGATGGCCCGCCAGGCCAACATCAGCGAACGCACGGTCCGCCGGGTGATCACCCGGCTGGAGGCCGAGGGGCACGTTGTCGTGCACCGCGGCGGCGGGCGGGCCGGGTCGACGAACTCCTACACCGTCGTCACCAGCGATCGCGTTATCCACAGCCCCGGACAGAATGTCCCCCCTGACAATCTGTCCGGGGGTGACACCGGTGACAGCCCACCCCTGACACAACCGTGTCAGGAGACCCCAAGCACAGCTGTGTCGGCCGATCCACCAAAGAATCATCAAGAAACCGCCGCCGGGCACGCCCGCAGGCGCGGCGAGCAGCCGCGGCCGCTGCCGACGGCCGGGTCGGCGAGTTCTTCGCCGCCCTCGGAGATGCCTGGCGTCTGACCGATGCGCAGCGGGCCAGGCTCGCCCCCGCCGTGAAGGCCGCGCTCGACATGGGCTGGACGCCGCAGGCGTTGGCATCGGCCACTGGGACTAACACGACGGGCGTGCGGAACCCGTACGCGGTGCTGGCCGCCCGGCTATCGCCCGCCGAGCTGCCCGTATCTCGCATCGCGATCGGCGCGGCCGCCGTGGTGCGGCGAGTGCGATCAGGTCACACTGATGCTCGATTACCACGGCGACGCGCCGCGCCCATGCCCGCGGTGCAAAGCACCGCGGCCCAGCAAGCCAATGTGGCCGAGCGTTCCGTGTCCCGCGCCCTCGACACGGCACAGCATCGCGCCAGACGCTGAGAGCGGACGGTTTTAGCGGCCCGTAGCCAATCCGCTCCCACCCGCCCTCCCCGGCGCAGTCGCGCCTTCTGGGACACAGATAGGGCATGGCGAAGGTTTCGCGTAGGCGGCTAGCCCGACACACGCTCACGGCCCCGGAGGGCAACGCTGGTCACGAGCACTGCCTCGCGAAATAGTGCCGCGCTCCTGCGCTGTGGAGGATGGGTGCGCACCGCGATGTGGTCAGCACAGGCAGCTGAAGATGGCCCACATGGATGAGATGGGTCGGGCATGATGTGGCCGTTCATGTACTGGACGTGAGGGGCGGGTGCCGTGGTTATCGAGGCCGGTGTGGTTGCCGGGTATGTGGTGGCCTGGGCGTTGCGGAAGGCCCGGCGGGCGGGCGGGCGTCTTGATGCTGAGGCGGACGGGGTGATTGACGCCTCGCTGGACCGGTTGCATGAGGTGGTGGCGGCCAAGCTGGGCGGGCATCCGGTGCTGGCCGAGCTCGTAGAGGAGGCGGAGCGGATGCCGGGCAGGTCAGTGACCTGACCCGGCAGCAGGTGGAGCTGGTGCTCGCAGCTGCGGCTCGTAAGGATGAGGCTGTTCGGCCAGGTGGTGACGGAGCTGGTGGCTCGGCTGCGGGTGGTTGAGCAGGCGTCAGCGGCCGGTCAGCGGTGGCGGGGGAGGGGTCGGCCGTCTTCACCGGCGACGCCCATGCGCAGGCCGAGAGACGGGGCATCGCGTTCGGTCAGGTCGCGGGGGGCGTACAGGTGCACCGGGAGCCGCCTGGACCCTCTCAGGCCGGGGCGGCCTGGCCGCTAACCGTCCCCGGCGATCCCGCGAGGCGCCTCCGTCGTGCTGCGCGTGTGCGGCCCCGTCCCGGCATTGATGGCCTTGCCGGGCCTTTACTGTCCCGGGGCGGCGCATCCCCATGGTGACGTGGCGGCCTCGTACCATGTCCGAGCCATCCCAGGGGTCGGCTGTTGGCGCTGCGAAGCAGGTCAACGATCTACCAGGGTGCCGCGCGTGCGGCCGTCCGGTCGTCGTATCTGCAGCAGGTGCGGCGGATCGCGCCGCCCGACCCGCCCGGGTTGCTGGACCGAGAGGCGGAGCTGGCCGAGCTGGCCGCGTTCTGCCTGGAGGCGGGCCGGGGCCCGTATGTGTGGTGGCAGGCGGGGGCATGGGCGGGTAAGTCGGCGCTGCTGTCGACGTTCGTGCTGCGCCCGCCGGCGCAGGTGGGCGAGCGGGTGCGGATCGTGTCGTTCTTCATCACCGCCCGGCTGGCCGCCCAGGACACCCGGGAGGCGTTCACCCAGGTGCTGCTGGAGCAGCTGGCCGCGCTGACCGGGCAGGAGCTGCCCGCGGTGCTGCCCGAGGCCACCCGGGAGGCGTACCTGCTGGACCTGCTGGCCCAGGCGGCAGGCGCCTGCCAGGAGGCGGGCGGGCGGCTGGTGCTGGTGGTCGACGGGCTGGATGAGGACCGGGGGGTGACCACCGGCCCGCATGCGCACAGCATCGCCGGGCTGCTGCCCGCCGACCCGCCGGCCGGGATGCGGGTGATCGTGGCCGGGCGGCCGAACCCGCCGGTCCCCGATGACGTGCCGGACTGGCACCCGCTGCGCGACCCGGGCATCATCCGGCTGCTCCACCGGCTCCCCGCTACGCCCGGGATATCGGGCGGCTGGGCCGGCAGGAACTGCAGCGTCTGCTGCGTGGCAGCCCGGCCGAGCAGGACCTGCTGGGCCTGCTGACCGCGGCCCGGGCGGCCTGTCCGGCCCGGACCTGGGTGAGCTGACCGGGGTCCCGCTGTGGGAGATCGAGACGATCCTGCACACCGCGGCCGGGCGGACCTTCACCCGCCGGGTCAGCCGCTGGGCCCGGCGACCGGGCCGGAGGTGTACCTGCTGGGCCATGAGGAACTGCAGGCCGCCGCCGTCCGCTACCTCGGCCAGCCGGCTGGCCGGCTACCACGACCGGCTGCACGCCTGGGCCGCAGGCTACCACGACCGGGGCTGGCCGCCTGGGACTCCCGGAGTACCTGCTGAGCGGCTACTACCGCCTCCTGGTCTCCCTCGGTGACCTGCCCCGCATGATCGCCTGCGCCAGCGATCTGGCCCGCCATGACCGCATGCTCGCTCTGACCGGCGGGGATGCCGCCGCCCTGGCCGAGATCCGCGCCGCCCTGGACCTCATCGCCGCCCAGGACACCCCGGACCTGGCCAGCGCGCTCGCCCTGGCCTGCCACCGCGACCAGCTCACCGACCGCAACACCAACATCCCCATCCGCCTGCCCGCCGTCTGGGCCACCCTCGGCCAGGCCACCCGCGCCGAAGCCCTCGCCACCTCGATCACCGACCCGGACTCGACAGGCGCAGGCCCTGGCCGAGGTGGCGGGGGCGCTGGCCGCAGCCGGGCAGCACCGAGCAGGCCGAGGCGGCCGCCCGGTCCATCACCGACCCGAACTGGCAGGCGGAGGCCCTGGCGCAGGTGGCGGGGCGCTGGCCGCGGCCGGGCAGCACCAGCAGGCGGCGGCCGTCGCCGGGCAGGCCGAGGCGGCCGCCCGGTCCATCACCGACCCGGACTGGCAGGCGCGAGGCCCTGGCGCAGGTGGCGGAGGCGCTGGCCGCAGGCCGGGCAGCATCAGCAGGCCGCGGCCGTCGCCGGGCAGGCCGAGGCGGCGGCCCGCTCATCACCGACCCGGACCGGCAGGCGCGAGGCCCTGGCGCAGGTGGCGGGGGCGCTGGCCGCAGGCCGGGCAGCACCAGCAGGCCGAGGCGATCGCCCGCTCCATCACCGACCCGGACCGGCAGGCGGAGGCGCTGGCGCAGGTGGCGGGGGCGCTGGCCGCAGGCCGGGCAGCACCAGCAGGCCGAGGCGATCGCCCGCGTCCATCACCGACCCGCGCCGGCAGGCGGAGGCCCTGGCGCGGGTGGCGGGGGCGCTGGCCGCGGCCGGGCAGCACCAGCAGGCGGTCACCGTCGCCGGGCACGCCGAGGCGGCCGCCCGGTCATCACGACCGGTACGCGCAGGCGCAGGCCCTGGCGCAGGTGGCGGGGGCGCTGGCCGCGGCCGGGCAGCACCAGCAGGCGGCCGACCGTGGCCGGGCAGGCCGAGGCGGCCGCCCGGTCCATCACCGACGGTACCCGCAGCCGCAGGCCCTGGCGCGGGTGGCGGGGGCGCTGGCCGCGGCCGGGCAGCACCAGCAGGCCGCGAACGTCGCCGGGCGGGCCGAGGCGGCGGCCCGGTTCCTCGACCCGGACTGGCAGGCGCAGGCCCTGGCGTAGGTGGCGGAGGCGCTGGCCGAGGCCGGGCAGCATCAGCAGGCGGCCACCGTCGCCGGGCAGGCCGAGGCGGCCGCCCGCTCCATCACCGGCCCGGACTCGCAGCCGCGGGCCCTGGCGCAGGTGGCGGAGGCGCTGGCCGACACCGGGCAGCACCAGCAGGCCGAGGCAGCAGCCCGGTCCATCACCTACCCGTACCGGCAGGCGCAGGCCCTGGCGGAGGTAGCGGGGCGCTGGCCGCCGCCGGGCAGCATCAGCAGGCGGTCAACGTCGCGGGGCAGGCCGAGGCGGCGGCCCGCTCTCATCACCGACCCGGACGTTCAGGCGCAGGCCCTGGCGCAGGTGGCGGGGGCGCTGGCCGCCGGCCGGGCAGCATCAGCAGGCGCGTCACCGTCGCGGGGCACGCCGAAACGGCAGCCCGTTCCTTCACCGACCCATCTTACCAGGCGCGGGCGCTGGCGCCGGTGGCGGGGGCGCTGGCCGCCGCCGGGCAGCACGAGCAGGCGGAGGCGGCAGCCCGTTTCATCACCATCCCATACTGGCAGGCGCGGGCGCTGGCGCCGGTGGCGGGGGCGCTGGCCGCCGCCAGGCAGCACGAGCAAGCGGAGGCGGCAGCCCGGTCCATCACCAACCCGTACGTGCGAGCGCGGGCCCTGGCTGCGGTGGCGGGGGCGCTGGCCGCCGCCGAGCAGCATCAGCAGGCTGTCACGGTCGCGGGGCGGGCCGAGGTGGCAGCCCGTCTCACAAACGGGATACTGTCGGCCCCGGTCCCGGTGCATGTGCGTGCGGGCCGCGCCGTTCACATGAGTTCCGTCGCGGCTAAGGCCGAGGTGGCAGCCCGGTCCCTCACCGACGGGTACTCGCAGCCGCGGGCCCTGGCGCAGGTAGCGGGTGCGCTGGCCGCCGCCGGGCAGCATCAGCAGGCTGTCACGGTCGCGGGGCAGGCCGAGGCGGCCGCCCGGTCCCTCACCAACCTGGTCTTGCAGGCGGAGACCCTGGCGGAGGTGGCGGGTGCGCTGGCCGGCGCTGGGAACTCTCCGTACACCTATCAAGTGGCTGCGGCCACTTGTGTTGTTGGGCGATGGACGGCCGCGGCAAGGTCCGTAGTGCTGCTGGACCCGTCCGCGTTCGCGGCGCTAGAACGAATGCTGGCCAGGAGGTAGGCGTCTGCAATGTCTCGGTAATTAACGTTAACGGACACTCATGGCGGGCAGGCCATTTGCGCAGGAGCAGCGTGTCCGCATGCCGTGTCCGCGTCTTCCTAACCATGCCGGGGGTTAGCAAATCGACAAGGCGTCCGGGAAGCTGGCCCGCAGGCCGGAGCTGGACAAGGCGCTGCTCGTGCCCTGGCCTGCGATCAGCTTGTCGTGACCAAGCTCGATCGGCTCGGCCGGTCGCTGGAACACCTCATCCGTCTATCCGAGAACCTGCAGGGCCGCCACATCGACCTGGCGTGCTTGATCAGGGCATCGACACGTAGCCGCGGTCAGCCGGCCATCCCGGCCATCCCGAGATCCCGGCGTTCGTTGAGCTACCGATGCGGCTTCTGGAGAAGCCATCCGTGCGTCAGGCCGCGCGTGCGCTCACCCTTTTCTTTGGGCGGCTGGCGCAAGGAATCAACAGGAACCGCCGCCGCCTTCCGCCATGGACCGCAATGCGGCCCATGGCCAGCACGGCAGGGTGCCTATCCCTCGCGTTCCGCGCACCACACACCGCCGGCGGCACCGGCATGGCGGACACAGCAGGAGACGGAACCGGGTGCTGCAGGCAGAGTCATGAAACCCCTCCACCAGGCACGACCGCCGGGCAAGGCGCGTTTCGTGGCCACAAACTGAGCCAAACGTGCTTGCGCCAGCAGCCGACCTGCTGCCCGCGAGCTGCGTTTGCGCAGTTCAGCGTGGCGGAGGATGCGAGATTCGAACTCGCGAGGGCTTGCACCCAACACGCTTTCCAAGCGTGCGCCCTAGGCCACTAGGCGAATCCTCCATGGGCAAGCGTACCGGTCCCGTGAACTGGTGCCCGGCCGAACCGTGCCCACGCTGACACGCACGTCCCAGGCCCCGCTCTTGCCCACGGAGCCGTTCGGGATCAGTGGGCGGCCCGCCCGATCCGAGCGGGGCGCTGCGGCCGGCCTTTGCCAACTGCGGCCATCAGTCTTCCCAGTCGGCGGCCTTCCCCTGGCGCTGGCCACTAGACTGTCCTGAGACCCTCCGCACGGCGTGAATCCCGCCAACCCCCCCAGGGCCGGAAGGCAGCAAGGGTACGCGGGCTCTGACGGGTGTGCGGGGGGTCCCTCTTCCCTCTTCCAGCCCTGGCGAGGATGAGAGCCCATGGCAGGTGAGCCTTCGAGTCTGGCTCTGTATCGCAAGTACCGCCCGGCCACCCTCGCGGAGGTTAAGGGGCAGGATCATGTGACAGTGCCACTCCGGCAGGCGCTGCTTGCCGGCCGGGTCCACCACGCCTACCTTTTCAGCGGGCCGCGCGGCTGCGGCAAGACCTCGAGCGCCCGCATCCTCGCCAGGTCGCTCAATTGCGAGCAAGGGCCGACCCCGGACCCCTGCGGCAAATGCGAATCGTGCCTCGCGCTCGCGCCGGGTGGGCCGGGCAGCATCGATGTGATCGAGATCGATGCTGCCTCGCACGGCGGCGTCGATGACGCTCGTGACCTGCGGGAACGCGCCTTTTATGCACCGGTATCCGGCCGTTTCAAGGTCTACATCATCGATGAGGCGCACATGGTCACCCGCGAGGGCTTCAACGCGCTGCTGAAACTCGTGGAGGAGCCGCCGCCGCACCTGAAGTTCGTGTTCGCGACGACCGAGCCGGAGAAGGTCATCGGCACGATCAGGTCCAGGACCCACCACTACCCGTTCCGGCTCGTCGCGCCGCAGATCCTGCGTGAGCTAATCGAACAGATCCTGGACGCCGAGGGCGTCGCCTACGAGCCCACCGCCCTGCCGCTGGTCGTCCGCGCGGGCGCCGGGTCCGCCCGGGACGCGCTATCCGTCCTCGACCAGTTGCTTGCCGGCTCTGACGCAGCCGGCATCACCTATGCCGATGCCGTGTCGCTGCTCGGCTACACAGACGCGAGCCTGCTCGACGAGACCGTGGACGCGTTCGCCGCCGCCGACGGGGCCGCCGTCTTCCGCATGGTGGACCGGGTTATCAACGGTGGTAACGACCCGCGCAGGTTCGCTGCCGACCTACTCGACCGGTTCCGTGACCTGATCGTGCTCGGCGCGTCGGGCGGCGACAACCGCTCGGGCCTGTTCGACGGCCCGGCGGACCAGGTGGACCGCCTGCGCGAGCAGGTAGCCAGGTTCGGGACCGCTGAACTGACCCGGGCGGCTGAGCTGCTCAATGCGGGTCTGACCGAAATGCGCGGCGCGGCGTCGCCCAGGTTGCTGCTCGAGCTGACCTGTGCCCGCATGCTGCTGCCCGCTGCTGATGCCGGCGAGGCCGCGCTGCTCGCCAGGCTGGAACGAATGGAACGGCGGCTTGCCCTCGGCGGCGTGAGCGAGGCGCCTCCCGAGATCGCCGTGCCAGGGCCCGCGGCTGCGTCCGGCCGGGCCCGGTCCGCGCCGGGCCCATCCGCGCCGGGCCCATCCGCGCAGGACTCATCCGCGCAGGACGAACCGGGACAGGCCCAGCCGGGAGGGGCCCAGCCGGGAGAGGCCCAGCCGGGACAGGCCCAGCCGGGACGGGCCCAGCCGGGACAGGACGAGCCCGGACCAGGGAGCCGGGCTGGGCTAGCCCCGTCCGCCCCGGCTCCCGCCAGGCAGGTCCCCGCTCCCGCTGCTGCCGCGCGAGCCTCATCCGGCGCAGCCACCGCCCCCGCCGCGACGGCCACCCCCACGGTCCCAGAACCCGAGGCTGCCCCCGGCGTCATCGATGCCGAATCGGTCCGCCGCGGCTGGGACGCCATCCTCGATGCGGTTCGACAGGTGCGCAAGGTGTCCTGGATCCAGCTCAGCAACGCCAGCGTGGCGTCGATCGAGGGAGATGTCCTCACTCTCGAGTTCGCCAGGGACGGTGAGCTGAAGGGTTTCTCGGCCAGCGGCAGCGACGCGATCCTGGCCCGTGTCCTGCATGATCGGTTCGGCGTAGATTGGCGCATCCGGGGAGTTCCCGCGGTCGGTCGCGGCCGACTGGAAACCTCCGGTCTCCTACCTGGCGGCCACGACCAGGTCACCGCTCAGGTCGCCAGCCAAGGCACCGGCCAGTCCGCCGCCCGGCAGCGACCGCGCGCCAAGGATCAGCGCGGCGGTGCAGCGCGCGGTGAGGAGAATCCCCCTGACCGGCCGCGTCGGCCCGGGTCGGCCGAGATGCCGCCGGTGCCGTACGGGATGCCGGTTGACATGCGGGCCGACGTGCCCGATCTAGATGATGAGGCCGACATCGACGACGATGTCGAAGCCGGCGCGGGGCTAACGGGCATGGAGCTGATCACGCGGGAGCTTGGCGGCCAGGTCATCGGCGAGATCGACGACTCGCGCGCCCCCGGGCGGTCGTCCTCCAGGTAGCCGCCGCGCCAGTAAGGTAACCGGCAGCCAGGGCATCCCGGACCAGGTAACCAGGACTCAGGTAACCAGGACCAGGGGCGGTGGCAACCGGTAGACACTTGCCACCGGGGGGCCGGGGCAGGTGCCCGCAGGACCGCCAGGCCGTAGGCTCTGAGGTGACAGGCTGTCGTCGTTGAGGGGGCGGATGTGAACCCAGGTGGCCCGTTGAACATGCAGCAACTGCTGGCTGAGGCGCAGAAGATGCAGGAGAAGCTGATGAGCGCCCAGCAAGAGCTAGCCGATGCCGAGGTGCAGGGGTCGGCGGGTGGCGGGCTTGTCACCGCCACCGTGAACGGCCAGGGTGAGCTGGTCGACCTCATTATCAGCCCTGAGGCGATAGATCCCACGGATCTGGCGGAGAGCGCGGAGACACTCGCCGACCTCGTGCTTGCGGCCGTGCTGGACGCGAATCGGGCCGTCAGCGACCTGCAGCAGCAGAAAATGGGCCCGCTGGCCGAGGGTCTCGGCGGTCTGGCTGGCTTCGGCGAGCCGGATGAGTCCGGTGCCATACGGGAGCTTGGCGGGCCGGGCGACACCAGCCGCCCAGGTGGGCTCGGCGGACCGGGCGGCCCCAGCGGGCTCGGCGGTCCGGGCGGGCTCGGCCTGCCGCACCGGTAAGGACGCGACGTGTACGAGGGGGTCATCCAGAACCTAATCGACGAGCTCGGTCAGCTACCTGGCGTCGGGCCGAAGGGCGCGCAGCGCATCGCCTTCCACCTGCTAGCCGCCGACCCGGCCGACGTGAGGCGCCTCGCAGCCGCGCTGCTGGAGGTAAAGGACCGGGTCAGGTTCTGCCGTAGCTGCGGGAACGTCGCTGAGGAGGAGGAGTGCCGGATCTGCCGCGACACGCGCCGCGATCTGGCGGTGATCTGCGTCGTGGAGGAGCCGAAAGACGTGGTGGCGATAGAGCGAACCCGTGAGTTCCGCGGGCGCTATCACGTACTTGGCGGTGCCATCAGTCCGATCGATGGGATCGGCCCCGACGACCTGCGGATCAAAGAACTTATGACGCGGCTTGCGGACGGAACGGTCACCGAGCTGATCCTCGCCACCGACCCGAACCTCGAAGGTGAGGCGACCGCGACGTACCTGGCCCGGTTGGTGAAGCCCATGGGGATGCGAGTGACCAGGCCGGCAAGTGGCCTCCCTGTCGGTGGTGATCTGGAGTACGCGGACGAGGTAACACTGGGCCGCGCATTCGAAGGACGGAGGCTCCTCGATGTCTGACACACCAGGTTCCGGGCCGTGTTTCCACGGCTTGCGGGCGCAGCCGGGTGAGGGCTGGGACGCGCTTGCTGACCGGATCGCCAGGAATGTACAGGATTTCCTGGACGGCGTGGAGGCTCTCGCGCGAGGTGAGGGCGGGGACGAGACGGTCCCGCTGCTGCTGCTCGAGATCTCGCAGATCCAGCTCGCGGGCGCGCAGCTGGGCGCGACCAGGGACGTGATCCTGCCCGACAACTCCGAACCCGAGGTGGGAGCCGACCCGGACCTCGATGAACTACGTACCGGGCTCGCCAAGCGCTTCGCACCCTATGACGACTACCTCGAAATCTTCGATCCGTACGCGGACAACCAGGCCACCCAGTTCCGGCTGTCCGATGATGTCGCGGCTGTGGCGGCCGACCTGGTACACGGGCTCAAGCACTACCAGGCAGGCCGGCCGCTTGAGGCGCTGTGGTGGTGGCAGTACTCGTACTTCAACCACTGGGGGACGCACGGCGGCGCGGCGCTGCGGGCACTGCACGCCGTAGTCGCGCATGCCCGGCTTGATGTGGTCGAGGAATCCACCCCCGGCTGATCACTCGAAAGCACTGGTCACCAAGCACTGGTCACCAAGCACTGGTCACCAAGCACTGGTCACCAAGCACTGGTCACCAAGCACTGGTCACCAAGCACTGGTCACCAAGCACTGGTCACCAAGCACTGGTCACCAAGCACTGGTCACCAAGCACTGGTCACCAAGCACTGGTCACCAAGCATTGGGGCACAGATCAAATACATACTTTACGGCTGCCGTGGCTGTCAGCGCCGAGCGGTGCGAGCAGAAGGAGCGGTCGCCCTCGGCGCATGCGGGGGTCAACAGCTTCCTAATTGAGTCGATTTGTCTCATTCAGGGCTGGATAAACTGATCTTATTGGGGCTGGATAAGCTTGGGTGGTCCGCAGCACAGCGCAGCTAGGCGAGCCGGTGGCAGGGGCCGCCCAGATCCGGAGGAGCAACGCGGTCGTGGCTAACGGAGGGGCGGTCGTGGCTGACGAGGGCCTTGTCGTGCAGAAGTATGGTGGTTCGTCCGTCGCCGACGCGGCTGGCATCAAGAGGGTCGCGCAGCGCATCGTGGCCGCGAGGAAGGCGCGGTACTCCGTCGCCGTGGTGGTGTCCGCCATGGGTGACACCACAGACGAACTGCTTGACCTCGCGCAGCAGGTAAGCCCGCTGCCGCCGGGCCGCGAGCTCGACATGCTGCTCACCGCCGGCGAGCGGATCTCTATGGCGCTGCTGGCTATGGCCATTGGCAACCTCGGGTACCAGGGCCGCTCGTTCACCGGCTCGCAGGCCGGCGTGATCACGGATTCGGTGCATGGCAGGGCTCGCATCATCGACGTGACACCCGGCCGGATCCGCGACGCGCTCGCGGATGGCGCGATCCCGATCGTCGCGGGGTTCCAGGGGGTATCCCAGACCAGCAAGGACATCACCACCCTCGGCCGCGGTGGTTCCGACACGACCGCAGTCGCGCTTGCCGCGGCGCTCCGCGCGGACGCGTGTGAGATTTACACGGACGTGGACGGGGTATTCACCGCCGATCCGCGCATCGTGCCCGGCGCGCGGCGCATTCCGCGCATCAGTTACGAGGAGATGCTGGAGATGGCAGCGTGCGGCGCCAAGATCCTGCATCTGCGGTGTGTGGAGTACGCGCGCCGTTACGGCATTCCGATCCACGTCAGATCGTCGTTCAGCCAGCGTCCGGGTACTTGGGTGATGGGCAGCATGCAGGCGCTCGGCGGGGCACACCGAACAGGGGAAGAAGAGATGGAGCAGGCGATCATCTCCGGCGTGGCCCACGACCGGAGCGAGGCGAAGATCACCGTTGTCGGCGTGCCCGACAAGGTCGGCGAGGCGGCCAGGATCTTTCGCGCCATCGCCGATGCGGAGATCAATATCGACATGATCGTGCAGAACGTCTCCGCCGCGGCGACCGGCCGCACCGACATCTCATTCACGCTGTCGCGCGCCGACGGCCAGACCGCGATGTCGCGGCTGGAGCGCCTGAGGCAGGAAGTCGGCTTCGAGTCGCTGCTCTACGACGACCGGATCGGCAAGGTGTCGCTGATCGGCGCGGGGATGCGCTCCAACCCGGGCGTCAGCGCCACCTTCTTCAGTGTGCTCGCGTCGGCCGGCGTCAACATCGAGATGATCTCTACCTCGGAGATCCGGATCTCAGTCGTGGTCGACGAGCATGACGTCGACGCCGCGGTGACCGCCACCCACCGGGCATTCGACCTCGACGCGGATCAAGTCGAGGCCGTCGTCTACGGCGGGACTGGCCGGTGAGCGGCGCGGCGAAGCCGACGCTCGCGGTGGTCGGCGCCACGGGCGCGGTCGGTGCTGTAATGCTGGACCTGCTGTCCACCAGGACGGATGTCTGGGGTGAGATCCGCTTGGTCGCCTCGAGCCGCTCGGCCGGAGTCAAGCTGAAGGTCCGTGGCGAGGAGTTGGAGGTCGCAGCGCTCTGCGAGGACGTCTTCGACGGTGCGGACGTCGCGATGTTCGACGTGCCTGACGAGGTGTCCGCGACCTGGGCGCCGGCGGCGGCCCGGCACGGCGTCGTTGCCGTCGACAACTCCGGTGCCTTCCGGATGGACGCCGACGTACCGCTTGTCGTCCCTGAGATCAATCCGGAGCAGGTCGCGAACCGGCCCCGTGGGATCATCGCGAACGCCAACTGCACCACGCTGTCGCTGATCGTCGCGGTGGGCGCACTGCACCGCGCGTTCGGCCTGCGGGAGATGGTCGTGGCCTCCTATCAGGCGGCGTCCGGCGCCGGGCAGGCCGGAGTCGACACGCTCTACGCTCAGTCCGCGAAGGTGGCTGGCACCCGCTGCCTCGGCCAGCGCGCAGGTGATCTGCGCGGTGTGGTCGGCGATCTGGGCCCATTTCCGGCTCCGCTCGCGCTCAACGTGGTGCCCTGGGCGGGATCGCTGGCCGGCGACGGCTGGAGTTCAGAGGAGCTGAAGATCCGCAACGAGTCCCGGAAGATTCTCGGCCTGCCTGACCTCAAGGTATCGGCGACGTGCGTCCGGGTGCCCGTCGTCACGACGCACTCGATTGCCGTGCACGCCGTATTCGCGAGCAAGGTCAGCCGCGAGGCGGCACAGAATGTACTGGCGGCCGCGCCGGGCGTCGTGCTGGCTGACGATCCAGAGCACTCCGAGTTCCCGACGCCAGCCGACGTCGTCGGAACCGACCCGACATGGGTGGGGCGGGTGCGCCGCTCACCCGACGATCCGCACGGGCTCGACTTCTTCGTTTGCGGTGACAACCTGCGCAAGGGCGCCGCACTGAACACCGCAGAGATCGCCGAGCTTGTCGCTGCGGAGCTCACCGCCGGGCTTTCATGATCCCGGTGAGTTGGTGGCGAATACTTCGCCATAGTAACCGGGATCATGAAAACGGGACCTGATCACTGCGCGCGCAGTGACCTTGGCGCCTGCCGCAACAGCGTTCAACACGGCGGCGGCAGCGGTCTGGTCGCCGGGGGAAGGGCCGGGGGGAGCCCTCGGCGTCAGTCGTGGTACGAGCCCCCTCCGGCGGCGCGGGATAGCTGAGCCGACAAGTTCCTTTCCTGGCGCGGGCACCGCTCCTGGGGAGCACGCCGGTCCCGCCAGGCCCGCGTGTCCCGTTGGAACGATCGCCCGGGAACTACTGCTGGGGCGATCTCCTCACGCTCAAGCAGCCGTGCACCAAGGCCCGGAGCCTCGGCTACGGATCCATGACAGCTGGGACCTGCAGCGCGGCGGCTGGACCGCCGCGCTCGGGGCTGGCCGGGCCGGGCGGCTACTCGCCAGTCTGATCCTCGGTTGGCGCGCCAGGGGCGTTGGCCTTGATCGACTCGATCCCGTTCAGGGCAGACCGCTTGCTCTCGTAGCTCTCGCTGGTCGCGATCACCTGACCGTTGCTCGCGAGCAGGTTGAAGTGGTACTTGCCGCTGCTGCCCTTCTTGAGCTGGAACTTGCCAGCCATATGCTTCCCCCTTTTATCCAGGCCTTTCTGTCACCCTCTTTGTGAGCATCCTTCCCAGGCGCCGGTGATCGACACCTGGGCACCCGCCATCGGCGCGGTGCCGTGCACCCCAGTCACTTTCCCAGTCATCTCGCCCGAAGCCAGCCGCCACCGACCGCTGGCGGATCGCCGCCCTCGAGCAGTGGTCTGCGGACGGTGGCGTGCCTCCCGTCGAGGACTACGTCGAGCAGAGCATGTCGGTGCTCCTCCGGGCCCAGCTGGCGAAATAGCCAGAAAGCGCCGTTCACAAGCCTCGGCCGGGGCTTGGGTGACGCGGGGATGGTTCCATGCGGGACACGTCGGCGAGGTCGGAGTTCACCCCGCCGGGGTGATGCGTGCATTGCGGCACGGCGGCGAAAGTGATAGTCGGCTTGCCCGGCAAGGAGCGAACGCGCTTCCAGTCCATACGCTAGACGGGGTGCGACGGGAGGAAGGCAACATGTCAGACAACGACGTTCTTTACGTGCTGGCTGCGGCGTACGGGAATGTGGACGACGCAGTGGTCGACTACGAGGCGGTCAAGGCGTTGTATGCGGCCGTGAAGACGTCGCACGACTTCGACGCCGCAGTGATCGCCAAGGACGCCAGCGGAGATGTCAAGATCGTGAAGAAGCACGAGCAGCCGACTCGGCACGGTGCCGCGGTGGGGCTCGGCTGGGGCCTCGCGGCGGGCGTGGCCGCGGCGCTATTTCCCCCTGTCGGCATTCTGGGTGCGATCGCCCTCGGCGGTGGTGGTGGGGCGGCGATCGGCGCCGTGGCCGGTCATGCTTCCGGCGGCATGAACCGTAGCGACCTCAAGGAGCTCGGTGAGACACTCGACGCCGGCACCGCCGGGCTGATCGTGGTGTACGAGACGAACCTCGCTGACCAGATCGCGGCGAACATCAAGGCAGCGAACCGGATCGTTTCCAAGGCCACTGACATGGAGGCTGACCAGCTCGCAGCCGACCTGAAGAAGGCGGAGCAGAGCGCAGCGGACACCGGATCTGGGTCCGCGACAGCGACGGCGTAGGAACACAGGCGAGGCCGGGGTGCCGGGGTGTCTCGGCGCCCGTAACCAGCTCGCGGCGCAGCTGGCGAAAGATATCGGCTTCGTTTGCCGGTCTTCAGTACCCTGAGTTCGGTTTAGACGGCCGCCATCTCGGTGATCAACCGGCGGGGTAGCGGCCGGGGTCGACGCCCACCGGCGGTGGACTTGTCCCAAGGTTGAACGCGATCACCTGCGGGTAGGCCGTCGACAGCGTCGAGTCCGCGCTCTGCGGGCAGCGAAGCGCGGGGTGGTTGCGTTCTTCGGACGCTCTTTCTTCGTCGTTCGCCGCTCGCCAGGGCGGACGAGATGAAGCCGGGCACTGATGGTGCTCCTCGCCGCCGAACCTGGACCAATTGCGCCCGGCATATTCCGTTGTGCCCGGCCTGTCGCGTTGTATCGGCATGTCCTCGATGAGAACCTGAGAACCTTGCCGATCACCGGAGCCCGCATGTCAGTGAGCCAGGAACTGCCAGGTGATTCGTCCGTACGACACCTGTTCGACCAGTCGCGCAGCGGCCCGACCGCACTGCGAATCTTGCTGGGCACCCAGTTGCGCCGTCTGCGCGAGACGCAGGGCATCACGCGCGAAGCCGCCGCCGCCGCGATCCGGTCGTCTGCTTCGAAGATCAGCCGCATCGAGCGCGGGCGGGTGGCCTGCAAGACCCGCGACGCGGGCGATCTCCTCAGCCTCTACGGCGTGGTCGGCGGGGACGAGCGGGCTGATGTGCTGGCGCTCGCGCGGCAGGCAGGCACACCGGGGTGGTGGCATCAATACAACGATGTGCTTCCCGGCTGGTTCGAGCTCTATCTCGGGCTGGAGGGGGCGGCGTCGCGGATCCGTACCTACGAGGCGCAGTTCGTGCCCGGGCTGTTGCAGACGCAAGAGTACGCCCGCGCGGTCGTGCTGCTTGGCCACCCCGGCGCGCCGGATGATGAGCTCCAGCAGCGGGTCAGCCTGCGGATGAGGCGCCAGCGGATCCTTACCCAGCCCGGCGGCGCACCAAAGCTGTGGGCGGTCGTTGACGAGGCGGCGTTGCTGCGCAGGCTCGGCGGGCCCGGCGTGATGGAAGCCCAGCTGAGGCATCTGATCGAGATCACGAAGCTGCCAAATATCACGCTGAACGTTGTTCCGTTGCGGACGGAAGGTTACGGTCCGGTCGGAGGGTCCTTCACCATCCTCCGGTTCGCCGAACCGGAACTGCCCGATGTCGTCTACCTGGAACAGCTCACGAGCGCCCTCTACCTCGACAAGCGACGCGACATCGAGTGCTACACCGTGGTGATGGACCAGTTGTGCGTGCACGCAGGGCCTCGCGCTGCTACTGCCGAGATCCTCGACCAGATCCTTAACGGCATGAGCTGAGCTGCCCCGCTGGGCCGGTGGCGCGGCGGGCGGGTGGCGTCGCCGTGGCCGCCGATCCGGCCTGCGGGATCAGCGCCCTGCCCACTGCCGTGTCCCGACGGCGTGTGCCACCACGGGCCTGCTGGGCCGTGCTCAAGATAAGTCGGTGCGGCGGCGTGCGGACGGCCAGCTCGCCGGGGTTACGATCCCGTACTCGCGGACCTTCCGGTAGATCGTCGCCCTGGACATGCCGAGCGATTCTGCCGCTTTGACCTTGTTGCCCTCGCAGTCAAGCAGGCTCTGCACGATGGCATCGCGCTCCATTGACTCCAGCGGACCGAGCAACCGGCGGCTCACCGTCCAGCATTCCGGCGGCAGGTCGCTCGGCTGAATCGACCCGGTACGCCGGTGCTGGACGACCTGCTTGACTACCCGCCAGAGCTGCCCGGTGTTGCCCGGCCAGCCCGACCGCAGGAGAAGCTGCATGGCCTCGGACGAGCAGACCAGCCGACCGTGCTGGTTGAGCTTGGCGAGGAAGAACCGCACAAGGTCGTTCAGGTCCTCGATGTGATGCCGAAGGGGCGGAAGCTCCACGGTGTTCGGGAAGTACCTCAGGAAACTGGCCAGATCGGCGCTCGCCCGTCCCTTGCTCAAGGTAACCGCGACCCACAGAGGGGACTTCCTGTCCGCGCCCAGAGCCGCCTCCAGCGCTGCCGACAGTGCGTGCAACCGCCGCGCGTTGAGCCGGTCGACATGCCGGATCACCAGATCGCCTTCGCCCTCCAGGAGCTCACGGCGCGCCCGCGTCAGCCAGCCTTGCTCGGTCGTGTCCGCGGCGTCCAGTACGTGGAAGCGGCCGGCGGGATTATGCCGCTGGTGCACCGACCGGACCACGGCCAGCTTGCCGATGCCGGGTTCGCCTTCTAGCACGAGCCACTCGCCCGACCCGTAAACGGCATCTACCTGATGGCAGCCGCGCAGCCACAGCGTTCCCGAGCCGACCAGGCCAGGCAGGAAAATCCGCCCATGCGGCGCCGCCTCGGCGGTTTGCCGGTCGCTGAACTCGATCAGCTTTACTTGCACAACGCCGCTCGGGTGCCTTCCTTCGCCGTGCACTGGCCGGCAGTGCATCCGCGCCCTGACGCCGGTGGGCAGTTCCACAACCACCGCGCCAGTCTGGCGGCTGGCCAGTGCCTCGGCCGCGTGTCCGAGCAGAACTACCTGGTCGCCCGGATCGAGCACCTGCCGGGCGTATTCGTTCATCATCACCATGTCGCAGTTGAGTGCCAGCACAATTCCAGCGCTGCGCCTGCAGGCCCGCAGATACTCCTGGAGCAGCTCGAAGTCCCGCGCGCTTGTGTCGGTGAGCAGCGCCTGCTTGATCTGGTCGGCGGTTGTCATGGCGAGAGCGATCAGCAGCGGGTCGGCGTTCCTGCGCCAGCAGGTGAGGTCCACCGCCCCGATGATCTTGCTGGAGATCGGGTCGTGGATCGGGACGCCGGCGCAGGCGAGGCCCTCGAGGTTTTCCGCGTAATGCTCGTGGCCGAACACGTGCATCGGCCTGCCGCCCTCAAGCGCCGTGCCGATCCCGTTGGTGCCGACCGACTCCTCCGCGTAACTGAAGCCGGGAGCGAGCTTGACGCCGTCGAGGTGCCGCTCGAGATCGTGGTCGGCGGTGAGCCGGGTGAGCACCACGCCGTTGGCATCGGTGAGGATAACGCTGATCGGCTGGCCCTCCAGATGCTGGTGCAGGTTCCTCAGTACCGGCAAGGCGTTACGGGTCAGCGGCGTGTCGAGGTTGGGGTCGCGGACGTAGCTCAGGTCTATGTGGTCGGCGGCGACATTCCAGCGCCGGGAGCGCCACCACGATGCGAGGATGGTGTCGCGCACCCGGTTCGGCTCGACGGTCTCCGCGTTAAGGAACCGCACCCGCGTCTCGGCCAGCCGACGGTCGTCAGCCAGGGTTGGCGGCCGGGTTCGCGTTGGCGGCATGGCAGCACTCCCTGTGTCGCTGTCGCGGGCCGGAGTTCCAACCCGCGGGCAGCGCGCGAGGTTTGCGTAACATTCCCCCAAGATTATTATGCGTGACGTAGCTCACATGTGTCTCAAGTTGAGACTGCTGGCTGGACCTCGGCGTCATTTGATTCGTTCAGGTGTGCCCGCGCTGCGGTACGCACGGGGGCAACACACCACTATATTCCATATTCGGCATCCCGGACGGCGGTCGCCCGCGCGCTTACCGGCCGCTGTGGAACCGCTGAACGCGGGACGTAAGCCGCCGGAGTCGATCACCCGCTAGCGATCCTTGCTCAGGAGGCGCCGATGGACTGGCCGGGCGAGCAGGAGGAGACGTACAACCCCTGGAGCATCGTAAATTTGGTGTTCCATCCATCGAATTCGCCGATCTCTTCGCTTAGTGGGCTCTCATGATGAGACAGCGACCGTTGTGCCACCGCCGCGGTCAGGGTCTGGAGACACCGAAGGAGCTGGCGCAGTGACCACGTTCAAGGTAGCGGAAAGCCCGTTCAAGAGTGACAACACGGCGTCCAACATGTGTGGGTTCACGCTGATGAACAATCAGGTCGGTGTCGTGGTGGCCCAGGTCATGGCGACCAAACCCAATGTCAAGGTAACGCCGCTCCCGTCAATGATCCGGGTGGACGCGGTCAGGCGAATGGACGTCGTCTACGACGAGATCTCCGAGGCACTCGGCGAGGAGCCCGGATACTTCGACGCTGCGGAGTTCGAGGAGAACATGTCCACCCACTACGGCCGCATGATTCATGAGGATGATCGGACGATCATGTTCGCGAACCCGGAGGACGCGGCAGAATTCATCGGCTTCGACCTAACGGCCGAGTCGAACTAGCTGCCGCGATCCAGGAGCACTCGATTCGGCTCACGAGGAGGCAGAGTGTACGAGAAGAACGGCGAAAAATATTTCGTGGTCGACAGCCATATGCATTACTGGAATGCCGCCCCGGACAACTGGGTGGAGGGGGCCGAGCAGTACGCCAAGGGCTGGATCGAATGCTTCCACGCCTACCAGGGGCTCGGGCCGCCGGAGACCCACTGGACGATCGAGCATTTCCAGAAGTACTCCGAGGACGACCTCATGAAGGACGTGTTCGAGGACGGCTACGTCGATGTAGCGATCTTCCAGCCGACGTACCTGACCGAGTGGTACAAGGAGGGCTTCAACACCACCGAGCGCAACGCCACCATGGGTGAAAGGCACCCGGGCAAGTTCATCTACAACACCCGCTGGGATCCCCGTGACGGCGAGGACGGACTGAAGACCCTCCGGCATAATGTCGAGCGCTACGGATCAAGGGGCGTCAAGCTCTACACCGCCGAGTGGAGGCAGGGCTCGCGCGGCTGGACGCTCAAGGACCCGGAGGCCTACCGCTACCTGGAGGCGTGTCAGGAACTCGGGATCAAGAACATCCATGCGCACAAGGGCCCGACGATCTGGCCGCTGGACAAGGACGCCTTCGACGTGTCTGACGTCGATCACGCCGCGACCGACTTCCCCGGCTTGAACTTCATCGTCGAGCACGTCGGGCTGCCGCGCATGGAGGACTTCTGCTTCCTCGCGACGCAGGAGCCCAACGTGTACGCGGGGCTGTCGGTCGTCATCGGCGGGCTCATGCATGCCCGGCCGAAGTTCTTCGCCAAGGTCATGGGGGAGCTGCTCTTCTGGGTCGGCGAGGACAAGATGACCTTCGGGAGCGACTACGGCATCTGGGAACCGAAGTGGCAGGTCGAGGGCTTCGTCGACTGGGACTACCCGGATGAGGAGGAATTCTCCGACTATCCGAGGGTCAACACCGCGTCCAGGAAAAAGATCCTCGGGTTGAACGCCGCCAAGCTCTACGACATCGAGGTTCCGCCCCAGTGCCGGCTCGCCGCCGACGAAGGCGGTCATGGCCGGTACGGACCAGGTATGCCGCCCGTTGCTCGCCGCGGGTACCGATCCGTCGGCGCTCGTCGCGATGACTCTTGGCGAGCTGCCCTCGTCCAGGGAGCTCGAGCGGCTGCGGCAGCGGAGGGCGGAGCTTGGCCTGCCGGCCGACGACGGTGCCCCGCTCCTGATCGAACCGGTGACGGGCGCGCCGGTCCGTGCCGACGCGGTGCCGCTGCACTTGCGGCGCGCCCGCACGACGCGGGTCAGCATCGAGGCGAACACCGGCATCTGCCGCGGCATGCTGCGGCACAGGTACGGGACCAGGGGACTAGGCGAGGAGGACCAATGAAGGCCGTCCGGTTGCATGCGTACCACGAGCAACCCGTGGTCGAGGAGGTACCGGAGCCGACCATCAAGGGACCGCTCGACGTGGTCGTGAAGATCGGTGGCGCCGGGGTGTGCCGCACCGACCTGCACATCATCGAGGGACAGTGGGCCGCGGCGATGGGCGTCGCGCTGCCCTACACAATCGGCCACGAGAACGCCGGCTGGGTAAACGAGGTGGGCTCCGGTGTCACCAACGTGCAGCCGGGCGACACGGTGATCCTGCACCCGGCGCCCACCTGCGGGCTGTGCCGGGCCTGCCGGGCGGGTCAGGACATGCACTGCGAAAACAGCTCGTTCCCCGGCCTGGACAGTGACGGCGGGATGGCCGAATACCTCCTCACGGCCCGGGCCTGTGTCAAGCTCGACCCGCAGACCAGGCCGCGGGACGTCGCGGCCCTCGCCGACGCTGGCATCACCGCCTACCACGCCGTCCGCAAGGCGATCCCCCTGCTCTACCCGGGCACGAGCTGCGTGCTCATCGGCGCGGGCGGGCTCGGCCATATCGGTATCCAGTGCCTTGCCGCGCTCACCGCGACCACGATCATCGTAGTCGACCGCAACCCGGATGCGCTCAAGCTGGCCGGGCAGCTGGGCGCGCACCACACGGTGGTCGCTGACGGCGGGCAGGTTGACGCAGTCCAAGAGCTCACCGGCGGCGGCGCCGAGGTCGTGCTCGACTTCGTCGCCGAGCAGGGCGCCGAGCAAGACGGGTTCGCCATGACGGCCCGCGCGGGCTCGTATTACGTCATCGGCTATGGCGGGGCCGTGAACATCCCGACCCTCGACATCATCTCGACCGAGCGTAACGTCGTCGGAAATATCGTCGGGACATACAACGACCTCGCCGAGCTCATGGTCCTGGCCCAAGGCGGGAAGGTCACCCTGCACACCAAGACCTACCCGCTGGACGCCGCGGTGGATGCGATCCAAGATCTTGACGCAGGCCGGGTTCGGGGCCGGGCCATCCTCGTCTCGTAGCCGTTCGAGCATCCCGACGTCGGAGGAGGACCGATGGCCAAGGAACTGCGTTTCGCGGAGGAAGCTCGCAGCCTGTTGCTGGCCGGCGTCGACCAGCTTGCCGAAGCCGTGAAGTCGACGCTCGGGCCGAAGGGGCGCAACGTGATCCTGGAGAAGATCACCGGATCGCCTGTGGTCACCAACGATGGCGTGACGAGCGCGCGAGAGATTCATCTCAAGAACCAGTTCGAGAACATGGGCGCGCAGCTGGTCAAGGAAGCAGCGATCAAGACGAATGACATCGTCGGCGACGGCACCACCACGGCGACCGTGATAGCCCAGGCCATCGTCCGGGAGGGCATGAAGGCGATCGGCGCCGGCGCGAACCCGGTACTGGTCAAGCGGGGTATCGACCTCGCGGTCGGCCGGCTCGTGGTGCACCTGCAGGAAGTCGCGCACCCGGTGGTCACCGAGGAGGACTACGCACGGGTGGCCGCGATCTCCGCGAACGACGATACGGACGTCGGCGCGGTGATCGCGAAGGCGCTGCACACCGTCGGCGACCGCGGTGTCGTCACCGTGGAGGAGTCGCCCGTCAACGGGATGAGCGTCGACTTCGTCGAAGGCTTCGAGTTCGACAACGGGTATCTGTCGCCGTACATGGTGACAAATCCGGCCAGCCTGAAGGCCGTCCTCGACGACCCGTACATTCTGCTGTGCAGTGAGAAGATCACCAAGGTGCAGCAGTTGATGCCGCTGCTCGACAAGGTAATGCGAGCGCCGCGCCCGCTGGTCATCATCGCCGAGGCGGTCGAGGGCACGGCGCTGAGCATGCTGGTGCATAACCATGTCAACCGGGTCTTCCAATGCGTCGCCGTGCGGGCGCCCGGTTTCGGCGATCGGCGGCTGCACAAGCTTGAGGACCTTACCGCGATCACCGGTGGCGCTGTCTACAGCAAGCACTCGGGTTTCACCCTGGAGACGATGACCATCGCGCAGCTCGGCCGGGCCGCGCAGGTGCGGGTCAACGCAGACCGGGCTGCCATCATCGGAGGCGGCGGCTCGCCCGAGGAGGTCAGGTTCCGGATCGCACAGCTGCGCGCGGAGCTCGAAAGAGCCACCCTCGAGGTCGACGAGGATGTCCTGACCGAGCGGATCGGGTCGCTGTCGGGCAAGGTCGCCGTGATCAGGGTCGGCGCGCCGACCGACGCGGAGCTGAAGGAACTGCAGCACCGGGTCGAGGACGCGCTGTCTGCCACCAGGGCCGCGATGGCCGAGGGGATCGTCGCCGGTGGTGGTGCCGCGCTGATGCATGCCGAGCGAGCACTGGACGGTCTGCAGGTCAAGGACGATTACGCGATCGGGGCCGAAATCGTGCGCCGCGTGCTAACCGAGCCCACCTACCTCATCGCGTCCAACGCGGGCTACTCGGGCCAGGAAGTGGTTGCCCAGGTGGCGCGGATGGGCCTCGACGAAGAGTTCGATGCGCTGCAAGGGCGCTACGGTAGCATAGCTGAGATGGGAATTATCGATCCGCTGCGTGTCGCCCGTTCAGCGTTGCAGAATGGCGCCTCGGTAGCCGGGCTGCTGCTCACGACGAACACCCTGATCGCCGAGGAGCAGACCCCGTGGGGCGACAGCCGTGCGCTCATGACCGAATTCGGCGCGCTTGACGAGGGTCTCAACCAGCCGTCTCCCGACTCAAGCACGCCGCAATCACTCGGGCTCGGCCCGTCGATTGGCTGAGGTTGGGGCCGCCCGCCGGAGACTCGGCGCTGCGGCTGCCGCTTGCCGGGGACTCGGCGCTGCTGCCGCTGGCGCCCGGGACGGGGGCTGCGCCCGGGAAGACTGAGCAGAGCGGGCTGCGTCTGCTGCGCTCGCGCGGCCGGATGCGCGGTGTCATCGCACTGCTCGGCCCGGCGTTCGTCGCGGCTGTCGCCTACATCGACCCAGGAAACTTCGCCACCAACTTCTCCGCCGGAGCGCAGTTCGGCTGTGCGCTGGCGTGGGTGGTCGTCGTAGCCAACCTGATGGCCATGCTGGTGCAGTACCTGTCCGCCAAGGTCGGCGTTGCGACCGGACTCGATCTGCCGGAGCTCTGCCGTGCGCATCTTCCGCCGGCTGTGTCCGTTGGCCTTTGGGTGCAGGCCGAGCTGATCGCGATGGCGACCGACCTGGCCGAGTTCGTCGGGGCGGCGGTCGGGTTGAACCTGCTCTTCCACGTGCCGCTGTTCGCCGCCGGGTTGATGACGGCCGCCGTCGCCTTCGGGGTCCTGGCCCTGGAGCAGCGGGGCTACCGCCGTTTCGAGCTGGCGATCGCCGCTCTGCTCGGCATCGTCTTCCTCGGGTTCGTCTACGACCTATTCGCAGTCGGGGTTGCCCCGAGTGGCATCGTGGGCGGGCTCGCGGGCTTCAACGGCAGCGACGGCCTGCTGCTCGTTGCGGGCATCATCGGGGCAACCGTGATGCCGCACGTCGTGTACCTGCACTCGGCCCTGACGAAGTCCCGGGTGCCCTGCCGGGACGACAACGAGCGCCGCGAGCTGCTGCGTTTCCAGCGGCTCGATGTGCTCGTCGCACTCGGCGCGGCCGGCGTGATCAACCTCTTGATGCTGTTCATCGCCGCCTCGCTGTTCGACCGGACCGGCCGGTCCCACGTCCACGTCGGGTCAATCGAGGCCGCACACGCCGGCCTAGGCCAACTGGTCGGCGGCGGCGCCGCGCTCGCGTTCGCGGTCGCCCTCCTCGCGTCGGGACTTTCCTCGTCGAGCGTGGGCACCTACGCGGGGCAAGTGGTCATGCAGGGTTTCATCGGCCGCCGCATTCCGCTGTTCATCCGCCGCGGTCTCACCATGCTCCCGGCGCTCGTGGTGCTCGGGCTCGGCCTGCCCACCACGCAGAGCCTGGTGATGTCGCAGGTCGTGCTGTCATTCGGTATCCCGTTTGCGCTGGTGCCGCTGCTGCTGCTCACCCGGCGCGCGGACGTCATGCGCTCACTCGTCAACCGCCCGGTCACTACTGCGGCGACCTGTTGCATCGCCTCGCTGATCATCGTCCTGAACCTGTACCTGCTCTACACCACCTTCGTCGCGTGATCTCGGCGGGCAGGTTTCCGGCGCAGCGACTCGTTGAGCACGTGCGGCGTCTGAAAGTGGGGCGACTGGGCGAAGGATTTAGCGCGGGCGGCTACGGTCGCTAGCGGACGGGTTCGAGGATGACGACCGGGATCTGCCGGGTCGTCTTCCGCTCGTAATCCGCGAAGCCCGGGTAGGCACGAGTCTGCGCGGCCCAGATACGCCTCCGCTCCTCGCTATCGGCCACCCTGGCGATGAGCTCAATGGTCTCGGTGCCAATTTCGGCCCGTACCCGGGGATTGGCGAGCAGATTGTGATACCAATCCGGATTCGTCGGGGCACCCGCCTTGGACGCGAACACCGCGAAGGTGTCCCCGACGGCTTGGTACATCACCGGGTTCACCCGCTCCTGGCCGCTCTTGGCGCCCACAGTGTGCAGGAGCAGGAGCGGAGCGCCTTCGAACTGGCCGCCTACCCTACCGCCATTCGCGCGGAACTCAGCGATGATCTTGCTGTTCCAGTCGTTGACTTCAGGCATTCCCGCTCCCGTCAGCTGTTCGTTGCACGCAACCGGGCCCATTCCGGCACAAGGCTATCTGAGCATATCCAGGCAGCGCCGCTGCCGAGCCGATACCGGGTTGACGAGATCCTCGCGCGGCAATCCGGCACCCAACGTGCTGCTATGTCTCTTCCATGCCGGGGTAGCGGCTGTCGATGGCGTGAATTATCCGGTGGCGGGCTCGTTCTAGGTCGGCCGCGTGGCGGATGCCGTGGTCGCGTTCTACCGCGGCGAGGACGGTGCCGAGGCTGTGGTCGGCGAGGATGCCGGTGACCCAGCGGGAGAATTCGCCGCGGGACAGGTGGTAATCGAGGGTGGCGAGGCCGCAGTCGCGGATGTGGCAGTTGAACTCCTCCAGCGTCGCCGCGGTCACCGGTTCGCCATCTGCTTCGCCTCTTGTGTGGAAGTAGAAACGGCGGTGGGGTGGCAGTGCCGTGGCGATGTGCGTGTGCTGGCGCGCGTGCGGGCTGACCCTGCGGGCGACGGTGAAGGGCCGAGGCGGCTGGCCAGCCGCGGAAATGGTGGCGCGCGAGACCGGCATCGGCGCGCCTGCCGCCGCGGGCGGCGGTCCCGTGGTGGCGAGGGTCAGCTCAATGCTGTCGCGGAACGCGGCGGTTAAAACGGCTGGCCGCCGCGTGACCACGCAGGTACCGGGCTCAGCAAGGCCGGGACCGGACGGCCGGACCGCACCGGCCCGCGGCGCGAGGTGCGTTTCGTCGGTGATCAGCCAGTGCGGGACGCCGTGAGCGGCGCGTTCGATGGCGACGGCCGTGGGCAGCCGCCGCAGGTACCGGGACCTCTCCGCGTGGGGCAGGCCGGACAGGTCGAGCACCAGGCTGGCCCGCCCCGGGCGGGCGATGGCAAGCAGGTCGGTGGGACTGGGCAGATGCGCGGCAGCGTCGATCAGATGGACCGCGGGGTGCTCCGCAAGGCCGACGTAATCCCCCTCGGGGTCGATGACGAGGACGGCGTAACCGCCGTCGATCCATCGTTCTGCCAGCAGCCCGGCCAGGTAGCTCGCGCCGGCCCCGGAGTCCCCGCCGATCAGTATGCTGCCCTGGGAACCGGGCACCAGCGCCGGCTGGCCGTCGTCCAGGGTGCCGACCTGGAGCCATCGCCGTTCGGGGCAGTGACGTCGCTGACCGCTCAGCAGCTGCCCGGTCAGCAGTTCGGCCACGCCCGCGCCGTCCCGCGACCTGAGCTGCAGGTCGGCTTGGGCCGCCACGGACGGCAAGGCGCCCGCGACGGCGACCCCGACCTCGGCGGCGTGCAGCAGCGCCAGATCGTTTTGCGCGTCGCCGACCGCGATCGCGTTGTGCGCGGACAAGCCGAGCTGGTCCAATGCCGCGATCAACCCGGTTCCCTTGGTCACTCCGGCTGGAAGGATCATCGCCGCGCCGCGGTTATGCACCACCTGGCAGTCCAGGCCGAGGCCGGTGATCACGTCCACGGCCGCGGCGGCATCCTGCCCGTCCAGGGCTAGCATCACCTGGCCGGGGCGGGTGGAAATGCCCCGGTCAGCCAGCGCCGGTCCGACCGCTCGGTCGAGGGGGCTTGCCAGCGCCCGCAGACCGGACCGGGTATGCAGCACCGCGCCGTTCTCGGTGACGACCGCGTCAAAGTGGCTCCCGAGGCCGGGGAAGGCCGCCTCCAGGTCACCGGAGGTCCGCCCCGTCACCAAGATCATCCGCAGCTCTCCGCTGCTAGCTTTGATGGCATCCATCGCACTTTCGGCCAGACGATTATCCTCGGCTAGCGTGCCATCCAGATCCAACGCCACTGCCTGGAAATACCACATCGTGCACCGCCAGTTCCGGTTGCGAACCGGCGAGGGGTGACCGGCCGGACCGTGATCGCTACCACTCGAGTCCCGGCGCGGCAGGGCGGCAAGAGGCATTGGTCCCCACTGGGTACCCGCCGCCGCTCGTCGCTGCTCTGGAATGGGTATAGCAGCAAGCCCGGTTCCGGGCTTTCCGGGGCGGCCTGCGGCAAGTGGCACTCACCGCTGAATGGCCCCCGATGGCTGTTTGGTGGCTGCCGGTGACCCGGTGATCGCGATGCTGTGGCGCATCCGCGGCAGCCGTTAAGGATATTGATCCGAAACGGCTGCCGCATCGCGGGTCAACCCTTTCACCTGCCACCGCGCGGTGACCGTCGGCCGGCCGACGGCGACGCGCCCAGGGCCGGGGCCCCCGCAACGGCTAAGCAGGTTTTGATCACCGCACCTTTCTCGTCATAGATAGTGGCACCCGCGGCCGTCAGGGCGGCCAGGCATGCGCGGTAGTGATGGCCGCACAGCAGGAGATCAACCGGGTGTGGGCAGTCTGATGTCGGCGGCATCAGCGCCGTCACCAGCGGCCTGGCCGGACAACAGCAAGCGCGTTCGGCAAGGGCAAGCGGCTGGACCCCATCAGCCGGGCCGTCGGTGTGGATCCCGGAAACTACGGCACTGCGGTGCGGGAAGCTCGCCCTCATGACAACAGCGTCACGCGCATGCGATCCCCTTCGATAGGGACGTAGTTCCACCGCAGGTGGGGCCAAAGACCCGCGCTGCCTCCCGCGCGCGCCGACCGGACCTCCCCGGCGCTGTGGCCTGGAACGTTCCTGCCTGGGCGATCTCGTCCAGTCAGGGACGTTCGCCCCTAACACGCAGGAAGATCGCCGCGCATCGTTGCCGTGAACGTGTTGACGAGGTGGCCGCCGACAGGGGGTGCGGCAGTGAACCGGAACGCGAACGGCAAGAGAACCGGTCCCGATGACAGCACCCAGATCTTGAGCGTGCGGGGGGAACTGGATCTCGCCACGGCAGACAGCCTCTACCGCCGGGGCGCCGCAGCCATCCGCCGCCACGCCCGGCTGCTGCTGCTCGATCTGACTGGCGTGTCCTTCTGCGACGCATGTGGGCTGCGTGCCTTCGTCCGGATCGCCAACGAGGCCGACGTGGCAGGGTGCCGGTACGGCCTCATCGCGCCGCGGCCGCTCGTGGTCAGGATTCTGCGGATTTCCGGCCTCGAGACGCGGCTGCAGGTATTCGCGACCATAGAAGAGGCGCGACTGCGCCTGATGACCCTGAAAGCAACCTTGCCGAAGCCGGCCAGCGCAAGTGGCGGGTAGATCACCCGGGAGGGACGTTCGATAGGCTCGCAGGCGTGGCTGCGGACCAGCGACGGGTCGCCGACCTGCTCGTAAGCTGCCTTGAGCACGAGGGCGTCACGTGCGTGTTCGGCATCCCCGGCGAGGAGAACATCCACTTCACCGACGCCCTGGCCCGGTCGTCCATCCGGTACATCCTGGTCCGCCACGAGCAGGCGGCGTCGTTCATGGCCGAGATCTTCGGCCGCCTGACCGGGCGCGCCGGTGTTTGCTCGGCGACCCTCGGCCCGGGCGCCATCAACCTCCTCCTCGGGACGGCGGACGCAACCACCAACAGCACCCCCGTGGTGGCCTTTTCTGCGCAGGTCGGGCTGAACCGCATCTACAAGGAGTCACATCAGAGCGTCGACCTGGTGTCGATGTTCTCCCCGGTGACCAAGTGGGCGGACCTGGTCCTCACCCCGGGGGCGGTCCCCGAGATGGTCCGCAAGGCGTTCAAGCTGGCCCAGACCGAACGTCCGGGCGCTGTCTACCTGGCCGTGCCCGAGGACATCGAGGCCATCACCGCGCCGGACGAGCTGACCCCCCTGGACCTCAACGTTCCCCGGCCGGACGAGCCCTCCCCGTCGCAGATCGAGCGGGCAGCGGCGGTGCTCAATGCGGCTCGCCGGCCCATCGTCCTGGCTGGGCACGGGGCGGCACGAACAGGCGCGGCGGCCGCCCTGCGACGTTTCTCCGAGCAGCTGGGCCTGCCGGTGGCCACGACCTTTCACGGCAAGGGCGTGTTCCCTGACGACCATCCCCATGCTCTCGGCGCGGTGGGGTTCATGAGCCACGACTACGTCAACTTCGGTTTCGACGAAGCGGACCTGATCGTCAGCGTCGGTTACGAGCTCCAGGAGTTTGATCCGGTCCGGATCAACCCGGGTGCGGACAAGCGAATCCTCCACCTGAGCCGCTTCCCGGCCGAGGTGGACGCCCACTATGACGTCGAGGTCGGTGTCCAGGCCGACATCAGCCGGACCCTCGACGGCCTCGCTGCCGCCACCAGCCGCCGGTTCCAGCCGGGAGCGAGCGGCGAAAGGATCCGTCGGCTGCTGGCCGACGAACTGACCCGCGGCGGGGCGGACGACAGTTTCCCGCTCAAGCCCCAGCGGGTCGTGTGCGACATTCGCGCCGCCCTGGGCCGCTCGGACATCGTCCTCGCCGATACCGGCGCGGTGAAGATGTGGATGGCCCGGCTGTATCCGACCTACCAGCCCAACACCTGCCTGACCTCCAATGGGCTGTCCACCATGGCCTTCGCCTTGCCCGGGGCCATCGGAGCCAAGCTCGCCGTGCCCGGCCGGCGGGTGCTGGCGGCGGTGGGCGACGGGGCGTTCCTCATGAACTCGCAGGAGATCGAGACGGCCTTGCGGGAACGCATCCCGCTGACCACGCTGATCTGGCAGGACGACGCCTACGGGTTGATCAAGTGGAAGATGGACCTGGAGCTCGGCTACGACGTGGCCATCGGCTTCTCGAACCCCGATTTCGAGGCCTACGCTGACAGTTTCGGGGCCCGGGGCTACCGGGTGCGCTCGGCCGGTGACCTGCTGCCCACCCTCACGGAGGCCCTGGCCGCCGACACCGTAACGGTCATCGCCTGCCCGGTCGATTATGCGGAGAACCTGCGGCTCACCGACGCCCTCGGCGAACTCTCCGGGCCGTTCTGATCGTCCGCGGGCTGTTTCACAATTGAATGAGCGCGTGCCGTAGCTGCGGCACGTCGCGGCCGCCTGCTGCGGGCCTTGCGGTGGGCTGGCATCATCGAGCTTATGACCGTCGTGAAGATAAACGCGATTACAGTGCCGGCCGATAGCGGGGACGAGCTTGCCCGCAGGTTCGCCGCCCGGGCGGGCGCGGTCGACAACCAGGACGGCTTCGAAGGCTTCGAGCTCCTCAAACCGGCCGACGAGCGCACCACCTGGCTCGTGGTTACGCGGTGGCGGGACGAAGCTTCCTTCGCGGCGTGGCTGCGCTCGCCCGCGTTCGGGCACGGGCACCGCTCGGCGGCTGAGCGTAGCGGCGGCGAGCCGTCCGCCCCGGTTGGTATCAGCAGCGAGCTGTGGTCCTACGAGATCGCCGGTGGCTCGGCCGGGTGAGACGCGGCACCGGCGCCATTCCCGGCGCGGGCGGCGCGGGCCGCGGATTACCCGTGTACCAGCGGACTCGCAGGCGGAGGGTTGCACGCCACATCTGATACCGCGTGACGTCCCGCAGTCCGTTCTCACGGACAGCTGTCATTTCCCCCGGTGCGCTCCGGGCCTTCTCGCCCTACTCTTGTCCGTCGTGCCGGGTGCCCTGCGCCTGCCAGGAATTCGGTGCACGGTACCTGGTGGGGCCTGTACAGTCCCAATTCGCACGAGGCGTCTTTCGCTGCGTCGGCCGCCGTACCGGGAACGAGCGCGAAACCGTCAGGAGCACAGCTGCCAGCGCCGCCAGCTCGGTCGCGTCCGGGTTCCCCCGCAGCACGCGGATCACCGGAGGCTCGCCCGTCGCGGGGCGCCCGGCCTCGTGCCCCGGATCCTCGAGCCTCATGTCGGAGGGTTGCCGTGCTTGCGCGACGGCAGGGACGCGTGCTTGTCACGCATCATCGCGAGTGACCGGATCAGGACCCGCCGGGTCTCGCGCGGATCGATGACGTCGTCCACGAGACCGCGCTCCGCCGCGTAGTACGGGTGCATGAGGCGATCCCGGTACTCGGCGGTCCGCTGAGCCCGGTCGGCCTCGGGGTTGGCCGCCGCCGCGATCTCCCGGCGGAAGATGACGTTGGCGGCTCCCTCTGCGCCCATCACTGCGATCTCATTCGTCGGCCACGCCAGTGACAGGTCGGCGCCGATCGAGCGGGAGTCCATGACGATGTACGCACCCCCGTAGGCCTTACGCAGGATGAGCTGGATGCGGGGCACGGTCGCGTTGCAATAGGCGTAGAGCAGCTTGGCCCCATGCCGGATGATCCCACCGTGCTCCTGGTCCACACCGGGCAGGAAGCCGGGTACGTCCAGGATCGTCACCAGCGGAATGTTGAAGGCGTCGCAGGTCTGCACGAAGCGTGCAGCCTTCTCAGAGGCGTTGATGTCGAGGACTCCTGCCAGCGTCGCGGGCTGGCTGGCCACGATCCCGGTCACGTGACCGTCCAGGCGGGCGAGCGCACAGACCACGTTGGCCGCCCAGGACTCGTGCACCTCGAAGAATTCGCCGTAGTCGACGATCTCGCCGATGACGTCGCGCATGTCATAGGAGCGGTGCGGCTCGGCGGGCACCAGCTCCAGGAAAATATTGTTCGGCCGGTCGGCCGGATCCGCCGTTTCGACGAAGGGGGGGAGCTCGCGGTTGTTCGCCGGCAGCAAGGAGAGCAGATAGCGGACCTCCTCCAGGCAGCTCTCCTCGTCGTCGTACACGAAGGAGGCCACGCCCGAGACGGTCGCGTGCACGTCGGCGCCGCCGAGGTCGTTGTGACTGATGCGCTCGCCCGTCACGGCCTGGACCACGTCCGGACCGGTGATGAACATCTGCGATATCTCACGGACCATGAACACGAAATCGGTGAGAGCCGGCGAATATGCGGCGCCGCCCGCACAAGGCCCCAGTATTACGCTGATCTGCGGAATCACCCCCGAAGCCCGGACGTTCCGCTGGAAGATCCCGCCGTATCCGGCGAGCGCCGTAACGCCTTCTTGGATCCGGGCACCGGCTCCGTCGCAGAGGCTGACGAGCGGGGCACCCGTCGCTTCCGCCATGTCCATGACTTTGTGGATCTTTTCCGCGTGCGCCTCGCCGAGGGCACCGCCGAAGATCCGGAAATCATGGGCCACGACGAAGACCGTGCGGCCGTGTACCGTTCCCCAGCCAGTGACCACACCGTCGGAATAGGGGCGGCGATCTTCCAGGCCGAAGCCGGATGCCCGGTGCCGCCGCAACGGCTCAATCTCGGTGAAGGAGCGGTTGTCCAAGAGCAGGCCGATGCGCTCTCGTGCGGTCAGCTTCCCCCGTGCGTGCTGGCGCGCTGTGGCGTCGGAATCCGGACCGGTACTGACGCTGACCTTTATTGCTTCCAGTTCCTTCAGGCGGGTCCGCATATCCGGCCAGAGCATGGGCAGCGTGGCTGGTGGCGGGCTTGGAACGGCGGTGGCCGCGCCGGTGTCGACGGCCGAATCCTTCAGAATGGTCATGCGGCTTTCTCCGTTCGATGGGCCAGGCTCACGCTCTTGTGCAGGTATGCCGGGACCCCTGCCTGAACCCGTTGGCGTAGCCGGCGAGGTTCTCCACGATCCCTTCGACTCCGGGTCGGCGGGCTCGCGCCAGCCCGTCCGGACCTGTAGTGCGTCGCGAACCGGACATACTCCGCATTGGGCACCACCTTGCTGGCGGCCACCCCGCCCTTTCAGGTAGCCCACCCGGGCGGTGATCGGTGACTGGCTGGTACCACCACCGTCACCGCCCAGGGCTCACACTCGCCAGCGTGATCTCCGCAGCCGGGATCGCGGTGACCGCCGGCGTTGTACTCGCTTACTCGTCGCTGCGCTCGCCGGCCAGTCGGCGGTTCCCCGCCGTGCCGCTGACCGCGGCCGGGATCGCGGCTTTCTCCACCGTGTGGTCATCTTTCAGTTCGGGCGGTTCCGCGCCACGTCCGGGTTCGCTCTGCGCCTGGGCGGGACGAGCCATCACCGCGCGGCGCGCGCGGCCCGACGCCATCGCGACCATCCGCTCCAGCGGTCCCTGCCCCATAAAGCGGTACCAAACCATCGCGAAGACGAGCGCAACAGCCACCTGCTCCACGTACGCAGCAAGATCGTTGTCGCTCAGCGGTGCCCAATCCGCGTTCAAGACCAGCGCATGGGCGGAATAGATGGTCAGGGTCATGGTACCGGCCACCGCCACCGGCCACAGCAGGCGGCGCGCAGCGCGGAGCCTGGTCACCAGCAGCACGGCGCCGAGGACGGCCATCGCCGAACCAAGGGTGTGCAGTATGTCGACCGGCGTGCCCGTGTGATGGGCGCGAAGCGCCAGCCACCACCACGATGCCACGTGGTTCGGGGACCAGACAATCTGGTTTGTGACCGCCGCCGGATTCAACCCGGGATCGGCCGCGGCGCGCAGGTGCTGCAGGCCGCCCAGATGGAACAAGATCGCGGTCGAGGTGACCCATGCGGTGAGCGCCATCACCAGCCCGCCGCCCAAAAGCCAGGCAGCCACCTTGGTGGAGGACAGATCGAGCCGCCCGATGGCAAGACCCGCGCAGATGTAGATCATGTACACAACCGCCGGGAACGGGCCGGTGACGAGGAGCTGCAGGACGAAGCCGACCGGATGGGTGAAGGGCGCGCTGAACGTGGGGTTGGAGTTAAAAGCGGGCTGCAGGCCGAGCTTGAACGACCCGAGCAGGACAAGCGGGGCCACCACGACCAGCACACCGGCGATGCAGGCCAAAGTGCGCGGCCGGAGGCCAATCAACGGGATCGCCAGCAGGAAGAGCAGGGCGTAGACGGGCAGGATTATGTCGAGGTCTCCGGCGAAGTAGCCGAGTGCAAGACCAATGGCGCCGATCAGCAGAGCCCGGACGGCGATGCCCGCCGCGGTGGCCCGGCGAGCGCGTCCTTGTACCGGGTGCCGCCCACCGGTGATGAAGGCCAGGCTGATGCCCGCCACCATCACGAACAGGGTCGCGGACCGTCCCGTCACCGTCTTCACCGCAAACGTCGGCGTGCCGTTGTCGTTGAGCACGGAGAAGGTGTTCGCCGCAAGCATCGCAAATAGCGCGATCCCCCGGGTGACATCGACGCCCAGAAACCGCGCCTTCGCGGGCGCGCCGGCCGGCGGGGTGGCAAGCATCCGGCCGGTCACCTTCGTCAGCCCGTCAGTCATCACCCATCACCGGCCACGAGGTTCCGCCGCGCGAGGTGATGGCGGTGACCGGTACCCCGGACTCGCATCGCCCGAACACGTTCCGGCGTAGCTTCCCGGCCCCAGACGGTCGCGCCGGCGAATTTCGGCTGGCCGCCATCTTCTGCCGCCCCTGCCGGCAGTTGAGGAAGGGCGACTGCCCGGAGATCGGCCGATGGCCGCCGTAGGGCTCCTCCTCGTGGAAGCCCTGGGGGACGGATGGGACTGGCACGATAGCCTCCTCAGTTTCGCGTGCCTTGTGGCAGAGCGCCCGGCTGTTCATCCGTACCGGCGCAGCTCGTGGAAGAAGTCGTCGACGACGTGCAGCCCGCCGGAGCGGGCCACCTGGTCGTAGACGTATTTGCCGACCGCGAGGTCGAGTACTCCCAGGCCGAAGGGGGAGAACACCAGCGGCCGGCCGGCTGGCACGGTCACCCGCCCGGCCATCACGTCGTCCAGCGTGCCGGACACGAAGTCCCGGTTGCCGGTGAGCTGTTCGGCCAGGTGCGGTGAGGTGCTGGCCTTCAGGCAGTGCCCGATGTCATCGACGATGTTGGCCGAGGCGAGCACGATCTCCGGGGCGAGATCGCGCAGCGACACGTGCAGCACCAGCGGGTTGTGCTCGAACCACGACAGGTCGCTGACATGTGGCTGACCGGCGATGGTGGCGAAGACCACCAGGTCGCTGGAGCGGATCAGCTGCCCGGGGGTGTCGTGCACGGTGATCCGGCTGGCGGTGCCCGACTGCTCCAGGTAACCGCGAAGCCGGCCGCGCTGCCGGCGGACAGGTCGTGCACGCCGATCTGGTCGAACGACCAGCCGGTGGCGGCCAGGAAGGTGTGGATGTAGCGGGCGATCAGGCCCGTCCCGAAGAACCCGGCGCGGGCCGGCCGCGGCCGGCCGCGGCTGAGCCAGTCGGCCGCCAGCGCCGCCGAGGCGGCCGTCCTGGTGGCGCTGATGATCGAGCTTTCCAGGCAGGCGAACGGGTAGCCGGTGTCGTGGTCGTTGAGGATCAGCACGGCCGAGGCCCTCGGGATGCCGGCCGCCACGTTGCCCGGGAAGCTGGAGATCCACTTCAGCCCGTCCACCCGCACCTGCCCGCCGATCGAGGCGGGCAGCGCGATGATCCGGTCGGACGGGCGGTCGGGGAAACGCAGGAAATAGGACGGCGGGTTCACCGAGTCACCCGCGCCGTGCAGCCGGTAGGTGGCCTCGACCAGCTCCACGATCTGCTTCTCCCGGCCCCGCAGCGCGTGCTGGACCTGGCCACCGGAGATCACCGCGAACGGCGGCACGGTGACCGGCCCAGACATTGCGGACTCCGCTGCGGTGGAATCGATGGTGGTCATCCGGCGGTCACCTCTCGACGGTGGGCGAGCAGTCGGCCAGGCGCACCACGTCGGCCATCGCGACCAGCACTTGGCGTGGTCCCTTCCGCGGTGGTCGCTGCGTCACGCGGGCTGTTGATGGTCATGTCAGATCTCCCTGGCCGGGTTTCCGCCCCACCGTGCCTGCGGTGGGACTTCCTCGCCTTTCATCAAGAAGGAGCCGGCGGCCAGCTTTGAGCCGTCGCCCATCGTCACGCCGTAGTGGACGAGTGCGCCGACCCCGAGGGTGCAGCCGGCCCCGATCGTGACGCGGTCGGACTTGAAGGTGCCGTCCTCCTGCGAGTGGCACTGGATCTTGCTGCCCACGTTGAGCGTGCAGTCGTCCCCGATGGCGGCAAGCTGCCGCTCCGTCAACAAGCCGCCGTCGTCGAAGACCCGCCGGCCGATCCGGACACCCAGCAGCCGGTGGATCACGTTCTTGAACGGGGTGCCGTCCAGGATGTGGAAGTACGCTATTTCAGGGGTTTTCCAGAGGCGTTCGTGCCGCCAGAAATAGGGGTCGTAGATCGAGCAGTATCTGGGCCGCAGCGGGCGGAATGCCAGCAGAGCGCGCTCCACCAGCACGAAGTAGACGATGGTGCCCACGACGCTGAGCGCGAAGAATGCGGCCGTCACCGCATGGGCGTACGCACCGTAAAGATCGATGGCGGCCAGGCCGAGGATGGTGAGCATGAAGACCTGCAGCCACCGGACGAACAGGAACACACCCATGGTCTGGATGTTGTAGCGGTTCTTGGCGGCAAGCCGGCGGCGCAGCTCGTCCCCGCTCTTGAGGTGGTCGAACCGGCTGTCCCGCTCGACCGATCGCGGAACCTGGAAGCTGGGCGAGCCCAAAAGCCCGGCATCCTCCCGGACTTGCCCGTCGATAGGAATCATGACCTTGGTCGCCAGCAGGCAGTTGCCGCCGGTCTGGCCGCCCGAGGGATAGGCGATGTCGTTGCCGAGGAAGTTGTCTGGGCCGATCGCCGCCCGGGACACGCGGAAGGACGTGCTGGAGAAGTCGGCATTGATGATCGACAGCCCGTCGGCGACCATCGTGCCGCTGCCGACCGAGGCCAGGTACGGGGTCTCGTGCGCCACCTCACAGCCGAAGTTCGACCCGGTCTGCACGACCCGGGAAAGGTCGTACCCGAGGCAGCGCAGATAGTGGACGATGTAGGAGCTGTCACCGAACAGATACGTGAAGAACCTGAGGTTGGTCATGCGCGCGATCGCCCGGTGCACCGAGTAGCGGAAACCGTACAGCGGGTAGACCGTGTCCGGCTTGATGAACAGGCGGTTCAGCACCCGGGGGACAGTGAACGCGACCAGCAGGCCGGCCGCCACGGCGCCGAAGAAGAACACCAGGGAGGCGATCAGGGCGTCGAGGTAAAACGTTCCCCGTGAAAGCCACACGCCCTGGCCCAGGACCGCGTTGAGCTCCGGGTCCCAGGTCAGCAGGATGCTCACGCCGCCGATCGCCAGCGGCAGGTACACAAACAGCAGCTTCAGCAGTTGCAGGATGGTGTAGACGGCCCTTCTCAGGGTGCCGCAGCGCGCCGGTCCGGCCACCCGGTAGTCCACCTCGGCCCGCTGCGCGGGGGAGCCGTGCCAGCGCTCGCCGGCGGGCACAGCCTGCCCGGCGTGCAAGGAGCAGGCGTGGCCGATCTGCGCCCCGTCGCCCATCGACGTGCCGATGTCCAGCATGGTCTTCTCGCCGACGTAAACGTCCCGGCCGAGGGTGACCGGACCGGTCTGGATCCGGCCCGCGTGCGCCCGGTAGCAGAGGAAGAACGAGTCTTTGCGGATGACCGTGCCGGCGCCGATGGTGAGCAGGTCGGTGCAGATCGGCGCGTGCCGGGAGAAGATCGCGGTGCCCCGCCCGATTTTCGCGCCCAGCGCCCGCAGATACAGCACATACAGCGGCGAACCGGCGAACAGCAACGCCACCAGGTTCGACCGGACCAGCGTCTTGACGATCCAGAAGCGGACATACGCCAGGCTCCAGACGCGGATCTGCTGCGGCTTCCACCGGCCGATGAGCACCCACTTCGCCAGGATCGGCAGGGCACCCAAGACGAGGAAGGCCGCGCCGCCGAACAGGACCGACCGCAGATAGCTGTCGATCAAACTGGGGCCGGCCGAGATCCACTCGTAGCCGAAGGCGACGGCAACCGCGGCGACGTAGCAAGATCCGAGGAAAAACAGGAACTGCAGCGCCCCGCAGAACACGTACTGCAGCGTGCTGACCGGTGCCGCCACCTCGGCCGGCGCCGGAACCGGCGGCCCGGCAGGGGCAGGTTCGGTGTCCGTGAGCGAAGCCGCCAGGCTGCTGATCGTCGGATGCCGGTAGATGTCTTTCATCGACACCGGCGGCAGGTCCGGCCGCTTCCTGACCCGGGCGCAGAACCGGGCCATCAGCATCGAGTCAGCACCCAGGTCCTCGAAGAAGTTGCTGCCGGCCGGCACCCGCTCGACGCCTATGACCTCAGCCAGCACCCCGGCCAGGACCGTCTCGATCGTGGCAGGTTCGGTGTCCGTGAGCGATGCCGCCAGGCTGCTGATCGTCGGATGCCGGTAGATGTCTTTCATCGACACCGGCGGCAGGTCCGGCCGTTTCCTGACCCGGGCGCAGAACCGGGCCATCACCATCGAGTCAGCACCCAGGTCCTCGAAGAAGTTGCTGCCGCCCGGCACCCGCTCGACGCCCACGACCTCAGCCAGCACCCCGGCCAGGACCGTCTCAAGGCCGGCGGTGGTCGGGTCGGCGTACCCGACCTGGGTAGTTGATTCAGCCAGATCGGCTGTCAACACCCCGGCAGATTCAGTCAACACGTGAGCTCCTTGAACCAGAAGTTGGTTTTCGTGACATGTCCGCAGAGGCACGTGACAAGCGTGCGCCGCGAAGCGGCCGGTCAGGCTCCTGGCCGGCCCGCGGTCAGCTCCTCGGAGCTGAGCACGTCCTCGCCGTAAAGATCCTCCAGCCAGTTGGTCTGGTAGATGGTTTCCAGGTAGCGCTCGCCGAGGTCCGGGGCGATGGCCACCGCGGTGAGTTCACCCGCGTCATGCTGGGCCAGCCAGCCCATCGCGCCGCTGACCACCGTGCCGGTGGAGCCGCCGAACAGGAACCCGCGCCTGGCCAGGCGATGGCAGGCCCGGATGGTGTCCGCCTCCTGGACGCGGACCACCTCGTCCACATAGGACTCGTCGAGCAGCGGCGGACGGACGCTCATGCCCAGGCCGGGAATCATCCGGCGGCCCGGCGCACCACCGAAGGTCACCGAGCCGACGGTGTCTACCGCGACCACCCGCACCGGCCGGTGCCATTCGCGGAAGTAGCGCGCGCAGCCCATCAGGGTCCCGGTGGTGCCGGCCCCGACGAACAGCACGTCCAGCCGCGGGAACTGGCGGGCGATCGCCGGCGCTGTGGTGCGGTAGTGCGCCTTCCAGTTGCCCGGATTGGTGTACTGGTTGAGCCACACGTACCGGTCGTCGGAGGCGCACAGCGCGCGGACATAGTCGATCCGCGCGCCGAGGAAGCCGCCGTTGGCATCCGGTTCGGTGATGATGTGCACCCGGCCGCCCAGCGCCTCCATCAGCAGCCTGGCCGACAGGTTGCAGCGGGAGTCAGTCACGCACAGGAAGCGGTAGCCCTTGCTCGCCGCGACCATGCTCAGTGCCACGCCCAGGTTGCCGGACGAGGACTCGACCAGGATCGAGCCCGGCGTCAGGGCTCCGTCCCGCTCAGCCGCCTCCACCATCTCGGCCGCCGCCTTCAGCTTGATCGAGCCCGCGAAGTTGAAGCCTTCACACTTCAGGAACAGCGAGTGGCCGAAGATCGACCGAAGGTCGACGTACAGCTCTTCTTCGTTGAAGCCTTGGGGAACCGATACGACTGGCATGCCAGCAACTCCCTTTCGCTGCAGACGGCCTGGCGGCGCCTGTTTGACCTTCCTCCCTTACAGAGCGACGTTGCCGCGCCCTGATACCCGCACCAACCCACGCGAATCACTCCATTCGCCGGTCGGCGCCCGTCGACATGGTGTAAACCCACACTGGTAATCCCTTCTTCCCTGGCATCAACTTCAGGACCGGCTCGACTGCCAGGCCCAAGATCGCGGACGCGCTGCCACGCGACGAGTCTGAGCTGCACTTATGTCACAGAGGCAGCCCAAGAGTACTTGATACATAAGTTTTCTGAATATTTCGTATATATTTTATTATTTTGTGCATATGTCCCTAGAGCGACGGGCGGTCACTCTCTGTGACTCTTGCCAGGCGCGGACATCGTCACGGCAAGGTGCGGCAAGGTGCCGGGTGATCGGTCCGCCACCAGGCGGAAACCACCCCGGGGAACATCCATCCAAGGAGGGGAGCCCGGTGCGCGGACCCCCGCACGCGAACGCGGCGGGGCCCCCAGCCAGCGATCAGGTTGCAGGATCGCGGACTGCCGGGGCTCATGCCGACCGCGCGCAGACAGGCGCGCCGGGAGTTCCCGCCGCCTCTTTGAGAACCATACACCCACATACCGGACACGTCCGGGACCGCGAGACGGTTCAACGAACCGCCGCCTTTACCGGTGCAGGCTGATGAAACCCAACCCGGGGTGCGGGGATGGGATCGACGCTCTCCAAAAAAATGTCCTGGTCAGACCGTTTTCAGCCCGTCGGCCGTCGATCCGGACCCCGGCCCGAGCACCGGCGCGAGCATGGGGCGCTGAATGATGCTGAATGATGCGGTGGACCACGGCCGGGTCAGCATCGGGCGGCTGCGCCGGGCCAGCGTCACGACCTAGCTGGAGGAGCGGCGCGCGTTCACCCCGCTGGCGGCCGCCGCAATGGACTTCGGCCTGCGCCTCAGGATCAGCGGCCCTGGCGGTCTCAGTTGGCCCCGGTCAAGGCCCGCCGAGGGACGACTGCAGATCGATCATCTCGGGTGCGCCGACTCGCGCGGCTCGTGCTCGGCCCGCCTCGGGTGCGTGGTGCCGTGCGAGTGCTGCTCAAACCGCTGCCGCAGCGCGACAAAGTCGTCTTGCAGCTCGTCATATGCGAGCATGACGGCCCGCACGTCCTGCCTGGCCTCTTTCAGCTCCTCGCGGAGCCTGTTGACCTCCTCGCGCAACGCTCGTAGCTCCTGCCGGATGGCCCCCGCGTCCCGCTGGTCGCCCTCGCGCGTCCGGGTCTGGTCTTCCTGGTGGTGATGCATGCCCTACCGCACCGTCACCAGGTCGCCGATCAGCTGCCGCACGTCGGTCTGCACGTCGGTCACCCGGTCGGCCGGCTCCTGCACCTTCACGACGCTGGTGAATGCGTCGCGCATGCCCACTTCACGCATCCAGTCATGGTCATACTCGCACGTTCGGGTGTGATGTCCCGCCGTGTGCCGCTGTCTCGCCATCACTTCTCTTCTCTCGGGTGTGCTTGCGCACATGATGCGGGATGATGGTCCCGTCGGCACGCCTCTGCCCGGTTAGATGCTGCTATCGGCTCATGCGTTCCACCGTCGATGCTCCGATCCGGTGCGCCTGCCGGCCGAGGCGGCGCGGCCCGGCCCCCCTTCTTCGGTGGCGCCTGCGGGGCAGGTGGATTGGGGTCACGTAGGCAACGGCCGCGGTGATATCGCCGGTGATCACATCATCAACATCGTCTGACCAGACGCATGGGCCCGTGAGCCATGGTCCCCCAAACCGTTCGTCGCCACTAAGCCGCGGATGGCCTCGCCGGCCGTCAGCGGCAGGCACAACCCCTTGCCTGGCGGCTCTGACCCAGCAACGCCTCCGTCCCGAATCTGCCCGGAATCATGCCGCTGGGTCAAGCCTTGATGAATAACACCTCACGTCCAACGGACACGTCGCTGTCGAACCGGGCCGCCGCCTCGTTGCTCCGGGGGTCATCGCCATGACGCGCCGCACGACGTCGCCCACGGCCAACGCCTGACGGACGTGGCGCCATCAAGGCAATGGCGTAACATCAGCGGCAATCGATACTTCGTCGCCGTCATCTGGGTTGCCATCACACTGACCGGTCACCTTCGTCTGGAAGCTGTTGATCGATGAGCAGGCCGTCCGGCGAAGAGCCACGCGCCTTGTTCGCCGGTCTGTGCACCCTCGACATTATCCACTCGGTCACGCGCGTGCCCGCGGCCAACGAGAAAATGACCGCGCTTCGCCAGACCGTCGCTGCAGGCGGACCAGTCACCAACGCTGCCGTCGCTTTTGCGCATCTTGGCGGGCACGCGACTTTGCTGACTGGTGTCGGCGCCCACCCACTCGCCGACGGCATACGTGCTGACCTGGAGCAGGCTGGCGTGGCGTTGATCGACGTCGCGGACGGCGACGCGGCGCCCCCTCCGGTCTCCTCCATCATGGTCGGCACCGGCTCCGGTGAGCGCGCAGTGGTCTCGCTTAACGCCACCGGGCGCATGCTCATGCTACCCACCGCGCTCGAGGACCTGGTGAGGAACTTTCAGACCATACTGATCGACGCGCATCATTCCGAGCTCGCGCTCGCGGCAGCCCGCGCGGTGCGCGCACACGGACGGTTGTGCATCCTGGACGGGGGCAGCTGGAAGGACAACACGCGCGATCTGCTCTCGTATGTCGACATGGCAGTATGCTCGGCTGATTTCCACCCTCCAGGCACGTCAACCCCTGACGAGACGTTGGACTATTTGCTCGATTCCCGAGTCAGCTGGGCCGCGATCACCAACGGCGCCGATCCCATCGTTTGGGCCGGGCCAGGTATGCGGTCCGAGATCCCAGTGCCCGCAGTCACCGTGGTGGATACCCTCGGCGCCGGTGACATCTTTCACGGCTCATTCGCCTACGCGATCTCGGCAGCCCGCAAAATCGACTCGGCTGCTTTCGTTTCCGCCCTCCGGTTCGGCATGAAGGTCGCAGGGTACGCCTGCCAGTTCTTCGGAACTCGTAAATGGCTGAGGACTGGGCCTACCCTCGCTGGTGAGTAAACGTCAGGCCAACCCGGGCCAACAGCGAAGCGTCCCCTCGCGTTAGCCGTTCGGTTTCATGATCCTCAACGGCTGCCGCGGTGTGACACGGCATGTCATCGGGCCTGTCTGGGTCAGGAGAGCACGCGCCGCCGGAAATTGCGCAGCCCGATCGCCAGGAACACGACACCGAATGCGAACACCGCCGGATATATAACGTAAAGGTGCATATGCGGTGCCATGGTGAACGCGGCCCGCATCCCCTCGTTCACGTAGATGAGCGGGTTGATCAGCACGATCGTCTGAAGCCAGTGCCACCCGCCGACCGTTACGGGCGCGAGCCTGGTCCACGCGTAGTACGTGCCACCCAGAAAGGTGATCGGCAGGATGATGAAGCCGAACATCAACCCGATGTTCCGTGGCTCGAAACTAGTGCCCAAGACGAGTCCGAGACCGGCCATCGCGATGCACGCGAGAGGTACGAACGTTATGATGATCCACCAGTGCAGCACCAGGTGGGCGTGCACCCCGGGGGCGTGCACGACCGAGGCCATCGGCAATACGATGATCGCCGACAGCACTCCTTGGGCCGCACCCGACAACACCTTGGCAATTGCCACTAGCCAGATGGGGCAGGGCGCCTGCACCCGGTCCTCGATCTCGCGGGTGAAGCCGAACTCCTGGGCCATGGCGAGGGCGATCGACTGCACGCCCTGGAACATGACCGAGATCCCAACCACCCCGGGCACCAGAACGGTCGCGAAGGCGGACTCGGCTATCACGCCGTGCCCGCCGATGCCCTGCCCGATCTTCGGGAAAACATAGAGGAAGACGAAGCAGAGCAGGAACGGCTGGATGATCGTGCGCAGCACGAACTCCCAGAGGTGCTTGCGCAGCACCACGAGGTCACGGAGCATGAGCGCGCCAAGCGCGGTCCAGCTTGCGGCGGCAACGGAACGGGCCGGGCCGCCGCCGATCCGCCGAGGCGGCGCCTGCGAGGTCACAGACGCGGCCATCAGTCCCGCAGCTCCTTGCCCGTGAGGTTGATGAACACTGTCTCGAGGCTGGGTTCGGAGATCGACAAGTCGACGAGATCAAACCCGCCGCGCTCCGCCGCCAGGACTACGCGCGGGACGAGCCGGTCGCTGCCCTGAGTGTGCAACTGGAGCCCGCCGTCCACGAGGCGTGTGCGAGTGACACCTTCCACGTCGCGGGCGAGCAACTCAGCTAGCCGGTTGGTGTCACCGGTGGTCTTCACCGTGACGATGGTGTCGGCGCCGACGCTCTGCTTGAGCGCGGCCGGGGTATCGAGTGCGAGGATCCGGCCGTGGTCCATGATGGCGACCCGCTCGCAGAGCTGGTCGGCCTCCTCCATGTAGTGGGTCGTGAGCAGGATGGTCTGGCCTTCGCGATGCAGTTCGCCGAGGAGATCCCACAACGCGAGCCGGCTCTGCGGATCGAGCCCAGCCGTCGGCTCGTCGAGAAAGAGCACCGATGGGCGGTGGAAGATGGCCCGCGCCACCATGAGGCGTTGCGCCATGCCGCCGGACAGCGCGTACACCGACGCCTTGGCCCACTTGGACAGCTGGAACTGTTCGAGCAGCTCATCGGCGATCCGCCGGGATGCCTTCGACCCGATGCCGAACAGCCGACCGTGGAAGTAAAGGTTCTCCCAGACGGTGAGCTGGCGGTCGAGGGTGTTCTGCTGTGAAACGATCCCGCTCAACTGTTTCGCCAGCGCCGGATGCGCGGCGACATCGACCCCCCCGAGGATCGCCCGCCCAGATGTCGGCACCACACGCGTGGTCAGCATCCCCGCGGTCGTCGTCTTCCCCGCGCCGTTGGGTCCCAGCAGACCGAAGATCTCGCCGGCCTGGACGTCGAGGTTGAGCTGGTCGACCGCGGCGAAGTCTGACCCGGGATAGATCTTGGTCAGGTGCTCGGTATGGATGACCGCGCCTCGGTGGCCTGCGGGGAGGTCGGTAGCGCTCGCGGGCGCTTGTGCGGTGGACATCACGATTGATCCTAGCGGGCGCGTCCGACAAGACCGCATGGCGTGGTGCGGGGGTCGCTAGCGGGGTGCGGGTGGTTGGCCTTGCCATTAGCGGCGGGCTTTGGCATCAGCGGACTGCCGGGTGCCTGGCAGTCCGCTGCGTCGCTGGTCCCGTTACCTGAGATCCTGATCGGCCTCTGCTGCTCCAAACGCGGCAACTCCCAGGACGGGGATGGTGATAGGTTCCAGCACGGGCGTTGCGGGGTGTTCTTTCTGGTCGCCGCGGAACTTCTCACGGAAGATCACCTTGAGGATCCGCCACCCGTCTCCGATCACCCGGAGCTTGCTCGACCCGTGCATGCGGGAGCGCTCGAAACTGGGGACCTCCTGTATCCGCAGCCCTGCCTTCGCCGCCCGGATGTTCATCAGGGTCTCCACCTCGAACCCCGGGCAGTCGAGCGCCAGTGCCCGCAGATGCTGCGCCCAGAAGGCGTTGTAGCCGTAGCACAGATCTGTGTAGCGAGTGCCGAACATGCGGTTAACCAGCGTGCTGAGCAGCCAGTTGCCACAGCGGCGGCCGACAGTTATGTCATCGCTGCCGCCGTCGCTGGCGAAGCGCGATCCCTTCGCGAAATCGGCTCCGCCGACCAGTGCGCTGACGAACCGGACGATCTCGCGCCCATCGCTTGAGCCATCGCAGTCGATCGTGACGATGATGTCGCCGCTGCAGGCTGCGAACCCGGCAAGCAGCGCGTCGCCCTTGCCGGTACCTCGCTGCATCACCACCCTGATGTCCGGGCGGAGCCGACGTGCCACGGCGACGGTGTCGTCTGTCGAGCGCCCGTCCACAAGCACGATCTCGTTCGCCCATTCAGGCAGCGACTCGAGCACGTGCGGGAGGTTGGCCGCTTCGTTCAGCGCCGGTATGACCACGCTCACGCTTGGCGCGATTGCCAGCGAAGCCGACACCGGCCGGTACCCCGGCAGCACGGCTCGGCAGGCCCTGCCGCCCGCAGCGGCGCCCCACTCCGGCTGGTCGGCCGCTGGCGATCTCGGCAACTGAAAAAGGTTCACTAACCCTCCCACACCCCGGGTTCCGGCTCCTGCGGCCAGCCCGGTGAGCCATATAGCCAGGTGAATGGCAATGAAGCACCACAAGTAACAAGATGACGCGCAAGATCCAATGATGGTTTACACGTGATATGCAGGCACGCCATTGTGCAACCGGCCCGGCAGGGCCATCCCCGGTATCACCGGCCGGGCCGCGCGCGGTCTTCCGAGCCGGCGTGAACGCGACCGGGAAGGAGCGCGCTGGCCGGGGCACCGCCGCGGATCCCGCTCAGGCGGCTACGCGCAGCCGCTTGCGCGAGTTACACCTGCCGGGCCGGGGACCTGGGACGGCAGTGGCAACATTCGCCAGACGGGCCGCGCGTCCTCCGGTACCCAAGACCGCGGGCAGGCGCCATCAGCCACAGGGCAAGGTCGATGGCTTCGCGTTTGTCCAGGTAGAGGACGCTGCTGAGTTGACCTTGCTCGCGCAGGAGGCCCGGACAGCGCATGAAAGATCTTCCCCATATCAGCATTCCCCCCATTCATATGCTCCGCTGGTCAATGGCGATCGACTCCTTGGTGACCTTTCCGCGGCGGGTCCACCCGCGTCAAGCCACTCGCAGGCTGAGCGCATTCCGGTGCGTGGCAGGTGCCAGTACGGACCGGCAGATCAATGCGAAGGCAGCAGGCCAGTCGAATTATGAGCCAGGCCCTCACCGTGAGCCGTCTCAGCCACGTGGCCAGCGGCACCCGCCGCCACCCATCCTGGCTGAGTGGCGACTTAACTTAACCCAGTACCTGTTGTCCGACCCAGCCGGTGACGCGGCGCAGACGCCCGGCATGCTTGTCCTGCCCGAGCCGCTCGGACCAGGCGGGACCGTCATTTCGCGAAGGTGATCCCGAGGTGGGTGAGCAGTCCGGGCGCCGTGATCCGTCCGGCTCGGTAGCCGATGTAGCCGTCTGGGCGGATGAGATAACCGCAGCCGCCTGTGGCGGCGTAGGCCGCCTGGAACTCCCCGGAAGCGTCGAGCAGCGCTGGGAGCGGGATATCCGCGCTGCCCATGCCTGCGGCGAGGACCACATAGGCGCGCAAATGACCACGTGCTCGCTCCACGGCCGCAGCGATCAGTTCGGTGCAGCCAACGGCCTGCCCCCGCTCTTCCGCGTAAAGAAACAGCGTGTGGTCGTCCCCGCGGAGCAACTCGAACAGACGCATGGGGAACGAGACGGCGCCGCGCCTCAGTCCGCGGCAGTCCGGCGCCCGCTGCCCAGGGCCCGGTCCGCCGGCTGAGCAGCCGGCTGGCTACCCGCCCCGATCGGCAGGCCGCTCGAACGAAGCGGCGGCAGCCATGACCTTCGCCCCACCTGCCGGATTGTGGCGTGGTGGCCACGGCGATTTGTCCCCTACAGGTGAATGACCGTGCAGCTCAGCGTCCTTGCCACGCCGTCGAGGGTCCGGACCCGGGTGGCTACCAGCTTGCCCAGCTCGTCGATGTCCCGGGCCTCTGCGCGGGTAATGACGTCGTAGGGTCCAGCCACCCTCGCCGTCTGCGAGATGCCCGGCAAGCCCCGGAGCGCGGCAGCCACGGTGGCCGCTTTGCCGGCTTCGGTCTGGATTAGAATGTACGCGGCGATCACCTGGTACTCACCCAACCTTCTGGGACTATTCAACCGCTATTGCGCTCATGGGTCAGCCTCTGCGCAGGCCGGGCTCAAACCGGCGGGCCACCGGGCGGACGATACGTCGGCGCCGCGACCGAGGCGCGGGTCGCGTCGGTGGAGGGGAAGATCGGCGTTCGCAGACGCTCGCCGGTGTCCATGCGGGTCGCCCGGGCCGTCTGCGGCGCGGGTGGATAATGACGGTGTTTCCGCCCTTGCAAGAGCGGGCCAGCCGGGGATGCGTTCGCGCACGCTGGAAGCTCATCACGCCCGGAAGTACCGCCATGCCGCGCTCGACCGCGGATTTCGACGAACGGGGGCCTGATCTGTACTTTCCAAGGGCGCGATCGGCTCATGGCTCTCGCCGTACCGATCTGGCTGGTCCGGGTACCGCCACTCGACCCGCCGTATAAGCTCGCGCACCCGAGTTGGCACTCGTGCCGCGCCCGAGGGCGCCGCCGGGCGTCAGCGCCCCATGCTCCCGGTAAGCTCTGGCGGTGCCGGTGAGTCGCCTGGGCCGATCTCGGCCTTGAGCGCGGCAAGCTGCTTGGCCACCTCGGCTGCCGAGGTGGCCTCGTCGAGCTCCTGCTGGATGTCGTCGGTGTCTCCCCCGACGTCCTCTAGCACTCCGGACTGGAGCAGCTCGTCTACGGCACCAGCGCGGGCCTGCATCGTGGCGATCTTATCCTGGGCCCGCTGGAGCGCCGCTCCCGAGTCGCCAAAGGTTTGGGAGATCCCCGCGGCGCCCACCGAGCTCTCGGCCTTCGCCGCGGTGTACTGCGCCTTCAGCACTTCCTTCCGCGTCCGGAACTCGTTCACCCTCTTGTCCAACGCGTCGAGGGTCATCTCGAGCTTGTCCTCCTTTCCGGTGAGCTCCTCATGCCGGGGCTCCATGGCGTCGATCTGTGCCCGGGCGGCGGCCTTGCGGGAGAGAGCCTCCCTAGCCAGGTCCTCCTCGCCCTGGGAGAGCGCCGCCCTGGCCTGGTCCTGGAGGTGGTCCACCGAGTGCTGGAGCTGCTGCTCCTGCAGCTCGATCTGCTTGCGCGACGCGGCGATGTCCACCAGCCCCCGGCGCACCCGGGTGATCTGATCGAGCATCTGCTCGTAGTACAGATCGAGCATCTCGTCGGGTTTCTCGGCGGCGTCGAGCGCGTTGTTGGCCTTGGCCTGTAGTAGGTCGTGGGCCCGCTGGAAGAGGCTCATTTCGATCTGCTCCTCGTCGATGGTGAGCGTCGATGGCGAGCGGAGCCCGCGCCTCTTCCGCTGCCGGGCCGGCTCCGGGCCGGATGCCGACGCCTGTACCGGCGGATACCCGGGAGCTACCGCCGAAGCCGGGTTCGGGTGACACTGGTACCACAGTTGGTCACGGAGCGTCGTGGAGCCTGCGCCGTGAACGCCATTAGCCGTGGAGGCGCGGTGCCGGGATGTCACCGGGATGCGCATCCACGGCACCATCACCGCACGGCCAGCCGAGGTTTTCGCCGAACGACAAAGCGGCCGTGCTGCGGCGTCGGGGCAGTCGGCGGGGCATGCTCCGCCACTGGCTGGCGGGCCATTTCCAGCTCGACAATACAACTCCTCATGTGAGCGTTCCCTCACAGTGCGCACCACAAAGTGACTACGTAGAGTGCACCTGTATGGCGGATTCTGTCATATTGTGACATACATAACATTCGGCGCGCTTGGGCGGCTCGTGACGGCAAACACGCAGGTAGAAGCCGAATTCGGGCAGACGGATATAATTAGTACGATCTAGGTCACAGGATCTTATTCTGCTTCTGGGTAGCTTTTGGGCTGAATTTTGGCATGGTGGTGGCTTCGAGCACCCAGCGTGCGCGAGGTCGCCCAACTGACCCGTCGCCCTGACCCGCGGCACACGCGCACGCCGATGCCTTAGCCACCACTTTCGCTGGCGGCGGGCATGCGCCCATGGGTGGAAGCCGAGCACACCACGTGCCCGACCGAAAGGTCATCTTGTCCAGTAAGAAGACGCCCCACCGGAAGATCCCCATACTCACCGTCGCAGCAGCAGGCGGGGCCATCGCCGTGGCCGCCATCGGCTCAGGCGCAGTGGCCAGCGCGACCAAGGTGGCTGGCGCAACCGGGCAGCCTGCGAGCGCCACCTCCGCGCTCTACAGGTTCGGCGCGCTCGCACCTGGCAAGCCCATCGCCCCAGTTCAACGCGGCCACGTGAGGTTCGCGAAGACACCCAGGCGGTTCAACGACCAGCCCGCCGCCTATATGGTCCAACCGGGCGACTCGCTTTCACGCATCACGGGTCGCTTGTTCGGTCACCCTGACCTCTGGCCGAAATTCTACGCCGCCAACGTCAAGGTCATAGGCGCTTACCCAACCCAGATCATTCCAGGTGAGCGGCTCACGGTGAGGCTTGCGAGCCGTGGCAAGACCGGCGAGGCGATCCCGGCCCGGTCTCCCGCAGCGATCCAGCCGATCCCGGTCCGGCAGGCTCCAGCGGCGACTCAGCCGGTCAGCACCGCTCCCGCGCCAGTCATCGCACCTGCGGCAGCGGCCCAGGCTCCTGCGACGTCTTCGGACACTGCACCGGACGGCTCGTTCGGCGCGTGCGTGCGGTCCCGTGAGTCCGGCGGCAACTACCAGGCGACGAACGCCGGCGGCTATTACGGTGCGTACCAGTTCAGCGCCAGCACATGGGCCGCGTACGGTGGCAGCCCTGCCGACTTCGGGAACGCCGGCGCGGCCGAGCAAGACCGGGTGTTCGCCAACGCCGTCGCACAAGGCGGTGAGTCCAACTGGGGACCGTACGACGGCTGCTAGACAGCTACAGATGGGTGGGCTGCCGCTCATCGCCTCCTATGCAGGGGCACCAAGATCACACCAAGCAGAGTGTGGATGACAACGGCAGCCCACCATCTGTCCATCTGTGCCCCATTCGCGCGAGGCAATGAACGCTATTGGCCGGGACACGGACGACCTGGGTGACGCGCCGCGACGCTGCCCCTCGAAGTGCGAGAGTGGTACGTCAACCGCCATCGGCGTCATCAGTTCACCATGACGCGGGACATCCCTTACTTAGGTCAATGATGTCTGTCAGCCCTACATCGCGGTAACCACAGCTGCTCCGCTGGCCTCTTTCGCGCTCAGGCCAGGATCTTGGCCTTCTCGCGTTCGAACTCCGCGGCTGTGATGACTCCGCGGTCGCGAAGGTCAGCGAGCTTGGCCAACTGGTCCGCGGAGCTGGCGGGCGATGCCGATGCGGTCTCCTGGACATAGCTACGGAACGCCGCGTCTTGGGCCTGAGCCCGCTGCACGGCCCGCTCGTGCATGCTCCCGCCGCGGGCGATCAGGTAGACCAGGACGCCTACCAGTGGGATGAACAGCACGAAGAGGAACCACAGGGCCTTGGCCCAGCCGGACAGATCATGGCTGCGGAATATGTCGACGAACACCGCGATAAGGATCCAGATCCAGATCACCCAGAGGAAGATCATAAAGATCGTCCAGAACAGAGACAGAAGAGGATATGAGTAGGAACTGGCGGCGAGGTATTTCATCGACGTCTCCTTGGCAAGAAGCAATGCCGTCAAGTCCCGGGGCGCACGAGCGTCACGGGCGACACGAGGCGCTACGATCATACTGAGGCGGTTGCCCTCACGGAGCGCCTGATCCGTAACATCTCGCCGAGGGAACGGCGCTCGTCCTTCACTAGCGCGCTCGGCAGAGTGCTGCACCAGGCAGCTCCCGACTGGTCGACGCTCGATACGTTCCTGGTCGGAAGGACCGCGGCGGGCCTGGGCGGTCGGAGGTGGCGGCTGCGATGGGCGTCGTGCGTTGTAACGAGCCTCGTGCCCGGTCAGGACTGAGTGCAGCCGCACCCGTCCCGCTGCGCGAGCTGGCTTTCGAGGTCGGCCGCGCTATCGGCGAGGGAGGCGATCCGCTGGTGCTGGGTCGATGCCCAGACTTCTCGGCGCGGATCGGATTTGACCACCACGCCTCGTTGGCGATGTCGGCTGATGTAGTCGTCATGTGGGTCCCCCCCAAAGGTGCATGGCCCGGTCTTCAGCACGAAGTTAAGACTCACAGCGTTGGCACATGGTTCGTTACGGTGCGTTCGTGTCAGGCAACGGGAGAACGCGGGAGAGCGGGGGAAGCACACAGGGGAATGGCGCCTCGCCTGACGAAGTCCCACTCGCTGGACCAGGGTTGCGCTGCCGTGGGCTGACGCCATCTGCGCAGCCGGGTGCGGGAGCGAGATGGCGGCCTCGTCATCCTCGTGGCGGCGCGCATCGCTATCACGGCCTCCAACAGGGATCGCGCCGCCTTACCACCGCTCACGACACATAGCGCTCGGAGCCAAGTAAAGCTCGTAGCAGGCCACCAGACGCGCGTTGCTACCCGGGATAGAGAAGCATGCCAGTCCTGAGCTGCAACGACCGTCCATTGGTGTCCGTCGTCGTGTTCTTGCGGCCGGTGCGGTCGTGACTCAGTTGATCACTCAACCCTTGCTTGGAGCGTCTGGCTCGACGCCTGCGGTATGCCGTCGCCGTCCGAAGACGAAGTATGAGAGTGGTCCGAGCCCGGCGGAGTTGACGAGTACCGCGGCTGCAATCCATATCAGCTTCGAGCCGCGGATCTGGCTTGCGGGCCGACGCTTGATGTCGATGAGCACCGCTGTCTTGAGGCTGGCTTCGGCAATTGCCGTAACAATGATCAGTCTACGGCTACGGTCGCTCAGGTCTCTCCACCGTTTGGCCATGCATCCTCCGCGGACATGCACCAACCCTGATGGCCTGTACGTTACATCGGAAGGAAATGACGGCGCGCTGCTTGATCCTGGGGGGCCAGACCCCGCTGCTAGCTATGTGAATCCCGACGCCGATGTCGGCTCGATTGCTGCACGGTTGTGCTGCACTCCAGCGTTTTCTTGGCTCACGGCTCTGGGAGGCGGTTGGCGGTTGGTGCTGTGAGCTGGGTAGGTGAGGACACGCCGCGAGGTGTGGTCCGGTCTTGGACCGTCCGTCAACGAGTCATGGCTCAACGGTTCCCCAGAGGTCCAGGACATTCTCGTGGCGTTCGCCGGGTGGATGGCACAGCAGGAGCCGATGGCTGTAGCGAGCGGATCAAAGCCCGGCTCATGAAGCGCAAGGCCGAAGGTAGGCCGATCGGCCGCCAGCCGGGCAAGGGGACGCCAAGCCGCGCAGGCGGTCCGGGTATGTGGCGCGGTGGGAACGCGAGCGGGAGGCGGCACGATGACCAACGACCCGTACGCCCGTACTACCGACCGCAGCAAGCAGGATGGCCACCACCTCCGCTGCCACCCAAGTCGGCCCGGTTACATGCTGGCCGGAACATTCTGCTGACCGCCGCAGGTGCGCGGGCTGCTGATGGCCGTTGTCTGCCTCGGGGTCTTATCGCACTCGCGCTCGCACCACCCGGCGTCCCGGGCGCCGGTCGCGCACATCAACGGCGCGCGTGCCGCCACCGACGCCCCCGCAGCCCCGGCGCCCGCGCCCAGCCCCACCACCCCCCACCACCCCGCAGCAACTCGAACAGTCCATCGTCGGCGGCACCGACGCCAACGGCATGACCGTGAAGAAAGGCGTACTGCACGGTGACGTAACACGCGGCCGACGGTTCGATCACGTTCAATTGACCGAACGATTGACCGGTAGGGTCGCCCTCGGAAACCAGCAGACGTGCCCGGTCGCCGACTCCACCCACGTGATCTCTGCGGTACGGGACCTGAACCGCCTTGAGCTGGCCGGGGAGGCGGTGCTGGCCTGCTTGGAGTCGCTGGCGGTGGCCGCGCCGCATGTGGTGGCGCATCTGCTGGACGACTCGTGGAGCAAGCGTTACTCCGCTCGGATCGATACCTGGCGAATGCCCGCCGCCACTACCAAGAAGGAGGAGTTGGCGCTGGCGTACGGCCGCGACGGCCACACGCTGCTGAAGGCCGTGTACGCCGCCGCGGCCAGCGACCCGGATCTGGCGTTCCTGGCGCGGCTGCATCAGGCCGGGGTGCTGCGGGTCGTGCTCGTCCGGAACTACCTCGCCGTCACCGGCGAGCAGGGACGGGAGGTGATCAAACGGCGGGAGGCGGAGGTGGAGGGTCTGCCGCCGGGTAGATCCCGCATCACCTCGCCGTATGACCTCGATGCCCGGTGGGGCGTCAAGCGCGATGCCCTCTGGAACGGCTACAAGGTGCATGTCACCGAGACCTGCGGCACCGGCGCCCGGGACGACGGTGACGGTGAGGCCGCGCCGCCGCCTCATCTGATCGTGAACGTGGAGACCACGGATGCGACCGTGCCCGACAACCAGATGACCGCGCCGATCCACGCTCGCCTGGACCGGACGGCACCTGCTGCCGGACGAGCACCTCGTGGACTCGGGCTACCCCTCGGCGGAGCTGCTGGTGACCTCCCAGGCCGAATTCGGCATCGCGCTGGTCACCCCGTCGGCCGACGATCAACCAGAGCGAGGTTGTGTTGGCCGCGATCAGCCTCCCGCCGCTCACCGACGACGCGAACCGCCACGGCCCCACCGCCAGCCCTCCCGGCAGGCCTGTGGCCGCGCCGAACGCTGCGGTGATCGCGGCCAGCGCGAAACGGCCGGCCTGCTCCGCAGGGGCGATTGCCTGCCCGCCCAGCTCGACGGCCAGCGCCGCGAACATCACCCCGAGTTCCGGGGCGCGCACCCGGAACCGCCGCACCCACCCGCGCGCGGTCGTATGAGGGACACCCATCCGGGCCCGCGGCCGGGCGCACGCCGCACGCGCCGCCGGCCACCTGCCCAATCACCGCGCCGACGGCCTCAGCCACGTCCAGACGCCAGGCCAGCACGAACGCCGGAAGCAGCGCATGGCTCACCTCGCAACGCCTGCAGCGCAGCCGCGGCACAAAGATCTTCTGGCAGCGGCCCGCCGCCCTGACATGCCGCCGGTAACCAGACCAGAACACCAGCGGCCCGGCGCACGACGGGCAGTCCGGACGGGGGAACTCCACGTCACGCCCGGCCGCCATATAAGCACCGGCCGACAGCGGGCACGGCCACGATGGCCACGGGCGACTCACCGCCTCGGATCCCTCCCCGCGTTCGGCGCAAAACGAGGCGAGGAGGGATCCCTCTCGTTCAAGGGGACGGCAAAATCTTGGCCTGCTCGGGGCCAGCCAGGCAGCGACATCGTCAAAGAGCATGGCCGGGACACCCGGCAGGGATGCTCAGAAGTCAGGCCGTCAACACAGGGCACGGTTGACACTCGCTTGTCAAAGGCCGGGACGCCGCGGAGTCAGGTTGCGGCGTGCCGGCCTTCAGTCTTCCTCTAGTTGTCTAATTGTCTAGTTGTCCTGGTGGTGGCAGCGCTCGTGGTGGTGGTGGCGCTGGTGGCAGCGCTTGTGGTGCTCGGCCTTCTGGTGGTGCTCTGCCGACCGGGACTTGTGCTCGCGCACGGCCTTGTGCACGGCGCGCTTGGCGGCGGGACATGAGGTAAACCGGCCGGCTCCCGTGACCGTGCGGTAGCACAGGTCGGCTCGTCGCTGCGACCCTTGGTTCCTGGGCAAACTTCGCGTATCTCGCCCGCCTGTACAGCTGCGTCGTCGCATAGTCCTCGTGACCGAGCAGCGCCTGCACGTAGTACAGCGGCACACCGTCCACGAGGACAGGGGATCACATCTCTCCCTGCCCCAGGCCGAGGTATTCGACGCGGTTGGTAAACCGCTCCCTACCAGTTTGGCCAGCTGGCATGCGCAAGGGCTGGAGGCGGAACCGCTCCTGCCCGCCCTGTCCACCTACCTCGGCCACGTCCAGCCAGCCGAACGTGCGCCCGACTCCCTGCTCAAGTTTCTGGAAGGCATCTAACTATGCGGCGTCTTCACCCGCCGACGGTGCGGCCACCAGCCAGGACGGCGCACCCGCCACGTGTCACGCCGCATAATCAGCCACGCCGCATAGTCACGAATCTCGATCACGGCAACCTCCCGGAATGCCATCCCCCGAACCTCCAAGCCTGTTGACCTGGAGGCATCGGTATCCCAAAGTGATCAAGACCGCCGATGCGACACGCCAGGTGGTCCCATCGCTGGCAAGCGGGTGGTCCCACGCTCCTGGCAGGCGGGCGCCCGGCCAGCTCAGGCGGCCGTGGTCGCCGCTTACAGGTTGTGCGCCCGTGTTGCGGTACTTTCTGCTGTACCGCCGTCGTGCTACGTGGTGTCACTTCCGCTGGAAGTGAATACGGTCAACTCCTGACCTGGCATGTCTGGTGGACCCAGGCTCTCACCTGAGGCGAAAGATCCGAAAACACGTAATTCTTAACCATATCTGAAGAGAATCTCCGGCAGATCTTAGTACCTGGTCACGCAGTCTGGTGACAGGCCGCCCAACCCACCGTCGCTAGGGTGCCCTCTTCTCGATCCGGCGACCGGGGGTCGGGTCCGAGTCCTCACTCCTCCACTAAGGATCTCCGCCAGTGATTCCCCTGTCGACCATGATTGCTGCCGGTCGTGACGTTGCCAGTGAAGCCGCGCTCGCTGCGGCTGTGCCCTGGCCGCCGTCGGTTCGGACCCTGCCGCAGTGCTTCGAGCACGCGTATGACAGCGGACCCGGGCGTGTCGCCGTGGTGGGTGGTGCGTGATGATTGACGGGCTGACGAAGACGGTCGGCCGGATGCTTGCCCCGCCGGCCGGCGCGCCCGCGAAGGCGCGGTTTTTGGGTGTCGATGTCACTCGCGGGATCGCGCTACTTTCAATGCTGGCGGCGAACAACTTCGCCGTGCTCAACGACAACGGCACGCCGACGTTTGCGGTGATGACGGTGACGGGACGGTCCGCGACCTTGTTCGTCATGGTGGCGGGTATCAGCCTCGCCTTCATCACTGGGGGGCGGCACCCGGTACAAGGACGCGCTCGCCGGGCCGCCGCGGTAGGCATCGCCGTCCGGGCTCTGTTGATCGCCGCCATTGGTCTTGGACTCGGCTACTTTGCCGCAGCCGACTTCGGGGTGATCCTTGGCTACTACGGCCTGTTCTTCCTGCTTGCGATCCCGTTGCTCTGGCTACGGCCGCGGACTCTGGCCAGCATCGCCGGTGTGCTGGTGGTGGTGGGCCCGCTTCTCCTGCTGGGGGCGTTCAGCCTCGGCCTGGGGCCTGCCTTTGACACCAGCCCGACGCTCGGCGCGCCCTTCACCCATCCGATCGGCTTCGTCCTGCTGCTTCTCGTCACCGGCGACTTTCCGGCGGCTGTGTACATGATCTACATCTGTGCGGGTCTTGCCATCGGGCGGCTCGATCTATCCTCTACCCGGGTGGCTGCCTGGCTGCTGGGCGGCGGGGTGGTGATGGCGGTCACCGCATGGGTCACGTCGTCGGTGATCCTGTTCCATCTGGGCGGCCTGCAGCACCTGCATGCCGCGGTCGATCCCGGCACCCCCCCGGCACAGGTCACGAACCAGATTGTCTGGGATCCGAATAAGGTGGCATCGTGGTGGTGGCTGGCGCTTCGCGGCCATCACACGGGCACGCCGTTCGACGCGCTGCACACCCTGGGTGTGGCGATGGCCGTCCTCGGTGGTGTGCTGCTCGTGATTAAGCTCCGCGCGGCGCGACGCCTGCTGTGGCCGGTGGGGGTGGCCGGTACCATGACCCTGACCATCTATTCCGCCCAGGTGCTGTTCTTGAACTCGGGTCTGCTGAGCGACAACGATTATGTTGCGTACGCGGAGCAGGTGGCTGTTGCGCTCGCCTTCGCGATGGTTTGGTACCGCTTTATGGGGCAGGGACCGCTTGAGCGGATCGTCGCGATGGCGTCGGGCCGCGCACGTCGCGCGGTAATGCCTCGTCCCGTCCAGGCGCACATCGAACCCGGACGTGGCGCGGAACCGTCCGAGCTGAAGGATGACCACACCGCGGAGACGGCCACGACCTTGACTGCGGCCAGCAGTCCGGCGAGAACCGCTGACCGGCCCGGCGAGCGCAGCCACGAGTTAGCGAGCACGACGCCGACGGCCACCACGACCCCGGGTGTGGAGATCACGATGGCGCCCGCGGTCGTCCCGCAGCCGCCAGGTGGCAGGGCTGCCCCGTCTGTTGGATGACCAGGCCTGCACCTGCTTGCCCAGTAGGGCTGGCTCCCAGCGTGGCTCCCGACCGCCTACGACACAGGGCGCCGTGATGACCTTGTCCTCGTCACCAGCATCGGACCTTCGACCCGCGAGCGAGACCGCGCCCCGCCCTCCCCCGAACCCGACTGCTGCCGAACCCGGTGACGGACGGGTTCGGTCAAGGCCGTCTGCGCGTGTACATGAACCATGCGGCTTGACCGAGGCGGTTGCCCTGCGGCCACAGAGGGGCTTGACGGGTTCCGGGAGTCACAGATCCTCCTACGGCGGGTTCGGGGGAGGACACCCACACTTCCGTCGGCATGCCGCCTGCCCATGACTTGCCTCAGGAATCAACCAGTGTGTAGAGCGTCGCTATCAGGCCATCTCGAACTATGACGATATCCATACCGGTTGTCACAGGCGGACCTGCCTCTGGACCGAACGCCCAGGTGAGCAATCCGAGGTCTGCGGACTCCCGGACGTCGTCGCCTGGCTGAAACGCAAATCCAGGCGCTGAATCAAGCAAGCCCTGCACCTTCTCGTCCAGCGCCGCCCGCCCGGTAACAGTCCCTTCCGGATTGTTGAAGATCACATCCTCGCTGTAGGTCTCCGCGATCGCGGCCTTCCGGCGTTTGCGATCACGTTCACCGAGAACGCGGAACAGGCCGCGGTGCATCAGCTCACTGATCTCGCTGGTCATGTTCTTCTCCTGTCTCGCCGGTCGTTGATGCCCACGAGGTCCGGCACGAGACCGCCGTCCCGCCTGTAACGCCCTTGGCACACCTCTGCCGGGCGGACATAGGCATCTTGCCGGGAGCTAACTACCAGCAGTGCATGGATCATGCACGCCGCCCAGCGCCTTGATCTAGATAAGGACTAATTCGGCGACGCGGACCAAGAGATCGACGGGTTTCCGCCTGTCACAGCGGCACTGGTTCGCCGTCGCCGGGTCGGCCCGAAGAGGCCGCACGCCCGGCGCCGGTTGGTCGTGACCTGCTGAAACGATGCTCATTGATGCGCAATGGGTGGCGGCGTCGAGCGGCGCTGTGCAGCCAAAATGCGGCCAGCGTGACTGGCTAACCCCAACAAGCCGATCGTCGACCGACTGTCAAGTTGGAGTTGACAGCGGACCTGGGACGAGGACTGTGCGCGTCGCTCGCGATTCCCTGTTTGTAGGGTACGTCCACGGTGTTGGTTACTTTGGTTCACTTGCGCACTATGGCCTCGCCGGTCGTCCGATCGGCTCAAGTCGTATGTCGTTGTGGCCACCGGTGATGGTCAGAATCTGAATCGTGGTCGGCCCTATACCCTGGGGCGGTTTGATTGAGACAGCTCGTATGTGCAGCGGAAGATCTGGGAGGTCGCCCCGGTGGGGTACACGACCGCAATGTGGCTTGGCTTTGGTGAGGCGCTCGCTGCCGTTGCCGGGGCGCTGACGGGCCTGCTGTTCGTTGCGGTCTCCGTCAAGAGTGACGTGCTGTCCGCATCACGCAGCCTCAGCTCCCGCGCCGCTCAAACTCTGGTGCTGTTCATGACCTCAGTGCTAAGCGCGCTCTTGCTGGTGGCTCCTCAACCACCGGCAGCCCTGGGTTCGGAGCTGCTAGCTGTGGCCGTGGTCTCGGGCGCGGCCCTGCTCATCTTGGACCGGCGAGCTGGTCACGGGTCCGCTCAGGGCGTGGCTCGCTACATCGAAAGGTTCTCTCCCAACACGATCACCGCTGTGCTCTTTGGCGTTGCCGGGCTCACCTTCCTCCTGAAGGCCGGTGGTGGCTTGTACTGGCTGGTCCCCGCCGCCGTGGCGAGTCTCCTGGGCGGCGTGATCAACGCGTGGCTGTTCCTCATCAAGGTGACCAGCTAGTCCCACGACCTCTGCTTGCAAATCCGGATGTTGGCACGCCACGCTCTGCCCAGTCCTTCCGATAGGTGCCGATGGTCTTGCCGGGCAAGATCACTGCTAAAGGGTGGGCGCTTGCGCCAGCTCGGGACTTCTGGTGGCTGCTGTAACCCGATCCTGCTCCGGGGCCGCATCGACGCCGTGGACCTGGCGACCGGGGAACTCGCGCCCGCCTACGACAGCCGCAGCGAACCCGGGGGAGTGCTCCTGGTCTCCTGTGGTAACCGCCGCGAAACCGTCTGCCCGCCCTGCTCGGACACCTACAAACGCGATGCGCGGCAGCTCGTCCGGGCGGGGCTGCCTGGCCGGTGGCAAAGGCATCCCCGAAACAATCACCGGCCACCGTCGCAATATCGAGTGCGCTGCCTCGGCGCCTGGACGGCGCGGTCGTCGCGCACAAGGCCGCTCAGGACCACTTGTCCCGGCTCGGGGCAGGAGCCTGGCGAGATGTGGCGCTCGCGTCATGGCTCCCGGTCAGCCGCGGGCTGACTCCGCACGGCCTACGGCACGGCCACAAGACGTGGATGGACGAGGCAGGGATCGCTGACGTGCTTAAGTCCGAGTGTCTGGGTCACGAGGAACCCGGGATGCGCGGCGTGTACGGCCACGTCAGCCCAGCGATGCGCGAGGAGCTTAAAGATGCGCTGCAAGCGCGCTGGGAGGACCCCCTGCGCGAGCATGCCCGCCTGGCTGAGCGTCCCTCGGTACGCTTGCTAAACACGTTTCTGTTTGACTTGCGGTCCGCCGCTACCAAGATCGGCTCCCATCTCGCTCCCAAAATCGGACACCGCGAGAGGCGAACCGTGGGCACAGGTCACACAGATGCACTGTGACCTGCACTTTCCTGGTCGGGGTGGCCGGATTTGACCGGCGGCCTCTTCGTCCCGAAGGAATGCCGAATCTCGGGCGAGCTGTCCCAAGTAAGGGCCGTTGGGCCAACACCAACGCTGAACATCTCGGTGAAGTCCGTGGAAGTTCACCGTAGACGGTGGGTATAGGCGGCCGCTTAGGCGGTCCCAACCGGACCGACACACCGAGGTTCACGTCCACGGGAGTGGTGTATGGGGTAACTGGTCCGGCTGTGACTGGTTCGCCTTTGATGGGCGTGTCGGCGTGACCTGAGACGGCCACCTCGTGATCCTTCGAAGTGCTCACTACGAGACGAAGGAGAACGAAGTGGCCGCACGTGACATTGTGCCGGTTCCCGGCGCGCAGTTCGAGGAGACACTGGCATCGGCGAGCCCGGACCTGCTCCGGGAGATGATCAAGGGGTTTGCGCAGCGGATGATGGACGCCGATGTCGAGGTCCGCTGCAACGCCGGCTACGGGGAGGTCACCCCCGGGCGGGTGAACAGCCGCAACGGTTACCGGCAGCGCGAGTGGGATACCCGGGCCGGGACCATCGAGCTGGCGATCCCCAAGCTGCGCCAAGGCTCGTACTACCCGGAGTTCCTCGAGCACCGGCGGCGCGCCGAGCGGGCGCTGGCCTCGGTGGTGGCGACCAGCTACCTGCTGGGTGTCTCCACCCGGCGGGTGGAGAAGCTGGCCGCCTCGCTCGGTGTCACCTCGCTGTCGAAGTCGCAGGTCAGCCTCATGGCCGCCGAACTCGACGAGCTGGTGGACGGCTTCCGGTCCCGGCCGCTGGACGCCGGGCCGTACACCTTCGTGTGGCTGGACGCACTCACCCAGAAGGTCCGCGAGGGCGGCCGCACGGTGAACGTGCACGCCCTGATCGCCACCGGCGTCAACGCCGGCGGCAAGCGGGAGATCCTCGGTATCGACGTGGCCAGCTCCGAGGACGGCGCCGGGTGGCTGGCGTTCCTGCGCGGCCTGGTCGCTCGCGGCCTGTCCGGCGTCCAGCTGGTCACCTCCGACTGCCATCAGGGCTTGCGGGATGCGATTGCCGCGGTGCTGCCCGGCGCCTGCTGGCAGCGGTGCCGGGCACACTACGCCCGCAACCTGGCCACCAAGGTGCCCAAGTCCGCCCAGCCGTGGGTCTCCACCCTGCTGCGGACCATCTTCGAACAGCCCGACGCCGCCTCCGTGCACGCCCAGCACGGCCAGGTCGTTACCGCCCTGCAGGCCAAGTTCCCCCAGGCCGCCGCGCACCTGGACGACGCCCGCGACGACATCCTGGCCTTCACCGCCTTCCCCCGCGAGGTCTGGCGCCAGGTGTGGAGCAACAATCCGCAAGAGCGCCTGAATAAGGAAATTAGGCGCCGGACCGACGTGGTGGGCATCTTCCCCGGCCGCGACGCCATCATCCGCCTGGTCGGCGCCGTGCTGGCCGAGCAGAACGACGAATGGGCCGAGTCCCGCCGGTACCTGGGCGCGGAAATCCTCGCCGCCTGCCAGCGGACAATACAAAGGCCCGACAATAATTCCGAGACTGACGTGACAATTGAGGCCATTGGTGCTTAAATAGAAACCGATCGCGAGGTGGTCATCTCATACACCACCTCCCTGGACGTGGCCCGACCGAGCGGAGCCTGAGGTTCCCCCCGAACCGTGGAGGACTCCTTATGCTGCCTCTATTTTAGCGGAATTCTCGTAGTCGATGGGCGATTTCATGCCACAAGAACTGTGACGCCTGCGGCTATTATAGAAGTCACATACCCAGCCCACCACGATTTCCCTCGCCTCATTCCGTGTGCTAAAGTGATGACGCGATAGCACCTCCCATTCCAGAGTCGAGAAGAACGATTCCGCTGCTGCATTATCGAAACACGACCCCACACGGCCCATCGACTGGCGGATCCCAAGTTTGGCGCATAGGCCGGTGAACTCATCGGCGGTGTAGGTGGAACCCCGGTCCGTGTGGAAGATCACTTCGGCGACGTTCCCGCCACGGGCCGCCACCGCCATCTTGATGGCCTGGCCTGCCAGGTCAGCGTCGGGATGGGCGCTGGTGGCATACCCCAGCAGGCGGCGGGAGAACAAGTCGAGGGCGGTAGCCAGATAGAGCTTCCCCTCGTCTGTGGGTATCTCGGTGATATCCCCGCACCATTTCACATTCGGCGCCGGCGCGGTGAAGCCGCGTTTCAGCAGATCCGGGAACGGCCGCTTCTTTTTGTCCGGACGTGTCAGCCCCTTGCGGCGTTTCTTTGACCGCCCCACCAGGCCCTGGCGGGCCATCGACTTAGCGACCGTCTTCTCGCTGATCCGCCATCCTTCCTCGACCAGGTCGCGGTGAATGCGCGGCGATCCGTAGGTCTGCCCGGACGCTTTGAACGCAGCAGCCACCGCCTGGTCCACCTCGGCGCGCCGCTGCTGGGACGGCGTGCACGGCCGGTCGTGCCACTTGTGGAACCACGACTCCGACACGCCCAGAGCCCGGCAGGACACCGCGTACGGGACGCGGTGGCTGGCCTTCTGGTCGGCAATGAACGCGGCCCGGCTCAACGCGTCGCCTCCCTCACCCAGAAGACCACTCCTCACTTGAGGACATCGCGCTCCATCCGGAGCTCGGCATTCTCGCGGCGCAGCTGAGCCAGCTCAGCGCGCTCGTCGCGGGACAGGCCCTCCGCCTCGCCCCGCTCGACCCGGTCGCGGGCGACCCAGTTGCCCAGCGTGCCCTCGTTGATTCCAAGGTCACGCGCCACCTGGGCGATCGGCTTCCCGGTCTCCCGAACGATCCGGACCGCGCCCTCGCGGAACTCTGGATCAAATGTCCTTCGCTTCTCCGGCATGGCTACCCCTTATAGCCGATGCCTCCTCGATCCGGGGGGAAGCTCAGTTCCGCATCCCTCCCTCATACGACGGGAAGACGATGACGTCGACGTAGGTGTCGGGCTCTCGCGGTCACGGCCCGTGAAGCCCTGGCCCACTGTTCGCTTGCCTTCGGTGTGAGCAAGCCAACGCGTCCACCAGCTTGTTGACCTCGGCAAACTGTGAGGTACTGTAGTCGATGACCTGCACAAACTTCATGGGCGTTCCCCTCCGACGCATCTCTGTTGCAGGGCATGCCAAGGCGGTCTTCGAGCGTCAGCCGATTACCGCACCCCGGAGTCGCGCGTACCAGAGGCGGAGGCCTCTCGCGGTGAATATTCGGGACCGGAGTGCGCCCCCCGGAGGCACCGGTCGGCCTGGCTGTCCCAGGACTACGGGATTGCCTTACTACGGTCAAGCGGGTGCTCCGGGGACATCATGGCTTGGAGATGAGGGACGTTCGATTCGGCATAGTGCGGATGTGAGTGCGTCTTGCCTTTGCCGGGGGATGTCTGCACCGGCTTGTATTACTGCAAGAGCAGCCCGGGTGGATTTCGCCACCCCAAGAGTCAGGAGCCGAAGATGGCCAAGGTGTTGTGCGTGCTGTATGACGACCCGGTCGACGGGTTCCCGGCGGCCTACGCCCGGGATGCGATCCCGCAGATCGAGTCGTACCCAGGCGGTCAGACGACGCCGAGCCCGCACGCGATCGACTTCGTTCCGGGGGAGCTGCTGGGCAGCGTGTCTGGTGAGCTAGGCCTGCGAAGCTTTCTGGAGGCGGCCGGTCACACGCTGGTCGTGACATCCGACAAGGACGGCCCGGGCTCGGTGTTCGAGCGGGAACTCGTCGATGCCGACATTGTGATTTCCCAGCCGTTCTGGCCCGCCTACCTGACCAGGGAGCGGATCGCAAAGGCCAGGAACCTCAAGCTCGCTATTACCGCCGGGATCGGGTCGGATCACTACGACCTGCAGGCAGCGAGCGAGGCGGGCCTGACCATCGCGGAGATCACCTACTCCAACAGCATCAGCGTCGCCGAGCACGTGGTGATGATGATCCTCTCGCTGGTGCGCAACTACATTCCGTCCTACCAGTGGGTGATCAAGGGCGGCTGGAACATCGCCGACTGCGTCGAGCGGTCCTATGACCTGGAAGGCATGGCGGTTGGGACGGTCGCAGCTGGGCGGATCGGCTCCGCGGTGCTGCGGCGGCTCAAGCCTTTTGATGTAAAGCTGCATTACACCGACCTGCACCGCCTGCCCGCAGGGACCGAGCGCGACCTCGGAGTGACATTCTATGAGACCGCGGCGGAGATGGTGCCGCACTGCGATGTGGTGACGATCAACGCCCCGCTCTACCCCGGCACCGAGGGCCTGTTCAACGACCAGCTGGTCTCGACCATGAAGCGCGGCGCCTATATCGTCAACACCGCCCGCGGGAAGATCTGCGACCGGGACGCCATCGCTCGGGCGCTGGAGAGCGGGCAGCTAGCGGGCTACGCCGGTGATGTCTGGTTCCCGCAGCCCGCACCGGAAGATCACCCCTGGCGGACGATGCCGCACCATGGCATGACCCCGCACATCTCCGGCTCGTCGCTCTCAGCGCAGGCGCGCTATGCTGCGGGCACCCGCGAGATCCTGGAATGCTGGTTTGAGAACCGGCCGATCCGCGAGGAGTACCTGATCGTCCAGGGCGGCAAGCTCGCCGGGGCGGGCGCGCACTCCTACAGGCCAGGCGATGCGACCGGCGGATCTGAGGAAGCGGCCCGCTTCAAGGCATGAGTTGCCGCCGCGGCGCCCTCGGACTGGACAGGCCATAGTCCGGTCAGCCCCTGGTGCCGCTGGCGCGGCGCCGTACCGGCGTGAAAATAGCGGGTGGTACCGCCCGTGACGTCGTTTTTCCTCTGGTGCGGTTGAGGCCGCCGGTCAGCCTGACGCCGGGAGCCGGCTTTTCAAGGGGCCGTTCATTGTCGCTTCGAGCACGCGGGTCAGTTTCTTCCGCTCGCCCCCGGTTCCCCGGGCGGTACCACCTCGCACCCTAGCAGTCCAGAAACAGGAGAGGTGAGGGACGCGTGGAAGAGGTCACCGACGAGCCGCCGTACCGGGACCGGGTGTGCGGCATCGACATCGGCAAGGCCGGGCTGGTCGCGACAATCCGGGTGCCGTCGGATAAGGACCCGGCGCGGCGGGCGGGCCGAGACCCGCAGCTTCGGCACCACCAAGCGGGAGGTGCTGGCGCTGGCGGACTGGCTGCGCAGCTGGCAGGTACCGGCGGTGGTGATGGAGGCCACCGGCGACTACTGGAAGGGGCCGTTCTACCGGCCGGAGGCCGAGGGGTTCGACTGTGTGCTCGCCGACGCGAAGCAGGTGAAGCACCTGCCGGGACGGCCCAAGCACGACCCGGGCGATTCGCGGTGGCTGGCGGCGTGCTTCGAGCGCGGCGCGGTCACCGGCTGCTTCGTGGCCACCCCCGAGTTCCGGGTGACCCGGCTGCACGCCCGCTGCGCTGCTCGTAGACCCGTCAGCCACCGATGATCAGCGCAGTGAGCGGATCCCGTTCCAGTCACATGTGGCCCAGGTGCGGACCGCGCTCGGCACTGAGCCCTGATCCGCCCAGCTCACTGAGGTATCGGCCTACCCTCTCCGAGACGCGTGCGCGTCGATAGCCATCCTCGCGGTACCCAGATGCGGCGGACTGCCCAGACTCGGAGAAAAGCCAGCGCGTCAATGACAAGATCCGAGTATGACTATCGGTGACTGGAACGCGGGCTCACCGCCGAATACGTGCTGCAAGGCGAGTCGGCGTGGAACGGCAAGTACCGCGAGCAGCTACGCTAGGCCCTCGCCGACGCCCGCACCGGCAAGTTCGAGGTGATGCTCGTCTGGGCCCTCGACCGGCTGTCCCGAGAGGGCGTCGAGGCGATGCTCGGCATCCTGCGGCAGTTCCGCGAGCAAGGCGCCATGGTGTGGTCGCTGCGCGAGTCGTGGACCGAGACCAGTGATCCCCGCATGGCCGAGCTGCTCGGCGCGATCTTCGCGTGGATGGCGGCCGAGGAATCACGGCGCCGCAGCGAGCGGACCAAAGCCGGGCTCGAGCGCCGCAAGCGTGAGGACCCAGATTTCAGGCCGGGCCGCCAGCGAGGGGCGAAGGACAGCAAACCGCGGCGGCGGTCGGGATATGTGGCGCGGTGGGAACGCGAGCGGGAGGCGGCGCGATGACCAGAACCATCCGACTTGCCGCGGCTGCGGCGCTGGTGCTCGCGGCGATCGGCGGCTTAGCGGGCTGCGGCACGCTCACCGGCGGCGGCTCTCGCCCGGTCCCCGCCATCAGCGCGACCCATGCGGCCCCCGCCCCCTCTACGGCGAGCCCGGCCGCCGCACCCAGCCCCGCGCCCACCACTCCGCAGCAACTCGCACAGTCCATCGTCGGCGGGACCGATGCCAACGGCATGACCGTCGAGAAAGCCGACGCGAACGACTGCGACGCCTACGCGAGAAAACCTTGCCCGGTGACGACGTTCCCTAGCGGTGACGAAACGGTGAAGGCGTACCTGACGTTCAACGACAGCATCGGCGCGCCTTGCACGGTGACGTATCACGCGGCGGACGGTTCGACTACGTTCAACTGCCCGGGGGATTGAGCCAGTAGCCTCTGCCGCGGGGAACAGCAGGATCGTGCCCGGTCGCCGCGTCCAGGTGACCGGGCACACTGCGTCCAGACGGCCGGGCACACTTGGATTATGGCCACCCGCGTGTACTATCCGACGTTCTTCCGGGATGGTGGCCCGGCGGAGCTGCCGCTCGCCAACCACACCACCCAAACGATGTTCGTCGGCGGGCCCGATGTGACGGCGGAGACGGGTTTGCCGGTGCCCCCGGGCGCCGGTGCTCATCCTTGGCAGGTTGCCGGGCTGTTCCATTGCGGCGTCCTGGCCTTACAAGTTGTACGCGGTTTACGACTGAGGGCGGTTTTGGCGCCTGGGCGAAGTGAAGGCCGGGCGCCACCCTGACTCCCGTGGCGCCCGGCCTTCAGCCTTCCCCGGTCCCCTAGTCGTCGTCCTCGTGGTGCTCGTGGTGGCAGCGCTGGTGATGCTCGTGGTGGTGCTCGTGGTGACGGCAGCGCTTGTGGTGCTCACCCTTGCTGTGGTGCTCACCCTTGCTGTGGTGCTCTGCCCGCCGGGACTTGTGCTTATGCACGGCGTGCCGAACAGTGTGCTGCTGGCACGAACCGGCCTTCGGCGCCATACAGGCCGTACTGGCGCCCGCCGGGCCAGCGAACGGCAAGATCAGACCGGCCGAGGCCATTACAGTGGCGGCGGTTAAGCCGAGTTTGGGCAGGATTCGCACGATGTGTCCTCCGCAAGGTCGGGGTTGGGTCCCTCCTGCGACGGGCACGGAAGCCAGCCGGTTTACGGCAAACCCCCGCTGCCTGCAAAAGTTTACCGGTTTACCATTTCCACCCCCCTGCTATTACCTCGCTATTACCTCGCGGCGGGGCTGCTGCTGCCATGGCCTCGCCAACCTCCCCGGCGCGGAAATGGGGGGATTCCATGGGGTTATGTGGCTCAGTCGGCTCGAGGGGGGTTCCATGGGTTCGGGATCTAGTAGTACTTTGTTAGGTCGTACGGCGCGCCTCCCGCACTTGCGCTGATCTTTGTACTGTCATGCCGGGATGACCCCTCAACAGATGGCGGAGGTCCGGCCCCGGCTGCTGGCCTTTGCTGCGGAGATGCTCGGCGGGCTGCCGCGTAAGGACCAGCGGGCGGCCGGTGAGCTGTATGTGCGCGGGCTGCTGGCCGATGGGCGGCGAAAATCGATGCAGCCGATGGCGGCGCGGCTGGGGGTGGACCATCAGCGGCTGCAGCAGTTCATCACGTCTTCGACGTGGGATTACGCGGCGGTGCGGCGGAATGTGGCGCGGGGTTTCGCGGCCAGTCAGCCGGTGGAGGCGCTGGTGGTGGATGACACCGGGTTTGCCAAGGACGGGACGGCGTCGCCGTGTGTGGCCCGGCAGTGCTCGTGCTCGCCCTCATCCTCGGCGCCTGCCCCTTATGCTGCCAGCCCATCACCCTCGACCGGCTCGCCGCCGCCCTCGCTGGAACCTAACAAAGTACTACCAGTGTCCTGAGTTGTTAATTCGCTGAAGATATCTGGCGAGGTTCTCCAGGATCTCGTCCGCGGTCTTTGTCCAGACGAACGGCTTCGGGTCGTCGTTCCACGCCTCGATCCAGGCCTGGATGTCGGCTTCGAGCTCGTTGACGCTGTTGTGGGCGGAGCGGCGCAGCTTGCGGTTGGTCAGCTCGGCGAACCACCGTTCCACGACGTTGAGCCAGGACGAGCTGGTCGGCGTGAAATGCAGCTCAAAGCGGGGGTGGCGCAGCAGCCACTTCTTGATCTCGGGGGTCTTGTGGGTGCCGTAGTTGTCGCAGATCAGGTGCACCCCCAGGCCGGCGGGCACCTCGGCGTCGATCTTCTTCAGGAACTTCAGGAACTCCTGGTGCCGGTGCCGGCGGTGCACTGAGGAGATGACCTTGCCGGTGGCCATGTCGAGCGCCGCGAACAGGCTGGTGGTGCCGTTGCGGACATAGCCGTGGCTGCGCCGCGCCGGGGTGGCAGGCAGCACCGGCAGGCACGGCGCGGTGCGGTTCAGCGCCTGAATCTGCGACTTCTCGTCGGCGCACAGCACCAGCGCATGCTCGGGCGGGTTCATGTACAGGCCCACCACGTCGCGGACTTTCTCGATGAACTGCGGGTCGGCCGACAGCTTCCAGGTCTGCTCGCGGTGCGGCTTGAGCTCAAAGGCCCGCCAGATCCGCGACACCGCGGTCTGGCTCATGCCCGTTGCCTTCGCCATCGACCGGGTGGACCAGTGACTGTCGTTGTTCGCCGGGGGCCGCTCCAGCGTGGTGACGATCACCTCTTCCACCTTCTCATCTGTGATCGTGCGGGGCCGGCCCGGCCGGTCCTCATCGGTCAGGCCCTCCAGCCGGTCGGCGATGAACCGGGACCGCCACTTGCCCACCGTGACCTGATGGACCGCGAGCTCGGCGGCCACCGTCTTGTTGTCCTCGCCCTCCGCGCACGCCAGCACGATCTTCGCGCGAAGGGCCAGCTGCTGGGCGCTTTTTGGCCGCCGGGCCCACCGCTGCAGGGTTTGTCCCTCCTGATCCGTCACGGTCAGCTCGGCCTTGGGCCGTCCCGTTCTCGCCATGCCAGCAACTCTGGTGACATTCCCGTTCACGTGCAGCCATGACATCCCATTCATGGGCAAGCCTTGACCGAATTATTTAGCGAATTTTTAACTCAGGACACTAGACTCTTGTATGTTCTCGCCGTTGTTGTCGGCAGGCACCGCACTGACCTGGCCGTCAGCAGGTTGTCTCTTCGACCTTCCGGTGGTGTTCTTCTCACCGATATGGCATTTTCCCCAATGGGTGCAGTTCTTCCAGAGTGAGGAACTGGCAGGTGGCGTGGCCGATCACTCTGCGTGGCGTGTCGGTGTGGGATTTGATCACGTCGTTGCCGAGATCTTCTTGGCGGTCTTTAAGTTTAAGGGACGGTCGAGAGTGTGTGGCGGGGGACGGTTCGGCGGGGATGATCAGAGCTCGGCCAGCCTCCGGCGCAGGTAGGTCCGTTCCCGCTCGTTGTTGGCGAGTTCGAGCGCGGCCCGGTAGGCCGTTGCTGCCTCGGTGGTGCGGCCTAGCTTGCGTAGCAGGTCCGCCCGCGCTGCTGGCAGCAGGTGGTAGCCGCGCAGAGGGTCGATCTCCAGCGCATCCAGCGCCGCTAGGCCGGCCTGCGGGCCGTCGCGCATGGCCACGGCCACCGCCCGGTTGAGCTGGACCACCGATGATGGGGACACTTGCGCAAGCACATCGTAGAGGGCCACGACCTGCGGCCAGTCGGTCGTGGCGACGTCGGCCGCCTCGGCGTGCACGGCCGCGATCGCCGCCTGTATCGCGTAGGGGCCCCAGCCAGGCTCGCGCAGGGCAGTGACGACTAGATCGCGGCCTTCGGCGATGCGATCGACGTCCCACAGCGCTCGGTCTTGATCTTCGAGCGGTACCAGCTCTCCCGCCGCGTCGGTGCGGGCCGCGCGGCGGGCGTCAACCACCAGCAGCAGCGCCAGCAGGCCGCTCACCTCGGGTTCGGCGGGCAGCAGCCGGTGCAGGATCCGGGCTAGCCGGATGGCCTCTTCGGTGAGGTCGGCCCGCAGGAGTTCCTCGCCGGTGCTGGCGGCGTAGCCTTCGGTGAAGATCAGGTAGATGACGCGCAGTACCGTCGGCAGGCGCCTGGTCAGCTCGTCGCGCTCGGGCACCTGGAAGACGATCCGCGCGTCGCGGATCTTGCGCTTGGCCCGGACGATCCGCTGCGCCATCGTGGCCTCCGGTACCAGGAAGGCGCGCGCCACCTCCGGGGTGGACAGCCCAGCAAGGCACCGCAGCGTCAACACGGTCTGGGCCTCGAGTGACAACGCGGGGTGGCAGCAGGTGAAGAACAGCCGCAGCCGCTCGTCGGGGAACTCCTCGTGGATATCGGCGATGTCCTGGCCAGCCATCCCGGGCGCCGCGGTAACGTGCTGCGCCTCGACCTGCATGATCGCCAGGCGGGCGGCGTAGGCCTTGTCCCGCCGCAGCCGGTCAACGGCCTTGCGGCGCGCGGTGGTGAGCAGCCAGGCCACTGGCGTCGCCGGCACCTCCTCGACGGGCCAGCGCTCCAGTGCGGCCTCGATCGCCTCGGCGGCGGCGTCCTCGGCGAGGTCGAGATCACCGAACTGGCGCACCAGCAAGGCGAGCAGCCGACCCCGCTCCTCCCGGAACACCGCCTCGACGGAGTCGGCCGCTCCTGCACTGGTCACGGCAGGTCGAACTCCTGGATCGGGCGCACTTCGATCCGCCCGGCCCTGGCTCCTGGGCAGCGGGCAGCCCAGTCGATCGCGGTGTCCAGGTCGGGAAGGTCGAGGATGTAGTAGCCGCCGAGGTACTCCCTGGTCTCGGCGAACGGCCCGTCGGTGATGATGCGCTCCCCGGCCCTGTCCACCTGGACGGACGTGGCGGTCTCGAAGGAGTCCAGCACGTTGCTGTGGACCATGACACCCGCATCACAGACGGCCTTGTGGTAGGCCATGAACGCCTCCATCAGGCCCTGGTCTTTGTCGTCCGTCACAGGATCAGCGTCCTGGCTACCGATTATCAGCAGCATGTACTTCACGGTGGAACTCCTCATCTGCCGGTTCATGTGCCGCCGACGGAACGCGGCAGCACAAGGATGACGAACGGCAGGGCCACAGATCGACAGCCCGCCAGAAAATTCTCAGGCAGCGCGATCCGACGCCGACCGCCCTCCCGCATCGACTTGCTCCGGGACACAGAGGCTCGTAGACGACAACGTGGTTTTCGACCTGGTGGTCACCCTTGATTCGGTTGCGCATATTCATCACGAATACGGTGCCTGTCGGGTCACGGTAACGTGGCCGGCCGGGCCGCAGGTCATGTCGCTGGTGTCCAGGAGGACATGGTTGCCGGCCCCGGCGAGGAACGCGAAGATCCTCTGCGCAGGGGCGTAGATGACCCGGGATGCCTCCATCATGCGAGCCTTGCTGCCCATGGTGATCAGCCCCGGAAGACGCTGGCTGCTTGCGGGTCAGTGTCAGCGGGGTGCCGCGAGGCTGGCCAGGTGGTCCAGGGAGTTGCGGACGTGGTCTGGGGGAACGGCGGGAACCGGATGTGCTCACGGAGGAACTGCGGCACCGCCGACCAGTCGCAGGAAAGCCTTACCTCGGTCTCGGACTGGCTGACCGGGGTGAGGTCGTAGCGTCAGGTCCAGCCGCCGAACTGCAGGGTGCCGTCGCCTACGACGTCCTGGCCTGGCTCCCAGGAGATGGCGCGCGGAGGGTCGCAGGCGAGAACCTTGTTGGCCATCTGGTAGTCCTTGTCCGGGTGGTTGTCGTGATGCATGGCCATCCGGAAGATCTGGCCTGGCGCGGTCAGGTGCTCGGGATCGAGCGCTTGCCTGAGCCAGCCCGTGCCGTCGATGGCGGGATGGCTCGCCGGATCTGCGAGTATCGCGAATATCGCCTCAGCGGGCGCTTTGATCGTGATGGTCGCGCTGACGGTCTCATCTGGCATTGTGGCTCCAGTTCGCTTCGGTGGTGTGGCGACGGGCAGGCGTATCCGCGGCGGGTCATCAGCCGGCCCGCCGGTCAGGAAGGCGGCGGCTCGGATGTCACCATCCAGACGTGGCCGTCGGGATCGGAGAATGCCCCGCGTAGCCCCACGGCTGCTGCGCGGGCTCGGTTACGATGCCGGCCCCGGCTTGCCGGGCCTGCTTGATCAGCGTGTCCACCGCCGCGGCTGTCCCGGCGTTCAGGCTGACGACGCACTCGCTGTGTCCCTGTTGAGCGATTTGGCGGCCGCCGATGACCCAGCCGAACCCTGTGCCGCTCGAATATTCAGCTCTGGGTCGTGGCCTGCGGTTTCGCTCCTGAGGTGCTGCCCGGGCTGAGAGCATCACGAGATGGTCTTGCCACCTCGGCATCAAGCAAGGTCGCTGCACTTCCTGCGCGTTGTGGCGAACGGCTACGACGAGGCAGACGGTAGGTGGCCGTGGCCGTGCTGGCAGCTGGCGAGGCACCGACATGGAGCGAGTGACCTACCTGGCCGCCGGGTGGCTTCTGGAGGAGGGCAACGGGGGCAAGGATGATGGGTTGCGTCGCTTCGGCCTTTACCTGTTGCAGAAGGTACATACGACCGCCCGCGGCCACCCCGTGGCCGCGCCAAGTTCAGCCGCTACCCGACGAGCTCATCCTCCGGCCTGGTTGTTCTGTTGGCTGCGCCGTTGTCGCCAACGCTGGGGGAGCCTGGCCTTGGAAACCGGCCAGCATAGAGCGTGTGGTTTGCAACGTTGCGGTCAGGTACCAACCGAGCACCGGCAAGGTCGTGGGTACGGTGTCAACCTGGCTGCGGTGGCCCTCACCGGGCCATGAGGGCGGGAGGACGATGTCGAAGCCCGGTTATCAACAGATCGCCGGACAACTGCGGGACCGCATCGGCTCTGTACCAAGGCGTCAGCGACCATTGGGACTCGCCTTCGGGCGGGACGGACGTGGCGACAGCCACGACCGCAAGCCTCGCACTGGGGCCGTGGGTCTCGGGCCGCCCGGAGCGGGGCTTATCAAACAAGCCCGGGATCCCCAGGCGGGCGAACCGGTCCGAGGTCCGCACCACCGCCACGCTGCAGCCCAGGTCGCGGGCGATAGCCGCGTTCGCCGTCCCGTCCCCGGCTGCCAGCACGATTCTCGCCCGCCGCACCAGGCGCTGCGGGCTGGTTGCCGCAGCGACGATCTGCTCCAGCTTGCGGCGCCGCTTGATGGTCAGCCTGACGGGGATAGCACGGGCTGAACGGCGCCGACCATTGACCGCCGGGCAGCTGGCGGCGCACCATCGCATCACGTTTGCCCGCATCCCCGGACCAGCCGTCGAGCACGAGGACGTCGCGGTTATGCAGCGGCCGTCCCCCGGCGTCGACCGGCCAGTTCTCCCGGGCCAGGATGCGGTCACCGACGCTGGCCTCGTTCTCGTCCCGCCCCAGGATCACATCGCCCCTGGCCGCCACCCGGCCGTAACCGATCAGCCGGTTTACGGATCTCACGGGACAGCGCAGCGGCCTCAGCGTTGCTAGAGGTCATCAGCACCTCCGCGGTGGGTCATAGGCCTTTGCTCGCTCGCTGCTACTTATTGTTTATTGTCCACCCGGAGGCGGTGGCCTATCTCGCCTCGTGGGGCAGAGGTAGCCACGATCGCTGCGACCCGATGCCCTCGGTGTCGGATGACGCTTGACGCGGACCTGGCCCTGCCGAAGGCGGCGCATCGCTGCGATTCGCCTTCGTGTTTCGGTGACAGACTGGGTAACTGGAGACGGCTGCGCCCGACCGGACAGTGATCGGCTGGGACGAGAGTGGCACCGGTAAGAGGCCGTCTGCCTGGCAGGAGTAATCACAGGTTAGGAGGGGTGCAGCGTGGCGGGGTCTGTCCGGCCGACGGCGGGCACAGGAAAAGGGCAAGATGGCGCCGCCGTCTACGCGCTGGGCAGCAGCCCCGGCGAAACCGCCCGGCTGCTGCGCCAGGCTGACGAGCTGGCGCCCGACAGTGCTGCGCTGCTGGATCGGGTCGGCCTGCGGCCAGGGCAGAGCGCGATCGACCTCGGCTGCGGCCCGCGCGGGATCCTTGAGCTACTGGCTGAGCGGGTGTCGCCGGGGGGCCGGGTTGTCGGCGTCGACGCTAACCCGGCTCACGTCGCCATGGCGACCGAGTTCGCCACCGAGCGGGGGCTCCGTGGTGTGGAGATCATGGCGGCGGACGCCAGGCGGACCGGGCTGCCGTCAGGCTCGTTCGACCTGGCGCACGCTCGCACCCTGCTGATAGCCATTCCCGAACCGGCGGAGGTGGCCACCGAGATGGTACGGCTGGCCAGGCCCGGCGGCTGGGTAGCAGCGTTGGAGCCCGACGCCGAGTATGCAATGTGCTATCCGCCTCATCCGGCCTTCGAGCGGCTCTGCGAGATCTTGCCGGTGGCCTTCAGCCGCAACGGTGCCGACCCGCAGATCGGCCGTCGGCTACCGGAGCTATTCCGCCAGGCGGGCCTGGAGGATGTCGGGGTAGAAGCCAGCACGCATTCATACCCGCACGGGCATTCGCGGCTTACCATCCGGCTCGACCTGGTGCGCAGCATGCGCCCGTACATCCTGGAGATGGGGCTGGCGAGCGAGGCGGAGCTTGATGAGCTGGACACGGCGGCCCGCGCCCACCTCGCCGACCCGGGAACGGTTGCGATATCCGGCCTGCTCTTCCTGGCCTGGGGCCGCAAACCGGCCTGATCAAGCGCGCACGCGCTATCCCTGTCGCAAAGGATGCCCCCGATGCCTCTGGAGCATCGCCTAGCAGGTCCCGCAGGTCCTTCAGCTCCTGAGCCGGGATGTAGCTGCCGCGCAGCAGCCCGCACTCAAACAGCTCCGCCAGCCGCAGACAGTCTTTCGCATCCGTCTTGTGCCCTTTCAGCGAGCCGCCGTCGCGAATCCGCCGGGCGGCCTGCTGGTCGAGAACGAAATACGCATACGGCGAACCTCCTGGCTCAGGGGCTGCCACCCATCTGGCTAATCAAGTCATCGTGGGTAAGGCCGTGCTGCATCAACCAGGCTGATACCCGATCGACGTCAGCCGGATCGGGCAGAACCCGCGACGCCTCCTCAGCTAGCTGTGTGTGCCCCATGCGATTGAGCAGATCGATCACGTCCTGCCTGCTGTACTGCTGCATGGCGATCACCAAACCCCTGTGTCACCCTCATGCCACCATAGCGCAACGGTCATCGCCCGATTGCGCGGCCTCCGTGTCTCCGGCGGCGCCGCGCCGGGCGGGCGATGTCAAGCATCAGATGAAGCCACTGTGTCAACGATCAGTCGGAGTCGCACACCTTCGTTGCCTCGTTGCCTCGTTGCCTCGTTGCCTTCCTCGTTGCCCGTTGTGAGAACTTTCTTTACGGTTTTTTTCAAGGTGGCGGCGCAAGCGCCGCCACGCCCGGACGCGCCCGCGCCGGGCAGGCTGACTCGCATCTACCTGTCCTGATCGCCTGTCAGGTTACGTTTCAGCGCAGCCAGATTTCTCTGCACGACGTGCGTGTCCGGGTGGTCGGTGCCCAGCACCCGCTCGCGGTCGGCGGGCGTCCGCTCATGCAGCGGGATCGCCTCCGCTGTTTGCCCCGCGTCCTGGTAGGCGTCTGCGAGGCTGTTCCGGGATGTCATAGTGTCCGGGTGGTCGGTGCCCAGCACCCGCTCGCGGTCGGCGAGCGTCCGCTCATGCAGCGGGATCGCCTCCGCCGTCCGCCCCGCGTCCTGGTAGGCCGCTGCGAGGTTGCTCCGGGATGTCATAGTGTCCGGGTGGTCGGTGCCCAGCACCCGCTCGCGGTCGGCGGGCGTCCGCTCATGCAGCGGGATCGCCTCCGTCGTCCGCCACTCATCCTGATAGGCCAGTGCGAGGTTGTTCCGGGATGTCATAGTGTCCGGGTGGTCGGTGCCCAGCACCCGCTCGCGGTCGGCGGGCGTCCGCTCATGCAGCGGGATCGCCTCCGCCGTCCGCCACTCATCCTGATAGGCCAGTGCGAGGTTGCTCCGGGATGTCATAGTGTCCGGGTGGTCGGTGCCCAGCACCCGCTCGCGGTCGGCGAGCGTCCGCTCATGCAGCGGGATCGCCTCCGCCGTCCGCCCCGTCTCCTGATAGGCCGCTGCGAGATTGTTCCGGGATTTCAGGGTGTCCGGGTGGTCGGTGCCCAGCACCCGCTCGCGGTCGGCGAGCGTCCGCTCATGCAGCGGGATCGCCTCCGCCGTCCGCCCCGTCTCCTGATAGGCCGCTGCGAGGTTGCTCCGGGATTTCAGGGTGAGAGGGTGGTCGGTGGCCAGCACCCGCTCGCGGTCGGCGAGCGTCCGCTCATGCAGCGGGATCGCCTCCGCCGTCCGCACCGGGGTGACCGACTGCTCCGGGAGTTGACAAGGGAACCCTCGCGGGGACCCTCACCGGGCCATGCGGGCAGGTGGGAAGCCCTGCCCGGTCGGCGGCAAGCCTACGGGTCCCCGCCCCTTGTCAAATCCCTGCATCCTTGACCTGTCGCGCCCTCGCTCGTCGTGAGTGACGTTTCGGCGCTCGGGATAAGTGTCGCGTAACAGCCCCGGTAGGCGTCTGCGAGGTTGTTCCGGGATGTCATCGTGAGAGGGTGGTCGGTGCCCAGCACCCGCTCACAGTCGGCGAGCGTCCGCTCAAGAACCGGGATCGCCTCCGCCGTCCGCCCCGTCTCCTGATAGGCCAGTGCCAGGTTGCTCCGGGATGTCATCGTGAGAGGGTGGTCGGTGCCCAGCACCCGCTCACAGTCGGCGAGCGTCCGCTCATGCAGCGGGATCGCCTCCGCCGTCCGCCCCGCAGCCCGGTAGGCGTCTGCGAGGTTGTTCCGGGATGTCATCGTGAGAGGGTGGTCGGTGCCCAGCACCCGCTCACAGTCGGCGAGCGTCCGCTCAAGAACCGGGATCGCCTCCGCCGTCCGCCCCGTCTCCTGATAGGCCAGTGCCAGGTTGCTCCGGGATGTCATCGTGAGAGGGTGGTCGGTGCCCAGCACCCGCTCACAGTCGGCGAGCGTCCGCTCAAGAACCGGGATCGCCTCCGCCGTCCGCCCCGCAGCCCGGTAGGCCAGTGCGAGGTTGTTCCGGGATTTCAGGGTGTCCGGGTGGTCGGTGCCCAGCAGCCGCTCGCAGTCGGCGGCCAGTGGTTCCCCGGCCACGATCGCCAGCCCCGTGCTATCCCCCAGTTCGGTCAGCAGGTAGCCCGACCACAACCGCAGGCGCAGGAGGCCCGCAGGCATCTCACCGATGAAGGCATCCCGGTGGCCCCTGACGTGCGCGGCAAGCGCGTTCACATGGCCCGCTAGCTCGCGGACGCCCGCGGGATCGCGCCATGCCTCCTCTATCTCGTCAGCCAGCTTCCCCAATACCCGCACCGCCCCGGCCACGGCGGCAGCCAGCCCGCCGCCAGCGGCCAGCCGCTCCCGTACCACGCGCATCACCAGTCGGTGCGCGACCACCGAATCATCGAAGGTAAACCCAAGCAGCGAGGCATCCGTCAGGAGCCCGGCAGCTGCGTCCACGCCTGCCGGTCCATCCTTGCCACTGCCGACTAGGCACAGGAGGCGCCGCGATCGCCGCCCAGGCCACCACGAGAGGAAGCTACGCGAGTCGATACCGGCGGCCAGGTGCAGTACGCGGCGCGAAACCCCGGTCCCGGCCAGCACCGACACCAGCCCCATCAGCGCGGCGCACCGGCCCGGCGGGTCGCCCGCCTCGGCAACGCGCAGCGACAAAACGACCGCCTCGGCCACCCGGTACGGGTAGGCATCCCCCTCCACCCGCCCCAGGTATTCCGCCAGCGGCACCGACCGCAACCGCTCCAGGTACGTCCGATAGCCCAGGTGCTCCCGCGCGATCACCGCCGCCGCCTGCGCCAGACCCAGCGGAAGGAACCCTAGTTCCCCGGCCAGCTCCCGCGCCCCCGCGCCATCATCCAGCCCGGTCCGCTCCGCCAGGAACGCCAGCGCCTCATCATCGGTGAACACGTCTACCGGCACTGGCGTACCCAGCCCCGCCGCCGACCGCCGAGTACTGGTAACCACCACCTGCGCAGCCCCGCCCGCTGGCAAGAACGGCCGTAGCCCGTCCAGGTCCCCGGCGTTATCCAGCACCACCAGCCGCCGCGTCCCGTCTGCCTCGAGCCAGTGCCGTACGCCGATCCCCAGCGCACGGGCGTCCTCCCCTGGCTGCCCCACTCCCACGACCGCCGCCACCCGTGCCAGCCCCGCGACCACCGACGCCTCATCACTGGCATCCACCCAGGCCACAAGCCGCCACCCGTCAGCGATCCGCCGCCGGGCATAAGCCGCCGCCACCTGCGTCTTACCGACCCCCCGGATACCCGTCACCGCGAACACCACCGACACCCGCGCCCCGTCCGCCCCCTCCAGCAGCTCTAGCAGCCCCGAACGTGACTGGAACGCCGCAGGCTCTTGCGGCACGTCCCCCAGCACCAGCACACCCGGGCTACCGGCCCCATCCGCTGACGGCTCCTTGTCAGGGTCCTTCGCACCACCAAGGCGGATGACCGCGCCCGGCATCGAGACCCCCGGACCAATGATCAGCGAGCCGTCCCGGGCCCGCCCGACTGCTTGCCCGTGCGGCGACTCCAGCACAGTGGCAGAAGTCGGCCTCCCTACCTCGCCCTTGTCCTGCCCGGCACCCTCACGTGCCCGCTCCGCCCACGCCCCCGCCACCGCCAGGACCACCACCAGCGGCACCGCGGCCACCCCCACCTGCACCCCGGCATCCCACACCCGCTCCACCGCCAGCCCTGCCCAGCACGCCCCGAAGCACGCCAGCGCCCCACCTACCGTAACCAGCCACCGCGACCTCGCGCCCATAGCCCCGCTCCTCCAGCCCCGGCCGCAATCTGGCCAATCGGCCACCCAGCCGCCAGCCCCCACCTCGCTGACACCATCATCATGGCAAACCCCGCGCATCCGGGGAGATACGCACCTACTGCCGCGCCGCTTCCTGTTCTCCTCGCTTTCCCTGGAAGCCCTCTAAATTATGCCGGCACTTTCCGCACGCTCACCGCCGGTGAGCACGCTCTTCGCGCCGGATTCGGCATAATCCGCGGGTCGGCATAATCGACGTTGTGCCGAATTCTTATCTGCGGTACAGGGTCGGGATCTTGGCGTCGTCGCAGGTCGGCCCGTTGCGGACGCGTCCGTGACAGAAGCAGCGACGAGGAGGCGCGTAGGACCTGCGGCATCGTGGGCGAGTGCAGGCCCGGATAATGCTGGCCTCGATGGGCGAGCAGCCACCGGCCCACGCGAGCGGACGTGATCCACCGTCGAAGACGCACCTCAGATAACCCGCCTGCGACAGCAGCGAAACAGACAAAACGGCACTGTCACCATCTGTCGCGGACGCCCGATCACGACCCCGGATTGGATGTCGGCACAACGTCGATAATGGCGGGCCTTTTCTCCAATGCGTGGCTAGCCCGCACCTGCGGGGTGCTCGGCATCCGCCTGGTGCACAGTAAGCCCTGCTCACCGGAAGGGCGGGGGAAACAGGAGAGGCTGAACCGCTATATCCGCGAGGCGTTCCTGGCCGAAGCCACCCATCACGGCATCGAGTCCCTCGATGCGCTCAACGACCTGTTCGCCGCGCAGGCCGGGCAGGTCGCCAACCGGCGGGTGCACGCCGAGACCGGCCCGCCTCGTGGTCCTGGCACCGACGGCCGGACCCGGCAGAGTTCGCCGACGGCTACGGCGACGAGGCCCGGCTCGGCCGCGACCGCATCAGCCTGCAGGCGCTCAGCCCACAGCTGCGGCTGGAATGGCAGTACGCGTTCCAGTGCCGCAGCGACGCCGGGCAGGCGAAGGTGGATCTCATCGAGGCGCAGCGGGCCCGGTCCCCGACGACGAGCTGCTCGCCACCCAACTGGCCCGTCTGGACCGCCGTGCCGAGGCTGCGCAGGCCGAGCGTCGTCGTCTGGCCGACCTCTACCAGGCCGGGGTGATCGAGGCCGCCGACCTTGCCCGCCGGGCCGCCGAGCTCGAGTCCCGCCGCCGACGCCTCGACGACGAGCGCGAGACCCTAGTCGCCCAGCGGGCCGAGCTGACCGCGCACAACCGCCTCAACCAGCGAGCGGGCGGCGCATCCCTGCCGACCCGGCCCGGCCGTACGCCAACGCCAACTACCCGGTCCAGTCCACCGCCCCGGACCTGCTGCTGGCCGCCGTCTATGCCCTGAAGCAGCACTGGCGCCGCAATAGTCTACCTTCACTCGACGGACGAGCGGCAACGCGAGATCGCGGACGCCCTGGGCAGGCTCGCTCGGAACGAACTGCAGAGGTCGGATCAGCGCGCGAGCAGCGATGCCAAGTCGAAGCGATCGGGCACGCAGCGGGCACGCCGACATCCAGACCATGACCCATGCGGGTTCATCAGCTCACGAAGGCTCGCTCCCGCGTTCGCCGTGAGGTTGTTGCCGGTGTGCCGAAGATCATGAAAATGGACCACTGGCAACCCGGCCGCGCTGAGCGCCGGAAGCCAAACACGACGCCGGAAGTTGCCGCGACGCAGCCGCGCGCCGGTGGGACCAACGAAAATGAGACCTGCCTCTCCCGGTTGGGCGAAGCACGACAGGTGCCACCGCAGGGCGGGCGTGATCAGGTCAGGGAATACGACTGTGCGCGTGCCCGCATCGGACTTCGGCGGGCCGAAGGCCAGGCCGCCATGTTCACCACCTGGCCGCGCCGACGCGCGGATCCGGTATGTGAAGGTGGCCGAATACCTACGTCGCGGCCGACCGCGGCGGCGACTGCGGCACAATGCTGCTGCGCTTCGACACCCAGACCGACACCCGGCCCATCTACCACGGACCCGACGGGCCTCTCACCGCCCAGGCCGTCGCAAACTACATCGGCAAATACGCCACCAAGATCCTCGACGCGCCCGGCTTGCCCGCCCGGCCGATCCGCAGCATCGCCGACATCCACCGCCTGACCTGTAGCCGCCATTACCAGCAGATGATCACCACCGCGTGGCAGCTGGGCGGGCTCTGAGTAGGGGCGCGTGGATCACCAGGGGAGTACGTGAACGAGTCGAGGGGTGCCACGCCGTTCACGGCCGGGCTAGCGGGGAGTCTCGCCACTGTGGGGCGGCAGCTTGGCCCGCTGCCTTAGCGCGGCGGCGCACCGGCGCGGGCCGCTGCCGCTACCGCCGTTACCCGGCACCCGCCGCCTGGCAGTCCCCGCCGTCACCCACCCTTGGGTGACCGCGCCTGCAAGAGCGGCCGGGCCGTCCTCCTCGCGCCGGGTATCGTGTCGCCGCGCAAGAGACCGGCACCTATCAGGAGGACGCACCCTCAGCGAGGTCTCTCCACCTAACGCCGCAGCGTTAGTTCATCGCATGCGCGCTGCGGACTGGTGTCCCGTTGCGAGTGGGGCTCCGGCGACACGCAGAGTAACCTGCGCTAACGCGCTGAGGCCTCTCTGCTACTCATCCGAGGCTTCATCTTGACGCTATGAAGGAATAATCTCCCGTTCCTAACTAATGGATGCTGCGCTGGTTCCCCGGGCCGGTTCACCGTCGCTGGTAGCACTTAGCTCGGATTCACCGCATCGAACAGCGGAAATGGAGTTGCTGGATTAGCTCAGGCTGCGGAGCCGTAAGTTCCGTCAGAATAAAAAATCACGCTGACGCCAAGGTCTCCTGCTGGTGGGGAGGCGGTCCGATAGGTGCCATTACCATAATTTTTTACCTTGACGCCGTGCTCCATACCACCTTGTGTTTTCGCAGAGCTTGATGCTGGCGTCTTCTTCGGATTGTTGCGTGCTTCAGTCGTGCGCGGGCCGGAACCTGAGGACGGTCGCCGGGTCGGACCCCCAGGGCCGCCTGCCGTCGTGCGCGGGCCGGAACCTGAGGACGGTCGCCGGGTCGGACCCCCAGGGCCGCCTGCCGTCGTGCGCGGGCCGCTGAACCGCCGCCGCACTGCTTCTTCAAGCCGGTCGGCGACCGGCTGCGTTACTTGTTCGAACTGGTCAACGAACGGCAGCACTATTCGCCCAAGCAGGTCAACGGCCGAGTTCAGTACGTAGGCCGCCATCATCACACTGTCTGGATTTTCCATCATCGAGGTGAAGAAACGAAGAGTTGCCACGAGCGTCTCGTGGTGCTGTTGATGTCTCTGCACCTTAACGGGATCATTGTTATACATCAGGTACCTCTTTCGCTACACGCGGGCCAGGCACTGACCAAGTAGGCTATCGCTTCGAAGTACGCCCCAATAAGGATATAGCACATCTACCGCCTCAGCCGTGCCCCAACCGGACCACGCTCAGGCCAACAACCGGCACGTGGCAAGAGTGATCCGTTGCCAAGTTGAGCCGTACTAGATCAAGGGTCAGTCACGGGAGCCGCGCGCATGGGCACGTGCCCGTGGCGTGCCCGATAGGACAGCGACCGGCGGTCATTAGCGGTCTCTCACGGGGTACCCGGAAACGCACGTGACCTGGGCTGCCGCATGTCAGGCGAGGGCAGCCACTACCTTTGCACGCAGGGGGTCACCGGGCTGCGGGCCAGACGCGGACCAGACACCGTATTGCTTGGTAATAAGCGCACTTGGCGGCACGGGCGGCCTACAGCCTCCGGAACCTTGAGCCCTGCTGTCAACTACGTCTTGACGGTCGACGAACGATCCGTCAGGGGTGCGCACCTGGCTGCCCTGGCCGCTTTTTGGCCGCACAAGGACGCTCAACGCTGCCGCCCAGTGCGCATCGTTGAGCAGTATTTCGACAGGTCAGCGGCGGAATGAGCAGGTAGCGGGTGCGCGTGACACAGTCTACGGATCAGGTGATCCGATGCCAGATGTATTGCCGAATAGAGCCATAAGAGAGACAAGGCGGCGCCGCTCTGCGCCGCCGCGGCGCTGCCCGCAGCGACGGCCGTCGCCGCGCTCAGCGGCGCCGGGCCAGGGCGCAGTAACCAGATCAGGACAACCACGGTGATGACGGCCGCCACTCCGCACCCGGCGGCGACCAGCAGCCTACGCGGCGAGCGCCAGCGCCGCCTGTGCTCGATATGGCTCCTGCGCCCTCTGCCGTAAGCCCTTCACCGCGACCGGCAACGGCCAGCTCTGCTGGTCACCCGCGCACCGCGGGTACACAGGGCCAGGCAGCAACAGCCAACGGGCCATGCCAGCGGTACTCAACCGCCAGAACGGGCGGACCCTGGCGCAGCTTGCCGCAGACGAACGGCTGCCGAAGTCGGCCGTGGACAAGCCAGGGCGCACAAATCTCCCCACGTGCTGTTGCGTGACCTGATCGAAGACGTGGCGGCGGGCGAGGTGTTGCCCGCCATTCATTGTGAACCCAGAGCGTCATGTCCCGCCTCGGTGAGGGCATCGAGTTCGGCGGCCACGCCGACGGCCTCGGCCGCACCGATCCGCTGGAAGATCTCCTGCGCCTGCCGCAGGCCGGCCTCCGCGTCGGCGGTGTGGCCAGCGGCCAGGGCGCAGCGGCCCAGGCCGACCAGCGCATGGGCCTCATCCCAGGAGCTGCCGATCTCACGGGCCAGGTCCAGGGCCTGCCGGTGACACGCCCCGGCCCGGTCCACGTCGCCGCGGACCCGGTGCAGCGTCCCCACCTCGTTGAGCGCCTCAACCTCACCCCCCCGCTCGCCGAGGTCGCGGTAGATGCCCAGCGCCGCCTCCAGCGCCCCGGCCGCGCCCGGGTAGTCCCCGGTCAACCGCCGCACCACCCCCAGGTAGTTGAGGGCAGTGGCCTCGTTCAGCCGGTCGCCGAGGTCGCGGTAGATGCCCAGCGCCGCCTCCAGCGCCCCGGCCGCGCCCCGATAGTCCCCGGTCCGCCGCCGCACGACCCCCAGCTCGCTGAGAGCGTTGGCCTCGCCCCACCGGTCGCCGAGGTCGCGGTAGCGCTGCCTCCAGGGCCCCGGCCGCGCCCCGATAGTCCCCGGTCTGCCGCCGCACGATCCCCAGGTTGGTGAGGGCGTCGGCCTGACCCAGCCGGGCGTCGAGGTCGCGGTAGATGCCCAGCGCCGCCTCCAGCGCCCCGGCCGCGCCCCGATAGTCCCCGGTCAGATACCGCACGACCCCTAGCTCGTTGAGGGCGTTGGCCTCGCCCAGCCGGGTGTCGAGGTCGCGGTAGATGCCCAGCGCCGCCTCCAGCGCCTCGGCCGCGCCCCGATAGTCCCCGGTCAGATACCGCACGACCCCCAGGTCGTAGAGGGCGCTGGCCTGACCCGGCTGGTCGCCGAGGTGCCGGGCGGCCTGTACGGCGGTGGTGTGGCGGGTGATGGCGTCGGTCCAGGGGCCGTCCTGTCGCAGCAGAGGGGCCAGAGCGGCGGTCAGGGCGACGACCCGGGCGTGCTGGCCGGCGCGGGTGGCGTGGTCGAGGCAGGCGAGCAGGTTGGCGCGTTCGGCCCGGGCCCACGACAGCGCCCGCGTGAGGTCAGGCAGGTCGGGGCCCGCGGCCGGCGGTGAGATAAGGGCGGCCGGGGCGGGCCGGGTCCGGGGCTGGCGGGCCAGCCGGGCCTCGGCGGCGGCGGCGGTGTGCTGGTAGTAGTCGAGCAGGTGCTGCAGCGCCTGGCCGCGGCCGGTGGCGGGGTCAGTGGCGGCGCGGTCCTGGATGTAGCGGCGGATCAGGTCGTGCATGCCATACCGGCGGTAGCCGGACTCGGTCAGCAGGCCCTCACTGTGCAGCGCGTCCAGCTGCCGGGCGGCCTCCGGCAGCGCGATACCGGCCAGGGCGGCGGCGGCGTAGCCGTCGATCGTGGTGCCCGGGTGCAGGCCGAGGCGGCGGAAGAACTGCTGCTGGCCAGGCGCCAGGTCCCGGTAAGACACCTCGAACGCGGCGGCGACACTGGCTTTTTCCGCGGCCAGGGTGAGCAGGCTGGCCGTGGTCTCGCGGGCCAGGTCGGCCAGGGTCCAGGACGGGTGCTTGGCGTACACCCGGGCCAGCAGCCAGATCGCCAGCGGCAGGTACCCGGCCAGCCGGACCAGCTCCGGCACCGCGGCCGGCTCGGTGGCGGCGCGGGGGGCCAGCCGGGCGAACATCAGCTGTGCCTGGTCCGGCGGCAGCGCCTCCAGCAGCACCGGGGCGACCGCCCCGGGCAGGTCCCCCAGGTGCCGGCGGCTGGTGACCAGCACCAGGCAGCCGTCACCCCCGGGCAGCAGCGGGGCGACCTGGTCGCTGCTGGCGGCGTTGTCCAGGACGAGCAGGGCCCGCTGGCCGGCCAGCCGGTCCCGCCACAGCACGGCCCGCTCCTCAAGATCCGCGGGCAGGTAACGGCCGTCCACCCCGACCGCCGTCAGCAATTCGGCTAACGCCGCCGTCGGCGGCGCCGGGTGCTGCCCGGGGGTGTGCGCGTGCAGGTCGATGAACAGCTGCCGGTCCGGGAACCGGCCCCGCAGCAGATGGGCGGCGTGCACGGCCAGGGCGGTCTTCCCCACCCCGGGCATCGCATGGATCGCCACCACGCCACCGGCCGCGGCGGTATCAGTCACCGCGGTGATGAGGCGCAGTTCCTCGTCCCGGCCGGTGAACGCGGCCGTGTCCGGCGGCAGCGAGTACCGCACCGCCAGCGCCGCCGGGGGCGCCGGCTGGATGATCTGGGTGCCGATCTGGGTGAACATGCTGGCATCGCGGGCTTCGCCGTGCATCCCGACCCGGGCACCACCCGCGGCGGCGTCACCCGGTGGCGCCCCCGGCGGGGCGGTGGTACCTGTTGGTGGCGGGCGCCTTGGCGAGTAAGGCTGGACCTTTACGAAGTGGAGCTCCCGCAGGGCAACTGGCGGCAGTCCCTTCGCGGGGTCTTCAGGCAGGGGTTCCTCCCAGTACAGGGGTCGCACGAACGACGGCCGCCGCAGTGACAGCGCGTGCTCCCATTCGTCCCGGCAGTACTGCGAGCGCATGGAGTTGGTGGACCAGAACAACTGAAACACGTCGGCGTCCTCGATGAGCTCTAGCAGGCGGGCTCGCCAGCGCTCGCCAGCACGGAGGGCGAGCACGTCCTGGAGGTAATGGTCCCCAAGCGCGTGGACGGCATCCGCGAAGCCCTCCACGAGGGCGCGGTCGCTGTGAGAGTACGACGGGAAGATCTTGCGATACCGCGGCGCCGACTTGGCCACCGGCGGAGATCCTGCCTCCGGTCCGCTTGCAGCAATGCTGATCGCGAGGGACACCTCGCCCAGGAGCAGCGGACCGCACCAGACACGGACCGCCCCGCGCACGACCGACCCGACAAGGTCGGGCCCGGCGAGCAGCCGGAAAACGACCCCGTGCACCGGCTCCCACCATTCGAATTCGGCGCCCGCTGGGTTGCATTGGATCCCGGGCAAGTCCGGGACGATCCGCAGCCGCGCGCCCCGGAAGACTCCGCTGCGAGCGTCCTCACCGGTGGGGCGGCCTGCCGCGTCGCCGAGATAAGCGCGGGCCATCGCCTCGACCACCTCATTAGGTTCGACCGGTGCGCGGCCTGTTTCTACCACCAGGCTGGTCTTGTGCGCGAATACCAGCAGCGAAGCCCAGACTCCTGGTGACAGGAGCTGCGGCCGGTATACGGTGAAACGCACATCGGTGTCCACGATGTCGCGATGACCGGCTGGCTGCGCCGGTTGTGGTTGGCTAGCCCCGGTCGGAGGGGACGGCGGGTAGGGGGGTGTGGCGATCTCGGTCTGGGGGGGCGGGACGGCGAACTCGATCCCAGGACCCCTGGTAAGGTGGTGCAGCCATTGGCTGCCGTCGTCCATGCCGACCAGCACCTTGTCGCCAGTGCCGTCCACGGCGGCCGTAGTGATGGCTGTACCGAGCACCTGGGAGTCAGGTAGGGCGCCGAAAGGCGCCTTCCAGCGGAGCAGGACGCCGCCAGCGGCCGCAGCCACCACGACGTTGCCGTCGGGAGTAATCGTTATGAGATGGGCAGGGGGACCGCTGCCGATGATGTCTGACGTTCCCGCCTCGAGATCGTAACGGCGGATACTGCCGTCGATGAACGCCGCGACGACAAGCCCCCTGTCCGACGCCACCGCGACAGCCCGGGCCGACAGCGGGCCTGTGGCCAGCGTCCATCCGAACTCCCATGTTCCGACATTCAGGCTCCGGAGTGTCCCGTCATCGCAAGCCAGCACGGCGAAGATGCCAGATGGCGAGAAGGCCAGGGCGCGGACGGGTGCTGGTACCGGGCACACATCGTCCCTTGGCCGGGCACCCTTCACATGTTCGTACAGCCTGAGCGTTTCTTCCGTCGCCCAAAGAACCCTGACGATGCGGCCACCGCGGAGAGCCACCGCCACCGGCTGGCCGACGTCGATGTCAATCGCCCGGCCAATCACCCTCGAGGCCGCGCCGCTGTCCCATGTCCGTACTGTCCCGTCCAGGGCGACGGTCACCGCCCATAACGTGTCGGGCGCCATGGTCGCGGCCACTATCGGCACTAAGGCGGTCATAGACATGGAACATACGGTGCGGTCCACGTGCGATAAGTCACGGCACATCGCGGCCGCAGACGGGCCGTAAAGGCCACCACCTGAGCGTTGATGTACCGGAACTGGGCGTCACGATCAGGGTGCTGCTTCCCCTCGCGGTGGTCACCCGGGCCACCGGCGCGGATGCCAAGACGGTGCGCCGGGGCGGTCCTGCTCGTTGAATACGGCCTTGGCAAGATCGGACACTGCATCTTGCAAAGCTAGCAAGCTCTGGCGCTGAAAAGTGTTTCGGGATCCTCCCGATCTTGCTGGCGTTGATGCTTACGTGCTTCGCGCTCGCGGGTGCTGAGCAACCGCTCCCGGTACACAGTCAGCACCGCTGTCGTCGCAGAGCCGAGCAACACGCCGATGAAGCCATACACTGCCGAGGCTGTCATAAACGATAGGGTCCTGAAGCCGTGATGAGCCCGTTGCGTGCCCGATAGAGGGATAAGAGCCGGTACTCAACGAGTGCTCACGGACAACCCGAGACAGCTCCTGACCTGCGATGCGCTTGTCTGCGACGGATCGTTCACCCACCTCCCAAGCTGATAGCTTGGCGTTGGCGAACTCGCGGACCACACGTGGACCCAGGCCGCCGTCTCGCCATCCCGATCCGAGCAGGTAGGGAAATGGTTGGCCCACCGCCTCCGGGCCTTAAGCTTCAAGTTGCTTGCGTGCAGCACGAAAGTGCAGCAACCGCGCCGGTGCTGAACGGTCGCAAGCACACTGATGCGCCGGTCGACCTGCGCGAGCGACCGCCAGTGACCTGTCTGCCGGTAGTTCGCATCGAGGGGATCACAGACCGCCCGATCTTCGAGGACGATCCTGCCTGAGAGTCACACACCCAATACACGTGCGCCTAGAGCTGCTGCGATGCCACCCAGAGCGTTAATCATGAAGTCACGCGCGACATGACTCTCCGGCGTAGGTGGTCCATCCGTAACTTCGCCAACCCCATAAGAGGAGTCTTCGGCCGCAGTCTCCAGGTCACGAGTGGGCGGTGTCAACCGGTGGAAGCAAATTCGCTAAGCATCTCGACGAACACTTCGGCTGGCGTTCTGTAGCCAAGTATACGCCTCGGGCGGATGTTTAGTGAGTGAGACACGGAATTCAAGAACCCAGGATCGGAAGGGACCGGCGTCCCTTTCGGGATGTATTCCCGGATGAGCCCGTTCGTGTTCTCGTTCGTGCCCCGTTCCCACGGTGAATGCGGGTGGGCGAAATAGACATCGATCTTGGTGGCGAGGGAGAAGGCGGCATGATCGGCCATCTCTGACCCCTGATCCCAGGTGATCGACTTCACCAGCTGCGCCGGCAGATCCGTGACCTGATCGATCAGGGCCGAGCGCACCCGGTCGGCGGTGCGGCCGAACGGAAGCGGGACGATCGCGGTGAACCGGCTCGTGCGCTCGACCAGGGTCCCGGCCGCCGTTGCCCCGTTCTTCCCCACAATGAGATCACCCTCCCAATGCCCGGGCACCTGGCGATCGGCGACCTCGCCGGGACGGTCCTCGATCGAGCGCATCCCCACAATCCGGGCGCCAGGCGTCTTTGCCCGCCCGCGCGGCTTGCGCTGCTCACGGCCGGAACGCAGCTCGACGCCCAGGCGGGACAGCTCGCCCTTCGGCAACGCGTATATCCAGGTGTAAATCGCCTCGTGCGACACCACCTCCCCAGCCTGCCCGCAGGCCCGGTCGTACTTCAACCGGCCCGCCACCTGATCCGGGGAGAAGCCGCTGCGCAAACCGGACACCACATGGCAGCGCAGCACCGGATCAGCGTCCATCTTCCTGGCTTTTGGGCGGCATCGCTCCTTTTCCGCCCGCGACTGCGCCCGGTGCGCCCGGTACTTCTCCCGGCCGCCATTACGGGAGATCTCCCGGCATACCACCGACTCGTTACGCTCGATATGGGCCGCAATCTCCTTGTTCGTCAGGCGGACCGCCAGACAGCGCGATATCTCCTCACGATCTTCAAGCGTCAACGGCCGACGCTGTTCCCCCACGGACCCCTCCACAATCATCGGGTCCGCCGAGAATCTCAGCAAAGAAGATCACCGACAGGAAGACATCGGTACCTCCGGGAAGATCCCGCTCTCCCGAATAGCCCGATTGCCTTCACCCCTTGTGATCAAGGTGATCCGCTCGATTACGTTAGCAAGTGTCAAGGTTTTCGTACCGTCTGTTCGATCGGTGATCTGGCCGGAGATGGTGGACGCCCAGTCAACCGTGGGCTCACCGCGCTCAAATAGCCAACCGTTGACGAGCACAAGATCAGTTCCGCCTGAGTATTCCCACCGCCGTTCCGATGATCGCTCAATATCCTGACGCAACATGTTGAAATCGCCAAAATTAAAATACCAATCAGCCCCATAACCATGACCGATCGGCCGCGCACCAGTCTCCTGCTCGAAGTCACGCCCTCTCGGCGATCGATAGTAGCCGGGAAAAAACAGGTCCCACGTGTCGCCGCTGCGCACGTCAAAGTAGTCCCCGCGGGCATCGAGCATTCGCATAGCATCGGAGTCCGGGTGTGCAAAGAGAAAAGCGAGAACGGCTGGACCACCGTGCCAGCGTGCCTTGACCATATCCTCGTACTCGCGTTGTGCGGCTGCAGGAGTCATGAAACGGGATATGTCATGGTTGTTGGCAAGCCGTCGCCGAGCGTCTGCCGCCTCCCGGAATTGACGCTCCCGGCGTTTCCGGAGCCTTCCCATGACGGTCCATCCTCTAGTCTGCGCGCCTTCCCAATCCGCGTCATCCCAGACCGTCGCCGCCCACATGTCGAACAGCATACAGTGGACACTTGGGACAGGGACATATGCAGCAACTGAGCCGACGTGAACCGCTCTGTCACAACGGACATGGGCGACGTACCTGCGCCAGCGACCGCCGTTGACCACACTCCTAGTAGTTCGACTGCGCGGCCGCGACTTTGGATCGAGTGACCAACTGAGTGACGATCCCCCCGGCTGAGGCGGTACACAGATGGACGCCCATGGATGATCACAGCACGTCAAGGGTCTAACACCGCAGCGTAGGAGTGGCGGAACTTGGCTTCGGGACGAAGAGGCCACGGCGGCTGAGCGGATCCGGCGGCTGACAGCAACGATGACAGCAACGGCGACAATCAACGCCTGCCACGGACACGCGGCAGCATCTCTTCACACTCGGACAGCGTCTCCGAACTGGGAGACCGCCATGCCTGAAAAACGGACGCCCGGCCTACAGCGAGCGGCAACCACAACACCATCCGCAACCATGGCGAAACGGCACGGATGGCCGGGTACTAACCGGACGGTCTAACCGCAGGTCAGAGGGCCTGAGTGGGTGAAGTCGCCGACTCTCTGTAAAACCGTCGGCTTTCGCGGGGCGCTGCCACCCGCACCCCGGCCCTCCCTCGGAGATGGGGTGGGGGAGGGTCATGCCGTGGGCGACGATGAGGTTGAGCGCGTTGGACTGCGGGCGATGACGGAGTCCAGGGCCCAGAGATAGTCGTTCGCGTGAGGCCTCAGATGACGGTGTGAACCGTCGCTCGCGGCCGGGCCGCGCCTGACAAAAACGGTGACATCAACAGCAAGCAGCCAACGGCAAGCGTCGGCGGTCGGCAGCGGCCAAGGACGCTCGCACGTCATGTCGCAACTTGCAATATGTCCGGCCTGAAAACCGGCCTGAAAAGCAGATGGCCGAGGATCGGAACCGTTCCGCTGTGACTGCTGCCAATACTGCTGCCAAGCCGCTGGACAACCCGTGTCCCGCGTGCACAACTCTGGAATGTCGGCCCAGCGCACGGATCGCAACGGACGGTCCTGGACGATGTGCCCAGTCCTGCGGATCAGATGATCCGATGCCAGATGTATTGCCGAATAGAGCCATAAAGAGAACCAAGGCGGCGCCCGGCCGACTTCGCGCCGGGCGTGCAGCACCTACGGTGCCGACCCGGCGCGGCGCGCCGGTGAGACGGGCGATCCGCTCCCCGTGGAAGACGATGTACACGGGCTCCCCGTTGGCCGCGTCCCGTGCCGCGTCAAGGAGATGGGTCCGCGCGGGCTCGGGAAGGGGAAGCCCAGGTCCAGGGCCAGCGTGTCGTCCACGCCTCCCTGATGCCCTGCCCCAGTGCCAATAACGTGACATGCCGACAGACAACCATTGTCATCCCGGGCGCGTCATTCTGATGCACATTTAGCGATTAGGAGCCTACCGAAGATGAGCGACCAGCCGCCGCGCCCCCCAGAGCGGCCGAGGTTGATACCGAACGCGGACTACTCGCCGCCCCCTCCCGGCCAGCCGCCCTACGGCGGCGGCTTTCCGCTAGCGCGAGTTTCCCCCGTAGTTTGATCTTGATCGTGTTTGCCCAGGTCAACTGGTGTGCAGCGGGTGGATGGGTGTATTACCTAACTGGTCTCACCGCGCTGGCGCGTAGCGGTCCAGTCCGAAGATCTCGTAGAGGCGCTGCTGGGTCGAGGTCATCTCGGTGAGCATGCGCCGGGCGCGGGGCCGGCCTCCGGTGGAGGGGTAGAGCAGCACGGTTTCCTGGATACCGGCGAGTTCGCTGAGCAGGACCCGGACTGACAGGTCAAGACGGTGCTGGCGGGCTTGGCGGCGCATCAGGTGGGCGACGGCCAGGGCGGTGACGCAGTAGGAGACGTGCACCCGGATTTTCTGGTCGGTCCAGTGGCGCATCGGGGAGAAGGACACCACGCGCGGGTCTTTGAGCTGGCGGAACCCGGCTTCGGCGTCGGACTGGGAGCGGTAGCCGGCGACCACCTCGGGTACCGGCCAGTCGTCTCGGCTGGTGACCAGGATCCGTTTACCGAACAGCTCGGTCTCCAGCTCGTGGCGGGCCGGCTCGTCCACGGTCCAGGTCAGCCGCAGCTGGCTGGGCTTGTCGCCGGTCAGGGTGGTGGTGAGGACCCGGTTCAGCCAGCGGGGCCGGGTGATCTTGGCGATGTCGGCTTCTACGGCGGCGCGATCGCGGCGGGTGCGGCCGCGTTCCAGGCGGGCGGCCAGCTCGGCGAGCTTGCGGGTGGCTTTGCCGGTGGTCTGGCCGGAGCCGCGGGACTGCCTGGCGTGCAGGGTGTCGGAGTGGGTGAGCAGCACCCGCCGCCGGGCCCCCAGCGCTTCGGCTGTTGTCTCGTGCCCGGTCAGCCCCGGGAACCGCTCGGCGTCGATCACGGCGAGGCGGCGGGCCGGGAGGGCGAGCAGGTCCGGGTAGTCCGAGGGCGGCAGCGACCCGACGAACTGCAGCCCGGCCTCGGTGAGGTGGGCGAAGTTGCCCGACGAGCTCTGCCCGGCGTCGAACACGACGGTGAGGTCTTGGTCGTCGGCGGCGATCGCCCGGTAGCGGGTCACCAGTTCATCGACCACCTCGGGGAAGATCGTCACGTCGTTGCGGTTGCCCGGGTAGGCGTGGCCCACCAGCGGGATCCCGCCGTCGCGGGTGACCACCAGGCCCAGCCCGGCCAGCCGCAGGTCGGTGCGCTTCTGCTTGGCGTGCCCGCGCTGGGCGATCGGCGCCCTGTCGTTGCCGGAATCGATGAACGTGGCGAAGTTGGTCATGTCCAGCGCCATCCCGGAAAGGCCCAGGCCGAACTCGGCCGCCATCGCGGCCGCCAGCCGCCGCTCGATGACGGTCAGTGCCGCCTGATCCAGCGCGTCCATCGCGTCCCAGAACCGCCGGTGATCCAGCGCCGCTGATGGCACCCGCGCCAGCCGGTCTCCGGCCGTCGTGGCCCACCAGTCCGCGAACGCCAGCTTCGAGCACGGCGCCACCACCCGGTTCGCGCACGCCAGCGCCAGGTAGGTGCCCACCGATGCGGAGGCGTCCGCCCGCCGCTGCCCGGCTGCCCCATCGATGATTGCGGCATACCCCAGCCGCTCCAGCACTCCCCACACGGCGGCCAGGTCGCCAAACGCCAGGTGCCGGGTCCGTTCCGGCTCGCCCGGCCCGGCCTCGCTGAGCCGGGCCGCGACCTCCTCCGCCGACCCGAGATAACGCTGGGAGACGATCCGCGGCTTGCCGCCGACCCCGGCCGGCTCCACCAGGTAGTAGTAGGTCCGCTGGCCCTGCTTCTTCGCCACCAAGCTCGCCATACTTCTAGGTAATACACCTTCAGCCGCTCAATATCGATCACGACACGCCTGATTCAGCAGCTCACAGCACAACCCAGTCGGGCCGCCAGGTCCCGAAATGCTTCAAGATCACGCTAAGGGGGAAACTCCCGCTAGGTCCCGGCGGGAACCCTTACGGTGTTCCGCCACAGCCGCCGAAGAAGAAGCGGCACATCGTCCGAAACGTCTTCATCGGCCTCGGTGCGTTCATGGTCATCCTGATCATAGCGGGCGTCGCCGGGGGCAAGAAAAGCACCGGCTCGTCTTCCTCAGTGAGCGTGTCCTCCCCGGCCGCGGGCGGAAGCGCCAGCAGTCCTGCTGCCGCTGCCGCCGAGCAGCCATCGGCGGCACCTTCACCCCCGCCGCCACCGAGTTTTGCCTCGCAGGCCCTGCTGACCGTCTCGGGTTCCGGCCAGTACACGACCCAAAAGTACACAGTCGGCGGTTCCGGCGACTACGACATTTACTGGACCTACGGCGAAGGCGGCATGGGGTCCAGCGTGAACTTCCAGATCTACGGTGACGGCGGCCACGACTTCAACGTCAACGACCCGAACCAGCTCGGCACCGTGGGGCAGCGGGGTCGTCCACGTCTACAGCGACTCCGGGACGCATTACCTGGAGGTCAACAGCGAGGGGAATTGGGCGGTCAAGGTGGTCCCAGCACCGTAGCGGTCCGGCGAGCACTCGGCCGACCAGCAGGGCGGCTGCGGTGTCGATCCCGGCTCCGTGCAGCGTCAGCAGGCCCGGGGCGGTCCGGGTCACCAGCGGAGTGAGCAGCGCATCGATGCGCGCCTTCTCCTCATCCAGGGCCAGCACCCGCCGGCCCAGGATCCGCAGCGCGGTCTTGGTCGCGGTGATCACCGGGTCCCCGCCTTCGCGCATGCTGCCTGGCCACAGCGCCGCGGTGCCCGGGCGGCCAGCTGCTGGCGGGAAACCCCCGCCAGCCGCTCAGCACGCACTGCACCGCAGCAGGCCTGGAAGTGGGTGGCGGGACCGCAGGACATGGGAGACGTGCAGTTCCTGCCGCCAGGCGGCTCCTGCATGCGCGACTGGGAATCGGCGCCGGCGACCAGGGTGGCGAGCACGGAGACGATTCCGGCGATCCAGGCCAGGACGGCCGCTGCCCGAGATAGCGGTCCGCCACGGTCAAGAACGGGACCGATGAGCGGCCGATGGACGAGACGTTGTAGGTTCCCCCGCTTGCGGGTGATGGTGTTCGCTGCCGCAGGTCGAACGAACTCACCGAGCCCTCCTGAGCGTGATCAGCGGAACAACGAAACTCCAGCCGATGACGCGAGCCCTCAGCCTGCTAACTCCGCCTGACTGGCGGGCCGGTGGTTACTCTTACGCGGCAAGCCCGGTCCCCCCCGGCAGCTCCCCGCTGGGCCTCCGCTGGGCCGGACCGAGCTTCACCCGGTTCTGCTGTTCGCTCTCCGGCAGCAGTGCGCGGGTGTCCGTTGGTACAGTCGCTGCCTTAGAAGGGCCGAGCTGGGAGGGCTTCATGGGTCGCGCGGCACGGGAATGGCTGGCCAAGCTGCTCGACGACGCGCAGGCGCCCGGGGCGTTCAGCGCGCAGATCCTGGCAGCGGCGGACGCGCTGCAGGTCGGGGTCGATGGTGTCGGGGCGGTGCAGACTCCTGTGCGTGCGCCGCTCGCGAAGAAGCTGATAGCGGTGGCGCAGCCGGCGAAGTTCGGGCGCGGGGAGCAGACGCTGACTGACACTACCGTTCGTGACGCATGGGAGATCACGCCGGACCTCATCACGCTGGACGGCCCCACCTGGGAGGCAACGCTCGGCGCTGTGCTGGACAACGTCCGGGACGAGCTGGGGCTGCTGCCCACGACAAAGCTGCGGGCCGAGCTGCACGCGATGCTGGTGTACGGCAAAGGACAGTTTTTCCTGCCTCATCAGGACTCGGAGAAGGACGACGCCATGGTGGGCACGCTGGTCGTGTCGTTGCCTTCGGCGCACACGGGCGGGGAACTGGTCGTCGAGCATGGCGGCGAGAGCGTCACGTACCGGACGTCGAAGGAGGAGCTGTCTTTCGTCGCGTTCTACGCCGACTGCCGTCACGAGGTCAAACCCGTGAAGTCCGGTTACCGGGTGACGCTGACGCTCAACCTGCTCGCGGACAGCGAGACCGACGCGCAGGGAGCCGGGCCGGTCGCCGACTTGGCGCACTGTCTCACCGAGCACTTCACCACGCCCGCCACGCGACGCTATGGCCGCGCCGACCTCGACCCGTCGAACCGGCTCGTCTACCTGCTGGACCACGAGTACACCCAGCGGGGCCTGAACTGGAACCGGCTCAAAGGCGTTGACGCAGAACGCGCCGCGCTGCTGCGCGCCGCCGCAGAACGCGCTAGGTGCGAGGCGGTGCTGGCGCTCGCCGAGGTGAAGGAGACATGGGACGCCTGGCCGTCCGACAGCGACCCATGGGACGACTATTACGACCACGAGGATGAAGACGACGAGGAGGACTACGACGACGGCGCATCCCGGGACCGAGGCGGCGACCACGATGACTACCAGCTCAATGAGCTGATCGACGACGAGATCGCCCTCGGCTGGTGGACCAGCCCGGACGGCACCGGCGGCGAGCCGATATCGTTGCACGTCCCCGACTCCGAGGTGTGTGCCACCACCCCGAGCGCGGACCTGATGCCCTACCAGTCCGAATACGAGGGCTACATGGGCAACTACGGCAACACGCTGGACCGGTGGTACCGCCGGGCCGCGGTCGTGGTGTGGCCGCGGGACCGGGCGTTCGCGGCGCGCGCCGAAGCCGGGTCGCAGTGGGCGCTGTCGGAACTGCACACCCGCCTCGAGGCCGGAGACCTGGAAGGGGCACGTGCTGGCGCGGAGTCGCTCGCGCCTTTCTGGAAAAAGATCGGATCGCAGGCGGGACTGCTGGGTACGGCGCTGCATGTGGCGGCGGGCCTCGGCGCGGCCGGGACGGCGGCGATGCTGCTGGAGCCGTTCCGGGTGGAGACGGTCGCGCCGGAGCACGCGGGCGGGCTGGCGGCGGCCGGGCAGTACGGCGAGGAGTGGACGCGCGGGGTCATCGCCGGGTGGTTCGGGCCGAGGCACTACCTTGAGGCGGACCGATACGAGTGGGTGGAGAGGCTGCCGGGACTGTGCGCGGCGCTGCGTGCCGCCGGGGGTCCGGAGGTGGGGCGGCTGCTGGCCGCCGGCGCCTGGGGCTGGATGGGCGATCAGCTGCGGCTCTGGACCACCACCGCGCGGACCGAGATCCAGCAGCCGCGGCTGGAGATGCTGAGCTCGCCCCTCGTGCGGCTGCTGGAGGCGGCCGACGACGAGCTGCGGGACGAGATCGTGGCGGCGCTGGGCGGGTACGGGGACAACGTGCTGCGGTGCCTGATGCCGGCGCTGCGTTCGGTGGCCGCGCTGCCGGCGGCCACGCGGCGGGCGGCGGGGCTCGATGTGGTCGCGCGTGACTGCGGGCGGCGGCTCGGCGCGATCATCGCGCGGCCGCTGCGTGACGAAGACGACTGGTCGATCGAATGGACCGGGTGCGGGTGCGACCTGTGTGACACGTTGGGGACGTTTCTCGGTTCCCGGTCGGAGCGGGTCTTCGAGTGGCCACTGGCGACGGACGGGCGGCGGCACGTGCACACCCAGATCGACTCGGCCGAGCTACCGGTGCGACACCAGACCCGGCGGCAGGGACGGCCATACACGCTCGTGCTGACGAAGACCGACGAGCTGTTCACCCGCGAGAAGGACGCGCGGCACAAGGCCGTGACCGACCTGGCGTGGCTGACGTCGGCGTGGGGTGACGGTCCGCCGTGAACGTTTTGACTTCCTGGGCTGGGCTATACGCAATTTCCTTACTGCACCTCATAGAGCTGCGGTGATCCTCGCTCAGCAGGTGGACCGTGCCGATAGGCGCTTCAGCGCCGCCACCAGCGGCCGAGCGCACAACGCCGGGACTTGCAGGAAGGGCGGCCACCCCCGGTCGACCGGGCGGCATGATGGTGAGGTGCGCCCCTGGAAACGACGGCTGTCTGATGACGAGTGTTCTGTCCTGCTGGCCGAGTTGCTCCTTCGGCACCCCGAGCTGGCCGCCGAGGCAGAGGAGATCACGTCCACGCTGCTGGTCGTGGAAACGAACAGGAACTCGGCGACGAGATCACGGCCAAACTGCGGGCGCTACGTGCCAACGGGCCGGTGTCCGTCGATGCGGGACGGGGACGGGTCCTGGATGTGCTCCAGCCGTACATTGATGGCCTCGCCCGGCGGAAGGAACGCGGCGCCCGGCGGGCGGCCGCGATATCGCGATCGCCGTGCTGTCTGGGTTGTACGGATGTCGCGAGGACACCGAGGAGGACATGCTGCTTGTCCGGATGGGCCTGCCCGGCGCGGCAGATGACCTTGCACGCATGGTGTACAAGAAGGTGAAGCCACTGCACCTCTCGTTGCCGTCGCTGGCGGACGAGTGCCCCGAGTGGGAATGGTACGAGGAGAGCTGAAACCCGTATCGCGGCCGGGGTGGGCAGGGTCACTGCCGTGGCGAGCCTTGCTCCCCGAGCTCGGAAAGGAGCGCGGCCCGCCTTTCCCCGAGGGCGGTGAGCTGAGCACGCAGCTGTTTCAGCTCGCGGTTGATCCGCGCCAGCTCGGTCCGCGCCTGCTGTTCCCGCAGGTAACGCTCGCCATGCAGGGTCCTGGCGAGACCCTCGACCTCGCGGCGGAGCAGCCGCAGCCACGGGTTCCCGTGTATCGCGGCGGGCCGGTACTGCAGCTGGCCAGCGTCGATCGCGGCGAAGATCTCATCTTGCGTCAGGCCGTACTCCTGGCGAGCCGTCTTGTCGCTCAGTGTCGCGCCCTTACGTCCCCATTCTCGATCGTGGAGGTCCATGTCCGGCCATTATTCACCGACGGACGAGTTCGCTGAGGCGGGCGCCGATCACGGAGATGCCGGGACGGGGCCCGCGCTCATAGTACCAGGGCTTTCGCCGACGCATCAGGGCCTCGCCGTGCTCGGCCCAGGTGAAGTTCGGCTTGCGCAGGACCTTCCGGAACACCGCATCGACCGTGTCCGGGTGGGCGGCGGCCATGCGGCGGAACGGCAGGGGCCCGATCGTCTCCGACCGCAGGTACCCGCGCAGCACGTCGGTGTACTGCTTCCTGGCCGCGAGAGCCGGGTCGGCGAACAGGGCGCGCAGCGTCCCGTACTCGTTATAGAAGTTAAGCCCGTCGGTCTCGTCGTAGATGATGCCGGTGGTGTCGGCGTCGTGACCGCCGCGCGCTCGGTGGCATAGGCATTAGAACGGCGGCTCTTCCCACCGCGAATGTGGGTGGGGTGGGGCTGCTGCAATCTCTTCATCGGCGGAGGATGAGCTACTTCGCGCATGCTGCGTGCGCGCGGTGTCTTCGAATACCAACGCCCGCTCGGCCTCGTCAAGCAGCGCGGCGTACGTGATTACCTGGACACGTGACAGGTGCGCGTTGTACGAACGCAGCGTCTGCTCAACAGCGTGAACATGGCCGCGCCCGGTGGGCCAGTGCCCGCGCGGTGACCGTGACAGGGATGCGGCTTGGATCGCGACGTGCACATCGGAATCTCCCGGCCTTCCCCGCAGGGCCTTGTTCATCTCTGACAGGCCGAGGGTTCCAAGCGCCCGGATGACCATGTCGGGGGTGAGCCGGGTTCCGCGGCCGATGGCCGCGGCCCGTCGATGAGCTTCTTACCAGGGGGGCGCAGATCGTCTACCTGCTGATGTGCCGGGTACTCGGCCTGGCCGTCCTGGTGTTCCGCGGCGATCGGGCGAAGGATGCTGAGCTGCTCGAGGCTGGGCAATGAAGGCGGCGATCGCCGAGGGTGCCGGAGCGGTCCTTGCCGGGGTTGCCAGATAGGCGACAGACTGCAACATCTCCGCGAAGTGCTGCCGCGCGCGGTTCGTGTGGTAGCTGTTACGCATCCGCTGCACGACCGAAGGCTGGAGGCGGTCTCGTTCGTCCACCGGCGCGGGGTGCTTCATCTGGTGGTGAGGCTTCCCGACTTCTCCCCGGGAACGATCCCGGCATCGGCGACGGACATCTTCGGGGAGCGCGCGGCGGCGGGACCGGCGACGGTACTGGACGCTGATGGCCTGCGCAGGCTGCAGGCGCTGGCGGGCGGGACGGGGCCGGCCCGCAACTCCTCGCGATCTTGCCCGAACGGCATCCTCAGCCAGCCGCCCCGGCTCGCATGACCACGTTGGTGCCCGCGTCCCCCGCCACGATCCCGGCGATGTCAGCCAGCCAGCCGATGGCCGCCCGCCTGCTGGATTTCGCCGCGAGACGGACCGCGGCCTCGACTTTGGGGCCCATGGACCCGGCCGCGAACTCATAGCCGACCAGTTCCGCCTCGGCGAGCAACTCGCTCGCGAGGTCTTTGTCGATGACCGCCTCGGCACCCACCAGCTCGCCCGGGCCCGACGACGGGTACATCGTGGGAATTCCCCCGCCGCCCGCGCAGATGACCACCGCCCCCCGCTCCAGCAGCCAGGTGATCGGTGCGATCTCCAGGATCCGCCGGGGCTGCGGCGATGGCCTCCTTCGGGTAGACCGGGCCCACGAACTTCGTCGGGTTAGCGAACGCCGGATCCTGCGGGTCCACCACGATCATGGTGAGCAGGGTCGCCACCTGGTGCTCCGGCGGCAGCAGACTCCGCAGTTCCTGCTGGATCAGGTAGCCGATCATGCCCTGGGTGCCGGCATCCAGCGGGTACGGCTCGGCTTCCTTGTACGCTTCGGCCTGCAGCGACAACAGGCCCGCCTGCGGCCCGTTGCCATGGGCGACAACAATGCTGTGCTCGGCGGCCAATGGCGCGATCGCCTCGGCCGCGATCGTGATATTGCGTCGCTGCACCTCGGTGCTCATCGGGTCGCCGCGCCGCAGCAGCGCATTGCCGCCCAAAGCGATCACGATTCTCATGGCCGGCCTCCTCACCCCACCAACAACACCTTGAACTTGCTCATATGGGCGCCCCATACTCGCCGGGCGAGCGGAGCGCGCGCAGCGATGCTTCGAAGGACCGCAGCAGATCATGCACCCGCGCGCCTTGTGACCGGCCAGCGCCCTGGGCGCGTTCGGCATCCATGGCTGAGCCCACCGCCTGCAAGGACGCGAGCACGTCCGCCACCCGCGCACGTTCTGCCTCACCGGGCGCGGTCTCGCGCAGCGCGTACAGCTCCTGGGCCAGGTCACCCGTCCGGCGCTGAATGTCGGCCCAGCGGACGCTGGCGTCCCCGGCCGCCTGTGCTCCCGGGGCCTCGGCAGCACTCATCGCGTCATACAGTGCCGAGCCTTTCGCGTAGGCATCGACCTCCTTCGAGCGCCAGTCGGCGGTGGTAGCCGAGCGGCGGCCGGAGCGACGGGCGATCAACACGGCCACGACGACGATGGCGATGACACCTAGCAAGATCCACAGCCACAGGAGGGAGGAACCAGGCCCGCTTGCCGCCGGGGACTGCGACGCTGCCGGGGACTGCGAACCCGGGGCAGGCGCCGGCGCCACAGCCGACGCGGTCACCACGGGCTGGCTGGTCGCGGCGGCGGCCGTAGGTGGCGTCGTGGGCGCCGGGGTCCTTGTCCCCGGCGAAAACGTGGGAGGCGAGACACTTATGCTTTTGCTGGCCGCTGCACTGGATACGGCGTTCTTGACAGTGCCGCTTCCACATCCCGCCGCCAGGCATCCGGCGGCAAGAATCGCCGCCGCCAAGACCAGTTTCCCCGGCAGCCTGCTCATTCCTGCGCCTCCGGCGATCCGCCCCAGGCTTTCCCGGGTGCTGTGTTCCAGTGCCGTGAGCGTATGGCAATATCAAGCCTTCTGCCGGAACGCTACCGGTTCCTCACCACCGATGGGGGATCGGACGGGCTAAGCACGTTCGTCGCAGCTCCCCGCACCGGGCTGTGTGGGCGCCGCCGGTGCCGTGTATGTGAGAGATTGTGCGGCGGGTCAGCCTGCGCTCGGGTATGCCGGGCAGTTCGGGCGGTGGGACGTCCGGTGGTGTCGACGGCTGCGAGGCGGTTTTTGAACCGATAGCTGGGTCCGTTGATGTGACCAGCGGGACGGTCGGGAATGAAGCGGCAGCGGGCCGGCTCCATTCCCGATCCGCTCCGCCCGGCGGTGGCCGCCTTCACCGCCTCGTGCCTGAAAGCCAGGGAGCGCGCCCGCCGGGCTGGCACCTGGCCCCGCTCGGACAGCACGATCGAGGACCGGCTGTCCGCCGTCCGGGACCTCGCGATCTTCCTGACCACCAGGGCGGCTTGCGTCCCGGCAGGTCATCACCGGACGGCGGCATCAATGTTTACAACAGTCACCTGGAGCGTGACGACACGGCCTCGCAGCCTCGATGAACTCCGGCGTGAAGCGCTGCACCCACCCGTAGATGCCCGATCGGGCCCACCGCCGGGTACGCTCGCAACCGCGGCACCAAGATCAGCCACGGGATGCCGAAGATGTACTGGTTCAAGTGCCTGTTCCCCGATGCCGCCGGGCTGCTGGCCGCCGATTTCGACGTCACTGCGTTCCCCTGCTATGTCCGGGTGGCCGATGCCGCGTGCAGCAGCTACATCCCGACCTCAACCGCGTCGACGTGGCCGGCGGCGACGGGCTGCTGGCCGCCCTGGCCAACGTCACCGACCCTTGCCGCAAGGCGCGCTGGCCCGGCTCGGGGTGCGCTGCAACCAGCGGCTGGGATGCTACCTGCCGCCGTCCTACTCCACGGCTGCGGCGGGCCTTCAAAGATCAGGTCGACCCCGGTGCCTTCGGCAGGCGGTCTCGGCCTGGCTGTACCGGCAGGTGCTCGCCGGGAACATCACCGCCGCGCAGCCACCTGATAGTCGCCCTGGACGGCAAGACCGTCCGCGGCGCCACCAACGCCGGCGACCCGCTGCACCTGTTCGCCGCGGTCATCCACGGCACCGGCACCGTCATCGCCCAAACCGCCTTCCTGGCAAGAAAGGCGAAGGCACCCAGCTTGCCCCCGCGCCCGGCCAGATCGCCCAGCTGCGCGCCCAGCACGACGGCCCGCCCGGTCAGCACGGCGACGGCCCGCCCGGCCAGCACGGCGACGGCCCGCCCGGTCAGGCCAAGCCGGGTAAGCTCACAAAGATCATCGTAACCGCCGATGCGCTCCACGCCACCTGGGCCAGTGCCAAGCAGATCACCCGCGACGGCGGAAACTACATCCTGATCGCAAAAGCCAACCAGCCCAAGCTCTACCAGGCCCTCGATCAGATCGGCTGGAACGCCCTCCCCGCCCACACCACCATCGACACCGGCCACGGCCGCCGCGACGAGCGCATCCTGCACGTGGCGCGGGCGATCAGCGCGGGGCGGCGGTCAACGGCGCTGTTCCACACCTTGCACGCGGCATCGTACCGGTCGTCATCGGGGAAGAGCAGCCCCCCACGGAAGCCGGTGCGCAACCCGTCAAGGCCGGACCGGATAAGTCCAGTCACCTCTGGTTTCCCTTCTCCGCGCCCCGCCGTGTCAGCGGGTGCGCCGCCGATCGGCCACGGCGGCCGGGCGCAGCACCGCGCGCCTCGAACAACGGAATCAATCGGGCGCCGGGAAAGCCGAGCCGGGCAGCGGGAGTCTTCGCGGTAGCGCCAGCCAGTAGCGAGGGCGATCAGCCGCTGGTGGCTGTTGAGGATGCTGTGCAGAATCAGACAGTGGAGGACCGATGAACGTCCGGCTCTACGAGCGTGAGGCGGCCGTCGAGGCGATTCGCCGGCTGCTGGATGCCGCGATCGACGGCCACGGCGGCAGCGTCTTCGTCGTGGCAGCCGCCGGGCTGGGCAAGACCAGCGTGCTGCAAACCGCCGTGACCGCGGCCAGCGGCAGGTTCGATGTGCGGGCGGGCGGGGGTGACGCCGTGGAGGCGACGTTGCCCTATGGGCTGATCGGCCAGGTGCTCGGCGACGAGGAGGAGCCGGACGCACCGGCCTCCTCAGCCGGATCGGGAGACCTGCCTGCTGCTCACCGGTTCTACGTCGCGTTGCGCCGGATCAGGCGGGCGGCCGCCGCCCGGCCGGTATTGCTGGCCCTCGATGACCTGCACTGGTCTGACCCGGACTCATTGACGCTTTTGCACCTGCTCTGCCGGCGGGCGCCGGCGCTTCCGCTTGCGGTTGTGGCGACTGCGCGGCCGTGGCCCGGTGCCGCGCTGAAGGCCGCGGAGCAGCTTGCCGCCCGGGGCGTGGCTGGCATCCAGCGTTTGCTTCCGCTGACCGATCAGGCGGCGCTGCAGGTGCTGCGGGATCATTTCGGCGTGATCAGCCGCGACGCGGCCGACGGAGCGGTGTCAGCATGTGACGGCAATCCGCTGTTGCTGGAACTGGCGCTGCAGAACCCGGGATCTGCGCCTGCTGGTGGCCCGGTCCCGGCTGAGGTCACCCGCCGCATGCTGCTCGCACGGTTCTCAGCCGCCGATTCCGTCGCGCAACGGTATGTACGCGCAGCCAGTGTCTTGGGCACCAGGTTCCGGCCTGCGGTCGCCGCCGCGATAGCCGGCCTGCCAGCCGCCCAGGCCGCTGATACGCTCGAGGACCTGTTCAGCGCCGATCTGCTCCGCGGCGATGACGCTGGATGGGTCAGATTCCGGCACGCTCTGGTGCGCCAGGCGATCTACGACGGCCTCGCCCCGCCGGCGCGGGCCTATCTGCATGAGCGAGCGCTGCGGGCGCTCCTTGCCGCCGGAGTGGCGATCGGCGAGGCCGCCGAGCACGCCCTCGCGGCTGGCTTGCCCGGTGACGCGCAGGCCATAGACGCTCTCACCAGCGCCGGCCGGGCCGCGCTGCATGCCGGAGCCGTCCAGGCCGCGCGCCGCTACCTGGACGCGGCGGTGGGGCTGGCCGGAGATGGGGCGGCGGCAGCCTTGCAGGTCGATCTGGCCAAGGCGCTGCTGGCATGCGGCTCGGGTGAGGCCGCAACGGCCGTGCTTGATCGCATCCTCGCCCGTCCGGGTGTGCCTGCGCCGGCCCGGCTTTCCGCGCAGCTGCTGCTAGGCCAGGCAGTGTTCAACAGCGGTGCCGTAGAGCGCGCCGGCGAGCTGTTCGACGCCGTCGCCACCGCGTCGGCTGGCGGGCACGCGGACATCGCCGTGAAGGCGCTGCTCGACCACACCCTGCAAAGCTGGGCACGGCTCGGCCCGCGCGCCGCCCTGCCGGTGGCCGTCCGCGCCGGCGGGCTCGCCGCGGACGCGGACGCGTACCCCCGAGGATGCGCCGAGGCGGCCTGGGCGCTATGCGCCTGGCTATCGGGCGACCCGGACGGGCTGCCGGCCGCGGAGACTGCGGCGAGCAGCCTCACCCCGTCGCCATCGGCTGCCGGCAGCTCGCGCTGGGGCCTGGACCCGGCCGCCGTGCCCGCCGACATCGCGGTGTGGGCGGAGCGTTTCCCGCTCGGCGAGGGTCTGCTCGCCGGGGCGCTGCGGTCCGCTGAGGACCGCGCCGAGCCATTCCTGCTGTTCCATGCCGCCTTCTCCAGCTCGGATGCGCTGTGCCGGCTCGGCGGGCTGGCCGACGCCCTCGCGATGGCTGAGCGCGCGTGCGACGTCGCGGAACTGCTGCCGGTCGGGCTCCCGCTCGCGCGAGCGGGCAAGGGCCTCGCCCTGCTCGAGGCCGGGCGGACGGCCGAGGCTGCGGCCTGCGAGGACCCGGCCACGGACCCGGCATGGTATCTGGCGACCGGCTGCCAGCTCAGGCTGCGCGCCACGGCCGCCTTCCGCCAAGGCCGGATCGACGCCGCCTGCACGGCGTTCGGCCTGCTGGAGCAGCGCCTCAGCGAATGGGGCGTCGCCGATCCCTCGCACATCCCCTACGCGGCTGACGCCATCGGCGCCTACCTCGCCGCCGGCCGGCTCGACGACGCCGCGCGGGTCGCAGACCGGCTGGCGAAGTGCAGGCTGCCGAGCCGGTGGCCCGCCGCCGTGGCCGCGGCGGGGCGGGCGGCTTGTGCCATGCACGACGGCGACCTCGTTACTGCCGAGCCGGGCTTCGCCCGGGCCGTGGGTCTGATCGGCGAGGTGCCGATGCCGCTGGCCCAGTGCTGGACGCTGACCTGGTATGGGGCGGTCCTGACCCGCCGCGGCGAGCGGGAGAAGGCGCGCCGGATACTCGGTCACGCCGTGCGCCAAGCACAAAGCTGCGGCGCGGGCTGGTACGCCGGCCAGGCCCTGGCCGAGCTTCGCCGGGCCGGCGGCCGCAGCGGCGGCGTTCCCGCCGGCCAGCTCAGCCCGCAGGAAAAGGCCGTCGCCCGGCTCGCCCACGCTGGCCGGACGAACCGGGAGATCAGCCGCGAGCTGTTCCTGTCGGTCAACACGGTCGAGACCCACCTGTCGCACGTCTACCGCAAGCTCGGCATCAGCCGGCGCAGCCAGCTCGCGGGTCAGGACCTGAGCTGACTCCTCGCGGCTGGCCCGCCGGCTCAGCGCGCCTAGCGGGGCCGCACGATGGCGTAGATCGCCGGCACCGTGATCAGGTCGCCGTTGGGCAGGGTGTTGACCGTGCGAATGTGGCTCGCTCCGGTGGACTTGACATCGAAGCGCTCGGCGGGGAACAGGCGCACGAGGTCTGGTTCGGATATCTCCCCGGGAGGTATGAGCCGCATAATCCGGGCGAGACCGGTTGACATGCCGTGCTGTTCGACGACGGCGGCGAAGTAGGCCGAGGCTTGCGGGGGCAGCTCCTTGGCGAACAACGTTCCCGTGGTACCGAGCAGCCGCGCGATCGTCTCGACCGCCCGGGGGCGCGCGGCGGGTGGCACTGCTTGCAGGACACCGCGGATGTACACGTTCGCGTCGCCCAGCTCGCCGTGCAGCCTGGACGCCTCGCCGGGATCCCGCACGTCAAGGACGCGATAACTGACGTTCTGGGGGTTGGCGGCGGCACGCGCCCGGCGGATGGCGGCGGCCGAGACGTCGGCGCCGAGCACGGAAGGGAAGTGGCGCCCAAGGTACCGCGTCTGCCGCCCGTTCCCGCAGCCGAGGTCGACCACCGGTAGCCGGTCGCCGAACAAGGCGGCGAAGTGATCCAGGTCGTCTGCGAGGTCGGCGGGATCCGCATCCCACACGATCTCCCCGGGCGTCCCGTCGATCCCCGTCCACCAGCGTTCCCAGCCGGCGGCCACGTCCCGGCCGGCAGGGATCCCGTCACGGAAAACTGTTCGATTCGTCATGTCCCCAGCCTGGCGCGGTAGCCCGGCCGCGGTCATCACGGCGCCTGGCGATCCTGCCCAGTCCCCACGCCGTGCCTGAGCCGCTGTCATCACGGCGTCCGGTGATTCTTAACCTCGACGTTCGCCGCGGATTGGCCGGCCGCGCACGTTTCATCTCACGCTCGGACCCCGGTCGGTGGCTGTCACGTCAGCGTGGCGGCATCGAGCTGGCGAAGCAGGCCAAGGTCGTCGGACATCCAGATCGCGGAGACGACGCCGACTGTAACGGTCAGCACGTCAATCGTGCGCACCTCGATCTCGCGCTGTCGAGTAGTTCGTGTGCGCGGCGAGCGTCGGACAGCGGCAGGCGCTCGGCCACGACGGGTCGTACTCGCCAACGACGCGGGCGCCCGCGCGCTGCCGATATGGTTGCCGGTCGGCAATCGACGGCTATTCCCTTCAGGTGCTGGTGGAACCGGCCAGCCGGATGAGCCGTGACGGCCGCGGTCCCCGAGGAGCTGGCCAACCGGCTGCTGCGGGCAGCTGGGGCCGCCGTGAGCGCGCTGGCACCGCGCGCACCTGGCCCAGTGCCGCCGCGAGCAGGCCGGTGCCGATCCGCGTCGAGACCTCCAGCTGTGGACACGTCCACAGCCGACCCATCAGGCATCGCTACGCCGCTGACTCCCCCGACGGCGGCCTCACCCTTCGGCGAGGCATTAGACCGAACTTCCGTGATCTTGGGTAGGAGAACCCGGAGTGACCTGGGGTTATGGCTGTGGCCTCAGGTTCCTTCGTGCCTACAGGCTCCTGCGAGGGTCACGGGCACGGGTGTCTTGATCAGCTCGAAAACGCGCCGCTGCAGCGGGGTCGGAATCGTGATCTTCTGCATGCGCTGGCCCGCTATGACGGTGTTTTCCCGGCGCAGGCTACCCAGATGGTCTAGCAGATCCTGGAATTTCATCACTGGCAGGTCTTCGCCTGTTTTCTTCGTCTGGTCCTTGGTTTTGGCTGCGCTGGAACGCCGGGCCGGGGAGACGGGATCCTCGCGTTCCGGGATGCATTCGTCGGTGAACGTGAGCGGGGCGAGGTCCTTGCGCAGGTGCCAGACAACGTATGCGGCGAGCATGCAGATCAGGATGTGCGCGCGGACGCGGGCCGCGAGGTAGTGGTAGATCGGCCGGAGGTCCAGGTCGTCGATTTTGATGGTGCGGAAGTCGCGCTCGACGCGGGACAGGTTCTTGTACGCGGCCACGGTGCCGGCTGTATCCAGGACTTCCTTCTTGACCGGAGTCCGGATGACGTAGATTCCGTCCAGTCTCTTCTCCGCCTCGATCTTTTCCGTGTCCCGCTGCCAGGTAAATGCGTCATCGGCTATGTCGAGGATGAAGTGTTTTGCGACTTTTCGTTTCTTTATTACCTTGCCGACCGCCAGGCCGATCGCGTCTTTGCCTTTAAGCCGCCGTCCCCGGCCGCCCCGGACGCGCACTGCGATCTTTTCCAGGTCGCGCTCGGTGGCGTCCAGCAGTTCCTCTCGCTTGCGCGCGCGTTCCTCCGCGAGCAGCGGATTCCGGCAGCAGGCCAGCCTTTCACCCGGGTAATCTGGATGCGTTATCTCGGCGAAATTCTGCTCGTCGAACAGGGACATTTGCAGCGGGCCGCCGTCGGTGGCCAGCGCGGCGACCTGGGGCGCTCGCAGGGCCGTGATCCATGACATGCCGTCCATGCCGCGCAGCTCGCTGATCCGCGCCGTCGTGAGCATTCCGCGGTCGCCGACCAGGATCAGCTCTTTCATTCCGAATTTATCGCGGACCACGGAGATCGCCTCCGCGCAGGACTTGGAATCTGACGTGTTTCCCGGGAATACGCGAACCGCGACCGGCCTGCCTTCGACGTCGGTGAGCAGCCCGTATTCGATCTGCTTGGTGCCGCGCTTGCCGTCGCGGGAATACCCGCGGGCGGCGAGCTCGCAGCAATGCCCCTCGACCCATGACGATGACAGGTCGAACATCGCGATCCCGCCCGGGGTGATATGACGCCGGGCAAGGTGTCCCTCGATGTCTTCTTGCCGCGTCAGCAGCCAGTCCATTGCAGCGTATACTTCGTCGGGATCGGCGTCGGCTACTCCGAGGTCCTCGCCCAGGGTCGTGTCATTCCACCAGCTGGTGGTAGATAGTTTTGATCCCGGACGCACTACCCTGGAGGTAATCAATGCAAGGGCCAGGTCCCGCTGGCGACATTCCGGGCCGAGGAGCTTCGTCATCCCGAGCTTCTGCGTCATCGCGCAGACCGCCGCCACGTCGCCGTGGCTCAGCGACCGCTCGATCGTTATCTCGCTTTCCGCGTCCACGAGGGTCTTGCCAGCCAGGGTTTTCCGGATGGCGTCAACCGAGCTTGCGGGCAGCTCCGACAAATTGGCCAGCGTTTCTTTCTGTGATTTTCCCTGGCCGTCGCGGTATGAACGGCGCAGCAGGTGCGCTTCGTATTCGTGCCGGGCGCCGTCCTTGGCGATGTAGTGCCTGCGGGTTGTCGCCACGTGCATCGCACCCTGGGCCGCCTGAGCTGCGCACATGCCGCAAGTCTACCGCAATCGCCGTGCTATATCAACTATTTTAGTGCCTACAATTTAGCGAGTCTAGCGCGCTAACTTGGCGTAGTTCCAGGTGAGGAGAGCCACACTACGCTGAGTGATAGGAAGTTCGGATTAGAACACGGCCGTTTCACCTGGCACCCGTGCAAGGCCCTGGTCGGCGCCTTTGAGCAGGTAGCCGCGGGCCCCGGCGCGCAGCGCCGCGAACACCGAGTCGTCGTCATCGAACATGGTCAGCACGACCACCGCGATGTGCGGGCTGCCGGCGACGATGCGGCGGGTCGCCTCGATGCCGGTAAGCCCGGGCATCTGTAGGTCCATCAGCACCACATCGGGCTGGGTGTGGCGGGCCAGCTCGACCGCCTCGGTGCCGGTGGCGGCCGCCCCTGCCAGGTCTGTGCCGGGCGCCGCGGCCAGCAGGCCCGGCCAGGCCGTCCCGGAACAGCGGGTGGTCATCTGCGATGAGCACCCGGATTGGCTCACTCACTGCGGTCTCCTTAGCGGCAGGCGGGCGGTGAGGCGGGTGCCGCGCGGGCCGGCCGGGCCCGATCGCCAGCTCGCCGCCGAGTTCGGCGGCGCGTTCGCGCATCGCGGTGATGCAAACCCCGGCGCGCCAGCCGTCGGGCAGGCCCGCGCCGTCGTCGCAGACCTGCAGCCGCAGCTCCGGGCCTTGTTGGATCTGGATCTCACGACTCAGCTCGAACGCCACGTCAGCTACGTCGTACACACCCAGAAACGCACTTCAATCAGGCGGTGCGGGCGTGCGACCCAACGCCGGTGGCTCTCACCGAGCGTGACCAGACCGTTGGGGAGCCGCCCAGGTTGGCGAGTGCTGCCGAGCGCCGATAAGGCTGACGGCTGACAGGCTTGTGGTGAAACAATCAGAAAGGCATGAACGGCACGAACGCGTCGGCACGCTCGATGCGGACCGTAGCGTCGGGCGAAGCCTCCCGCCTGATCTGTTCGGCGAGTTCCCTGGCTTCGTCCTCGTTGTTAGCACCGACGGCCAGGAATTTCCATCGTCGCACGACCGCCCGGCCTTCACTGCCCAGCTTGCTCGCCAGCGCGACCGCCTCACGGTGCGAGCGACACTCAACCCTCGCCTCCCATTGGGCGATCCCGCTTGCCAGGGACTTGGCGGTTTCCTCGTCCTCAAGCCGCTGGTGCTCCGCCTGGCGCTCGGCCTCGGTCTGCGGCATGGCGACGTCCGGCTTCTCCCACTCCTCCTCAATGGGATGCCAGCGGTGCAAGGCGAACTCCGCCTGGATGTCGCGGCGGGCCAGCACGTCGCCGGCTACCCGCTCAGCCTCCCTGGCGGCGATCTCGGTCCCTGCATACAGGAAGATCTGTGAGTCACCCGCGCCGACGGCGACGTTCCGGCCGAGCCGACGGCGGACATCTTCTTCTACCTCGTGCCCGGAGAAGGATCGCCGCGCCCGCTCGACATGCGCCTGGCCGGGAAGCGAGATCGTCACGCGCCAGTCGTTGTTGTCCGTCACGGAGTGACTCTAGCGCAGCGCCCCTCCGCCGATTCCACGCTACGCTGCGTCGCGACGTGGCGCGCTGTCCCACGCTTACCCCAAACCCGATCCGCAACCACGCACGATCCAATCGCGCCAGGCGGCATCTCCAGCGCCGCTCCCGAGCGCCGATTTTGCGCCGAGATGCGAACTAACCCTGCGGCCAGCCCGGACGCACCGATCAACCATACCTGGGTGAGGTTCTCATCTCGGCTCCCGGCCTCGCTTACCGCCAGGCAGGCCCCGGTCTGCTACCCGCGGCAAGCATTCATGGCTGTCGGCGGCACGTGCCGTGCAAGGACGGTCAGCAGCCGGAGACCGTGCCGCAAGCCGGTCGCTGACTGGGACGGCCTGGCCAGGTTCGCATCAGAACCGGTCTATGGCGACGCGGGGCGGGGGTTGTTCTAGATGTTGCGGGCGATTTCGGCGCTAGCCCCGGAGGGCAGGGGCCTGCACTCTGCCGTTGACTACGACCGTAAGACCGCGGAGGGCAGACACCCAAAGAGGCACTACGGTCCCTCAAACGGCGGATCAGCTACGCCATGACGCTGCCGCTGGCCGCCTGCTGGCCAGGGCGGTGGAGCTATTCACCATCGCCGGACAACCGCTCGACGCCCAGCGCTGCCTCGATGCCGCGGACAGCTGACGGCGGACGACGTCGGGCCTGGCTACCGAGGTGTTGATCGCTTCATCGCCGTCCGTGTGCGCGGGCAAGCACCGACGGCGCAGCACCCACACCGTGGCCGCCGTGAAGACCATGGCGAACCCGGCGAGCACCAGCCAGCGGTTAGCGACCGTTCCGGAGACGGTGTCAGCGTAGGCACCACGAGCGTGACCAGCAGCGACGCGTACACGTCCCAGCCAGCGGCGGGAAGCCGGTCGAGCGCGCGCAGCACGCCGAGGAGAACGGCGGCCACCACGGTCAGCACCGGCACCAGGACGCCGATCTTGGAGGCGACGTAGGCGCCACGCTTAGCCCAGAGCGGTATTCGCGCCTGAAGACCGCCAGCTCCCCGACGATCTGGAGCAGCCCGTAGGTGAGGCCGAAGAAGAAGCCGGCAAAGGCCACCCAAAACACGATCTGGGCCGGGCTGACCGTGTCGCTCAACGCACCCGGCTGGAACAGCATGCTCATCATCGCCGTCACCAGCACAGGGGAGCCGAGCGAGGGTCGGCCGGTTACGGACCAGCACATCGGCATTGCGCGGGGTGAGCAGCCACCACCACGCTGGGCGAATGCCGACCGCCGGGACGTGCCGTCTGGACCGGGGTCTCACTCGGCTGGCGCAGGCGCGCTACTTCCGGAGCTAGCGATCAGGAGATCGCTTCACACACCGGCGGAGGTGCGCAGGCCGGACGGGATCCAGCCAGGTTCACGCAGATCGACCTGTTACGGGCGGCGATGCTCGCAGCGAACCACCCTTGCACAGCCGCGCCGAACGGCGGCTAGGTGTGCGTGCAGCTGCGGTCCACAATGTCCCGCCCGGTATGGGTCAAGGATGCAAGCGGCGGCCGCGACCGTCCTCGCAATTGGCCAACCTGCCTGCATGATTATGCATGACCGCCTGGTGCCGGAGATGCGCGCACATGCCGCGATGAGGTGCGGCATCCCCTAGGGTAGGCGCCAGAACTGGGTGTTCTGCGCGCGGTGCACGGCGTATCAAGAGCGATCGCCGCCGGGCACAGACTCGCCGATTTGCGCGAACTCGGCGCTCGCCGGGCCGATAGGGCTAATCGCTCTCCGTGATGAACTGCCACGGAAGCGACTTCTGGCCACCGCCGGGCAGGCACTAGCGGCGGTCTGCTCGCATACGGGCCTCGGCTGGCTTCGTGCTCCTGAAAGCCGGGCGGCCGGTCCCGGTAGCCCGTCACGAATGAGCGTTGCCGTTGATCACCGATCCGTGGCCAGATAAACAGGCCGGTAACACGGGGTCGGGCCGCTGGATACGCTGCCCGGCCGGGTGGTCGGCGCCAAGCCCGTCGCGGTGTGCCGGTGGATCTTCACCCTGCTCGGCGCTGGGCCCGAGGACACCCTGGATGACCTGTTCCCCGGCTCCGGGGCGGTCAGGCGGGCCTGGGCCATTTACACGGGCTGCGAGCCGTCGTCTGCCGGCGGCGGTCGACGTGTCGTGCAAGGCCCGGGGCGACGCGTCGTCTCCGGCCGCGAGCGACGGCTCTGACCCGTCGTGTGAGGCCCTGGACGATGGCTGTCTCTTCTCTCTGGAGGCTGCCCGGTGACGGCCCGCACCGTGAAGGGGATGGACCGCGTCCGGTCCGGGCAGGCTCCGGCCCCCTGCGGTTCCTCAGAGCCACTGGTGCACGAGCATCGACTGCCCGGATCGTTCCGGCGAAATCGGTGACCAGCTCGATCAGGGAAAGGCTCACGACGTGGACTCCCAGTGCCCGGGCCGTGCGCTTCCGCTGGGCCTGCAACAAGCGATTCCGCCAGGCGATCACCACCTTCGCCGACAACAGCCGCCGCGCCAGCCCCTGGGCCGCCGGCATCTACGCCGCCGCCCGCGCCAGCGGCAAAGACCACCCCCACGCCGTGCGCGTCCTCGTCCGCGCCTGGATCCGCGCCATCTGGCGCTGCTGGCTCGACGGCGTCCCCTACGACCCCGCCAAACACGGAGCCGCAGCCGCTCTCCCCGGGCCATCGACCGAACAAGTCGCGGCCTGAGGTTGACACAGGGTTGGCACGGGGAGTGTCATGCGGCCGCCCTCCGGACGGTGACCAACCTGAGTGCGGCCAGGTGGGCGCAGCGGTCGGGTGCGGACTGGGCAGTCGCCGAACCAGCTGCGGGCCATCTCGTGGCCGAGGCGGTAGCCCTCGCCGTCGCCACGGCATGTCGCCCGCACCAGGTCACCGGCCACCTTGGTGACAGTGAGCCTGCCTTCACCGAGATAGCGGCGAGCTTTCGCAGCGGCGTCCTCGCGGCTCATGCAGGCTCGCCTTCGCTGCCGTCGTCGTGGAGCCCGTCTAGCTGCCGGAGCTGGACAACTTCCCCCTCGCTTGCTGCTACGTTTCGTGACTGGCCTTTGCGTCCCTTCGCCAAAGGGCGCGAAGGGCGTAAAGGATTTGCTGTCTCATATTCATTGGCTCCCTTTGCTCCCTTTGCAATCTGCGCGGTTGCGGGCGGTCGCTGCCCCTCGGGCTGCTTACTCTCCGTAGGCGACCACGTCCAAAGCCAGCGCCCCTGGAAGCCGCTCTTGCGCTTGACGACCGCGAGCTTCTGCGACGCGCGCTTGACGGAGTCCTTGGAGTGGCCGGCGCCTTTCGCGGCAGCCAGTACCTCGCGCGCCTCGGCCTCGCCGCCGCGATCCTTATGGACGAGGTAGTCGTAGAGCCACCACGCGGCGACATTCCACTTCTCCTGGTCCATCTCGTCGCCGCGTCCCGCGAGGATGTCGGTCACGGACCGCTCCGTCTCGCCGGCCTTCCACCAGCTTCCCGACGTGCGCACCGCGGCCGTCCTCGGTCTCCACTGTCACCTGCTGGAAGGTGAACTTCAGCGAGGGAATGTCGAGCGGCCCCAAGTTCGACTTGATCTGTGACAGGACAACGGCGCCGTCCTCGTCGGCGTCGTCGTCCCGCGCCATGCCGATCACCGCCCGCGGTACGGCCGTGAACGCCTTGCTGGCCATGACGAGGTTCAGCGCGTCTGTCGTTATCGCCTTGTTGAAGTGCGCGAGGCCGACGATCGACGAATCGGTGTCCATAGCGACAGCCGACAACGGCTCAAGGGCGCTACGGGCCTCCCGGTCCTTGTGGGTGTCGAGCGCGCCGCTGATGCTGCTCATCAACGGGTCGAGGAACACCAGGGCGACATCGTGCTTGCGGATCGCCTCCCGCAGCAGCTCGCAATGCCGGGGAAGAACTAGTTCGATGGTGTCGCCGCTGCACTCGACATCGATGCGGAACACAAGCCCCGTGTCCGCGCCCGCTGCGATCAGGCGGGGTGCGATGGTGCGTTCCCAGTCGTCTTCGCGGGCGGCGTAGAACACCCCCTTGGGGATGCCCTCGTACACGCCCGGGAGCGTGCCGCGGGTGACCCCGGCCGTTAGCCACGCTCCCGCCGTCGACTTCCCTGTGCCTTCCCTGCCGGGCAGCAGGGTCAGTGCCCCGATAGGGACGCGGTAATGCCACAGCCATTCGGTCGCCTTGACCTCGATCGTGGAGAACAGGCGTGACGCGAAGCTTCTCGGCCTTGTCCCGTTCGGCATGCTCGTAGCCCTCGCCCTCGCCCTCGCTTAGCGTGCGGATGGCCAGTTCGCGAACGTCGGCGATGCTCGCCGCGGGGTTCGCCGCGTGCTGACCGATCCGGTCCCCGATGGCGATGAGATCGCACCTGGCGGCGCACTCCCTGACGATCCTGGCGTAGTGGGCCGCGTTCGCCGCAGTCGGCACCGAGGCAATGAGCGTGTGCAGGTAGGGCGCGCCCTGGACCTTGGTCAGCTGTTGCCGCCTGCGTAGCTCATCGGCGACGGTGACCGCGTCCGCTGGGCGTCCTGCCACGTGAAGGTCAAGGATCGCCTCGTGAATGATCTGGTGCGCGGGCCGGAAATGATGCTGTGGGCGGAGCACTGCGGCCACATCCGAGACGGCATCCCCGGACAGCAGCATTGCGCCCAGAGTGCGCTGCTCGGCCTCGATGTCGTGTGGCAGTTCGCGCGCGGTCATGACGCGACCTGGCCGTCGTCGGCTTGGCTGGGGATGATGACGATCGTTCTGCCGCAGCCGGAACGGCGTACGCCGAAGCATTCCTGCTCGGTCTCAGCGCGGCCGAAATGCCCGGATCCGCGAACCGGGCAGAGATGGATAATCCACCACAATGTGTAGTGGTGGGACGGCGCGAAGATCTGGGCGATGACCGTAGGCGGCTCGCGGGTGGAACGTCTGGCATTGTCAGGCCCGCCATGTACGCTCAGACGAGACATCAGCGTCCTTCAGAGGGTTCGTTGGTGGTGTCGGTGGCTTGGCGGCTACGCGGCTTTGGAGCGGCTCGCAGGTTGGTGTCCTGCGGGCCGCTCCGCGTTTCGTATGGTCCGCGCGGCGCAGCATGAGGGGTTACGCAGCCGTCGGGCCAGCCGGGCCGGTCTTCGGCTGGTGTGTGATCGACTCGATGTACGCCTCCAAGTCGTCGCTGCGTACGCGCGTCTTCGGTCTCCGCGAGCCGGTCGGCGCGACGTCCACTGCCCGGAGCTGACCGGTGGCGATAAGCCGGTAAACGGTGTTGATGCTGACACCGATCCGTTTCCCGGTGACGGGGATCGTGAGCAGCTGCAGTGGCTCGGTGCGGTGTACTGGTCTCGTCTGCTGCCTCTGCGCCATGGGTCTCTGCCTCACAGGTGATTGTCGGATCGGCAAGCGAACTCTCTGACCGACCAACGGCCGATGCATGGCAGTGTGCCCCACTGCTCGCCGTCACGTCAATCTGTACGATACGGTGTCGATATGACATCCAGACGGGCGAGCGATCTCATCGGCGAACGCATCAAGCAGATCCGTGACCGACGCGGCATGACCGCTAAGCAACTCGCGGCGCGCTGCAAGGAGATCGGCGCACCCGAGATCACCGCACCGGTCATCGCGAACATCGAGACAGGCCGCCGCGGGCCGGACGGCAAGCGGCGGCGGGACGTCACCGTGGACGAGGTGCTCATCCTGGCCTACGCGCTCGAGGTCCCGCCCATCCTGCTGCTCCTGCCGCGCGGCGGGACCGAGAAGCTTCAGATCACCCCGGACGCCGGCATGGACCTCATGACCGCGGCCGCATGGGCCGCCGGTGATGACAACGCGTTCCGCGCCATCTCCGGGCAGGCGGTCCCAGCCACCGAAGAGGACCGCAAACGCTGGTTCCAATGGCGGAAAGACGCGAGGCCCGTTGACCTGCTACGCAACATGTGGCTCTGGCTTCAGATGCTCGCCGAAGAGGAACACTCCGCGGATCCGCTCGCGGTCGGCGACGTGGAACGCGCCAACAGGCAGCATGTGCTCGCGGACAAGGCGGTTGCCAGGCAGGGGGGCGACCCGCCCAGACAGGTTGTGCAGGCGATCGCGAACCTGCTCAACTGGCTGATCAGCCTCGGTTTCGAGCCGCCGCCGGTGTCTCGCAGCGTCGCAGAACGCCTGAAGGACGGTGACCTGCTGGAACATCCTCTCGGGTACAGCGGCGAGCTGCTGATCGCGGAGGAGCAGCCCGCGGGCGGCGCGGAGGGGGACAGCTGATGCCGTATTACCGGAGGCTGCCGTCGGGTAGCTGGCAGGTCACCGTCCGCGGCCCGGATGGCAGGCGGCACACGCAGACCGACCGGCTCAAAGGTGTGGTCAAGGTGTGGGCCGCTGAGCAGGAGGCACGGTTCGCCCGCGGCGACATGCGTGACCCGAGGGCGGGAGAGATCAGGGTCCGTGAGTGGCATGCCCGGCGGGCGGCGTCCCGCGGCGTCGAGGCGCCGACGAAGGCCAAGAACAGGTCGCTGTGGGCGACGCATTGTGAGCCGGAGTGGGCGCGCTGGCCGATGGGGGCCGTGTCCCGGATGGAAGCGGCGGAGTGGGTGAACCGGCTCCGCGGCACGAGACGGGCGCGCCATCAGGGGCGGTGGGTCGCCAGCGGCGACCTTGACGTGCCGGTGCTGTCCGCGGCCACGATCCACGACGTCGTCCACCTCATGAGCTCGCTGTACGCGGCGGCGATGAAGGAACATCCGCCGATCGTGGTGACTAACCCGTTCGCCGGCCTGGAGCTGCCGAAGATCGAGCCGCGGCCGGTCGAGTTCCTCGAGCCGGACGAGGCCGCCGCGCTCTACGACGCGGCCGAGCTGCTCGGCGGCCCGAGGTGGCGGGTCCTGATCGAGCTCGGCACCGACGTGGGTCTGCGTCCCGGCGAAATGTTCGGCCTGCACGGGCACCGGGTCGACTGGCTGCGCGGGAAGATCCAGGTCGTTGACGTGATGACCCGCACCGGGGTGCGGCAGTGGCCGAAGTCGAAGAAGTCGCACCGCGTCGCCCCGGTCCCCGCCCGGATTCTGGAGGGCATGTCCGGGCTGATGGCCGGCCACGGGATTCCCTGGTGTTCACCGCGCCGGAAGGCGGCCCGGTCACCGACGGGCATTTCCGCGACCGGGTGTGGTACCCGGCGGTGGCCGCTGCGGGGATCCGCCGGTTCCCGCCGCGGATCATGCGGCACACGGCCGCGTCGTGGCTGGTGCAGGACGGGGTGCCGCTGTATGACGTCCAGGCGCTGCTCGGCCACGAGGACTACGCCACAACGCAGCGGTACGCGCACCTGGCGCCGGATGCGCACGGCAAGGTGGTCGAGTCGTGGGCGCGCCGTCCGGACGCACGCGTGACGCACGGACGCAAGGAGGCCCGCCTCTCATGACGAGAAACGAGCCTCTGACCTGCGTCGGGGTGGCCGGATTTGAACCGGCGGCCTCTTCGTCCCGAACGAAGCGCGCTGCCAAGCTGCGCCACACCCCGGTGACCGCATCTGCAGTCCCTATCCAGGAGCAATCCCGGACTTCCGAGAGTCTAGCGGACCGCGAGGGACGCTCGCTGCGGCCCTTGGTACGCGGAACAGCTGCGCGGGGGACCCGGCAAGGGCGTCGCGCACGTCAGTCGGCGCGGTCCGGGCGTGTGCGAGGCGCTGGCCCGCCAGTTCAATCACGTCCGCGCTCGCTCGTGGCGGGCACCAGGGTGAGCAGTGTCGCCCCGGGCGGGCAGCAGAAGCGGACGGGAGCCCACGGCGAGGTCCCAAGACCAGCGGACACGTGTAGCCATGCTCGGTTACCATCAAGCACTGGCTGGTCGGCCGCCGGATGGCGGCTCAGGCCGTTGACCCGTGCTGTGTCGATCCCGCAGTTGGTCACGAGCGCGCCATGCGCCGGCAGGCAGACCTGGCCGCCGTGGGTATGCCCGGCGAGCAACAGATCGAAGCCGTCCGCCACGAACCGGTCCATCACGCGGGGTTCGGGCGAATGCATGAGGCCGAGCCGCAGATCCGCCGCCGGATCGGCCGGTCCGGCGATCTGGTCGTACTGGTCCCTGTGGAGGTGCGCGTCATGCACGCCAGCGACTTCGATGTCGAGCTCTCCAGCCTTGACGCGGCCGCGGCGGTTGTTGAGGTCCAGCCAGCCCGCCGCAGCCATACCGGCGCCAAGCGCAGCCCACGGAAGGTCAGGCATCATGCGGGCATGATCCGTCGCGCTGGTCCGCCACAGGTAGCGCGCCGGGTTCTTCGGCACAGGCGAGTACAGGTCGTTGGAGCCGTAGACGAACAGGCCCGGCCGCTCGAGCAACGGACCGAGGGCTCCAAGAAAATACTTAACGGCTGCCGCGTGCGCGATCGAGTCTCCCGTGTTCACCACCAGATCGGGGGCAAGGGTGTCCAGCCTCCGGATCCAGGACATGAGTCTGCGCCGCCCGGGCGTGAGGTGTGCGTCGGAGATGTGCAACACCCGGACAGGACGAGCGCCGTCACGGAGGACGGGTACGTCGCAGCGGCGCAGCCGGAACATGTTGCGCTCGATGACCGACGCGTAGCCGAAACCGGTCACGCCGACAGCGGCGGCGCCGAGAGAGATGAGGGCCGGTGCTCGCACCATCTCATGGTGCCATGCCGGCGGTCGCGGCCTGGCGCTATAACCGATCTCGGCAGCCAGGGGTATCCGTAGATCCTTAGCCGCTGCCCGGCAACCAAGATCCACGGGACAGCCCACTAATGCAGCCCCGCGTAAGTCCCTGAGGGGTTAGCTATGGTCGCCGGTGTCGGCGAGGTGGAGGGTGCAGGCGGTGTCGAGGGCCTGGGTGGGATGTCCGGTGACGTGCCCGTCCAGGAGGACGGCATCGGCGTAGGTGCCGGTTGAGTCCTGCCAGATCGCGAAGGCCCACTCGTCAGGGTCGCCGAGGTACGGGATACGGCCGAGCTTGATCGTGTCGTCGTCGTTGTCGCTGAGGTAGCCGGAGGTAGCCGTAGGAGCCGCGCCAGCTGATGGTGACCTCTTCGAGCGCCGGCCAGCGCTGGGAGGCGTGGTGGCCGGCGGTTCCTTCGATCAGGTCCTTCAGGCGCGTGGACGGCACGGGCATGCGGTCATTGTCGCCGGGGCATGTCGCCGCCAGTCCTGATCTTGTCCCGGGCATTGTCGGGCGATCATCACTGATCGCCCGGAGGTGGGTTGTGGCGCGTGCCGCCAGCCAGGACATCGTGGTTTTAGGGTCGCGCCGCAAGGCGAAGCTGGAGGCGATCGCGCGCCGGCCATCCTCGCCGCAGGTGCTGGTGCGTCGGGCCATGATCGTGCTGCTGGCCCACCAGGGCCAGGCGAACGCCCGGATCGCCGCCGAGCTGGGCTGCTCGGTGAACATGGTACGGACCTGGCGGCGCCGGTTCGCCTGCGGGGGCGTGCCGAGCCTGTCCGACCGGCCCCGCAGCGGCCGGCCCGAGGTGTACGGGCCGGATGTGCGGCTGGCGATCGTGGCCACGGCCACCTCCACCCCGCCAGCCGGCGAATCGGTCTGGACGCACGGCATGATCGCCGCCCACCTGGCCGGCACGGGCATCTCAGCCTCCCAGGTGGGGCGGATCCTGGCCGGCCTGGAACTGGCGCCACACCGGGTCCGGGGCTGGCTGAACCGCCGCGATGACGGGCAGTTCTGGGCGCAGGCCGCCGCCGTATGCGAGGTATATCTGCACCCGCCCGAACACACCGTGGTGATCTGCATCGATGAAAAGACCGGGATCCAGGCCAAGCACCGCAGATACGCCGAACTGCCCGCCCGGCCGGGCCGGCTGGCCCGGCGGGAGTTCGAATACGTCCGCAACGGCACCGTGTCCATCGTCGCCGCGCTGCAGACCGCCACCGGGCAGGTCGTCGTCGAGCCGATCGGCCGCAACGACCCGGCCACCTTCACCGGCTTCCTGCACCGCCTGGACCAGTGCATCGACCCGCGCCTGAACATTCACCTGATCATGGACAACGGGTCGTCTCACACCTCCCGCGCCACCCGTGCCTGGATCGCCGCGCACCCCCGGATCACGGTCACCTACACGCCCAGGCACGCCTCCTGGCTGGACATGGCCGAACTGTGGTTCGCAGCCCTCACCCGCCGCCTCCTGCGCCGGGGCGAGTTCACTTCGCGCGCCGACCTCACTGACAAGATCACCAGCTTCGCGGTCCGCTACAACCGCACCGCCCACCCCTATACCTGGACCTATGACGCCGGCGCCGACCACACACGCTATCTCGCCCGCCACGCCCAGCACGACCATCCCGCGGCCCACCGGCCCGTCGAGGCGAGTGCCCTCCGAAGGGCCGCATAACCCACACGAAACCCTGGGCGCGAACCCCCTCAAACGCTTACGCGGGGCCGCACTAATGACCGCGCGCAGGCTGACCTGGCGCTTCACCCGCCCGGTCCGCAAGGGCCACAGCGTCGTCATTACCGGCTTTTTGTCCGGCCCCGGTCATCGGCACGATCGAGCTCCCGGCGTGCGCGCCGGGCAATTCGAGTTGCACGGCGCCCGCTTGGACAACATGTGCAAGTTCGATATCAACGCGGCTGCTTCATAATTGCGGGCCTTCGTTGTCACCTGGGCCGCCGCACTGTCCATCTGGCGTTCCATCTGGCGTTTCGGGCGGGATCGAGATCCGCCTGGGCGAAGTGGTCACTACCCGGCAGTCGACAGGCGAGATCCGCACACGGGCCTGATCGCGCAACCGTCGCGGCGGGCACGGCAGGATGGTGACCATGGCCGAACTCAAGGACAAGCTGCGCGCCGATCTGGTCACCTCAATGAAGGCGCGCGATGTCGTACGGACCCGGACGTTGAGGATGGCACTGACCGCGATCACGAACGAGGAGGTGGCTGGCGCGGCCGCCCGCGAGCTCTCGGACGCCGAGATCGTCAAGGTCCTTATCAGGGAGGCGAAGAAGCGCCGCGAGGCCGCGGAGGCATTCGAGACCGGCAGCCGGCCACAGCAGGCCGCGGCTGAGCGCGCGGAGGCTGAAGTGATCGCCGGTTACCTGCCCGCGCAGCTCAACGACGCAGAGCTTTCCGATCTCGTTGCCGCGGCGATCAGCGAAACCGGAGCGGCCGGGCCACGAGGAATCGGCCAGGTCATGAAGGTGATTACCCCACGGATCGCCGGACGGGCGGACGGTGCCCGGGTGGCGGCCGAGGTGCGACGTCAGCTCGCCACCTGAACGGCCTGCGCGGGCCCGGTGAGCGGGCGGCGTGCGTCGGTGGGCACGTCCCTCGCGCGTTTGGGGCTGAGCGACGAGCGCGCGATGACCTCCGCCAGCTTCGGCGGCCATCCAGCTGCCAGGCAGTTTTCTCGCTCGCACCCGTCCAAACCGCATCACACAACTGGCTTTGCCACATTGACAAGGTTTTCTATCACCCCGCACCGCCCGGCGGAAGATCTACTACTCCCGGTGCCCCGGCAGTGACGACTACCGGTATGAGGGCGGGCGGGTCTGCCGCAACAAGCCAGTCCGGGCCGACTACCCCGGCACCGTCGTGTGGGATCACATCACCGGCCTGCTCGCCGATCCCGCTTTGGTCCACGCCGAGATCGAACGCCGGCTCAGCCAAGTCCGCGCATTCGACCCGTCACCAACCAGCGCAAACAGCTGGAACTCGCACTGGCCAAGCGACCACGTCGGTCACCGCCATGATCGAGGCCTATCAGGAACAGCTGATCACCATCGACGAGCTGCGCAACCGGATGCCGCACCTGCGCGCCCGCGAGGCCAGCCTGCGCGGCCAGCTCGAGGCGCTTGACGCCCAGGCCGCCGACCGCGACGCCTACCTCAAACTCGCCGACGATCTCGACGGCTTCCTCGCCCAGCTGCGCGGCAACGCGGCCACCGCCAGCATCCACGAGCGCCGGCGCGTACTGCGGCTGCTGGTCAAAGACATCCTCATCGGACCCGAAAAGATCACCATCCGCCACCGCATCCCCGTCCGGGAACGGGTCACCAGCGGCGGCGGCCATCACGGCAACACCGACACGGAGGATGACATGCGCCACGGTTATCTATTGTGTTGGGGGCGTGCTGTCGCCGTTGCTCGCGAACGTGTACCTGCACTATGTCCTCGACCTGTGGGCCGACTGGTGGAGGCGGCGGTTCGCCCGCGGTGATGTGATCATCGTGCGTGGGCCGATGACTTGATCGTCGGGTTCGAGCATCGCGAGGACGCCGAGCGGTTCCTTGACGAGCTTCGCGGCCGGTTCGCGAAGTACGGGCTGGAGCTGCATCCGGAGAAGACCCGGCTGATCGAGTTCGGGCGGCACGCTGCGCGCAACCGGGCGGCCCGGGGCTTGGGGAAGCCATTGACGTTCGGGTTCTTGGGCTTCACGCATATCTGCGCGACGTCCAGGTCTGGCCGGTTCTGGCTCAAGCGGATCACGATCTCGAAACGGATGCGGGCGAAGCTGAAAGAGGTCAATGACCAGCTCAAACGGCACCGGCACGAGCCCATCCCGGTACAAGGGCGCTGCCTGGCCAGTGTTGTGCGAGGGTACCTGGCCTACTACGCCGTGCCCGGCAACATCGATGCGATCAACGGCTTCCGGACACAGGTGACCCGGCACCGGTACCAGGCGCTGCGGCGCCGCAGCCAGCGCAAGCGGATCAACTGGGAACGGATGAACCGGATCGCAACTCGATGGCTACCGCCCGCGCGCGTGATGCATGCCTTCCCGGAGGCCCGCTTCGCCGCTACTCACCCAACGTAGGAGCCCAGTGCGGTAGTCCCGCACGCTGGGATCTGTGCGGGGGTCCGCCCGTAAGGGCGGTCCCTACCGCGACTAGTTCTTGGTGCGGACCGGTGAGGTGACGGACGCTACTGGACGGACGGGGTGATCTGGGGTGGCCACGACACACCGAGTGATCTCGGGTCCAACAGTTGAAGACGTGATCAAGGGAGCATCAGCGCTGTTCACGACGTCTCGCAGAGAGAGCCACGCTGATACTCCCGGGCCTGACCTCACCGCCGTCGCCGGTAACGTAGCTGGCCGCGTTCCAGCCCTGTTTCACCGCGCCGTTGTTCCGCACGTTCTGCGCCCTGGCCGCCGGGTTCCTCACCCAGGCAGGGCGGCGCACGGCGTGCGGCATGCTGACCGGCGCCGGGCTGTCCCGGGTGTGGCGTCATGACCGGGCGTTCTTCTCGCATGCCCGGTGGAGTGCCGGGGCCTTCGGGCTGGTCCTGGCGAACCTGATCGTGGCGCCGCCGGTGCCGGGCGGGGAGCCAGCGCTGGCCGCGGTCGACGACACGCTGTTTCAGCGGACCGGCCGGAAGGTGACATGCCATCGGCTGGTTTCATGACGGCGCCAAGGGCCCCGGCAGCTGGGGCGGGGTAACAACTGGGTCATCTGCGCGATCGTTGTCCGGCTGCCGTTCTGCTCCCGCCGGGTGGCGCTGCCGGTGGCCGCCCGGCTGGTGCACAAGGACATCACGCCTGCTCCCGCGTCCCGGCTGCTCCTGGCCCGGCAGATGACCGCCGCGCTGGCCCGCGCGGCGCCTGGCCGCGACATCCATGTGGTGGCCGATGCCGCCCACGCGGGCACGGAACTGCGCCGCCTGCCCGCCACGGTGACCTGGACCACCCGGCTGCGCACAGACGCCGCGCTGGATGAGCTGCCCGGCGCCCGCACCGGCAAGCGCGGCCGGCCCCGCGCCAAAGGCAAACGGCTGCCGCGCCTGGCCGCCCTCGCAGACGGCGCCTGCTTCGCCCCGGTCGCCGTGCGCCGCTACGGCACGACCACCACCGCCCCGGCCGCCGTCGTCCAGTGCGTGTGGTACGGCGCCTTCGGGCCCCGCCCCGCCCAGGTGGTGCTGATCCGCGACCACCCCCAGACCGGCGATGACCTGGCGCTGGCCACCACCGACCTGGCCGCTTCGCCGGCTGCGGTGATCGAGCGCTACGCCGCCCGGTGGCCATTGAGGTGGCGAGCGAGGACGCCAACCAGATCTTCGGTGCCGGGCAGGCCCGCAACCGGCTGCCCGCGGCGGTGCACCGCACAGTGCCGTTCACCGTCGCCTGCCAGAACCTGGCCACGCTGTGGTAGGCCACCCCCGGGCACCACCCCGGCGACGCGGACGACCACCGTGCCCGCGCCCCCTGGTACCGGACCAAGGCCGAGCCGTCAACCGCTGACATGATCAAGCTGCGCCGCGTCCTCATCGCCGCGAAATACCGGCCGGCTCATACCTCGGCTCATACCGGCGAGCCGACCCCGCAGAAATCCACGTCATCCGGCTGGCCTGGGCAGGCGCAGCGGCATAACCGCGAAAGTCGAGCCAGTACCTCTTTGACGTTTTGCAATGTTCCCCAGAACTTCTTTTGACGCTCGACAACCCTTCTTTGAAGCTTGCTGACATTTCTCAGATACTTTTTTTAGGCTTACTAACGTTTTCTAGATACTTCTTTTGAGGCTTGATAATCCCTCCCCCCGGATAGCTCCTTGAGGTTTTATGAACGTCTCCCAGAAATCTATGTCGGCTTGGCACCATTTCAGCTTGACAACGTTTTCCATAGGGCATGACAACGTTTCCCTCTGTTACATGGCTGATGTGGATCGTTGATCAACAGTCAAAGTCGTGGAGCCGTAACGACAGCGGGAAAAGGGCGGACAATGAACGCAAAACATAGCCTTTCGTTTACCCGCCATAAACATTTTGCGGGCCGGGCCGCATAAATTGAAGTGCGGCTGGGCAGCCTCGTGTACGGCGCTTCATGGCGCTTCCACAGTTGAGGTCCAAGGCAGCTCTTCGCGGCCGACAGGGGAGGACTCGACAACGATCCAACCGGCCCGCGTGGCTAACGGCACGGCTCGCTTCGCGGTGGCCTGCCCATAGGCCACCGCCACCCGCGCCGCCCGCCGGCCGTGGCGTGCGGCGGCCCGGCACGGGTCCCGGGGACGCCCGGCCGTGGCGTGCGTGCGGCGGGCCCGGCACGGTCCCGGGGACGCCCGGCCGTGGCGTGCGTGCGGCGGGCCCGGCACGGTCCCGGGGACGCCGGATTTGTCACACGCCATCTGCCGCTCCGTCAGCCGGCCAGGAGTCCGCCGAGGAACTTCAGCTACTAGCAGGAAGGTACCGAATTTATGCTCACGACTCTGTTCAAGCGCAGCGCGGCGACCGTCGCCGCCTTCATCGCGATCGGTGCGGCTGGCGCGATGAGCCTGCCCGTGGCTACTGCGGCCACGACCCACCAAGCCGCGTCACAGAGCACTCACGTGCCTCAGTCGCACCAGCAGCCAGCTGCTTTTTGCTTGCCGCACCAGCGGAATTGCCTGAGCCCGCGGTGTGTGCCTAGCTTCCGGTTCCGGTGCCCAAGCCCGCCGTGCCTGTTCCGGTTCCGGTGTCCCCCGCCCCCGCGCCCGCCCCTGTGCGTCGACCGGTTCCGGTTCCGGTGCCCGAGCCCGCCGTGCCTGTTCCGGTTCCGGTGTCCCCCGCCCCCGCGCCCGCCCCTGTGCGTCGACCGGTTCCGGTTCCCGTGCCCCTTGCCCCCGCCTCCGCCTCCGCCTCCGTGCAGGCTTCCCGGTTTCCGGTGCCCGAGGCCTGTTTAGGGGACCACACGACGACAAACTGCCGCGGTTACCGTCCCTGAGTGACAACGGCTACGGCGGCTGGCAGGCGAGGTCCTGCCAGCCCGCCGTACCACCCGCCAGTACTCGGCCTTGCCGCACCTGCTGGCAGGCAGCCGCACGGGCACGTCATGATCTCCGGATCTACACCGGGTGCACCGGGGCCGCGCCGGTCAGTTTGACGTCCTCCACGACCCTGGTTAATTCCGGAGGCAATCGGGGTCCGAGCGGAGTGGCGCACCCGTTTTGGATCTTGCGCTCTGCGTGATCGGGCTGCGGTCGGCTTCCCCCTCGTCCCGGCCGCAGGATGGAGCCCGTGATGTCTGTCCAGCCGCAGCCGCAGCCGTGGCCACAGCCCGCGCCGGAGATCGTCGCGGCCGTCGCGGCGATGTACCGGGGCAAGCGGCAGCGTTCACCCGGGCGTATCCCCCAAGCGGCAGAACCAGGTACTGCCCAGCGCCAGAGCCGCAGGACATCAGGGACGGGAGGTGATCAAACGGCGGGAGGCGCAGGTGGAAGGTCTCCCGCAGGGCAGATTCCGCATCAACTCACCGCATGATCTCGATGCCCGGTGGGGCGCCAAGCGTGACACCTTCTGGAACGGCTACAAGGTGCATGTCACCGAGACCTGCGGCATTTCCGGCGGCAGCAGCAGCGACGAACACGGCGCAGACGACCGTGAGGCTGTCGCGCCACCTCATCTGATCACGAACGTTGAGACCACGGATGCGACCGTGCTCGGCAACCAGATGACCGCGCCGATCCACGGCCGCCTGGCCGGACGGGCCTGCTGCCGGCCGAGCACCCTGTGGACTCGGGCTATCCCCCGGCGGAGCTTCTCGGCGAGCGGCCGTGTCGCTCGCCGACCCGGTTTCCGCCGCAGTAATCCGCCGCAGCAGTTATCCGCCGCCGTTCCCGCCGTTCCCGCCGCCGTTCCCGCCGTTCCCGCCGCCGTTCCCGCCGTTCCCGCCGCCGTTCCCGCCGTCGCCGTTCCCGCCGTTCCCGCCGCCGTTCCCGCCGTTCCCGCCGCCGTTCCCGCCGTTCCCGCCGCCGTTCCCGCCGTTCCCGCCGCCGTTCCCGCCGTTCCCGCCGCCGTTCCCGCCGTTCCCGCCGCCGTTCCCGCCGTTCCCGCCGCCGTTCCCGCCGTCTCCTCCGGGCGCTGGTGCTGGCTTGGCCGTCGGTGGCTTGGATTGGCCGTTGCCCTTGCTGAAGAACGAGCTGGCCGGAGGCACGGTCACGAAGTTAAGCGGTGGGTCGGGCAGGGCCGCGCTCTCGAACGTCATCTGCCAGGTTTGGCCAGGTGCCATGCTTCCGTACATGTTTGCGCACACCAGGCCGCCGGTAGGTGAGCGGTAGCATCCCGGGGACATGGGGTACTTGACCGGATCGGCAGGGTTTCCCACCCATACCGCGCCAAGAAGATCGGGGGTGTAGCCGACGAAGAACGCCGAGGTGTACTGGTCCGCAGTGCCTGTCTTCGACGCAGACGGCAGGCCGGGTATCGCGTCACTGGTCGCGGTTCCCGATTTCAGATCACCTTGAAGGATGTAGTTCGCTGCGTCGGCGACCTCGGTCGGCAGCGCCCGGTGGCATCCCGCGGACTCCACCGGCATTGCCTTCCCGTTTCTGTCAGTGATCGAGCTGACCGGCACCGGATGACAGTAGATGCCACGCGAAGGGAGAGTGGCATCTGCGGCTGCCACGTCGATCGGCGCGACGTTGTCCGCGCCGAGCGTGAAGGATGGATCGTTGTCCGCGCCGTCCGCGTGGTTCTCCTTTGGATCCGCGTTGAGCAGGGATGTGCCATCAGCCCAGGTGAGCCCCATCTTGCTGGCGGTCTGCACAGACTGGCAGAGACCGACCTTCTGCTCCAGGCGCGCGAAGAACGTGTTGATGGAGAAGGTAGTACCCGTGTACAGCGTGTGGCTCCCGCCGCCCTCGCTCTCGTCGTTGTGCAGCGTCCACGAACCGGGGCCTGCGTCCCCCGGCCGGCCGGCAGACCCTTGCAGTTGGTGAAGCCACGGATCGTGGTCGATTGCGGTGTGGTCATTTTGAAGCCGAAGGGAATGCCCTGCAGCAACGCGGTGACCATTACGTAGACCTTGCCCGTAGAGCCGATCTGGACTCCGTAACTGCCGTCGTACTGTGGTCCGACCGCGTAGTTCACCACGGTCTCGCCGCTTGAGGCGTTCATCCCGTAGCGCCGGTCAATCGCCATCGCGCGGACCTTTCCCGTGCCGGGCTGGATGAGGACCTCGGTGTCGGCGTTGTTTCCAGGGTTGTAGATCTCGCTCCTCGCGGGCATCAGGTAGTCAACCGCGTGCTGGGCGGCTTGCTGGTCGCTAGGACGAAGCGTCGTGTGGATTCGAAGTCCGCCGATTCCATCAAGCAGGCTGGCCGCTTGATGAAACGCGGGATCGCTGTCGATGACCTGATACACATAGTCGCAGAAGAACGGGGCGTAGCTCGCCGTGCAGCCGTTCGGCTCCATCGACGGATGCAGATGCAGCTTGGTGTTCTCCGCTGCGGTGGCCTGTGCTTGTGTGATCGCGCCGAGCTGCGCCATCCGGGCGAGCACGGTGTTACGGCGCGCCAGCGCAGCACCCGCATTACCTATCGGATCGTACGCGGATGGGTTCTCCACGATGCCAGCGAGCAACGCGGCCTGTGGCAGTGTCAGGTCCGCGGCGCTCCTGCTGAAATACCGCTCCGCCGCCACCTGCACGCCGTACGCTTGCTGCCCGAAGTAGGCGGCGTTCAGGTAGTCGGCGAGCAACTGGTTCTTCGGTATCTGATGCTCGACAGCGACCGCGTAGCGCAGCTCGCGGATTTTACGTGCGAGCGTATCCGAAGCCGCCACCTGCGCCTGCGCCTCGTTCTTCGCGGTCAGGATCAGTACGTTCTTGACGTATTGCTGTGCGATCGTCGACCCGCCTTGCACGTTGCTGCCGCGCAGGTCCTCGACGGCCGCGCGCACCGTGCCCTTGACGTCCAGGCCGCCGTGCTGATAAAAGCGCGAGTCCTCGATCGCCACGATCGCCTCTCGCATTACCGGCGCGATCTTGCTGAAGCTCACCGGTACCCGGTCGATGACGTCATCCGGCTGGCCGTAGGGATGCGCGTAGAAGTAGGCGAGTACGTGGCCCTTGCTGTCCAGCATCTCGGACCGCTGCGGCAGCTGGTTGGGTAGAGTGGCAGACAGCGCCTGGAACTTGTCTGCCGCGTTACGTGCGGTGACACCGATCCCGCCGATAGCGGGAAGCAGGATGCCTGCGACGAGCACTCCGCCGACCGCGGACATGGTGACGAGCCTGGCGAGAGCGTTCGTCTTCCCGGCGAAGCCTGTGGTCAGCACGCGACCAGGGTACGCCCGCGGTCGGCCCGGAGGATTGGCGCTGGTCATTAAGCTTAATCTCAGCGCTGGTCATGTTCCAATATTGGCGCTGGTCATAGGCCTAATCAGGGCATATCGTATTTCGGCTATTGCTGTGCGTGACTAGTCCTTCCCGGTCGGATGACCCAGGCGGGCTATCCGTGAAATGGGCCCATCGGGGTCTGGCCATACTGGCGGGACTTCCGTAAGTTGTGCTTCCGCAGCTGAAAAAAGCGGTCCGACGTCCGCGCCCGTCGGCCGAGATCGCAAGTGAACGCCATCCAGCGTGACGCCCGCCACGGGTGTGACACCGAAGGAGTGGGGCCACATGTGGATCACGGACTGGACTGCACGCGCAGCGTGCAAGGGGAGTGATCCTGACGAGCTGTTTGTGCAAGGGGCGGCTCAGAATCGCGCAAAGCTGATCTGTCGCGGTTGCCCCGTGCGCACAGAATGTCTCGCGGACGCACTTGACAACCGTATCGAGTTCGGAGTCTGGGGTGGCATGACCGAGCGGGAGCGTCGCGCACTGCTGCGCCGCCGCCCGGACGTGACCTCATGGCACGAGTTGCTCGAGGACGCCCGCGCCAAGTACGAGCGCAGCGGTGACGATGGGCTCAGCGACGACGAGCTTGTCGCCAGCTAGCGACTTTCCCAGGGGCTATCCCCCTGCGCAGCCGCCGTTCTCTGGGGGCCATCCCCCTCTACAGCCGCCGTTCTCCAGGGGCCAACCCCCTGCGTAGCCGGTGGAGGTAGCCTCCGGGCGGCGGTACGTCGGCATCGCAGGGCTTCCCGCCAGGGGTCTCCCGTAGGTCTTGGTCGTCGCGAGCGGTTCGGCGCCTGAAAAGCAAAGGTCAGGCGGTGGCTGGCAAGGCAGTCCGCCCTCGCGCTTGGTTTGTGTGCGCAATTTGTGATAGGCGGGCAGAACGCAGCCAGCCTCAGCCGCCGTCTGGGTTGTCGCGCATAAGGCCACAATCCACCGGAGATCCGGTAACTCTCACCCCGGCGAGACGGCGCCGGATGTCGCGAGCCAGTTCCCGATGACTCGGAGGCTGTCGAGGTCATGTACGTCCTCGGACAGGGCGGGCACCTCGATAACGGGCACGTCGGGGTGCGCCGAGGTGAAATGCTCCGCCAGCCTCCGCTCACGCGTCTGCAACTGCATAACGTCTGCGTGCAATTTAAGGACCGCAGCGGCCAATGGATAGCGGGAATCGTCGAGGTTCTCCGCGGCTGCGAGGCTGCGGGCGGCGGATAGCCGCGCTGCCGCTGAGCGGTGCACACGGTTCACGATGAGCCCCGCCAGCGGCATCCGCTCGTCCGCTAGGCGCTCGACAAAGTACGAGGCCTCGCGGAGCGCATCAGGCTCCGGTGCCGCGATGACCACGAACGCGGTTCCCGGCGTCTGCAGCAGTTGGTAGGTGTGATCCGCGCGCTCGCGGAACCCGCCGAACATAGTGTCAAGCGCCGAGACGAACGTCTGCACGTCCCGAAGTATCTGGGCGCCGAGCACCTTGGTCAGGACGCCCGTCACCACCCCGAATCCGGCGCTCAATACCTTCACGTATGCCCGGCCGCCCGCTCGCGCCGGGACCATTAGCAGCCTGATGAGGCGTCCATCGAGGAACCGGCCGAGCCGCTGCGGCGCGTCCAGGAAGTCGAGCGCCGACCGGCTAGGCGGGGTGTCCACGACGATCAGATCCCACTCGTCCGCACGGCGCAACTGGCCGAGCTTTTCCATCGCCATGTACTCCTGGGTGCCGGAAAAACTCGACGACAGCGACTGGTAGAACGGGTTGGCCAGGATCTGTGCTGCACGGCCCGGCTCGGCGTGCGCCTCGACGATCTCGTCGAAGGTCCGCTTCATGTCGAGCATCATCGCGTGCAGGCTGCCGCCGGCTACGGGGTCGGTCCCGGCGACCACCCGCGGGGTGTTGTCCAGGGTTGTGAGCCCCATGGACTGCGCCAGCCGCCGTGCCGGGTCCACCGTGAGCACCACCACGTTTCTGCCCTGCTCGGCGGCGCGCAGGCCGAGCGCGGCAGCCGCGGTAGTCTTGCCGACCCCGCCGGATCCGCAGCACACGATGATCCTGGTCCGGGGATCGCCGATCAGCCGGTCGATGTCGAACCTCGGCGGCGTGGCGGCACGCGGGCCCGGGACCGTCATGCCGCCCCGTGCTCGCGCAGCGTCGTAGCCAGCTGGTAAAGGCCGCCCAGGTCGATCCCGTCTGGGATTAGCGGCAGGTCATAGCGTGGCTGCCCAGTGGCAGCGAGGCGCCGCCGTTCCCTGCGCTCGAGCGCGGTCCTCCGGGCGTGCGCGGTAAGTTCGGCGGCCAGATCGCCTGCGATCTCGCGGCCCTCTTCGATCCCGGCGGCCTTGAGCCCGACGGTCAGCTCGTCCAGGTCGATGGCGCCACGCGCGGCGGCCGCGAGCTCGGCTGGCCGCAGCATCGGCGGGCGCACCATGTTGATCATGACGCCACCCACCTGCAGGCCGCTCCCGCGTAGCTCGGCCGTACCGTCGAGAGTCTCCTGCACCGGCATCTCCTCAAGCACAGTGACAAAATGCACGGCCGTCTGTGGTGAGCGGATTACGTTCTGGACCGAATCCGCGTGAGCGCGGACCGGGCCGACCTTGGCGAGCCCCGCGACCTCGGCGGTAACGTTGAGGAACCGGCCGATACGTCCAGTCGGCGGGGCGTCCATCACGACCGCGTCATAGACGTGCCTGCGGTTTGCGCCGCTGGTCCGTCGCCGCACAGCCTCGGTGGCCTTGCCGGTGAGCAGGACATCACGCAACCCGGGAGCGATTGTCGTGGCGAAATCCACGACGCCGAAGCGGGTAAGCGCGCGCCCGGCGCGGCGCAAACCATAAAATATCTCCAGGTACTCGAGCAGCGCCGCCTCCGGGTCGACGGCAAGTGCATAGACGTCGCCACCCGGCAGGCTGGGCGATCCTGGCGCCACTGCTACCTTGCGCTCTGCGTACGGCAGCGGCGGGCAGTCGAAAAGCTGCGCGATACCCTGGCGCCCCTCGACCTCCATGAGCAGCACCTTGCGTCCCCGTGCCGCCAGCGCCAGAGCGAGGGCGGCGGCCACGGTGGTCTTGCCGGTGCCACCCTTGCCGGTGACGACGTGCAACCGCACGCCGTCCCAGTCGGTATCCCTCGCGCTCACTCCATGAAGGCTATCGCCGCCTGCGTACCGATCAGTCGCCGCCAAGCCCGCTGCGGATCTGTGCACCGCACCTGGACCGCCCGGGGCCGCACTTGTCCGCCCGGGGACCGCGTCGGCCGATCTTGCCGGCTGGTGCACGGGCCAGCCGTCACTAGGCTGGTACGGAAAGCAACCCGCGGAACGGGGTACCCAGCCTCGGCCGGGGTGGCCGGGATGCCTGGTTCACCGAGAAGAGGTGTCAGCCGTGGTAGCAGCGATATTGGCCGTCTTGATCGTGCTTGTGGTCCTGGGGGTGATCGGGCTCGCCCGCTCGCTCCGTGTGGTACAGCAGTTCGAGAGGGGCATCATCTTCAGGTGGGGCCGCATCATATCCGAGCCGCGCGGACCCGGGCTCACCGTGATCAGGCCGATCGGCGATCGCATGCAGAAGGTCAACATGCAGATCGTCGCGATGGCCGTGCCGGCTCAGGACGGAATCACCAGGGACAACGTGACCGTCCGGGTGGACGCGGTGGTCTACTTCCGCGTCGTCGATCCGATCAAGGCCGTCGTGAATGTGCAGAACTACCTGTTCGCCGTCTCACAGCAGGCGCAGACGTCGCTGCGGTCGATTATCGGGCGTTCCGAGATGGATCAGCTTCTCACCGACCGGGCCACGGTGAACGCGGAACTGCGCGAGGCCATCGACGATCCGACAGAAGGCCCCTGGGGAATCCGGGTGGAGCGGGTCGAGATCAAGGACGTGTCGCTGCCCGAGAGCATGAAGCGGTCGATGTCCCGCCAGGCCGAGGCCGAGCGCGAGCGCCGCGCCCGCATCATCACGGCGGACGGCGAGTACCAGGCCTCCAAGCGGCTCGCTGCGGCGGCGAACGTGATGGCCCGCGATCCAGCCGCGCTGCAACTGCGGCTCCTGCAGACTGTGGTCGAGGTCGCAGCGGAGAAGAACAGCACCCTAGTGATGCCAGTTCCGGTGGAGCTGCTGCGGTTCTTCGACAAGGTGGCGCTGCCATCGCAGACCGCGGACGAGCCAAGCCTTCAGGACACCGGAGACGCCGAGGTCGCCGCGGCGGAGGCGGCGATCGGTGCCGGTTCCGGCGGGCCGCCTGATGCTGGCATCGAGGCTGTGCCCATGCCGCATACCCCGGCCGTGGCCGAGCCTGACATTCCAGCTGTGCCCGAGATCGATCCGCCCCCGATGGTCGAGCCAGCAGTGGACCCGGCCAGATCGGAACCGTGAATCGGGATCGCTAGGGTGGCGGCTATGGAGAAGTGGGAGTACGCAACCGTGCCGCTGCTCGTGCACGCGACCAAGCAGATTCTTGACAACTGGGGCGCTGACGGCTGGGAGCTCGTCACGGTAATCCCCGGGCCTAACGCCGAACAGCTGGTCGCCTACATGAAGCGTGCGAAGACTTGACGTCGCCCGAGGATCGGCTCGGCGCGCTCGGGTTGAAGTTGCCCGACCCGGTGGCACCAGTCGCCGCGTACGTTCCGGCGGTCCGTACCGGCGCCTATGTCTATACCGCCGGCCAGTTGCCGCTTATCGACGGCGAACTGCCCGCGACGGGCAAGGTCGGCGCCGGTGTTGGCCCGGAGCAAGCCAGGGAACTTGCGCGCACCTGCGCGCTGAACGCGCTCGCCGCGGTGGCGTCGGTGACCGGTGGCCTGTCCTCGATACGTCGGGTGGTCAAGGTGACCGCATTCGTCGCTAGCGCCGCCGGTTTCACCGGCCAGCCGCAGGTCGTCAATGGCGCGAGCGAACTACTGCTGGAGGTTTTCGGCGACGCGGGCAGGCACGCGCGCAGCGCGGTCGGCGTTGCGGTGCTGCCGCTGGACGCGCCGGTCGAGGTGGAGCTGATCGTCGAGGTCGGGGACTAGGCCGAGGAGGCACCGGCTCCGTCGGCAGGCTTAAGTTCAGGCGTCGTGTCCAGCTACCGGCTCTACCCGGCCGCCGGGCAGAAGACAGCCCGTGGCGGGCGGGTTGGGGCCAAGGAGGTTTATTGGGGACGGCAGCGCCGGGAACGGCAGCGGATTAGGACGATGGTGACGCGCTCGGATATCCGGCTCCCAGATAAGTTGACGCAACGGCTGCGCGACATCCTGGCGGGCAAGATGGAACCTGCGGCGCTGCGGGATGCCTCCACCGTGGCGTTGCTGCGCCCCGCGGACAGCGGTGGCGGTTTCGATGTTTACCTGCTCCGGCGCCGACGGTCGATGGCGTTCGCGCCTGGCGTGCACGCGTTCCCTGGCGGGTCGGTGGACCCGCGCGACGCGGATGCCGACCTGGCTTGGGCGGGCCCGGACGCCGCAACCTGGGGCCAGGTGCTCAATGGTCCTCCCGAGCTGGCGCGCGCCTTGATCTGCGCCGCGGTCCGCGAGACGTTCGAGGAGTCCGGAGTGCTGCTTGCCGGGCCGCTCCCAGACACTGTGGTGGCCGACACCCGAGGTGACGGCTGGGAAGGGGACAGGCAGGCCCTCATCGACCGTTCGCTTTCGCTCGCCGCGCTGCTGCAGCGCCGCGGCCTCGTGCTCCGCTCCGACTTGCTCAGGCCGTGGGCGAGATGGATCACGCCGGAGATGGAGAGCCGCAGGTTCGACACGAGGTTCTTCGCCGCCGCGCTGCCCGCGGGTCAGCGCACCAGGGATGTCGGCGGGGAAGCGGACGAGGTGGTGTGGCTGCCCCCAGCCGCGGCGATCGCCTCAGCCCGCAGGGGCGAGATCCTGCTGATGCCGCCGACGGCGGTTACGCTCGCCGAGTTTGCGCGGTACGAAACCGTCGCGGGCGCGCTCGCCGCACGCAGGGACATGGTGCCGAGGCAGCCGGGGATCTCGGTCATTGGTGACGCCGCGTGGCTCACCATTCCTGATGGCCTGGACTACCCACTGTGAACGGGCACGCCGCAGGAGCCGCGCGAGAACGCAGTGACGGCGAGGCGGGAGGGATCGATAGGCCGGGCGCGGCGGAAGGAATCGACGGGTCAGGTACGGCCCGTGCGCGCTGTGTGCTGGCACCCAACCCGTCGCCAATGACCCTGGACGGCACCAACACGTGGGTAATAGCCGAGCCTGGCGCCGATACGGCGATTGTGGTCGATCCGGGTCCCGCGGACGAACGTCACCTCCGCCGGGTGGCCGGGCAGGTCGAGAGCCAGGGGCGCAGGATTGCGCTGATCCTGCTCACGCATGGGCATCGAGACCACTCGGGCGGTGCACGGCGGCTGGCGGAAATCACCAGCGCTGCCGTTCGGGCCCTCGATCCCGCGCACCGGCTCGGCGGGGAAGGGCTGGCCGGGGGAGACGTGATTACGGCGGGTGGGTGTGAGCTGCGGGTCGTTGCGAGCCCTGGGCATTCGGCCGATTCCCTCTGCTTCCTGCTGCCGGAGGACGGGGCCCTGCTCACGGGTGACACCGTGCTCGGCCGTGGCACGGCGGTGATCGCGCACGATGGGGACCTCGGTGACTACCTGCGGTCGCTCGACCGGCTGCACGCACTGGCGAGTTCGGCGCCGATCAGCCTGCTGATGCCGGGCCATGGACCGCTGGTCGCCGATCCGGTGGGCATCCTCGACTTCTACATCGCGCACCGCGCCGAGCGGCTGGCCGAGGTGACGGCCGCGATCGAGGCTGGGGACCGGACCGTCGACCAGATTGCCGAACGGATATACGAGGGGATCGATCCGGCGCTCCGCCCGTTCGTCGCCTGGACGGTGCGCGCGCACCTCGCGTACCTGGCAGCGCTCGGTACGCTGCCGCCGGGGGTCACGTTCTGACCTGCCATGTCGAACCGGGCTGCGGCAGGCCGGGCCAACGGCGAACCGGGCCGCGGCAGGCCGGGCGCGACCGGCTGAGCGCGGCGGCCGGAGCCCGTGCTCAGCGTGCGCGTTTGCTGCAGGCGTTCTGGATCGACGATCAGCACCGACTTGGCCGACACCTGCAACCAACCGCGGCCCGCGAAGTCGGCTAGTGCCTTGTTGACTGTCTCCCTCGAGGCGCCCACCAGTTGGGCGAGCTCTTCCTGTGTCAGGTCGTGCTGCACGTCGATGCCATCGTCACGCTGCTGGCCGAACCGGTCGGCCAGGTCGAGCAGCGCACGCGCCACCCGGCCAGGTACGTCGGTGAACACGAGGTCGGCCATGACGTCATTGGTCCTGCGCAGCCGCTGTGCCAGGGCGCGAAGCAGTTGCATGGCCACTTCTGGCCGCCCGGTGAGCCATGGGCGCAGGGCCACATGAGCCATCGCGGCAAGCCGTGTATCGGTAAGGGCGGTGGCGCTCGCGGTGCGGGGCCTTGGGTCGAAGAGGGACAGTTCGCCGAACATCTCACCTGGGCCAAGCACGCTGAGCAGGTTCTCCCTGCCGTCGAGCGCAGCCCGCGTGAGCTTGATCTTGCCACTTAGGATAACGTACAGGCGGTCTCCGTCATCGCCCTCTTCAAATAGCCGCTCACCGCGAGTGAGTTCTACCTCTTCGACGCGGCTGCGCAGGGCCGCAGATGCCCCCTCATCCAGCGCCCCGAAGAGCGGTGCCTGGCTCAGCACATCATCGGCCTGGTCCAACGGTGCCTCCTTGCGATTGCTGTTCACCAGTGTTGCGCACTTCGTGGCCGCTGCTAACCCCTCCTCCTCCCCTTACGGCCGTGGGCTCCGCCCGCCTAGCGCCGATATTCAGCAGTATGAATCAGGGTGATTACTTAGAGTCAGATCGTGGAATGCTGCATTATGCGGCCGCACCAGCAGCCGGCCGCACAGCTTCAGCTGCATCTGCCGGGTGCCGCTCAGCAGTGGCAGCGCTCAGCAGCGCTCAGCAATGGCGGGGGCGGTCAGCACGGGGCGGTCAGAGTCAGCACGGGGCGGTCAGCACGGGGCGGTCAGAGTCAGCACGGGGCGGTCAGCACGGGGCGGTCAGAGTCAGCACGGGGCGGTCAGCACGGGGCGAGTCAGCACGGGGCGGTCAGCACGGGGTCAGAGTCAGCACGGGGCGGTCAGCACGGGGCAGTCAGCACGGGGCGGTCAGCACGGGGCGGTCAGCACGGGGCGGTCAGCACGGGGCGGTCAGCACGGGGCAGTCAGCACGGGGCAGTCAGCACGGGGCAGGGGGTACCCAATGGGAATGCGGTCCGGCCGCAGGCCGGTGCGGATCCTCGTCGCCGTGGCGCTCATCGCCGGGCCGCCAGGGGCGGTGACCGGCTTGATGGAGGGAACGGCGTCCGCTGGGTCCCCGGTGCCGTCGAGTCGGGATCTGGCTGCGGCCCGTGGCGCCGTGGCGCAGCGAGCGGCCGCGGTCGGCCGGGCCGCCGACCGCCTCGCCGCCGTCGAGGCTCGGCTCGGCTGGCTCGAGACGCGGGCCGAGACGACAGTCGAGCGCTACGACGGCGCGGTCGTCGAGGTGCGCAGGGCCACCGACTCCTATCGCGTGACGCAGGGCAGGTTTGCCGCCGCCGCGGCGGCGGAGGCGGTTCGCCGTGGCGCCGTTGGCGAATTGGCCAGCGACGCCTATCGAAGCGATGGCGCGTTCGGCTCGATGGCGGCGGCGATTGGCGACGCGGGCGGCCCGCAGGAGTTCTTCGACCGCGTGGGCGTGCTGCGTGTCATCACGGAACATGACACGGATGTCCTCGCGTCCGCGACCGCCGCCAGCATCGTCGCGCGGGTGTTCCGTCGCCAGGCGCGCGATCAGCTGGTGGCCACCAGGGCCGCAGCGTGGCAGGCCGCCGTGCTGAGGAGGGCAGCCCAGGCGGCGGTCGCCCGCCAGCAGCGGATTCTCAGGTCGACGCAGGTGACACGGAACCGGCTGGTGCGCCAGCTTGCCGCCGCCCAGGCCGAAGAGGGCGCCCTGGAACTGGCAGCGGCCCGGCCCGCGTCGGCCGCAGCGAGCACCGTCAGCGCAGTTGTTTCAGCACCGGCCTGGGCGTACGGCGCGGGTGCCGCCGGGTCGTCCGCGAGCGCAGGAGATGCCGCAGCGAGCTGGGCGCTGCGGCAGCTCGGCAAGCCCTACGTGTGGGGCGGCGCCGGGCCGAACGCGTTCGACTGCTCCGGTCTCACCATGCGCGCCTGGCAGCACGCAGGGGTTCAGCTTGATCACTGGACCGGCACACAGTGGACGTCTGGCCCGCACATCCCCATCGCCGAGCTACAGCGTGGCGACCTCGTGTTCTTCGCCAGCGACACGTCCGATCCGAGCACCATCCATCACGTCGGCATCTACATCGGCCACGACATGATGGTCGACGCGCCCTATACCGGCGTGAATGTGCGGATTGACAGCATCTTCGAGCCGGGCCTGATCGGCGCCACCCGCCCAGCCTAAGCCGGGGTCGCTTGCCGCCCTGCGGAACCCCTTGCTTGTCGCGCCCCGCGGCAGCGCGTTAGCCAGGCTCATCCCGGCGGAAACCATGCCCGGGGGACGCCTTGACACCCGGGGACACCTTCGTAGCCCGGCGGCCCGGGGATCGGCGCAGACCCGCCGTGATTTCAGCCGCGGCAGCCGTTATGGGCAGGCCTTCGACCGTGCCGCGCCAACCACATGCAGTGCACCATGCCGCGCCGGATCAATGGCCGAGGGTCATCAGTCGCTCACGAGATACGTTGATCTCCGCTTCGGCTTCGACGCGGCCGGCCCACTCCGCGCCCTCCACGGACTTGCCGGGCTCCAGTTCCTTGTAGACAGCGAAAAAGTGCTGGATCTCCATGCGGTCGAACTCCGGCACGTGGCGAATGTCCCGGAGGTGCTCCTGCCGCGGATCCCGCGCGGGCACGCAGAGCACCTTGTCATCCCCGCCCTTCTCGTCGCGCATCCGGTACATGCCGAGCGCCCGGCAGAGGATCACGCAGCCGGGAAAGGTCGGTTCCTGCAGCAGCACCAGCGCGTCGAGCGGGTCACCGTCATCGCCAAGCGTTCCCTCGATGAACCCGTAGTCGGCCGGGTACCTGGTCGACGTGAACAGCATCCGGTCCAGCCTGATCCGCCCGGTCTCGTGGTCCATCTCGTACTTGTTGCGGTTCCCCTGCGGTATCTCGATGACGACGTCAAACTCCACGATGCGGCTCCTCCGCGCACACGCAGAGGTCGCCTCCGTACCCGCGCGACCTCTTAGGTGATTGACTCTGGTGGCCTGGCGGTGCGGCCGTCCATGGCAACCTGGCTTCATTGTCCGATTGTGCAGTTTCCAAACGTCTAAGGATCCCGCATCCTACGAGAGGCATTGGCGTGCTGAGCCGCCCGCGTGTCGTTGCGCTGGTCACGCTGGCAGTGCTCAACGTCTTCACGATCGCGGCCGGCGTCACGCTCGCGGACCTGCTGCAGGCCCGTCTCGCCGAGCCGCGGGTCGCCGGCGCGGCCCGTCGTGCGCGGGAGCACGGTGCTCCGGCCTGACAGTGGATCCGGCTTGCTTCCGGCCCGCGCCGGGCTCGCCGCGGCCCTGTCACCGCTGCTCTCGTCGCCCGCGCTCGGCCCGCAGCGTGGGCGCGGTGGTCACCGACCCGGTGTCCGGGCACGTCCTCTTCAGCAGCGGCGGCACGTCACCGCTCATCCCGGCGTCCACAAACAAGCTCGCCACATCGGTTGCGGCGCTCACCGTCCTCGGGCCACGTGCCCGTTTCACCACGCGGGTGGTGCGGGGCGCATCGGCGGGCGACATAGTCCTCGTCGGGGGCGGGGACCCGACGCTCGCCGTGGGGCGGCCACCCGCCGCCGACTATCCGCAGCCCGCCACGCTTGGCGGCGCTCGCCGCTTCGACCGCGAGCGCGCTGCGGGCCGCGCACGCCGGTACCGTACGGGTGGGCTATGACACGTCGCTGTTCACTGGCCCGGGCCTGGCACCCGGCTGGTCTCCAAGCTACGTAAGCACGGGCGCCGTGACCCCGGTCAGCGCGCTTGAAGTCGATCAGGGGCGGCTGACCCCGGGCGGCAGCCCGGAAGACGCCGACGATCCGTCCAACTACCGGCCGCGCTCGCAGGAACTCGGCCGCGGACGCGGCGCACGCCTTCGCATCCCTGCTTGCCGCGCAGGGGATCCACGTCACCGGCGAGCCGGCGCCGCGGCGGGCCGCGCCGGGTGCGGCCGAGCTTGCCCAGGTCCAGTCACCGCCGCTGCCCAGCATCGTGGAGTGGATGCTGACCGAGAGCAACAACGACATCGCGGAGGCGCTAGCCCGGCAGGTGGCGATCGCGACCGGCACGCCCGCGTCATTCAGTGGCGGCGCGGCGGCGGTGCGAGCCACCCTGCGGCGACTCGGGTTGGGTTCCGGCATTTCCACCGTTGACGGCAGCGGGCTGTCACCTGAGGACCGCATCACTCCCGCCGCGCTCGCGCGCCTGATCTCGCTGGCCGTTTCGCCGCGGTACCCGCAGCTCCGCGCGGTGATCACGGGGCTGCCCGTGGCGGGTTTCTCTGGGACACTGTCCGCTGCGGAGAACCGCTTCGTCACCAAGCTGAGTGCGCCCGCGGTCGGGCTCGTGCGGGCCAAGACGGGCACCCTCGACGACGTGCGGGCGCTCGCGGGCCTGGTCGTGGACCGCGATGGCGGGCTGCTCTCGTTCGCGTTCATGATCAACCGTGTGCCGGCCGAGACCATGACCGCCTCCGCTGCCATCCTTGACCGGCTCGCGGCAGCGCTCGCGGGTTGCGGCTGCCGCTGACCGGCGTCCCTGATTGGGGTCACCGTCGACCCCTTACCGGGTCGCTGATTAGGGGCCGGGATCGTGCGGTCACCTTCGCATCCACTATTAGCACGTACGGTGGGGGGGTGAGCAGCGCGCAGATGATCGACTGGGACGTGGCCGTCTCCACCGGCGTGCGATGGGCGAGGCCGGGGCCGCAGGTGAGCCTGACCGACGCCCGGCATGCCGTGGCAGAGCTGCACGAACTCGCGGCCGCTGTGCAGGAGCCGGTACGTGAGGTCACCGGCTTGGTCAGCCCCGAGGGCGCGGGGCAGATCGCCGTGGTGGACCGGGCGGGCTGGATCCGGGCCAATGTCGACGGATTCCGTGTCGTGCTTGATCCGCTCGCGCAGCAGCTGCGTGACAGGCCAGGCGCGTGGCCCGCCGCGGGCTCGCTGCTCGGATCGGTCGGCTCAAGGGTCACTGGCGTGCAGATGGGGCTGATCCTCGCCTTTCTGGCAGGCCGGGTGCTCGGCCAGTACGAGCTGTTCCTGCCCCCGGACCCCGCAGGTGCCGTGGCGCGCCGCGCCGACGATGGTGACCCGGACGCGGGCAACGGAGCGGCACCAGGAGAGCGGGCGAGCGGGTCGGCCGGACCCGCACCGCACGGCGGCGCGCAGGACGATTCCGCACCGGACGATCCGGCACCCGACGATCCCGGGGCGCATGATTCCGCGGCGCATGAGCCGGATGATTCAGCACTGCATGATTTTATGGGGCAGGGCGAGGCGTTTCCGGGCCGGCTCACCCTCGTCGCACCGAACATCGTCATGGTGGAACGCGAACTCGGCGTGCAGAGCCGCGATTTCCGGCTCTGGGTATGCCTGCATGAAGAGACGCACCGGATGCAGTTCACCGCAGTGCCCTGGCTGCGCGGATACGTGCAGCGCCAGATCTCAGAATTCCTGCTCGCCTCTGATCTGGATCCGGCGGCGATTCTAGAGCGCCTGCGCGCCGCGGCCGATGTGGTCTCGGGTGCGCTGCGCGGCGGCGCGGGCGGTGGCGACAGCCTCATCGAGGCGATCCAGAGCCCGCGCCAGCGAGTCACGCTCGACCGGCTCACGGCTGTCATGACCCTCCTCGAGGGTCACGGCGACTACGTGATGGACGCCGCAGGGCCGCAGGTCGTCCCGACAGTGGCGGAGATCAGGGCCCGCTTCGCCGCCCGCCGTCACTCCGCGGGCCGGGTGGAGCAGGCGCTCAAGCGGCTGCTCGGCATCGACCTCAAGCTCAAGCAGTACGCGGAGGGCGCGCGCTTCGTCCGATCCGTGGTCGACGACGTGGGCATGGCGGGTTTCAACAAGGTGTGGACATCGCCGCAGACGCTGCCCACCAGGGCCGAGATCGCACATCCGGGCGCCTGGGTGAACCGGGTGATCGCAGCCGGCGGCGCCCTCCCTGCCGCGCCGGACCCGGGCGCGCAGGGCTGAGGGTTCCCGATGGGGCCGCATCCGGCGGTTGCCACGGTCCGCGGCGCGGTCAAGGCGGGCGTAAGCGACCTCGCACCCGGCACGCTCGTACTTGCCGCCTGCTCGGGAGGTGCCGATTCACTCGCCCTGGCAGCGGCACTGGCTTTCACCGCGCCGAGGCTGGGCCTGCGGGCGGGCGCGGTCACTGTCGACCACGGGTTGCAGCAAGGCTCGGCCGAGCGGGCCAGCCGCGTCGCAGTGCTGCTCAGCCGAACTCGGCCTCGAGCCGGTGGAGCCGGTGACGGCCGCGGTCGGGCGCTCAGGCGGCCCGGAGGCAGCCGCGCGTGCGGCGCGGTATGCGGCGCTTGACGAGGTTGCCAGCCGCCGCGGCGCGACCGCCGTGCTCCTCGGCCACACCCTCGACGACCAGGCCGAGACCGTGCTGCTTGGCCTTGCGCGGGGCTCGGGTGCGCGTTCGCTCGCCGGCATGCAGGCCCGCGCGGGCCGTTACCGCAGGCCGCTGCTCGGCGTCCGCCGGGCCGTGACGTGCGCGGCGTGCGCGTCCCTCGGCCTGCAGACGTGGGACGACCCGCACAACCACGATCCAGCGTTCACCAGGGTCCGGGTGCGCGATGAGGCACTGCCCACGCTCGAGCGGACACTCGGCCCCGGCGTGGCGGCCGCACTCGCGCGGACAGCGGGCCAGTTGCGCGCGGACGATGAGGCACTGGCTCAGTGGGCGAACATTGAGACCGAACGGCTTCGCGGCGGATGACGGTGGCCTGGACGCGGCCGCGCTCACTGCGCTGCCCCTCGCGGTGCGGTCCCGTGTGCTGCACGGTGCCGCGGTCACGGCGGGCTGCCCCGCGGGCGCGCTCACCGCATGCCATATCCGGCAGCTCGATGAGTTGCTGACCGGCTGGCGCGGCCAGCGCTGGATTGATCTGCCGGTCGGTGTCCGCGCGCTGCGCCGGTATGGGAAGCTGCTTTTCACGAAGGACAGCGAAGCTGCCACCGGCGGCTCAGCCGTGGGCCCGGCGGTGGGCCCGGCGGTGGGCACACCGGTGGGCACAGCCCCGAAGTCTTAGGAACCCCGCAGCCGCGGGACTCCGCAGCCGCATGACGCCGTGGGGAGGGAGCGGGTGGACGCGAGCGATATGGGCGCTGACCTCAAGGAGGTGCTGATCACTCCTGAGCGTCTGCAGGTGCGCATCGCCGAGCTCGCAGCGCAGATCGACGCCGACTATGCCGGGCAGGAGCTGCTGCTCGTCGGGGTACTCAAGGGTGCGGTCATGGTGCTCGCCGACCTGGCCAGGGCCATCCACCTGCCGGTGGAGATGGACTGGATGGCGGTTGTCCTCATACGGCTCGGGCACGAAGTCGTCGGGCGTAGTACGCATCCTGAAGGATCTGGACAGCGACATCACCGGGCGGAACGTTCTTGTGGTCGAGGACATCGTGGACTCGGGCCTCACGCTGTCCTGGCTCGTCGGCAACCTGAAGTCGCGGGCCCCCGCCTCCGTGCGGGTCTGCGTGATGCTGCGCAAGCCCGAGGCGGCACGGATGGACGTGGACGTCGCCTACACCGGTTTCGAGATCGGCGACGAGTTCGTGATCGGATATGGGCTCGATTATGTCGAGCGCTACCGCAACCTCCCGTTTATCGGCACCTTGGCTCCGCACGTCTACGGTGGCGTCCCCGCCACCGGCAGCGGGAACCGCCACGACGGCAGGGATAACAGGGCAAGCGGGACAAGCGCGGCAAGCACAGTCGGCGGCGAAGCGTGACTCGCGCGGCGCCGCCGGGAACAGAAGGCGCGGTGATGGACGTTGTTGGTTGAGCGGGAGCGCCCGGCCATTCCCGCATAGGGTGTGCCATCTGCACGGATGCTCGCGGTAGGCGGGCCGGTGCACGTCAGACATCCCCGGACCGCTTCGGGGAACAAAGGAAGCAAGGCATGCGCACTGAGGCGACAGGCTGGCCCGCCGGGAGTCGGCGGGACATGACGCTGGTCAGGAGGGACCGACCCCGAGTCGGCGGGGTTGTTCATCGATGGATGTGAAGCGCTATTTCCGTGGGCCGCTGCTGCTTATCGTCGCGGCGGCAATACTGCTGCTTGTCGTGCTCGACTACGCGAACTCGGGGCCCTCCTTCAAGCAGGCCCAGACGTCCAAGGTGGTCCAGCTCATCCAGACCGGCGACGTCAAGTCGGCCACGCTCATCGACAAGGACCAGACAATCCAGGTCACCACCAAGGGCGGCAGCCGCTACCAGGCCTCCTGGGTGGGGAACCAAGGCCAGACGCTTGCCCTGGACCTCCAGGCGCAGGTGGACAAGGGCAACGTCCCGAGCTACAACGTCCAGGTCCCCAAGGGCAACTCGCTGCTTTCGCTCATCGTCGGCATCCTGCCTTTCGCGCTTATTGTCCTGTTCTTCCTGTTCATGCTGAATCAGATGCAGGGCGGCGGCTCGCGGGTAATGAATTTCGGCAAGTCCCGCGCCAAGCTGATCACCAAGGACACGCCCAAGACGACTTTCGCCGACGTGGCCGGCGCGGACGAGGCGATCGAGGAGCTGCAGGAGATCAAGGAATTCCTGCAGAACCCGGCCAAGTTCCAGGCCATCGGAGCCAAGATCCCGAAGGGCGTGCTGCTCTACGGCCCGCCGGGAACCGGTAAGACGTTGCTCGCCCGTGCGGTCGCCGGAGAGGCTGGTGTCCCTTTCTACTCGATTTCCGGGTCGGACTTCGTGGAGATGTTCGTAGGCGTTGGCGCGTCCCGGGTCCGCGACCTGTTCGAGCAGGCGAAAGCGAACGCGCCGGCGATCGTCTTCATCGATGAGATCGACGCCGTCGGGCGGCATCGGGGCGCTGGCCTCGGCGGCGGCCATGACGAGCGCGAGCAGACGCTGAACCAGTTGCTCGTCGAGATGGACGGCTTCGACATCAAGGGCGGCGTCATCCTCATCGCGGCGACGAACCGGCCCGACATCCTGGACCCCGCGCTGCTGCGGCCGGGGCGCTTCGACCGGCAGATCGTGATCGACCGGCCGGACATGCTCGGCCGTCGTGGCATTCTCCAGGTGCACGCCCGTGGCAAGCCGCTCGCTCCGGACGTGGACCTCGAAACGATCGCGCGGCGCACGCCCGGCTTCACCGGCGCCGATCTGGCCAACGTGATCAACGAGGGCGCGCTGCTCACGGCCAGGATGAACGCCAGGCAGATCTCGATGGCCATGCTTGAGGAGGCTATCGACCGGGTGATGGCCGGCCCGAGCGCAAGTCCCGGGTGATGTCGGAGAAGGAAAGGAAGATCATCGCCTACCACGAGGGCGGCCACGCGCTCGTTGGCCACGCGCTGCCGAACGCCGATCCGGTGCACAAGATCACGATTCTGCCGCGTGGCCGGGCGCTCGGTTACACGATGGCGCTGCCCACGGAGGACAAGTTCCTTATCACCCGGTCCGAGATGATGGACCAGCTCGCCATGCTGCTCGGCGGACGTACGGCCGAAGAGCTTGTGTTCCACGAGCCCACTAGCGGCGCGGCCAACGACATCGAGAAGGCGACGTCTATCGCGCGCCGGATGATGACCGAGTTCGGGATGAGCGAGCGGCTCGGCGCGCGCAAGTTCGGCACCGGCGACGGTGAGCCGTTCCTCGGCCGGGACGTGGGGCACACGAGGGACTACTCCGAGGAGATCGCCTCGTCCATCGACGACGAGGTGCGGCGGCTGATCGAGTCCGCGCACGACGAGGCGTGGGAGATACTGGTCCAGTACCGTGACGTTCTCGACAACCTCGTGCTGCAGCTCATGGACAAGGAGACCTTGTCCCGGGATGAGGTCATGCGCGTCTTCACCTCGGTCCAGAAGCGGCCGAGCCGGGGATCGTACACGGGCTACGGGAAGCGGCTCCCATCTGATCGGCCACCCGTTTTGACCCCCAAGGAACTCGCGCTGACGGCGGCGAAGGACGCCACGGACCTGGGCGCCAAGGGCAACGGCCAGGCGGGGATCACCGGGTCGCCGCTGACCGGGGACCCGGGCGATCCGCCAGGCCACCAGGGTGGGTGACGTGGATCTGCCGCGCATCGAGCGCGCTGTCCGTGAGATCCTGCTCGCAATTGGCGAGGACCCTGAAAGGAACGGCTTGCAGGACACGCCCGGCCGGGTGGCCCGCGCCTACGCGGAGCAGTTCGCCGGGCTGCGGCAGCATCCCGAGGACGTGCTGAGCACCGTATTCGACGCCGACCACGACGAGCTGATCCTGGTCAGGGACATCGAGGTGTACGCCACGTGCGAGCACCATCTCGTTCCCTTCTTCGGACTCGCCCATGTCGGCTACGTCCCGAATGACAAGGGCCAGATCACCGGGTTGTCCAAGCTCGCGAGGCTGGTCGACCTCTACGCCCGGCGGCCGCAGGTGCAGGAGCGGATGACCGGGCAGATAGCGGACGCGCTGATGCGCGTGCTCGAACCGCGCGGCGTGATCGTCGTGGTCGAGGCGGAGCACCTTTGCATGACCATGCGAGGGGTCCGCAAGCCCGGCGCGAAGACGGTGACATCGGCGGTCCGGGGGGATTTCCGTGACTGCGACAGCACCCGGGCCGAGGCGCTGAGCCTGATCTTTGGCCGTCGTTAACCTGTGCGCGGCCGCAGAGCGCGCCTGCTCACGGGATCGTCTTCGGCAAGGCTTGGGGAGTCAGCCTTTTTGGCTCCGCTTGCACCTCTTGCTCATTGCACGCGTTTGCACGCACGATGTTCCTGCGGTGGCTACGCTGATGGCCCGTGATCCGGGGTTCGGCCAAGGTGTCTGAGACTAACGAGCATGTCCATGGCGGTCCGGCGGCTCCGTCGCGCGGGCTGGACATGGCGGTGAGCAGCACGGCCATGCCCGCTCGCCCGACCGCAGGCGGCAGCGGAGCTGGGTACCCACGACAGCGGGCTGGCTCAGCCTGCTCATCGGCCTGTACAACGTGCTCGGCGTGCTCGAACCCCGATTCCATCAAAGGCTCCACCCGATCGGCAGGGTCGTGCCCGGCGGCGGCTTCACCAGCGCCGCGCGTGCCGCCGAGGTAATCACCGGGCTGTTGCTGATCATGCTCGCTCACGCCCTGCGGCGCCGCAAGCGCCGGGCGTGGCAGGCGGTGACTGTCCTGCTCGCCGTGAACATCGTGACGCACATCGCACATGGGCCGCAGCTCCCGCAGGCAATCGTGGCCGCCGCGATGTTGTGCGCGCTGATTTATTTCCGCGACGAGTTCTACGCGATCGGCGACCCGCGGACGCGCTGGCGCGCACTGTGGGTGCTCGCCGCGCTCGTCATTGCCGATGTCGCCATCGGGGTCGGCTACATCAGGCTGAGCCGTCTCCTCGGCGACTACTCGCTCACGCAGCAGGTGAGGTACGTCATCTACGAGCTGGTCGGGTTCACCAGCCCGATCCGGTTCGTATCCGAGGGGCGGACCGACACCTTCCATCTGATGACCAGCGCCCTCGGCCTGCTCACGCTCATCGCGGCCGCCTACCTGTTCCTAAGGCCGGCCGAGCCGGTGGCGCGGCTGAGCGCAAGTGACGACGAGCGGATCAGGGAGCTGCTCAGCACATACGGCGAACGCGACTCGCTCGGCTATTTCACGCTACGCCGCGACAAAAGCGTGATCTGGTCGCCGACAGGCAAGTCGTGCATCGGATACCGCGTGGTGTCGGGAGTCATGCTTGCCGCCGGTGACCCGATCGGCGATCCAGAGGCATGGCCCGGGGCGATCCACGCCTTCCTTGATGAGGCGGCCAAGCACGCCTGGGTTCCGGCGGTGATGGGTTGCAGCGAGCTCGGCGCCGAGATCTGGTGCCGCGAGGGCGATCTCAGCGCACTGGAACTCGGCGACGAGGGCATCGTCGAGGTGGCGGACTTCAGCCTCGCGGGCCGGGCGATGCGCAACGTTCGGCAGATGGTGTCGCGAGTGGCCAGGCACGGCTACTGCGCCCAGGTGCGCCGGATCGCCGACATCCCCAGGGAAGAAATCGAAAGCCTGGTCCATGAGGCCGACTCCTGGCGGGGCAGCCAGACCGAGCGGGGCTTCTCCATGGCGCTCGGCCGCATCGGCGGGCCGGGCGACGAGCGGTGTGTCGTGGCCACCGCGACAGAGGACGGAGTCCTGCGCGCCCTGCTGCACTTCGTGCCCTGGGGCGCCGACGGGCTCTCCCTGGACCTGATGCGCAGGGACAGGCAGTCGCAGCCCGGCCTGAACGACTTCCTCATCGTCGAAACTATGAAGGCGGCACCTCAGCTGGGCGTGCGCCGCGTCTCGCTCAACTTTGCGGTCTTCAGGTCCACGTTCGAACGCGGTGAGCGGATCGGTGCCGGGCCAGTGCTGCGGGCATGGCGGTCTATCCTCGTGTTCTTGTCCAAGTGGTTCCAGCTCGAGTCGCTGTACAAATTCAACGCCAAATTCCGCCCGATCTGGCAGCCGCGGTTCTGCGTCTTCCCGAGCACCAGGGACACGCCAAGGATCGCCATCGCCGCTCTGGAGGCCGAGGCCTTCCTGGTCTGGCCACATCTGAGACCCCGCACGCTCGCGCGCAAGCTCGGCCTTGGCATGGCGCGCCGCAAGCTGAGGACGCCCGCTTCGAGGGCATGACGCGCGAGCATAGGCTTGCGCCCATGGTGCATGATATGGGCCCCGCCAGCCCGGCGGCAGTCCATCCGGCCAGCTCGTGGAGGGTACCGCCGGTGCCCGGGCTCCCGGATCCGGGCCGGTGCCTGGTCATGGGCGTGGTCAACGTGACACCTGACTCGTTCTCCGACGGCGGCGCCTGGTACGGGGCCGACGATGCCATCAGGCACGGCCTTGATCTCGTCGCGGCCGGTGCCGATATCGTCGATGTCGGTGGTGAATCGACGCGGCCTGGCGCGCAGCGGATATCGGCGTCGGAAGAACTCCGGAGGGTCGGCCCGGTCATCACCGCGCTTGCCGCCGAGGGGGTGCCCGTCAGCGTGGACACGATGCGCGCGGAGGTGGCCGAGTTCGCCGTCGCGGCCGGAGCGCGCTTGGTGAACGATGTCAGCGGCGGCCTCGCCGACCCGGCCATGCCGCGGCTGGTCGGCAAGGCCGGGGTGCCGTATGTGGTCATGCACTGGCGCGGCCACAGTCACGATATGTACAGTGGCGCCGTCTATCACGACGTGGTGCGCGAGGTCAGGGAAGAACTGGGCCGCCGGGTGGAAACAGTGATCGGCGAGGGCGTGGACGCGGCCCTCGTCATCGTCGATCCCGGGCTCGGCTTCGCCAAACGGCCGGAGCACAACTGGACGCTACTCACCCGCCTTGGCGCGCTCGCCGATCTCGGCCGCTCCAGGCCCTTTCCCGTGCTGGTGGGCGCCTCACGCAAGCGCTTCCTCGGCAAGCTGCTCGCATCGGCGGACGGGACCTCGCGGCCGTTCGCCGCGTGTGACGACGCCAGCGTGGCGGTGACCGCGCTCGCCGCGGCTGCGGGCGCCTGGTGTGTGCGGGTCCACAAGGTGCCGCCCAACGCGGACGCGGTCCGCGTCTCCGCGGCATGGCGGCACGCGGACCTGGGGAAAGAGGGTGGCGATGGAGATCTCTGAGGTCACCGCCATCGAGCAGGTGAATGCGGAGTTCTACGCCGCATTCGAAGCGGGTGACCTGGACAGAATGGCACAGGTGTGGGCTGATGACACGGACGCAGGCGACAGCGTCCTGTGCGTTCACCCGGGCGGCCCGATAATCCGCGGCCGTGGTGCGGTGCTCCGCTCATGGGCGCTGATCATGGCGAATACGTCCTATATCCAGTTCGTGCTCACCGACGTGCTGACCAAGGTTTCCGGCGATATGGCGGTATTGACCTGCGCCGAGAACATCATCACCGCGTCGGATGACGACAGTGCCGGGTTCGCCGCAGGCGGGAACGTGGCGACGACCAACGTGTTTGTGCGCACCGCTGACGGCTGGCGGTTGTGGCTGCATCACGGCTCGCCCGTCATGCTCCGCGCGGACGACCAGTGACCGCGCGGCGGAAACCGGAGCCAGGAGTTCCACGGGGTGGGCCCGCCGGGCCAGCACCAGGTCGGCGGGGGGCTCCGGGCCAGCGGGGTCCGGGGCACCCACGGGACGAACCGCGTGCACCCGGGCCAGTGCCTTCCCCCGGGCCCGTGCCTTCCCCCGGGCCCGTGCCTTCCCCCGGCCCAGTACCCGGGCCGGACCAGATCGCGCTTCGCGGGCTGCGCGCGCGGGGTTACCACGGCGTTTACGGGCATGAACGCCGTGACGGCCAGGACTTCGTCGTGGACGCGGTGCTCGCCCTGGACACCCGCCTTGCCGCAGCGTCCGACGACCTGTCACATACGGTCGATTACGGCAGTGTGGCCAACAGGCTCGTCGCCATCATCATGGGCGACCCGGTCCAGCTCATCGAAACGCTGGCACAGAAACTGGCCGAGGCATGCTTGGCCGAGCCCCTCGTGACGCAGGTGGAGATAACCGTGCACAAGCCGCAGGCACCGGTCGCGTGCCCGTTCGACGACGTCGCGGTGACCATCTCGCGGCGGCGAGCATGACGGACGCATACGCTGCGGCCCAGCGGGCCGGGACCGAGCGGGCGGCTGCGGCGCAGCCCCTCAAGCCCCGCCACGTGGTCCTCGCGCTCGGTAGCAATCTCGGCGACCGTATGGCGAACCTGCAGGGCGCGGTCGACGCGTTGTTGTACGCACCTGACCTGAGTGTCGTCGCGATCTCGCCGGTGTATGAAACCGAGCCTGTCGGCGGGCCCGCGCAGCCTGACTACCTGAACGCGGTGCTGATCGTGGCGACGACGCGCCCGGCCACCGTGATCCTCGAGCTCGCCCAGGGCATCGAGAAGGCATTCCGCCGTAGCCGCGAGACCCGTTGGGGGCCGCGTACGCTCGACATCGACATCATCATGTGCGATAACGCTGGTCAGCGATGATCCGAAGCTGACCCTGCCCCATCCGCGCGCGCACGAACGCGCCTTCGTGCTCGCGCCATGGCTCGATGTCGATCCAGGCGCCGAGATCCCAGGCTGCGGACGTGTGGCCGATCTGCTCGCGGAAGCGACCGGCGCGCGGGTACGGCGCGCGGACGTCGCCATCCGCTCGCCAGAGTGATGAAGCCCACGAGGATCTGGACTATCGTGATCGTCGCCGCGCTTTGCGCAGCGGCGTCCTGGCTCGTCGTCCGGCTGGCGTACCGTGCGTTGCCGCCGATGCCCTTGAGCGGGGTGCCCACGCTGATCATCGTCGCCCTGGCCGAGGCGTACACCGGGAGGCTACTGCGCGCCCGGGTGCACCACCAGCCGGGCACCAAGCCGGTAGATGTGCTCGCGGTCGCGCGGACAGCGGCGCTGGCGAAGGCGAGCGCGTACACGGCCGCAGTGATCGGTGGCGTTGCGGGGGGGTTCTCGCTGTACGTCGCGGGGTCCCTGAACAAGACGTTTCCGCGCCACGATGCGTTCGCAGCCCTCGGGACCTTTGGCGCGGCTGTGGCGCTTGCGGCAGCGGCCCTCTACCTAGAGTACTGCTGCCGCGTGCCGGATCATCCGGGCGAGGAGGACGGAACCCGCCCGGCCTCGCGCGGCAAGAGCTAGCTAGCGCACACCTACGACCGTGTTTACCGCGGCCGCTTGCCCGAATGGTCCTACTTGTCTATGTCGCCGACGATGAAGAACATGGAGCCCAGGATCGGTACCAGGTCGGCCACCATGCTGCCGATCAGCATTTCGTTCAGCACCTGAACGTTGCTGAACGAGGCGGAGCGTAGCTTGAGGCGCCACGGCGTCTTCTCGCCCTTCGAGACGAGGTAGTAGCCGCTGATCCCAAGAGGGCTCTCGGTCCACGCATAGGTATGCCCTTCAGGCACCTTGAGCACCTTGGGCAGCCGCACGTTCACCGGCCCACGTGGCAGGCTCGCCAGCCGTCGTGCACATGCCTCCGCCAGGTCAAGCGATACCGTCAGCTGATCGAGCAGGCACTCGAACCTGGCCAGGCAGTCGCCCTCGGGCCTGGTTACCACCCTCAGCACGCCACTGAGCTCGCTATAGGCGAGGTACGGCTCGTCCCTGCGGAGGTCGAAATCCACGCCCGAGGCGCGCGCGACCGGTCCGCTCACCCCGTACGGCAGCACATGTTCCCTGGCGAGGATCCCGATCCCGCGGGTGCGAGATCGGAAGGCCGCGCTCCCGAGGATGATCGCCTCGATTTCCGCGAGCCCGCAACGAACGTCAGCGACGGCCGCGCGCACCCGGTCAAGCCAGCCGAAGGGCAGCTCATCCTTCAACCCGCCCACCCGGTTGAACATGTAGTGAATCCGGCCACCCGAGACCTCCTCCATTGCCGCCTGCAGCATCTCCCGCGCCTGGAAGGTGCCGGGCACGCCAGCCGGATCCGTTGCGCCTGTGCAAAGTTCCTGCGGGTACGAGCCGAGGAACATCAGGTGGCTCAGCGCCCGGTTCAGCTCGGCGAGCAGGGTGCGGGCCCAGATGCCGCGTTCGGGGACCCGCAGGCCAATCAGCCGCTCGGCCGCCATCACGACCCCCAGCTCGTTGGCGAACGCGCCCAGCCAGTCGTGCCGGTTCGCGAGCATGATGATCTGGCGGTAGTCGCGCGCCTCGAAGAGTTTCTCGGCACCCCGGTGCAGGTAGCCGACGACCGGCGCGGCCGATGTGATCCGCTCACCGTCCAGGGTCAGCCTGAGCCGGAGCATGCCATGAGTGGACGGATGCTGGGGCCCGATGTTCAGCACAATGTCGCCGGCCGGGCCGTCGGCCGCGGGGTGCGGCGCCGACTGCCCCGGATCTTCCGCTTGGGCCATGCCCCATCCGCCAGCGCCAGTCGCCACCCCGGCAACGCGCTCGGCCATGCAGCCATGCTGCCACGCCTGCCCTTCCGCTCGCTTCCTCGGTCAGATGCTCGCGTCCCGCGACGGCATAAGGGGCGCCACCTGAGGTGCCCCACTTGCGGGTACCCGACGGCGGCTGTCCCATCGCGGGTACTCCACGGCGCTGTCCCATCGCGGGTACCCGACGGCGGCTGTCCCATCGCGGGTACTCCACGGCGCTGTCCCATCGCGGGTACCCGACGGCGGCTGTCCCATCGCGGGTACTCCACGGCGCTGTCCCATCGCGGGTACCCGACGGCGGCTGTCCCATCGCGGGTATCCCTGTTGCCGGGTCACCCGCCGCTGGGTTCAGCGGCGATCCGCAGAGCGCCACGCGTGGCGCCGGATCGGTCAGTCCGGGTCGCCGCCCTGCGCCAAAGGTCCGGGCAGGGGCATGCCGACGGTTTGCACGAGCCAGCCGAACCCGCCGAGACCAGCCGGGTCGAGCAACTCGGCCTCCTCGGCGGCTAGGCATAGCTCAGCGACGTAACGACGCGGGTCGCGCCGCGCGAGTTCGGGCGGCGGCCGCTTGCCGCTGACCCCGAGCGCGGCCAGCGCGCTGCGCTGAGTGGTCAGCAGCGTACCGGTCGCGCCGGCCGAAGCCCCCGCGGCCGCGCACGCGTCGAGAGCGACATGTGCGGTCAGGTCACGCGAGCCGTCGGGAACCGCGGGCACCAGGCGGCCGTTACGGTAACCGGTAAGCGTCCCGGCGTCTGGCCGGCCGGTGGCCACGTGTGCGTAGTCAGCCGCGACAGCAGTGCCACGGGAAAGCCGTCTGATCAGCGCCGCCCACGCGGCACACCGCGGACGGCCGACCTCGGCCCGGTCGCCCACCTCACGAAGCGGCCACCACCTAGCGAGCCATGCCTCGTCCCCGGGCGTGACACGCCCGCCCAGCCGTTCGGCTCCTGTCGGGTCCACGAGGACGAGCCGCGGCCCGTCCGGCGCGAGCTCGGCAACGTCAAGGGGAATGTTGTCCAGCCACTCGTTGGCAAGGATGAGCCCGCTGATGCCTCTCGGCGCGATCTCTTGCCAGCGGATCCGCGCGGGCAGCGAGGCTGGGCGCGGCGCGAGTTCGACCGCGCACGGCCGGAGCCTGGCGGCAAGTTCAGGTCCCGCCGAGCCAAGCACCGAGGTGATCAGCTCCGCCTGGCCTGACCCGATATCGACGATGTCCAGGCGGCCCGGCTTGCCGAGCACCGCGTCAACCGCGCGTACCAGCGTGAGCATCGCCTCGCCGTACCGCCGAGAGGCGTGCACCGACGTACGGAAGTGGTCGGCCGGCTGCTCACCGCGAGTGTAAAAACCCCCGTCGCCGTAGAGAGCTTCCTGCATTGCCGCCCGCCACGTCACCCACATGCCGACGACGCTACCCAGCACCGCGCCGGCCATGGATCTGCTGCACCCTCGCGGGCCGTGCGTGGCCGCTGCATGCGCGCCAGCGGGCGGACAGCCGCACGACCACGCGCCGCCTCGCTACGATGGCCTGGCTGGCATGCCACGTGGGACACCTCCTGGCGCCGCGTTGCCACGGGGGCTCTAGGGTGGAGACTAGTGGTCTGCATGAGGAGTCTTCTTTGGCCTGCATGACAAAGAACCCCCCTCACAGACGGCTAGATGTGCCCCGTCCGGTACCCGGCGAGGACTGGAACGAGATGGATTCTGCAGTGCCGCATGCCGCAAGGGGCGGTGAGCCCGCGCCCTGGGCGCGGGCCGTGGTCGATGAGCGGCCCGCCAGGCTCAAGGTGGGCGTTGTCGGCTCGGGCCGTGCCGGTTCGGCTCTCGGTGCGGCTCTCGTGCGCGCTGGCCATCGCGTGGTCGCCGTGTCCGCGGTCTCGGGCGAGTCCAGGGACCGTGCCCGCCGATTCCTGCCAGCCGCCACGCTTGCCGATCCCCCCGGCGTCGTCGCGGCCGCCGATCTGGTCCTGCTCACCGTGCCGGACGACGTGCTGCCCGGGCTGGTGTCCGGCCTCGCGCAGACGGGCGCGCCGCTCGGCGGCCGCCTACTCGCGCACGCGAGCGGCAGGTACGGCATCGCCGTGCTCGATCCGGCCAGCCGCCGCGGCGCGCTGCCGCTGGCGCTGCATCCGGTGATGACGTTCACCGGACGGCCGGAGGACGTCGATCGGCTCTGCGGTGTGTGCTTCGGTGTGACAGCCCTTGAGGCGCTGAGACCGGTGGCGGAGGCCTTGGTGATCGAGATGGGCGGCGAGCCGGTGTTCATCGCCGAGGATGACAGGGATCTCTATCATGCCGCCCTCGCGAATGCCGCCAATCACCTGACGACGTTGATCGCCGAGTCGGCCGAACTGCTGCGCGGCGCGGGTGTGCCCAATCCCGCGCGGATGCTTGGCCCACTGCTGTCCGCTGCGCTTGACAACGCCCTGCGGCTAGGGATCGCCGGCCTGACCGGTCCGGTCGTCCGCGGTGACGCGGGAACCGTGGCCAGCCACATCGAGGCGCTCCGGAAGGTGTCACCGCCCGCCGCGGTCGGAGCCTATGTCGCCATGGCCAGGCTGACCGCCGACCGGGCGCTCGCCGTCGGCATGCTCAGGGCGGAGGATGCGGAGCGTCTGCTCGATGTCCTGAGCGGAGCGCCAGAATGATGCCAGTCCTCGCCGGGGACCGGGCCGCCTTTGCCACGGCCCGGGCCGGCCTTGGCAGCCCGGTCGTGCTTGTACCGACCATGGGCGCGCTGCACGCCGGTCACCGCGCGCTGCTTCGCCGCGCGCGCGGCCTTGCCGGCGTGGGCGGCTCCGTTATCGTGAGCGTCTTCGTCAACCCGCTGCAGTTCGGCCCCGGCGAGGACCTGGACCGCTATCCGCGTGCGCTCGACGAGGACATCGCCGTCTGCCGCGACGAAGGTGTGGCGGTAGTGTTCGCACCCGGCTCTGCCGACATGTACCCGGGCATGCCCGCGGTCACTGTCGACCCTGGCCTTACCGGCGATCGGCTCGAGGGGGAGTTCAGGCCGGGTTTCTTCCGCGGCGTCCTCACTGTCGTGATCAAGCTGTTCAGCCTCACCCGGCCGGACATCGCCGTCTTCGGCGAGAAGGATGCGCAGCAGCTTGCCCTGGTCCGCCGCATGGTTGCTGATCTCGATCTCGGTGTTCAGATCGCCGCCGTGCCGACCGTCCGTGATCCGGACGGGCTCGCCGTGTCCAGTCGTAACAGGTACCTGTCGGCTGCGGAGCGGTCGACCGCCTGCTACCTGCATCGCGCGCTGCAGGCGGCGCGCGAGGACACTGCTTCCGGCCCGGGCAAGGCCGTCGCGGCGGCGCGGCGGGTACTCGCCGACGCGGCTGCCGCCGACCCGCCGCTCGAGCTTGACTACCTCGCGCTCGCCGAGCCAGGCACATTCGCTCCGGCCGGTGCGCACCATGTGGGACCGGCGGTGCTCGCCGTCGCCGCGCGGGTGGGTTCGACCAGGCTCATAGACAACGCCGCGCTCGAGTTCTCACCGGCGATGCCCGGCATGACGGCCATCGTGTCCCGGTTGGCCGCACCGGCACCCGGCTGGATGGTCCGGGCCGACGTCGTGGTGGCCGGATCTGGAGTGGCGGGCCTGACCGCGGCGCTCGCCGCTCGCCGGGCGGGCCGTGTGCTGCTTGTAACCAAGGCGCTGATGGGGGCCGGATCCACCCGCTGGGCGCAGGGCGGGATAGCCGCCGCGCTCGGCCCGGGCGACTCGCCGCAGCAGCACCTGAGGGACACCCTCGAAGCGGGCGGCGGACTATGCGACGAGGCGGCGACCCGCTTGCTCGTGGCGGAGGGCCCGGCGGCGGTGCGGCGGCTCATGGCGCTCGGCGCACGCTTCGACACAGCAGAAGATGGAGCACTCGCCCTCACACGAGAAGGCGGTCACCTGCGGCCGCGTATCGCGCACGCCGGCGGTGACGCCACCGGCGCGGAGGTATCGCGTGCGCTTATCGCTGCGCTGAAGGTGGCAGCCGACGCCGATCCTGGTATCGAGGTGATCGAGCACGCGCTGGTTCTCGACCTGCTCCCCGGTACCAGCGGCCGGGGCGCCAGTGGCCGGGGCACAAGCGGCCGCGGCACCGGCGGCCGCCTCGCCGGGCTCACCCTGCACGTGATGGGCGAGGGCCAGCGGGACGGGGTCGGCGCCGTGCATGCGCGCGCAGTCGTCCTCGCGACCGGAGGGCTCGGGCAGATCTACACGGCCACCACTAACCCCGGGGTATCCACCGGAGACGGCGTCGCCCTCGCCCTGCGCGCCGGGGCAGAAGTCACGGATCTGGAGTTCGTCCAGTTCCATCCCACCGTGCTGTGGCTCGGCCCGGGACGCCGTGGCCGGCAGCAATTGGTGTCTGAGGCCGTTCGCGGCGAGGGCGCCTTTCTGGTGGACGAGGCGGGGACACGCTTCATGGCCGGCCGCCACCCACTCGCCGATCTCGCCCCGCGTGATGTCGTCGTCAGGGCCATCATGATCCAGATGGCCACGACAGGTGCCGACCACGTCTATCTGGATGGTCGTCACCTCGGCCGCCGGAAGTGGGAACGGCGTTTCCCGACCATCCTGGCGAGCTGCAGGCGGCACGGGATCGACCCGGTCCGCGAGCCTGTCCCCGTTGTGCCGGCCGCCCACTACGCGAGCGGCGGCGTTCGTACGGACACGTGGGGCCGGACCAGTGTCCCCGGCCTTTACGCCTGCGGCGAGGTCGCCTGCACCGGGGTGCACGGCGCGAACCGGCTTGCGTCCAACTCGCTTCTCGAGGGTCTTGTCTTCGCCGAGCGGATTGGCGAAGACATCGCCTCCGGCCTGCCGCCGTGGCAGGACCCCGCACCCGACGACCGGCCACAGGGCCTGGTCAGCCCCGATGTCCGCGGCGAACTGCAGCAGGTCATGTCCGGCCGCGCCGGGGCCGCGCGCGACGGTGCCGGTCTCCGGTCCGCGGCCGAGGATCTCGCGCGGTTGCGCAAGCAGACGCCCGGCCAGCCGTGCACCGACGCGTGGGAGGCGACCAACCTGCATCTGGTCGCCTCCGCCCTGGTGGCAGCAGCGGCGCAGCGCGAGGAAACCCGCGGCAGTCACTGGCGGCAGGATTTCCCTTACCGCAGCGACGCGTGGCTCGGACATCTCGTCACCCGGCTTGTCGACGGCAGCCTGCGAAGCCGTTTCATGGCTGGCGCTGACAGTGCTGCGGCCGGTGGCAGGCACAGGGACGGTCAGCCCCAGGAAAGTCAGCCCGGGGACGGTCAGCCCGGGACGGTCAGCCCGTGGGCGGGCGAGAATGAGCGCGGCCATGCGTGAAGCTCTCACAACGGAACTCATCGAGCGGCTGCGCGACGGCGGGCTGGATCCGCAGCAGGTCACGCGGATCGCCGCGGCCGCGCTCGACGAGGACCTGGCAGGCGGGACCGACGTCACCACCGAGGCGACCGTGCCGGCCGACGCTGTGACCACCGCCTATCTGGTCGCGCGCGGGGATGGGGTGGCCGCCGGCCTTCCCGTCGCGGAGGCAGTCTTCCGCCTGGCCTCGGCGCGCGTGGCCGGCGTCACCTGCACGGGCGAGGACGCCGCGCAGCCGTTAGGGATCGTCTATCACAAATCCGACGGTGATCTGGTCCGCCGCGGGGATACGCTGCTCGCCATCACCGGCGGGACGCGAGCGCTGCTTATCGCCGAACGGACCGCCCTCAACCTCGCCTGCCACCTGTCCGGGATCGCCACGCTGACCCGCCGCTGGGTGGATGAGGTAGCGGGCACCGGCGCCACCGTCAGGGACACCCGCAAGACCCTGCCGGGCCTGCGCGCACTGCAGAAGTACGCGGTCCGCTGTGGGGGCGGAGTTAACCACAGGATGTCGCTGTCTGACGCTGTGCTCGTGAAGGACAACCACGTCGCCGCGGCCGGCGGCGTCACGGCGGCGTTCGCGGCGGTCAGCGCCGCCGCGGCCGGCCTGCCCGTCGAGGTCGAGTGCGACACGCTCGCCCAGGTGAAGGAGGCGGTCGCGGCCGGCGCGACGCTGATCTTGCTCGACAACTTCGACCTCGGGGACACGGCCGCGGCGGTCGCGCTCGTGGCCGGTCATGCGCGTCTCGAGGCGAGCGGCGGCCTTACCCTGCAGCACGCGCGCGAGGTGGCCGCGACAGGAGTGGACTACCTCGCCGTCGGCGCGCTCACCCACTCGGCTGCGGCACTCGATATCGCGCTTGACCTCGGCGGGCGCCAGGCCGTCGGCGGCGGGGTGTCCAGGTAGGGTGCTGTGTCCCCCCGGGCCAGCCCCATGGGCTGGGCGGCGCAGGGAAATGACGGTACCGTTCATGGCGCCACTGGTGCGTGGGCAACCGGGGCACCGAGCCACTTAACCACACTCCGTCAGGACGATCATGCTGCTGACCATCGATGTCGGGAACACGCAAACAGTCCTCGGGATCTTCGACGATGACGAAGTCATCGAGCACTGGCGGATCGCGACCGATCCCGATCGCACCGCCGACGAGATCGCCGTCCTCCTGCAGGGCCTGCTCGGGCAGAGCCCGATACTCAAGGACACCGACATCAGCGGCATCGCGCTCTGCTCGACGGTCCCATCGATGCTGCATGAGATGCGGGAGGTGTGCCGACGTTATTACGGCGATGTCCCGGCCGTGATCGTTGGGCCAGGTGTGAAGACGGGTATCCCGGTGCGGGTGGACAACCCCAAAGAGGTCGGCAGCGATCGGATCATGAATTCTCTCGCGGCCGTCCACCTCTACGGCGGCCCCGCCATCATCGTGGACTTCGGCACGTCTACCAACTTCGACGCCGTGAGCGTGAAAGGCGAGTTCGTCGGCGGCGCTTTCGCGCCGGGGATCGAGATATCCGTCGACGCGCTCTCCAGGCGGGCCGCGCAACTGCTCAAGATCGAGCCCGCCCGGCCAAACCGGGTGATCGGCAAGAACACCGTGGAATGCCTCCAGTCCGGCATCATCTATGGATTCGTGGGCCAGGTCGAAGGGATCGTCGAGCGGATGGTGCGCGAACTCGCGCCCGATGATCCGGACTCTGTGACGGTGGCCGCGACCGGCGGCCTCGCGCCCCTGATAGTCGACGAGGTGAGCGTCATCGATGTCTACGAGCCATGGCTTACGCTGATCGGGCTTCGTCTGGTGTATGAGCGGAACGCGGCAGAATAGCCGTCGTATCGGCTATCGCTGTGGGCAAGGGCCAGTAACAAGATGCCCGCCCGCCGCCCTTAAAGGTAACCTTCGGCAGGTGACGGATCAGCAGCCGCAAGGTGACCGCGACGACCTGCCCGAGCAGATGCGGGTGCGGATGGCGAAGCTCGACAGGCTACGGGCGGCCGGCGTCGACCCTTACCCGGTCGGCTTCCCCCGCACCACGACGATCGCCGCGCTGCGCGAGAAGTACGCCGGGCTGGGTCGCGAGGCCGCCACGGGCGACCGCGTCGGGGTCACCGGCCGGGTGATCCTGAACAGACCGAGCGGCAAGCTGGTTTTCGCCACCATCCGGGACGGGACGGGCGATCTGCAGGCCATGCTGTCGCTCGACCGGATCGGCGCCGACGCGCTCGCCGCTTGGCAGCGGGATGTCGATCTGGGCGACCACGTCGGCGTCGAGGGCGAGGTGATCACCTCTCGCCGCGGCGAACTGTCCGTGCTCGCCGAGAGGTTCGCGATCACCTCGAAGTGCCTGCGCCCGCTGCCGGAGAAGCACAAGGGGCTGACCGACATCGAGTCGCGGGTGCGGCAGCGCTACGTGGACCTCATCGTGAACCCCGCCGCCCGCCGCATGGTGGCGATCCGCGCCGCGGCCGTCCGTGCGCTGCGCGATGAGATGACGGCCCGCGGCTTCATCGAGGTGGAGACCCCGATGCTCCAGCGCGTGCACGGCGGCGCCAACGCACGGCCTTTCGTCACTCACCACAACGCGTACAACCTCGATCTTTACCTGCGTATCGCGCCGGAACTGTATCTCAAGCGGCTGCTGGTCGGCGGGATCGAGAAGGTGTACGAAATCAACCGCAATTTCCGCAACGAAGGCGTGGACACCACGCACAATACCGAGTTCACCATGCTTGAGGCCTACGAGACCTACGGCGACTACGACACGGTGGCGACGCTCACCCGTGAGCTCATCCAGCGGGCGGCGACCGAGTCGCTCGGTAGCACGGTCATCAGGCGCCCGGATGGCAATGAGCTCGATATCGGCGGGGAGTGGCCATCGAAGACCGTGCACGAGGCGATCGGGGAGGCGCTGGGCGAGGAGGTCACGCCGGACACCAGCGAGCAGCGGCTGCGTGAGCTTTGCGCCAAGGCTGACGTGCCGGCCGATCCCAGTTGGAATCGCGGCCAGATCGTGCTCGAGATGTACGAGCGGCTGGTCGAGGAGCACACCATCGAACCCACGTTCTACCGCGATTTCCCGACCGAGGTGTCGCCGCTGACCCGCGCCCATCGCAGTGATCCGCGGCTGGCCGAGCGCTGGGATCTGGTGGCGATGCACACCGAGCTTGGGACGGGTTACTCCGAGCTGGTCGACCCGATCGAGGAGCGTGCCCGGCTGACCGCACAGTCGCTGCTCGCCGCGGGCGGTGACCCGGAGGCGATGCAACTAGATGAGGACTTCCTGCGCGCGCTGGAGTACGGCATGCCGCCGTCCGGGGGGATGGGCATGGGGATCGATCGCCTGCTGATGATGCTGACCGGCGTCACCATCCGGGAAACGATCCTGTTCCCGTTGGTCAGACCCGAAAGCTGAGGGCGCCCCGCGGCCCCGCGGACAGGGAGGGGCGGACTCACCCTTTCAAGCCCGAACGCCGGCTGGTTCAGGTGGGGATGCGCACGGCGCCCACGTACACGTCCCAGTAGACGGGCTCGACGTGCACGGTCTCACCGAAGTGGGGCGCGTCGATCATTAGCCCGTTGCCGATGTACAGGCCGACGTGGCCGATGTCGCCGTAGAAGAACACCAGGTCACCGGGCTCAAGCTGATTCCTGGCGACATGCACGCCCGAGTCCCACTGGTCGCCCGTGTAATGCGGCAACTGGATCCCGATCTGCTTGTAGGCCCACATGACCAGGCCGGAGCAGTCGAAGACACCTGGACCCACGGCGCCCCACACGTATGGATCGCCTTGCTTGGTGAGCGCGAACCGGAGGGCGCGCGCGCCGAGGCTGTCACCTACCGGCGCGGTGACAGGGAACCGGCCAGTCCTGTTAGCGATGGCGAGCGCCTTCTTGTAGGCGGAGCTCTCGATCAGGTTGATCTTGCTCTGAATCTCGTTTTTCTTCGCGCCCATCTGCTTGACGAGGCTGGCGATCTGCGTTGCCTGCTGCTGTGCTGTCTGCTGTGCCCGGTTCGCGGCGGCCTGTGCGGTCTGCAGGCTGTGGACCACGGCGCCGTTCTCGGACTGCAGATGGTCCATGATCGATGCTTGGTCGATGAAGCCCTGCGGGTCTGCTCGACGTCGCGAGCTGCAGCATGGGGTCGTAGCCGCCGGTCACATAGCTCTCCGCGGCGATCTGGCTGACCTGCTGCATGCGGCCTGCCAGTGCCGCCGTGTCGCGCGCAACCGTCTTCGCCGCGGCCTTGGCCGCGCTCCGCGTCTCACTCAGCCTGACCTGCAGGCCGTCGTACTGCTGGCTGAGCGTATCGATCTGGTGCGCAAGCAGCCTCGCCTGCGCGACAAGATCGTTGAAGCTCGGCTGCGGTGCACCTGGGCTGTGCGTCGCCCGACGTGAGCGGCAGCGCGAATGTGAAAGCGGTGAGCGCGGTGGCAGAGCACCATGGCCCGTTGCCACAGCCGCGCCGGCCGAACGCCGGAATTACCCCGCCCGATGGATCCGTGCAGACCGCTACCGCGGTGCGAGCGTTCCACTCAGGACCCTCCTCTCCTTTGCCGCCTACCGGGTTAGCTGACGGGTTCGGGCAGGAGCAGCCCTACCGTGGCGTGACCGGAACTCCGTCGCGCCTGCGGATTCACCCCGGGGAAGGGTTTGGGTCCCCGGCTCCCTGGCACGGCGACGTAGCCGCGTGCCAGAAACTCGGCGGGTCACGTTGCGTCACCGCGGGAGCGAGGGCGCAACAGATGACAACAGCGCAGGACATTAATGGATGTTGCACTCGAGGCTCAACCTGAACGCTGAAAGTTTTTGGCTCAGATAACCAACCTGGTCACAACTTTGGCCTTTGCCACAGCTCACGCTGCTGTGCCCAGTTTGCCTTGCGCGAGCCGATGCGTTGGGCGTCTACGCAGGTCGCAGCCGTCTCAGCGAACGTTACCGGCCGCGTGATCTGCGCGTGATGTGCATGAATTGGAGCTCACCCGAGTGTTCCAACGCGTTCCGTGAGTGATCTCTAACAGTAAGTAATATTACCCGCGCAGGTGATTTCAGCCCCTCTAACGGCCTGCCGGCTCACGGTCTGCGAGGATCCCCAGTGCGGGTAAGGTGTGCCGGCGATGGAGTTCACAATCAGACGGGCACGGGCCCGCGATGTGCGCGCGGTCCGCGTGCTCGTCGATGCCAACGCGGGCTCCGGTCGGCTGCTCGGCAAGGACACTGTGACGCTCTACGAAGATGTGCAGGAGTTCTGGGTGGCCGAGCGAGCCACCGACGGCGCGGTCGTCGGATGCGGCGCGCTGCATGTGATGTGGGAGGATCTTGCCGAGATCCGGACCATCGCGGTGGCCGAGGGCTGTCAGGGCCACGGTATCGGGCACCGGATCGTCGACGCACTCCTTGCTGCGGCGCTCGAACTCGACATCCGCCGCGTATTCGTGCTCACCTTCGCCACTGGGTTCTTCGCCGGGCATGGGTTCGAGGAGATCGAGGGAACGCCGGTTTCGCCCGCCGTGTACACGGAGTTGCTGCGTTCCTACGACGAGGGCGTGGCCGAGTTCCTCGACCTTGACCGGGTCAAGCCCAATACGCTCGGCAATACCCGGATGCTCCTCCACATCCAGCCGGCCAATCGGCCGGCGCACTCTTAGCGTCCGCCGCCGAAGGCCCGGGGATTTCGAGCCGGTAGGTGTCGTCGCGAAAAAGAGGAACTCCGTCCGCTGCTTGTCGCGGTCTGGGCGATCCGGTCTGGGCGATCCGGTCTGGGTGATCGGTCTGGGTGATCGGTCTGGGCGAGCTGGTCCGGGTCATCCGCGCTGGACTGCTGCGCGACCGCGAGCGGCGGATCCATGACGACTACACGCACGATCACTGGCCCTGGTTATCGCCCAACGAGACGTCGGCCAAGCCGGACGGTGCCGCGCCGTGGCGGGCGGCCGGGCGTGCAGCCGCGGAGTTTCCAGCAATTCGCCGCGCCCCGGTCACGCGGGCGTCGGCAGGTCCGGCCATCCAGCGTAGTGCCCCAACAGCGAGCGGCTTTCCGCATGGCGGGCAGTTACCATCGCAAGCCGGAACCCGAGGCTGTCGCAAAACTCATTGCCGGGGGGTGTCACGGCCCTCTTGCCGTCCAAAATTGACCCTTAGGTGGAGCGTGGATGGCGGTTTCGGCCTGGAGTCTGACATCCGAGGGAGGACGCAAGCTTTTCGGGGTGCAGTTCGAGCTAACGTCCTTGAGCACGTGTCTGGCCGCTGCATGACCCGCGCGTCAACTGCACGTCAAACTTGCGGTGCCCGTCCAGCTGATACTTGCCTCACTGGGAAGAATTCTACAGTGCTCACCGGACCGTCAACAGTTTCCGGGGCGCGCCAGATGGCGAGTAGTCCACATCGGGCCTGTAGCGTGGTTGCCGCACGCCCCAGCATTGGCTGCGGGTCCGCGTCGGAGTTGCTCACAAGCCGATATGAGTCGAGTGCAGAGCACATCCAGTTCATAAGTGGATCAGAGGCCAGCCTGGTCTGGCTGACGAACACATGCGCGGCGAGATCTGCGTAACACTCCGCGACCGTGTCGAAACCAGATTTGGATCCAAGTACGGCGAACCATGGTGACACACTGCGCGGGTGTCAAGGTAAGAGCCTGGATCGCTGCCAAGCGATCTCGAGCAAGTCACGCGGGTCAAACCTGAGGATGGCCCGCCGTCGGCCGCGAGATTTCCCATCCGTGCCAGCGTGGCGGAGATACGGTCCGGCGGTAAACGTGACGGCGGACAGCAGATGGTGAACTTTGCGGTGTGTGCGGCGCGACGGTAGATGGTGGAGATCGGGACGGCGAGCATGAAGCGAATGGGCTGGCTGTCGCGCGGCGGACTGGTGTGCCTGACGGGTTTTTCGATGTCCGGTTCGACGCGGAACAGCTCATGCCCGGGCCGGACGAGATTCTCCCCGGACCGGGCTGGGTGCGTGGAGCAGTTCCCCGGACCAGGCTGGGTGCGTGGTGAGGGCCTGTTAGCGGCATCCAGGGCCTGGCGGTAGCGTCGGTGTAGTGGAGAGGAGGCCATACGGCGATGCTCACCGACCTTGCCGCACTCACCCCGCCGCTGATTATGGCCGTCGCCTTCATCGCCGGAGTCGTCGCCTTGTTGCGCAGCGAGATGGCGCCCAGGCGGCGCGGCCAGATGACGCCGCCAGATGGGACCGGCTCGCCGGGCGACCCACATGGTGAGATGACTTCGCCGGAGTACGCCCGGATGACGGGCGGACCGCAGAACGCTGGTGTCAAGGATAGTTCTGACGGTAATTCCGGCACCGGCGAGGCTCGTGGGTTCTGGCACGCAGGATCTGCCGGACAGCGTGGATGATGGTGTCATCAGCTCCGCATCAGAAGACCACCCGCCTGCTGCGCCGAGGCCTGATTACTGAGCGTTACCTGCGCCTTCCAACCTGACAGCAATCGCCCGTTGGCTGGAAGTACTTCTCAGATTACCTGCTGGGCTGGAATTGTCACGAGCAAGTATCTGGGTATATGTTTAGCAGTCGAATACCCTACTCCAGTGGAAGGGCTGTCTCCGATGGCACAGAAGGTGAAGGTGACGGTCGTCTGCGACCTTCCGCATGACGGTGAGGTCGAGGGGGAAGAGACGGTTTCGTTCTCGTTTGACGGCAACGCCTACGAGATCGACGTGTGCTCAAAGCACGCCAAGGAACTACGCGAGAAGGTCAGTCCGTTCGTCGACCACGCGCGCAAGGCGAGTACGGTCGGCCGTAGGCGCCGGACCCGCGGCGGTCCGGGGCGCGAGCGGAGCTCAGAAATTAGGGCGTGGGCGAAGCAGCGCGGTTACAAGGTCAATGAACGCGGCCGGATTCCGGCGGCTATCGTCCAGGAGTACGAAGCCGCGCACTAGGGTTGTCGTGTACTAGGACAGGTGCACTAGGGCGAGCGGAACGATGGCGACTAACTGCACCCTGAAATGTCGCGTAGGTTCGCTTAGTGCTCGTTACGTCCTACCTGACCTAGCGTGCGGCCTTCGTGGTCTCGACTTGGCATCGGGGCGCGCCGGTTGCCCGCGGCTGGTGCGTGGTGGTGTGCTTCCGCGGTCATGACGTCCCGGTCACGATGACGCGAGAATCAGTCCTTGATCGCTGCGGCAGCGGTCGTACCGGGTGCCCCGGTTGCGTCGTGCGCTCCCAATCGCACCGGGCGCCCCGGTTACATCGTGCGTTCCCAATCGCACCGGGCGCCCCGGTTACATCGTGCGTTCCCAATCGCACCGGGCGCCCCGGTTGCACCGGGCTGCAGGGGGCTGCGTCGGCCACGGCATTCCGGTACATTTCTTCTGCGCCGTATTAGCGCCGTGAGTACGGGCCGCCGCGGGCCGCATGCACTTCGGTGGGCAGCCGGTGTCTGCGGCTCGAGTACTGATGGCCCGTCGCTCAGGTCAGCGGCGGGCCGTTCGCTTGCGGCGTACTGGGAACACGTTGGGTCCGCGTCGGGGTTTGATGGGGTGAACGTCCTATGGGCGGGGAACGTCTTCAATGTGAGGCAAACCACATCAGAAGCGCTGTCCGGCTCTCGGGCTAAAATGCGGAAGGGACAGGGTCGGACGTTACTGGCCTGCCCAACCGCTCTGTGAGGAGCGACATGTTTGAGAGGTTCACCGACCGCGCGCGGCGGGTTGTCGTCCTGGCTCAAGAGGAGGCCAGGATGCTCAACCACAATTACATCGGCACGGAGCACATCCTGCTTGGCCTCATCCACGAGGGTGAAGGGGTAGCCGCGAAGGCCCTCGAGTCGCTTGGGATCAGCCTTGAGGCGGTGCGCCAGCAGGTCGAGGAGATAATCGGCCAGGGCCAGCATGCCCCGTCCGGGCACATCCCGTTCACGCCACGGGCCAAGAAGGTACTCGAGCTGTCGCTCCGCGAGGCGCTGCAGCTTGGCCACAACTACATCGGCACCGAGCACATCCTGCTCGGCCTGATCCGTGAAGGCGAAGGCGTGGCGGCGCAGGTGTTGGTGAAACTCGGCGCTGATCTGAACCGGGTGCGGCAGCAGGTGATCCAGTTGCTGCACGGCTACCAGGGTAAGGAGCCGGCTGCGGCGGGCGCGTCGTCCGAGGCGGCTCCGTCTACGTCGCTCGTCCTCGATCAGTTCGGCCGGAACCTGACGGCTGCCGCGCGGGAGGGCAAGCTCGACCCGGTGATCGGCCGCGAGAAGGAAATCGAGCGCGTGATGCAGGTGCTGTCCCGGCGGACCAAGAACAACCCGGTTCTCGTGGGTGAGCCTGGGGTCGGGAAGACGGCGGTTGTCGAGGGCCTGGCGCAGAAGATCGTGAAGGGTGAGGTGCCTGAGACCCTCAAGGACAAGCAGCTGTACACGCTTGATCTTGGTGCTCTGGTGGCGGGCAGCCGGTACCGCGGTGACTTCGAGGAGCGGCTCAAGAAAGTCCTCAAGGAGATCCGCACCCGCGGTGACATCATCCTGTTCATTGATGAGCTGCACACGCTGGTTGGCGCGGGCGCGGCGGAAGGCGCGATCGACGCCGCTTCGATCCTGAAGCCGATGCTCGCCCGTGGTGAGCTGCAGACCATCGGCGCAACCACGCTCGACGAGTACCGCAAGCACTTGGAGAAGGATGCGGCGCTCGAGCGGCGGTTCCAGCCGATCCAGGTGGCCGAGCCGACGATCTCGCACACCATCGAGATCCTCAAGGGCCTGCGCGACCGGTATGAGGCTCACCACCGGGTGTCGATCACTGACGGCGCCCTCGTGGCCTCGGCTCAGCTCGCCGACCGTTACATCAGCGACCGGTTCCTGCCCGACAAGGCGATCGACCTGATCGACGAGGCTGGATCCCGGATGCGCATCAGGCGCATGACCGCCCCGCCCGACCTGCGTGAGTACGACGAGAAGATCGCGGGGGTTCGGCGCGAGAAGGAGTCGGCGATCGATTCGCAGGACTTCGAGAAGGCCGCTGCGCTGCGCGACAAGGAAAAGCAGCTCCTTACTCAGAAGGCAGCGCGGGAGAAGGAGTGGAAGGCCGGCGACATGGACGTGGTCGCTGAGGTCAACGAGGAACTCATCGCCGAGGTGCTCGCGACCGCGACCGGGATCCCGGTGTTCAAGCTCACCGAGGAGGAGTCCCAGCGGCTGCTGCGCATGGAGGATGAGCTGCACAAGCGGGTCATCGGCCAGCACGACGCGATCAAGGCCATGTCGCAGGCGATCCGCCGCACCCGCGCCGGGCTCAAGGACCCCAAGCGGCCAGGCGGGTCGTTCATCTTCGCCGGGCCATCGGGTGTCGGCAAGACCGAGCTGTCCAAGACACTGGCCGAGTTCCTGTTCGGGGACGAGGACTCGCTGATCCAGCTCGACATGAGCGAGTACATGGAGAAGCACACGGTGTCGCGGCTGTTCGGCTCGCCGCCTGGTTACGTCGGTTACGAAGAAGGAGGCCAGCTCACCGAGAAGGTGCGTCGGCGTCCGTTCTCGGTCGTCTTGTTCGACGAGATCGAGAAGGCGCACCCGGACATCTTCAACTCGCTGCTGCAGATCCTGGAGGACGGGCGGCTGACCGATGCCCAGGGCCGCGTGGTGGACTTCAAGAACACCGTGATCGTCATGACCACGAACCTCGGCACGCGCGACATCTCCAAGGGCGTGTCCGTCGGGTTCGCGCGCCAGGGTGAGGCAGAGGGGTCCTACGACCGGATGAAGTCGAAGGTGCAGGAGGAGCTCAAGCACCACTTCCGGCCGGAGTTCCTCAACCGCGTCGACGACGTCATCGTGTTCCACCAGCTCACCCGGGAAGAGATCATCCAGATCGTGGACCTGATGATCGCGAAGGTGGATGAGCGGCTCAAGGACCGTGACATGGGCCTCGAAATGCGCCCGGGTGCCAAGGCTCTGCTCTCAAGGCGCGGTTACGATCCGGTGCTCGGTGCCCGCCCGCTGCGCCGCACCATCCAGCGGGAGATCGAGGACAGCCTCTCCGAGAAGATCCTCTACGGTCATCTCAAGGCCGGCCAGATCGTCATCGTTGACGTGGAGGGCGAGGGCGAGAACGCCAAATTCACCTTCAACGGTGTGCCGAAGCCCGATTCGGTGCCGGACGCACCGCCAGCCGAAATCGAGGGTGCGCCCGCCGACCAGCAAGGCTGATCCCCGCTAGTCAGCCCCGCCAGCCAGACTGGCGGGGCTGACTGTGGTCTAACCGCGGCGCCGGACCGATCACTTTGTTCAGTTTGCCGCAGGGCGCTCGAAGGGGGAATCGACTCGGTGGCTGCGGATGTCAGCGGGGCAGGGCGTACGTGCCGTCCGCGAGTGGTTCGGCGAGGCCGTCAGCGATGAGGCTGTCGAGCGCACGCTCCCGCTGAGCCGCGTCCGGCCATGCCCGGTCAAGTTCCGCCTTCTCCACCGTGCCGTGTGCGCGCCGAAGGACGGCCAGCAGGCGGCCGCGGCACTGCCGGTCTGTCCCCTGGTATCGTTGCCCGGCCCGGCGCTTCCCGGCATCAGGGAAGCCCGCGACCCGCCACGAGCACGATGTTGCGAGCGGGCATCGGGCGCATGCCGGGCTGGTGGGTGTGCACACGAGTGCCCCGAGTTCCATTACCGCCACAGCCCAGCGGGCCGCCAATGCGGGCCTCGACGGCAGCAGTGATTCGGCAAGCCGGGTTTCCGCGGCCGAAAGCGTGCGCGGCGGGAACGCCGCGCCGCTGAGCAGCCGGGCCAGTACGCGCCGAACGTTCGTATCGAGCACCGCATGCCGCTGGCCGAACGCGAAGCTCGCGACGGCTGCGGCCGTGTAGGGCCCGATGCCGGGGAGGGCAAGCAGGTCTTCTCGCGACGCGGGAACCTCACCGCCGTAACGCTGCGTGAGGATCCGTGCCGTCGCGTGCAGGTTTAGCGCCCGCCGTGGGTAGCCGAGGAGTCCCCACTGCCGCACCGCCTCGCCCGTGGGCTCTGCCGCGAGTGCGCCGGGAGTCGGCCATCGCTCCAGCCATTTCAGGTACGCGGGCACGACACGGGAAACCGGCGTCTGCTGCAGCATTACCTCGCTGACGAGCACCGCCCATGGTGAGGCGGTCCGCTCGCGCCATGGCAGCTCGCGGGCGTGTCGTTCGTACCAGCCGAGGACGGGACCGAGGAAGCCGTTGTCCATGTCAGGACCGATCCTTGCATGCGAGGCACCGGCGGGTCGGCGGGAGAATCTCCAAGCTACTCTGCATACTCTCCGTATGGATCGGAACGGGCCTCGCGAGAATTCATGGCCGGATGAGCCGGACACCTACTGGCGGCGCCGAGTCATAGCTCTTGCAGCCGGTCTAGGTGTCGTCGGGTTGCTTGCCTGGGCATGTTCTGGTGCGTTCGGCGGTGGGAGTCCGGTCCGGCAGGCCACGGTCGGTGCGACCGCCGCCGCGCAGCCGGCCGCGGAGGCCGCCGGGACGCCGACCGCGGGGACAAGCATGACGCCGACCTCGGCGCCCACGGTCACTATTACCGCGACACCGACTTCTAGCGGGCGCGGCGGTGCGCACCCGAGCGAATCGGCGCCCGCTGCCGTGCCTGGTCACCAGCCCCGCGGTCGGTGCGTACCCGCGGACGTGGTACCCAGCCTGTCCGTGAGCCAGCAGAAGTATCAGCGCAGGGTAAAGCCGCAGTTCTCGATCTACCTCGTCAACGTCGGCCAGTCGAACTGTAGCCTTGATGTCGGCGCGCGGTCGCTGCGAGTGGTCATCAAATCGGGTCAGGTGCGGGTCTGGGGCTCGGCCGACTGTGCTCACGGCACGACCTCGGATGTTGTACGCCTCCGGCGCGGTGTGCCGTTCGTGACCTACCTCTCGTGGAACCGGCGCGGTTCCAGCCCAGGTTGCCGCGCGGCGCGGCCGAATGCGGCGCCGGGTACATATACGGCAATGGTAATCAGCGGCGCCGTGCACAGCCCCGCAGAGGTTTTCGTGCTGCGCTAGCCGGCCCCAGTCCGCCCCTGCCGCCCGCCCCGCCGGACTACCGGTGGTCCATCTTGGCGAGCTCGCTCAGGCGGGTGGCGGAGAACTCAACGTCGAACTCGAAACCCCCGGTGCAAAGGGCGTCGACTGCGGGGGGACTGCGGGGTCGTATCCGAGCAAGATCAATGCCCCGGTATTGCCGCGCAGGATTCGTTCCAGCCCCTCCTGTAACGCCGTTCCCGGCGCAACTGCGGCCCTGCGTCGCTCGTCTCCGCCCTTGCCGGCCCAGCCTTTGCCGGTGCCCTTGTCGATTCTCTCCACGAGACCCCCGGAGTTCGCTAGTCCGGGTGCGGCCGTGGCCGGGCGCCGCCCGCGCCATTTCATGGCGTAAGTAAGCCAATGGCCGCCGACGCTTATTTAGCCAGCGCGACCGTGATCGCTTCCCGGACATCTCCAACCTCTATAACGGACATGAGGCTCGTGAGGTTGTCAGGTTCCGGGGGCGGGCCTGCCATACTCGCGATGCCCGCCGTGCCAGCGGTGCCCGCCGTGCCAGCGGTGCCAGCGGTGCCTTTCATGGGCAGCCGTCCCGTCCCAGGCGGCACGATCGCCCGGCGGAACCCGAGCCGCTGGGCCTCGGCCAGCCTGCGCTGAATCCCCGTCACCCGGCGCACCTCGCCTGCCAGCCCAACCTCACCGATGACCACGACGTCCGCGGGCACATTCAGGTTGTTCACGGCGCTGGAAATGGCGACCGCGAGCGCGAGGTCAACTGACGGTTCGGACAGCCTGACGCCTCCTACGGTGGCGGCATACACATCACGCCGGCCGATCTGCACCCGCGCGCGCTGTTGCAGAACCGCGAGCACCATCCCGAGCCGCGACCCATCCAGCCCGGATGTTACCCGTCGCGGTACGTCAAGCATGCTGGCGGCGACCAGGGTCTGCACCTCGGCGAGCAGCGGCCTTCGGCCCTCCAGCGTGACGGTGACACACGTCCCGGGGACCGGGTCGTCCCGCCGGGATAGGAACAGGCCGCTCCGATCTGGCAGCCCGATAAGCCCGTACTCGCCAAGGTCGAAGCAGCCAAGCTCGTCGGTCGGGCCGAACCTGTTCTTGATCGCTCGCACCATCCGCAGTTGGGAATGCTTGTCGCCTTCGAAGTGGAGCACCGCGTCGACCAGGTGCTCCAGCGTGCGGGGACCTGCGATCGAGCCTTCCTTGGTGACGTGGCCGACAAGCACCGTTGCCAGCCCGCGTACTTTGGCGGTGTGGATGAGCGCGGCAGCGACCTCACGCACCTGAGTCACCCCGCCCGGGGCGCCGTCCACCCCCTCCGCCGCTATGGTCTGCACCGAATCGACGATCAGCAACTCCGGCCTGATCTGCTCGACCTGGCCGAGGACCGCGCCGAGCCCGGTTTCAGCCGCCAGGTATAGGTTCGGCGCCACTGCACCGATCCGGTCGGCGCGGGCCCGAACCTGCGGCGCCGACTCCTCTCCGGTCACATAGAGCACACGGCCGGACGCCGCGGCCAGCGCGCCAACCTCGAGCAGCAGCGTGGACTTTCCCACGCCGGGCTCTCCGGCGAGCAGGACCACGGCGCCGGGCACCAGCCCGCCACCGAGCACCCGGTCCAGCTCGTCGAGGCCGGTCGGCCTCGCGCGTGCGCAAGTGGGGTCGACGTCGCCGATCGCCACCGCGGGCGCGCTCACCGGCCCGGGTCCGGCAGTGCGGAGTCCGGCTCGCACCAGCCGCGAGATCCCGGCTTCCTCGACCGTGCCCCACGCCTCGCACTCGACACATCTGCCTGCCCACTTGGCCGTCTGCCAGCCGCAATCCCCGCAGCGAAACGCCTGGGCGGTCGATGACTTCGCCATGCCACGCAGAGTACGGGCGGGCACCGACATTCTGCGGCGATCGCTAGCAACGCCGCGGCCTGCCGGGCGGGCTGACCGGGCTGAGTTGGCTGAGCTGGTCACGGAACACACGCGACTCTCGCCACCTGTGGCGCCCGCCCGGTGCGCCGCGAGCCCGTATGTCTCGGGCCAGTGGCGCCTCTCGACCACATAAGCTAGCCGGGAGACACAGGAGTCGCCCGGGAGGCGAAGTTGAGTCGCGCGGTAAAGGTCGACAACGCGTCCGTCGCGCTGTCCACCGCGTCGGTCTACCCGGAGCGGACGCCGGACGCTTTCGAGGCCGCCGCCAAGCTCGGCTACGACGGCGTCGAGGTAATGGTCACAGGTGATCCGGTCAGCCAGGACCTTGACGTGCTGCGGCGGCTATCCGACTACCACCACATGCCCGTGCTCGCGATCCACGCGCCCTGCCTGCTCATCACGCAGCGGGTATGGGGCCGCGAGCCGTGGGGGAAACTGAGCCGCGCCAAAGACATCGCCGAGCGCCTCGGGGCAAAGGTGGTCGTTGTGCACCCGCCGTTCCGCTGGCAGCGCGAGTACGTACGAGAGTTCGAGGCCGGTCTAGCGCGGATGGGCGAGGAAACGGACGTCGCCTTCGCGGTCGAGAACATGTTCCCGCTGCGCGCTCGCGGGACCGAGGTCGTGCCATACGCGCCGCACTGGAATCCCGTGGACCAGGACTACCCGCACGTCACCCTAGACCTTTCACATACCGCCGTGTCCGGCTCCGACGCGCTTGAGATGGCGGAGAATCTCGGCAGCAGGCTCGCGCACGTTCACCTGGCCGACGGTGCTAGCCCGACCAACCGTGACGAGCACCTGGTACCGGGCCGGGGTAACCAGCCATGTGCGGGCATGCTCGAGCGGCTGGCGTCGAACGATTATGGCGGCGTCGTAGTGCTTGAGGTGAGCACCCGGCGAGCATTGAGCCGCGAGGATCGCCGCACGGATCTCGCCGAAGCCCTGGCTTTCACGCGAGAGCACCTGGCCGCTGCGGTCACGACTCAGCCGGCGCGGCGGGCGGTCCGCCGGAACAGGGGCATGACGGGGCGCGTTAGCCCGCTGCCGGACCGCGGCACCGGTTCCGGCCGTCCCGGCAGGCGGCCCGGACCGAGCCAGACCCGCGAAGCTGTGCTTAGCGCGGCGCGCGGGCTCTTCGCCCAGCTTGGTTACGAGAAGACCACCATCAGGGCTATCGGCCGCGCGGCCGACGTCGACGCGGCGCTTGTGCATCATTTTTTCGGCACCAAGGAGCAGGTTCGTCGCGGCAATGGCGTTCCCCTTCGACCCGGCCGACCTGATCACCCAGGTGGTAAGCGGTCCACGCGACAAAATGGCGCAGCGGCTTATGCGGTTCTTCCTCTCGGTCTGGCGTGATCCGCAGGCACAGGCACCGTTCATCGCGATTCTCCGCTCCGCCAGCACGAATGAGCAGGCGGCCGCGATGTTCCGCGAGTTCATTTCCAGTGCCCTTGTCGCCCGTGTGACAGACACCCTCGGCCTGCCGAGGATCCGCGTCGAGGGCGCCGCCGCGCAGCTTACCGGAATAGCGCTCGTGCGCTATGTCGTTGGAGTCGAACCGCTCGCTTCTGCGCCTGAGGATGAGATAGTGGCGCTGGTCACGCCGGTGCTCGCGTACTACCCCGACGGCTGACCGCCCCGCCCAGCTCAGGCCCCCAGGCTCAGGCCAGGCTCAGGCATCCAGGACCCCCCAGGCCCCGGGCTCAGGCATCCAGGACCCCCGGGCTCAGGCATCCAGGACCCCCGGGCTCAGGCATCCAGGACCCCCGGGCTCAGGCATCCAGGACCCCCGGGCTCAGGCATCCAGGACCCCCGGGCTCAGGCATCCAGGACCCCCGGGCTCAGGCATCCAGGACCCCCGGGCTCAGGCATCCAGGACCAGCGTTACCGGGCCGTCGTTGACCAGTGACACCTGCATTTGCGCGCCGAAGACGCCGGTCTGCACCCGGGCGCCGAATGCGCGCAACGCCGCCACGAATCCGCCGACGACTGGCTCCGCGACCGGCCCTGGCGCGGCGCCGAGCCACGTCGGACGCCGCCCCTTCCTGGTGTCCGCGTAGAGCGTGAACTGGCTGATCACAAGCAACGGGGCGCCGGTATCCGCGCAGGACTTCTCGCCGGGCAGGATCCGGAGCTGGTAGATCTTTCTTGCCAGCGCGGCCGCCACCGATTCCGTGTCGGAATGGGTGACACCGAGCAGGACCACCAGCCCGTACTCGGCGATAGAACCCACCACGCGCCCGTCGACGGTGACGGCGGCCTGAGTCACCCGTTGGACGACAGCTCGCATGGTCATGCATTCTGCCGGTCATGACACCTAGCACGCTCATCACCGTCGCGCCCACCGGCGCGCAGGCACGCGAGACCGCGGTGCCCGCCCTTCCGCTGACCCGGAAGAGCTGGTCACCACGGCGAAGGAGCACCGCGCTGGCGGCGGGTGGCCACCTGCGTGTCGGGATGGAGGACACGCTGTCCTTCGCCCGCGGACGACCGGTCGGCGGCAACGCCGAACTGGTGGAACGCGCCGCCGCACTCGCGGCGCACGCGCAGCGCCCGGCTATGCGACCGCGGCAGGCTCGTGAGTTTTTGGGGGTGCAAGATTATCGTTGTTACCCTGATACGGTGCCGGAGGCCGCGACGAGAGAGGTACATAACGGCTCACGCGAAGTGCCGCCCGCATCGTCAGACGACGCGGTCCTCGCGGTAGCCGTTCGGTCTGGTTTCCTGGAATCCCAGCACCGCGGGCGCGCCGTCGGCCTTGCCCCGGACGGCCGGGTGGTGATTCGGGCAGGCGCGGCGGGCAGGCCGGTCTTCCCGCGGTCGGCCAATAAGCCCATGCAGGTGGCCGCGATGGTCAGATTCGGCCTCGGACTGGAAGGCAAGCTCCTCGCGCTGGCTGCCGCCAGCCATTCCGGTGAGGGTTTCCATATTGCCGGTGTGCGGGAGATCCTTGCGGGTGCCGACCTGGATGATGGCGCACTGGCGTGCCCGGCGGCGCTACCGCTCGACGAGGCCGCCGCGACCGCCGTGCTGCGCGGCGGCGGCGTGGCGGAGCCCGTCTACAACAACTGCTCGGGCAAGCATGCCGCCATGGCGGCCACGTGTGTGTCCGCGGGCTGGCCAGTGGCCGGTTACCAGCGTCCGGACCATCCGCTGCAAGTGGCGATCCGCGAGACGCTGGAGCGTCTCGCCGGTGAGCCGGCCGCGGCGACCGGCGTGGACGGCTGTGGGGCACCGCTTTTCGCGCTCTCTCTCGAGGGGATCGCGAGGGCACTGCGCGCCATGGTGCTTGCGGATCCAGGTAGCCCGGAGCGCATGGTCGCGGACGCGATGCGTGCCTACCCGGCATGGACCTCGGGTACCAGCCGGTCCGAGCGCGGCTTGATGGCGGCCGTTCCTGGCCTTCTGGTCAAGGCCGGGGCCGAGGGCGTGGAGGTGATCGCCTTCGCCGACGGCAGGGCCGGTGCGGTGAAGATCGCGGACGGCGCACGGCGGGCGGTGGCGCCGGTGACCGTGGCGCTGCTGCGTGCGCTCGGCATCGCGGGCGGCACCGCCGCCTATGGCGTCAGCGCACGTGGCGTGGACGCGTCGGCACTCGATGCGCTGGCCTCGAGCCCGCTGCTCGGCGGCGGCTCGGTCGTCGGTGAGGTGCGGGCGGTGTGGCCCGCGTGACCGGTAAGCTTGGAGCGAGCGGGGCGCCGTGCGCGCGACGCACGCCGGATGAGCGGTCTCCCCGGGGCTGTGGCGCCCTCCGGCGCCCCCGTGACGAAGGCCACAACGCTCGCGACCCCGGTGCTTGCTAGACGCTTGCAATTGCAAGCAGTATCGGCGACACTGAGAACATGCGCCCGGTGAGGTCAATTGGCGCCTACATCCGTGAACAGCGGGAGCAGGCAAAGATTTCGCTGCGCCAGCTCGCGCAGGCGGCTGGCGTGTCGAATCCGTATTTGAGCCAGATCGAGCGCGGGCTGCGCAAGCCGAGCGCCGAGGTACTGCAGCAGATCGCCAAGGGCTTGCGGATCTCCGCCGAGGTGCTCTATGTCCAGGCGGGAATCCTGGAAGACCGGCCCGCAGATTCGGCCGTCCAGCCCGCGCTGCTTGCCGATCCGTACCTGACCGAGCGGCAGAAGCAGGTCCTGATCGACATTTACGAGTCGTTCAGGAAAGAGAACGGGGCAGCATCTGCTGGCCGCTACGACCGCAACATAGACGACAGCCACCCCGGCTGGCCCGGGACCGCAGGGCTGTTCCATGAAGGGATTGAGGACGATGAACCTGGCAAGTGAAGTCAGGAGCGAAGTTATGAAGCTCACCGAGCACAAGACGTTCTACGCTGCCGCGGGCGCGGGCGACCTCGCCGTCGAAGCGCTCCGCTCGATGCCCGAGCGGCTCACCCGGTTGCAGGGTAAGGCCGACCTGACCGCACTGTCCGGCCGCGCGGTCGCGTACCTCATCGAAGCGGCTGGCCGCGCCGTGCAGACATACGACGAGCTTGCCGATCGCGGCATGTATGTGGTCAAAAGGGTGAACACGCACGAGGCCGCGGCACAGCTCGAGCAGGCGGCCAAGTCGACCGCCAAAGTGACGGCGCGCACGGCGAACCGCACGGCCGATGCCGCGCGCAAGACCGCGCACACGACCGTCCGGGTAGCAAGCCAGGCAGCGACGCAGGCGGCGGGCCAGGCGGTGACCCAGGCCAGCCAGGTGGCGGGCCGCAGCGGTGAAAACGCGGGCAAAGCGAGCGCGTCCGCGAGCAAGGCCAGCCGGCCGTCGAGCAACGGTACCGAGTCCGCGAGTAAGACTGACGGACCCGTGAACAACACGGGCCGTACCGCCAAGAGGCGCAGCGCCTGACCGCGCTGACCACTGCCGCGGCCGTGGACGATAGCCGGCGATGTTGAAATTTGCTTGTGAAGCGAGCAATTCCGAAGCTGGATAACCGTCGTCCACAGCCGCGGCGCCGTAGTTCCAACCAAGTCACCTACCGGATAACCTGGATCCCGTGATCGGTGCCGCACTCTCCCCGCTGTACTACCTCTTCCTCGTGCTCGCTCTCGGCGCCTTCGTCGCGGAGGGGTGGGCGTTCATCGACGCGATCACCCGCCCCGCGCGGGCATTCCCCGCCGCGGGCAAGCAGACCAAGCCGCTGTGGCTGATCATCCTCGGTGTGGCCGCGGTGATCGGGCTCGGTGCTGTGGTGTATGGAGGCATCACGGTGACCGGGATCCTGCCTGTGGCGGCTTTCGTCGCCGCCGCCGTATACCTGACTGACGTCCGGCCCAAGGTAAAGGCCCTCGGGCGGGGCGGATCGACTTCAGGTCCGTACGGGCCCTGGTGAGCCTGAGGCGCTGGTACTGCTCGTGTCCTGGGGTAACGCCGTTCCGCAGGTCACTGCGGGATGGCCGCGCGTGCCCGGTAGGTGTGCCGGCCCCTTAGGCTGCGGGCTATGGCGGACCTTGAATGGCGTACCCACCGGCTCGAACTGGACGATCAGACACTTCGTGAGTGGGACGCGACCGTGCTCGCGTCCGGCCCCGACGGGATAGTGCTCGACCGGTCCGCGTTCTACCCAGGTGGTGGGGGTCAGCCCCCGGATGATGGGGTGCTGCTCTGGGGCGGCGTAGCGACCGGGATCGTCGGGGCAAGGAAGGGCGATGACCTCTACCTGCTGTCGGCCGAAGATGATCCTTTGCCTCCGCCAGGCACGGTGGTCCGCGGCGCGCTCGACGACGAACGGCGCAGTGCGCTGATGCGCACCCACTCCGCGCTGCATGTACTGTGCGGCGTGGTGTTCCGTGACTTTGGCGCGCTTGTCACGGGCGGGAACATGGAGCCACTCGCCGCGCGAATGGACTTCAACATGACAGAAGTGCCCGCCGGTTTCCGTGAGTCCGCCCAGACCGCCTGCAACCTTGAGGTGGACGCGGACAGGCGTATCGACGTACGGGTGCTGCCCCGGGCCGAGGCGTTCGCGATACCCGATATCGTCCGCACGGCGACAAATCTTGTGCCGGAAAGCGTCCGCGAGGTCAGGATCATCGACATCGTCGGGCTCGACACCCAGGCGGATGGCGGGACCCACGTCGTCTCGACCAAGCAGATCGGCCGCATCGAGCTAACCAAGCTGGAGAACAAGGGCCGGGGTTTCCGCCGGGTGCGCCTGCGCGTTCGCGACTGAGCCACGCACTGCCGATGACCGCGGCGCGACCAGATCGACCAGAACTGCCGTGTGTTTAGGGGCGTGATGCCCGCGGCCATGAGAGAAGCGGCATGACCACTGCCGCGGTGAGCGTGCCGGTTGCGGTGGGGTGCGGGGTGGGCTCACGGCCCATCCGGGCCGTGCACGCCATCCCATCAGCGGTTTATCTCCCGGCCACCGGCGGGTAGCCGGTACGGCAACTTCGGATTAGCGGGCGTCGCTGTGCTCCAGCGCGGCCAGTGCCCGGCGCAGGACCTTGGCCTCGTGGGCAGACAATGACCGGGCGAAACGGGTTAGCGCGGCGGATCTGTCGCCCGTCTGGGCTAGCGCGCTGAGCATGAGCGCTACGACATATGTCTCGCGGCTAGCGGTCGGCCGGTACCGCCAGGCCCGGCCGTCTCGCTCCCGCCAGGCGAAGCCCTTCTTGGCCAGCCGGTCGAGAACTGTCATGACCGTCGTGTGCGCGAGCTCACGATTGGCAAGACGCCCGCTCACCTGGCGGACGGTGAGCCCCACATCGGCCTGCCCCACATCGGCCTGCCCCACATCGGCCTGCCCCACATCGGCCTGCCCCACATCGGCCTGCCCCACATCGGCCTGCCCCACATCGGCCTGCCACAGGACATCCATGACCGCGCGTTCGAGATCGCCTAGCCGGTTCACGGGCGCCAATCTACCGGCGGTAGTACTAGATGATCGATTCCAAGGTCAGTGATCATAAGCGAGTAGGGAGCGCTTGACGGAGTGGCCGGCGCGGTCGTTGTGCCAAATGACGGCTGTCAGGGCCAGGATGCGCTGCATGACGCGGACCAGGACTCCGGCCGGGGTGTACCCGCCGTGCTGTTCGAGGTTGAGCTGCCCTTTGAATGTCTCGTTGATCGATTCGATGATCTGGCGCAGTGGCTTGAAGAACTGGGCACCGGGCCGTTCTGGCTCGCCTTTGCGGGCCGGCCGCAGCAGGCGCACGCCTGCCTGGCTCAGGGTGGCTTCGAACTCAGCGCCGAAGTAGTTCTTGTCCCCGATGATGAGCTGACCGGGCCGGTCGGTGGCCGGGGCCTGGCCGGCGAGGATGTCGAGCAGCACCTGGCGTTCGTCGGCCTTGGCGCCGGTGAGTGCGAAGCCGACGGGGAGCCCGTGCAGGGTGCACAGCAGGTGCAGCCGCAGCCCCCAGAAATAGCGGGAGTGCGATGCGCAGTACCCGTACTCCGCCCACCCGGCCAGGTCGGAGCGGCGCGCGGTCTCCCGGGACCGCCCGCATTCCACCGGAGTGGAGTCGACCACCCACACGTCATCGGTCCACAAGGTGGTGTCTCGGGCCAGCGCGCCGATCAGCCAGTTCAGCGTGGCCGCCAGCCGGCGCAGCCGCTTGTTATATCCCGGCTGCTGCGGAAGGTAGGGGAACAAGTGCCGCAGGTGGGCTGCCGCGAACCGCAGCCACCTGGCCTCGGAGGTGAAACCCAGCAGCGCTTGCATCACTGCCAGGGTCACCACCTCGGCGTCCGAGATCCGCGGAGCGATCCCGATTCGCGGGCGCCACGGCACCTGTCCCGGCTCGATCTTCAGCAGATCATCGGTCCTGACGTAGAGTGCGGTCGCGAGGGTGTCCAGGTCGGCGTCCACGAGGGCCTCCGGTTCGACGTTGGATCAGCAACGTCGATCTTGGGCACCCTCCACCCCATTTCCGGCGCGACACGCCGAATCACACCCCTTGGAATAGATCATCTAGGGCCAATAAGTGTCCGCCGCTCCCGGGTTTACCTGGGACTTGAGCATGCTTATAGAACATGCGGGAAGTGCGCCTACCGCAGCAAAGCGGGCAGCAAGGCCGACTCGAATGCGGCCCGAGGCCGACGCTCGTGTCGCCGAAGCGGCTGTGGCCGCTGACGAAGGGAACGGGTTCCCGGAGCCGCTTGCACGTCTTGCCCGCGTCTAGCCCCACGCCGACGTGGCGTTGCGCTGCGGCTCGCGTGGTTCGGCCTGGGCTGGCTGGGGCCAGGCGGACCGCCGCGCGAGATCATCGCGAAATTGGGGCAAAGCCAGCATTATCCAGATGTGGTGTGTTCGGCGGCTGTGTCATTCTCGGCTCTTTCGTGTCCGTGCTGCCACCATCGGCGGCTTCGGCCCGGGTAGCCACGACAACATGGTTGACGCTAACCCCTGACCCGTGTGCTAGAGGGAAACCCACACTCTTGCCCGGCGGGGGGCACTCCGGCTCGCCACCGTTCAGCTGCCAAACTGGCGTGACTGCCGGCGCCCTGTCCGCGACCCGCGTGTGGCATTAGTGTGGCGGTTGTGGTGATAACTCTAGTGCTGGGCGATATCACGGAGCAGCGGGTGGACGCGGTCGTCAACGCCGCCAACTCATCGCTGCTCGGCGGCGGCGGGGTGGACGGCGCGATCCACCGGCGTGGCGGCCCCGCAATCCTCGCAGCCTGCCGTGAGCTGCGTGCGGGCTCGTACCGCGGTGGCCTCCCTGTCGGCCAGGCTGCCGCCACCACGGCGGGACAGCTCGCCGCGACGTGGGTGATCCACACGGTCGGTCCTGTCTACTCGGCCAGCGAGGACAGGTCTCATCTGCTTGCCTCGTGTTAGGGCTCACCGAGAATTAACTTCCCGTGATGCCGGGAGTGTCGGCAGCGGGGCGGGGAAGAGGGTGTAGTTCCACTCGCCGTGGAAGTCGTGGCGTCTGATCGAGTTTTGCTCCAGGGCCTTCATCTCCTTGTCGGAGATCTTGATGCCCTTCTGGTAGATGCCGGTGTCCAGGGCGGCCTGGACGGTCAGCCCGGTCTTGGTTGTGGTCGCGGCGATCGTCTCGACGATGACTTCGTGGCTGGTCAGCGGCCTGCCGCGCCAGTTCATGGAGATCTGGGCGAAGAGCCGGTGCTCGATCCGGTTCCATTTCGAGGTCCCCGGCGGGAAGTGGGACACGCTGATCTGCAGGCCGAGTTGTTGCGCGAGCCTGGCCAGTTCCACCTTCCACAGCCGCAGCCGGCTGCCGTTGGAGCCGCCCGCGTCAGCGGTGATGAGCAGCCTGGTGGCGTGCGGGTAGGCGGCCTTGCCGATGTTCTCCCACCAGCGGCGGATCGACTCGACCGCGAAAGCACCGGTGTCGGCGTCGGTGCCGACGTTCACCCAGCCGGCGTTGGCTGTCATGTCATAGACGCCGTAGGGGACAGCGCGGCCCAGTTCGCCCTTGAAGTCGTGCACCTGCACCCGTTCAGGCTGGCCGCCCGGATGCCATTCCTTCCCGCCGTTCCGGTAGTTGCCGACCAGCTCTTTCTTCTTGGTGTCCACGCTGATCACCGGCTCGCCGGCCGCCTGGAACGCCCGCACCAGCGTGTTGATGAGCCGGAACTGGCCGTCCCGGTCCGGGTGCTGGCGGCCCTCCACCGTCTTGGCGTTGCCCTGCAGGCTGTAGCCGTCCTCTTTCAGCAGCCGCCCGACAGTGTCAGCAGACACCCGATGGCCCGCGGACGCCAGCTCGCCAGCCAGCTTCTCCGTCGACTTGGTCGTCCACCGCAGCGGCGACTCCGGGTCACCGCGGGTGGCCGGATCCACCAGCCGGCTCAACGCCGGCACCAGCCCCGCATCCACCTCGGCCCTTGGCCGCCCAGCCCCGCCCCGCCGAACCCGGCCATCCGGTTCAATGCCCCGCTCCAGTTCCCGGGCTCCCCGGCCCACCGTGTCCGGATGAACCCCGGCCAACACCGCCACCCGCTTGATCCCGCCCCGGCCCAGCGACCGCGCCTGCGCCCCCAGCAGCAGCCGCCACTGCAGCTCGTTCAGATGGGGGCGCACCTCCGCGAGCATCTCCGAGAACCGCTCCTCATCCACCACCAGTTGTCCCATACCACAACCGTAGGCAACCATCTCGCACAAACATAGTTAATTTAGCGGAGGACGCTTACCGGGAGTCGCTGCGGGTCGCCGATGAACTCGGCGCTCGCAGCGCCGCCTTTCCGGCCGTGTCGGCCGGCATCTTCGGATGGCCTGTCGACGACGCGGCGCGGATCGCGGTGAGCACCGTGGCCGCCACGCCCAGCCGGGTAGGGGATGCGCGGTTCGTGCTGCTTCAACCCGATGTGTTTGCCGCCTTCGAGTGTGCGGTTGCCACGCAGGCCCGGGGCTGACGGGCTGGGGCGGACGGACAGGGCCGATGGGCTGGGGCGGACAGACAGGGCCGATGGGCTGGGGCGGACAGACAGGGCCGATGGGCTAGCGCTGGACGGCGGTCAGCCCCCGGCGTGCGGATCGGCGAACCTCGCGAACGGGCGGAGGTTGTCGAGGCTCTCGCCCCTTTTGGCCCGCCATGCCCACTCCTTGCAGATCGACGACGCGAACCCGATCTCCAGGGCCGCGTTGAAATTGTCGTCGGCGTAACTCAGCACGCAGCCGAGCAGCCGGTCGATCTCGTCGCCTGTCACTGTCCGCAGCGGGAGCCGCCCGACCAGGTAGACATCGCCAACGGGGTCGAGCGCGAAATGCACGCCGAACGTCCGCCCGTTGCGCTCGAGCAGGAAGCGGTAGAAGCGGGCGTGGTTCTCGTCCGGCTGCCTGCAGAAGAACGCCTCCAGGTGCAGGCTGTGGGCCCCCACGACAAGCCACGTCATCGTCGCGAGCTTGTGCTGGCCCTCCAGCTTGGCCAGGTAGGCGCCTGGCCGCGGGTTCTCGTAGCTGACACCGGACGCCGCGAGCGCACCCTCGATTACCGCTGCGGTCTCCTCATTCCCGGCGGCCGCCGCTGTCATGCGTCCACCGCGGCAGTGACGTGTTCCTCCATCGCTCCGGTATACACCTCCAGCAGCCGCTCGACGGTACCCGCCCAGCCGAACTGCGATGCGTGCGCGAGCGCGCCGCGGCGAAGCCGCCGAAGCCGCCGTGGCGCCGCGATCAGGTCGCCGAGCACGCGTGCGTACTCCGCCGGGTCGTGCCCGGTCACCAGAAGGCCGGACAACCCGTCCCGCACGGCCGTGCGCAGCCCGCCCGCCGCGGCGGCGACCACAGGCGTCCCGCACGCTTGCGCCTCCACCGCCACCAAGCCGAACGACTCCGAGTGTGACGGCACCACGGCCACCGTCGCCGCCCGGTACCAGTCGGCAAGTTCGCGCTGCGGGCAGGGCGGCTCGAGGCGCACCCGGTCGGCGATGCCGAGCGCCGCGGCCAGCTGGCTCAGCTGGTCGGGGTCGGCCCGGCCCAGCCCGCTCGGCCCGCCGACGAACGCGACCACGAGCCTGCCCGCAAGACCGGGATCCGCGCGGATCATCCGGGCCGCCGCGCGAAGCAGTACGTCGGGTCCCTTCAATGGCTGAACCCGCCCGGCGAACAGCAGTACCAGGGCATTGGCGGGCAACCCCAGCCTGCGCCGCGCCTCAGCCCGCGATCCTGGCCTGAAGACAGCGAGATCCACACCAGGGTTGACCGTACGCACCCGGGCAGGATCCGCGTCATACAGCGTGATCAGCTGATCCGCCTCCTGGGCCGTGTTCGCGACCAGCCGGTCCGCCGCCGCGACCACCTCCGCCTCGCCGCGGATCCTGATCTCCGGCTCTGGCGCGTCCCCCGCCGCGAGCGCCGCGTTCTTGACCTTGCTCAGCGTGTGCATGGATTGCACGAGCGGCACGCCCCACCGTTCCTTGGCCACCGCCCCGACCTGCCCAGACAACCAGTAGTGGGCGTGCACGAGGTCATAACGGCCGGGCTCGTAGGCGGCCTCGGTGCGCAGTACGCCGAAAGTGAACTGGCAGAGCTCGCCGTGCAGGTCGCCCTTGTCGAGCTCCTCGAAAGGGCCCGCGACCACGTGCCTGACGAGCACGCCAGGAGCGAGTTCCGCGACGGGCGGCGCATCGCGAGATACCGCGCGGGTGAAAATATCCACCTCGACGCCGAGTGCGGCCAGGCGCTTCGTTACCTCCACGACGTACACGTTCAGGCCACCGGCGTCGCCGGTTCCCGGCTGATCAAGTGGCGACGTGTGCACGCTGATGGTCGCGATCCGCCTTGGCGAGCGTCGTGGCACGGCGATTCACCTCCGCTCACCCTCGCACGACCAACCGCCACATCCAACCGCGCCGCGGCGCGCCGTGTTCCCGTGCCTTAGTGACCGCCGCGCAGCCGTTAGGGGCCTGCTTGATGCTTTTGGTCATTGTAGGCAAGCACAGATCGGCATATGCCAGCACAAATCAGCACAAATCAGCACAGAGTGGCACGCACCAGCAGCGGCGAGCCGGGCCGGCGGCGCTGTGCCGCGGAGAGCCTGGCAGCTAGGCTTGCTCAGCGTGGGAACATTGGTGCTGCTTCGGCACGGCGAGAGCGCATGGAACGCGGACGGCCTGTTCACCGGCTGGGTCGACGTCGGGTTGTCAGCGAAAGGTGAGGACGAGGCCAGTATCGGCGGGAAACTGCTGCTTGATGCGGGCATGCGACCCGGCGTCGTGCACACGTCGGTCCTTAACCGTGCCATCCAGACGGCCAACATCGCGCTGGATGCCGCCGGATACGCGTGGCTTCCCGTACGCCGCTCGTGGCGTCTCAACGAGCGGCACTACGGCGGGCTGCAGGGCAAGAACAAGGCGCAAACCCGCGACGAGTACGGCGACGAGCAGTTCATGCTGTGGCGCCGTTCCTACGACGTCCCGCCGCCGCCGCTCGCGGATGATGATCCGCTCTCGCCGGTGGGTGACCCGAGGTACTCGGCACTGCCACCCGAGCTGATGCCGCGCACCGAGTGCCTGAAGGACGTGGTGGCACGGATGTTGCCCTACTGGTACGACGGGATCGTGCCTGACCTCGCGGCAGGTGTCACCGTCCTGGTCGTGGCGCACGGCAACTCGCTCCGAGCGCTCGTCAAGCACCTGGACGGCATCAGCGACACCGACATCGCCGCGCTCAACATCCCGACCGGAATCCCGCTGGTGTACAAGCTCGATGCCGAGTTCCGCCCGGCTGGGCCCGGCGAGTACCTCGATCCGGCCGCGGCGGCCGAGGCGGCAGAGGCGGTACGCAATCAGGGCCGCTAGCCGACCGGGCGAACTGGCGCTTACCGGGCGGTGAATTCATCCCAAACTAGCCCGGGTCCCGAAGGTCGGCGGTTGCTTGGCCTGGCCGTCATCCGCATACCATCAGGACGTGAGTGTCGAGTTGGTGGCAGGCGTCGCGGCGATCGTCGGGGTGGCGACCGGGGCGGCAGTGATGCTCGCGGCAGGGCCGGGAACCCGGCGGCGCGAGCCGCGGGAGGGGGGGCAGCCGGTAAGCCTGCCGCCGGGCATTGCCTCCGTGCTTTCCGTGCTGCCCTCCTCCGCCGTGGTGATCGACCACGAGGACCGGGTGCTTCGCGCGAGCAGCGCGGCACGCACGTTCGGTCTCGTGAAGGGGGACAAGCTTGTCGTCGGCGACCTGATCGCGCTCGCCCGCCAGGTACGCAGGGACGGCGAGATCAGGGAGACCGAGATCGACGTGCCTGTCCGCAAGTTCGGCGGGCGCACCACGAGCTTCGCCGTCCGGGTGGCGCCCCTCGGCGCGCAGTTCGCCGGCGGCGGCCTGTTGCTTGTGCTTGCCGACGATCAGACGGAGAGCCGCCGGGTGGAGGCGGTCCGCCGCGACTTCGTCGCCAATGTCAGCCATGAGCTGAAGACGCCGGTCGGCGCGCTCGCGCTGCTCGCCGAGGCCACCGAGGAGGCGGCAGACGATCCGGAGGCGGTGAGCCGCTTCGCTGGCCGGATGCGGCAGGAGGCGGCCCGGCTTACCGTGCTGGTCCGGGACCTGATCACGCTGACCCGCATTCAGAGCTCCGAGCCGGTGACCGACGCTAAGCCGGTTGACCTCGACGCGATCGTGAACGAGGCCATCGACCGGTGCCGGATGAAGGCCAATAAGCAGGGCATCACTCTGACCTCGGGCGGTGACCAGAATCTGAACGTGCTCGGCGACGAGGACATGCTGGTCACCGCGCTCCGTAACCTGATCGAAAACGCGGTCGCCTACAGTCCGGAACGGACCCGCGTGGTGGTCTCCACCCAGCGCTCGGGCAAGAAGACCGTCGAGGTCAGCGTCGCTGATCAGGGTATTGGCATCCCTGAGCGGGATCTGGAACGAATCTTCGAGCGTTTCTACCGTGTTGACCCGGCCCGGTCGCGGGCCACTGGGGGCACCGGCCTGGGCCTGGCCATCGTGAAGCACGTGACAGCCGCGCACCGCGGCAAGGTCACGGTCTGGAGCAAGGAGGGCGAGGGCTCCACCTTTACCCTTCGCCTTCCCCTGCACCAACAGGCCGAACCAGGCCGAAGCGACGACCAGATTACCGCCGCAGGGCCGCCACGGGAGGCAGTCACGTGACACGTGTACTCGTCGTTGAAGACGAGGAGTCATTCAGCGACGCCCTTTCCTACATGCTGCGCAAGGAGGGCTTCGAGGTTGCTGTCTGCCCGACAGGCCCGGATGCGCTAGACGCGTTCGACCGCCGCGGGGCTGACCTGGTGCTGCTCGACCTCATGCTCCCGGGGCTACCTGGCACGGAGGTGTGCCGGGCCCTCCGGCAGCGGTCGAATGTGCCGGTGATCATGTTGACCGCCAAGGACACCGAGGTCGACAAGGTGGTTGGCCTGGAGCTTGGCGCCGATGACTATGTGACCAAGCCCTTCTCCTCGCGCGAGCTTGTGGCGCGGATTCGTGCCGTGCTCCGCCGGCTGGGGGAAATCGAGGAATTGCCGGCCGCCACGCTTGAGGCCGGCCCGGTGCGGATGGACGTCGACAGGCACGTGGTCAGCGTCCGCGGCAAACAGATCCAGTTGCCGCTCAAGGAGTTCGAGCTGCTCGAGGTGCTGCTTCGGAACGCGGACCGGGTGCTGACCCGGATGCAGCTCATCGACCGTGTCTGGGGCGTCGACTACGTCGGCGATACCAAGACACTCGACGTGCATGTCAAGCGACTACGGGCGAAGATCGAACGTGACCCGGCTAACCCGCGGCACATCGTTACCGTCCGCGGGCTTGGCTACAAGCTCGAATCAGCGCACTGAGGGTTATGGCGTGGCGGCGTGCGGGCGGGCGCTGTGGGGCGGGCTAGCCCGGTGCGTCTGATTGGCTGCGACCGCCCGGGCTGAGCCGGTCGGCGACGGGTGCGGGCTCTTGGAGGCCAGGCCTGACGGGGTGGGGGCCGGAGGTGAGAACGTCGCGTAGTAGTTCGCCTGCGGCACCACTGGGACGATCATTACGACGGTGCCGGCGTTCCGGAAGGTAAGCGCGATCGGGGCGGACTGGCCTCCGTTTAGCCGCCTGGTGAGTCCGGTGAGCACCACATCCGGCGTCGGCCCGGTAAGGAGGGCGGGCTGCCGCTGAGACAGGTTCACCGTGCCGCCGCGGATCGTCACCGCTGTCGCTGTACCCGGAGCGGAGACAGCGGTTAGCTGATCGGACCCGCCGTTGTTGACAAGGGCGAGGAACATACCCGCCGTCTGGCCGGGCTGCAGCGTCCCGTTCAGTTCCGGACCGAGCACGAAGACGTTACGGATTGAGATGTTATGGAAGACCGTGCTCGCGCCGTCGGTTGTGTCGAATGGCCGGGTGGTCTGGGCGTTCAGGCCGGCCGCACAGCCGGCGATCGCCGGGATCAGCGCGACCGCCGTGGCGATCGTCGCAAGCCGAATGGCGCTTGTGCGGATCACGGAGTCGCCTCCTGCGTCTCGCGAACGGATCAGGCGGACGTCGGAAAGCGTAGCGGTCCATCCGCCAGGCCATTCACCTGGCCTCCCCCATGGGCAGCGCGGGTCAGCTCATCTGCCCCGCCCTCGCCACAAGCAGGACGACATCGAGCAGGGCGGCGGTAAGAACCGCGAGCATGGTGAGGACGCGCCCGGTCTGTTGGCGAGGGCCAGCGATGGCGCCCGCCACGCCGACGGCGATCACCGCTATCGATGCGGCGAGGCCGAACGCGGCGAGGGCGTCGAAGTCGGCAGGCGCGATCGCGAGAACGGCGGTCGCCGTGCCCAGCAACATGCCCGCCGCCAGGCGCGAGATCCTGCCACCCAGCCGTTGCGGCAGGCCAAGTACCCCGGTCGCGAGGTCGGCGGGCAGGTCGGGCAGGACATTGGCAAAATGCGCGCCGACTCCGAGCAGGGCGCCCGCGGTCAACGCCCACCAGGCGGGCCAGGGATGGCCGACCAGGCCAAGCGTGACGAACGCGGGGAACAGGCCGAATCCCGGGATGAACGGGATCGGTGACCAGATCGTGCGCTTCAGGCCGAGGTTGTACACCCAGCCCGAGCCGACTGCTACCAGCTGCGCGAGCCCTGCACGCCAGCCGCTTGCCAGTGAAAGCGGTACACAGCAGACGGCTGCCGCAGCCGCTGCGGCCGCCACCAGCCCCGCGGGAATGCTGCCGAGCGCCAGCGGCTTGTCCCGCCTTGCCGCCGCCCGGTCTCTGCGCCGGTCCAGATAGTCGTTGCTCCAGCCGATGGAGAGCTGACCACTTAGCACCGCTAGCCCGGCGAGCGCGCTGCCTGCGAGCCCGCGGCCTGCCGCGTAAGCGATCGCGGTGACTCCGGCAGCGACGGCCAATACCGGCTGTGGATGGCAGCTTCCAACGAGACCATGGATGACTCGTGCTCGCACGGCTCAGAGGCTACTTGGGGCCCACGTCACGCGGCGGACCCGCGCGCCGCGCTTTGGCTGGTGTCGGACCGTCGCCCTCGGCCGCTCCGGTCGCTTTCCTGGGCCGGTATCGCCGTAGGACCTCAGCCGGGCGCCGGGCTGGCCACATAGCCAAGGCCGGGGAGGCCGAGCTGCCCGAGTTTGGCCTGGAGATTGAGACCAGGGACCAGGTTGCGTTCCACCGAAGTCACGGCGCTGTCGCTGTGCACCAGGATGGCGGTGAGCCCGATCGGATGGTAATACGTACCGAGGATGTTCTGCGCGTCGTTCACCACCTGGACGTTTCTCCTGCCTGCCCGCGCCGCGAGACTCGCGAGCTGCTTCAGCCCGCGCGCGGTTCCGACGAAGTAGATCTTGATCTGGTTCGCGATGGCCTGCCCCGTTAGCTGCTGCAGGGCGACGAGGCAACCGCACCTTGGCGGAACGATCGCGAGCACGGACGGGCCCAGATCGCGTAGCTGCGACGGCTTGTTGTCAATGAGAACCGCGGCATCGGGCAGCAGGCCGCCGAGCTTCCCGGCCGGCGGAACGGACGCGGGCGCGATGACCCGCGACGGCGGCACCGACGATTGCTCTGGCGCGCTTGTGATCATCGTGAGCATGGTGCCGGCGAAGAGGGTGATGGCAAGGGTTCCCGCGACCAGCGGTACCGCCATCCCGTGCCTGGTGAATGGTGCGATGAGCCGCTCAACTCGACGCCGCCGCCGCTCGGCCCGCAACTCGCGGTAGTAGGCCTGGATATCACGGTCGAGTTCGCGCGCGTCGTCCGGAATCTCAATGTCGACCGGCGGCAGACCGCTCTCGTCACGCTCGGGTTCGCCGCCCATCTCCACTGAAACCTCCCGTCACCGGCCGAGGAAGCTTGGGGCGCTGGCATCGCGGCCTCGTCCGCGCTCTCCGCTGGATGAGGCCCTGCCACACATCTCCCAGTATGAGCCCGTGCGGCCCGCTGTGGTTAACCCGCATGGGTCCCGCATGGGTATAGACGGAGAAGCTTCGGCCTCCGCTGGCGCCGCTGACCGGGCCAGCGGCGTCACACTCGTTTCCTGATGCCCGAAATTCCCCAGTGACCTGCACGTTTACCGTCAAGGACGGTTTATCACCCGCGTCCGCCGTGGTAACCTTGTCTTCAGCGGAAGGGGTACTTGCCACATGACTTTTCAGGTCGGCGACACCGTCGTCTACCCCCACCATGGGGCTGCTCGGATCGAAGCCGTCGAGACTCGGACGATCAAGGGCGAGGCAAGATCCTACCTGGTCTTGAAGGTCGACAAGGGCGACCTGACGGTGCGCGTGCCCGCCGATAACGCTGAGCTTGTCGGCGTGCGTGATGTCGTTGGCCAGGAGGGGCTGGAGAGGGTGTTCGAGGTGCTCCGTGCGCCCCACACCGAGGAACCCACCAACTGGTCACGCAGGTATAAAGCGAATCTCGAGAAACTCGCCTCCGGTGACGTGAACAAGGTCGCGGAGGTTGTGCGGGACCTGTGGCGAAGGGACCGGGAACGCGGGCTTTCCGCGGGTGAGAAGCGCATGCTTGCGAAGGCCCGGCAGATTCTCGTGAGCGAGCTTGCGCTTGCTGAGAAAACGAACGAGGACAAAGCAGAAGCGCTTCTCGACGAGGTTCTCTCTACTGAGCACTGCTGACTTGCCACGGGTGGGCATCGGGGTCGACGTCCACCAATTTAGTGCCGGTCGCCCGCTTTATCTGGCCGGGCTCCTCTGGCCGGGCCAGGATGGTTTGGCCGCCCACTCGGATGGCGATGTTGCCGCGCACGCGGCTTGCGATGCGGTGCTTTCCGCAGCCGGCCTTGGCGACCTTGGTAGCTGCTTTGGCACCAGCGAACCAACGTGGGCCGGGGCAGCGGGTACCGAGATGCTCTCGGTCGTAGCCAAGCTCGTTTCTGGGGCGGGATACCGCGTCGGCAACGTGGCCATACAACTCATCGGGAACCAGCCGAAGATCGCTTCAAGGCGTGCGGAGGCCGAGGGCGTACTGTCGGCGGCGTTGGGCGGTGCCCCGGTCACCGTGGCGGCTACCACTACCGATGGGCTTGGCCTGACCGGGCGCGGTGAAGGGATTGCCGCCATTGCGACCGCCATTGTGTTGGCGCCAGCTTGAAACGGATGGACTGGCCGGTCCGCCGAGACAGAACTGGCCGGCCATACGACGTGGTGCGCAATAGGCGTTGACGGCAAGCTAACGCTGACCGTCTCAAGTGACGAGCCCGTGACCAGAATGGACCTGCGCGGTCAAGATCGTCAGTCGTTATTGTGCGCCAAGTTGTTAGGGCTCTGCGGTCCCGGTCCCGGTCCCGGTCCCGGACGCGGTAGCTGCTCGCGATCGCGGCGAGCGCCAGCGCGCGACGAACGCTCGCGCGCCGATCTACGCAATGGCACGCACGCGGCGCCCGAGCTTCGAGCTAGGTTCTGGGCGAGACAGGGAAGCTGTGGACCTGCCGGAAATCGCAGGCGGCACCCTCCGCATCTGGCGCACGCGAGGCTGCCTGCACCGTATCCGGTTCCGGGCCCCAGTTTTCTGGCGCGTCCGGCGCTGATGCGGCTGGTTGCACCGGTTCGCGTTCCCAGGTGTCCGGTTCTCGCCTCTCCGGTTCTGCTGCTGGCCCCGCCGCTTGTGCTGGCGCCGCGGCATCCAGCTGCGGGGACCAGCACTCAGCCGCACCGGCCACCGGTGCTTCCCCCGCTCGAAGCGCCCGTTCCAGGACGCCCGTTTTTCGCACCATCGCACTGAATGGCGGCGCAGAAATCGCGGGCTCGGGCTCGTGGTCTTGCACGGCTGCGTGCTCAGGAGCTCCTTCGGCGGAAGGCTCAAACTCTCGATCCACGGCGCGCTCCGGCAGCGCGCCGTCTGCGTTCTCCCGGGGCTCATCGGGGTAAGGGGGCAGGATGAGGCCCGGCCCCATCAACGTGCCTGAGGAGGACGGGCCGCCTGGGGTGGCGCTGCCGTCGATCGCGCTGCCGTGCATCGCGCTGCCGTCCGCCGCGCTTCCTTGCATCGCGCTGCCGCCTGCCGTGGTGCCGGGCACCGCGTTATCCGATGCGGCGCTCACCGATGCGGGGCTTCCCGATGCGGCGCTCACCGATGCGGGGCTTCCCGATGCGGCGCTCGCCGATGCAGGGCTTGCGGGCACCGGGCTCGCCACCGCTGGGTCGGTCACTGCCGGACTGGCGATCCGTACCTGCTCGGGCGGATGCCGGAGCACCGAAAGACAGAGCCGGAAGTCGAGTAGCAGCAGCGCCCAGGGGAGGACCGCCACCGCTGCCTCGGCAGGCCGCCGCGGAAGATTGATCGTCATCGCGTGCACCGCGTCCGCGGCCCCCACCAGTGCGGCGAGGGCGATGATCGACAGCCAGACGAGCCAACGGGCCCACCAGCGGGCGCCGCGGAGGGCCAGCGCCGCGACGCACGCGACCACGAGCACCGCGTCAGGCAGCGCGGCATAGAACCGCGCAAGCCCTGCTGGGATGCCTGCGGCGCGTGCGATGTCACGCACCCCCGGGTAAGACAAAGCGAACGCGGCCGCCGCGAGTGCCAGTACTCCAGCGATCACAGTGAACTGTGTCAATAGCCGCAGAACTTGATCGGCGGGCAAGTAGCGGGGTGAGCCACCGCCGCGGCGGCCTGGTGTGTTCTCGTCGTTCATCGGGGGGTATGTGGTCCTTTCTCGGCGATGCCGACCCTACGCCCTACATCTATAGTCGGGAAAGGAGCGGTATGCATTTGCCCGCTACGCGGGCCCTGGGCGGTGGCTTCCGCCATGACACGCAGTCGAGCAGCGGTAGTGGCACGAGGGCGCCGCGGAAAGGCTTTGGCACCCTGTTGCCCGAGCGCTCAAAGGAGACATGATGCCCTACTACCGGGCAGTTGGGGAAATCCCGCGAAAACGGCATATTCAGCTGCGCAGGCCCGATGGCGGCCTGTACGCCGAGGAACTGATGGGCGAGGAAGGTTTCTCCTCCGATTCCTCGCTGCTGTATCACGTCCATCCGCCGACGGCGATCGTCAAGAGCGAGGGTGTGCCCGACACGGCGGCTGCTGGCCTCATCACTCACAATCTGCCACTCGTCCCCCGCCATTTCCGCACCCAGGAGCTGCCGCAGGGCGGCGATCTCGTCCTCGGCAGGCAACTGCTGCTCGGCAACGACGACGTACGGATCCACTACGCGGCCCCTGACATACCCTCGGAGCTGTATCGCAACTCGGCCGGCGACGAGATGGTCTATCTGCAGAGTGGTCACGCGCGTTTCGAATCCGTCTACGGTGCCATCGGCGCCGGGCCCGGGGACTACGTTCTCGTACCAGCCGGAACCATCCACCGGTGGATTCCCTTGACCGCAGAGACACCGGCAAAGGCGCTGGTGGTAGAGGCAAGAGGGCACATCGGGACACCGAAGCGCTACCTGTCACCCCATGGGCAGTTCCTGGAGCACGCGCCGTACAGCGAGCGGGACCTGCGCGGCCCGGACGGCCCACTGCTCGCCGAGGGTGAGGATGTGCCTGTGCTTGTCCGCAACCGGGCGGGCATGACCAGGCTCACCTACGCGCGGCATCCGTTCGATGTGGTCGGCTGGGACGGTTGCCTGTACCCGCACGCGTTCAACATCGCCGACTTCGAGCCTGTGGTGAAGCGCACGCATGCGCCGCCGCCCGTTCATCAGACCTTCGAGGGGCCAAATTTCGTCGTCTGCTCGTTCTGCCCCCGCCCGTTCGACTTCGACGCCGCAGCCGTGCCAATCCCGTACAACCACCACAACGTAGACTCCGACGAGATGATGTTCTACGTCGCCGGTGACTACTCGGCGCGCCGCGGTTCGGGCATCGGGGTCGGCTCGATCAGCCTGCACCCGTCCGGATTCACTCACGGTCCGCAGCCGGGTGCCGTCGAGGCCGCGGTGCGTGGTCTGGCCGAGGGCAAAACGAGCACCGACGAGACCGCAGTCATGATCGACACTTTCCGGCCGCTGCTGCTCGGCCCCGCCGCTCGGCAGGCCGAGGATCCGGGCTATGCCTGGAGCTGGGCCGGTGGCCGTTCCGTCTGAACCACGCCGCGCCTCGAGCCCGGCAGTCGAGATGCAGCCCTTCCAGTGTTGGTCGTTCATGATCCGGATCGTGTTAACTTAGGGCTCGCAAAATGAATTAGTCATGTTTGTTCGAGATGAACCCATAGCGTTGTGGTATGGTGATCTTGGAGCAGGAGCAGGAGCAGGAGCAGCTGGCGGAGATCAGGTTGCATCTGGATGAGCGGCTGGACTTTCGGCGGCTCGCCCGGCTCATCCGGCGAAGCAGGCGGACCGCGTCTTCGCGCGTGGCCTGACCGCTGGCCATGAGGAAGTCGATCGCCTCGCCTACGGTGCGGCTGGTGATCAGGTCTATTGCCAGGTACGCCTTGCGTGTGATCAGGCGGTGCCAGGCCAGCAGCGTACCCGGCGTAACCAGCCGATGGGCGCAACACGGCTGGCAGCAGCCGGCCCAGCGCAGCCGGGACCGCCCGGCCGAAGCCAGCCACGCCCAGCGGCGGATCCGCGAACTCGAAGACGATCTCACCGCCGGCCGCGAAAGCCTCCGCCGCGCGATCCGGCAGGCAAACCGGTGACCTGCGCCGCAGCCCGCCTGGCAGCGTCACCTACGTCACTCACGTCGCTGAGCGGCAAAAACCACCAATTACCAGGCCTTTTTCAAGATCAAGTACAGATAACCTACGCCCAGCGTCACGCCGACGCTGGGATCGCCCCCTGCGCGACCTGATGAATCATCGCAGCATCAACGCCACGCTCCGCTACTAGGGTCGGGGAAGACCGCCGCCGCGATGCCGTCGACAAGGTCACCGCCATGCAGTTCGACCGGCCCGGCAACCGCATCTGGCGGGATGTGCGCGCGCTGCTGGACGCCGAGCACGCCCGGTATGCGATCGGCGAGGTCGCCGTCCCCTACGGCAGGTGCACCGAGCCATCCATCGCGTCATCGCCGCGCTCAACAAGGCCGCCGACGGCGCCGAGATCAGCGTCTCGGCCATCGCCTGCGCCGCGGCCGTCGACGGCACCTTCCTCTACCGGCGCCGTGACCTGCTCGCAAGATCCACGCACTCGAAGCCGCCCCGCCCGCAACCGGCGACGGCGCCGGCCCGGCCGTCACCCGGGCCTCCCTGCAAGCCGACTTGCTCGCCGCCCACGAACGCGCGATCCGGGCTTTTGTCAGGGCTGCTCCCGCCCTCCCCGGCACCTCCCGGCTCGGGCTGCCCCCAGCTTCAGCCGCCCTGCTGCGGCAAGGACGGCGGTGAAGGTCTCTCACCTCCACTCGAAACATCAACGCCGCACGGCGCACGCGGGTATCGGTATAGCGCCGCTATGAGCTCAACGCCCAAACGGCGCCGACAACACGCTTTCGGCTCGGCGCCGATACCCTGTGCTGGGTAAAGCGACGCCCGCGAGCGCGACAAGCGCCGGGCACTGGGATGGATGACGGACGAGATGGAACCTGGCCTGCGCCTTCATGACACCGCCACGCGCACGGTGCGCGAGTTCGTGCCCGTCAGCCCGGGTAAGGTCTCGCTGTACCTGTGTGGCGCCACAGTGCAGGCTGCGCCGCACATTGGCCATCTGCGCTCTGGCGTCTGCTTCGACATTTTGGTGCGCTGGCTGACCGCGAGCGGCTATCGGGTGACGTTCTGCAGGAATATCACCGATATCGACGACAAGATCCTCGATGTGGCGCGGCGTGAAGGCATGCCGTGGTGGGCGGTCGCGGAGCGCAACCAGCGGGCGTTCACTCACGCCTACGACACGCTCGGCTGCCTGCCACCCGACGTCGAGCCGCGCGCGACCGGGCACGTGCCTGAGATGATCGCACTGATCAGCCGCTTGATCGAGCGAGGCCACGCTTACGCGGCGGGCGGAGACATGTACTTCGACGTCCGCTCGTATCCGCCGTACGGTGCCCTATCCGGGCAGCGCCTTGAGCATATGCGGGCCGCAGGCGACACCGACGGCACGGCGGCCAAACGCGATTCGCGTGACTTCGTGCTGTGGAAGGGCGCCAAGCCAGGCGAGCCCGCCTGGGAAACCCCTTGGGGACCCGGTCGGCCCGGCTGGCACCTGGAATGCTCGGCGATGGCCATCTCGTATCTTGGCGAGACATTTGACATCCACGGCGGCGGACTGGACCTGATCTTCCCGCATCACGAGAACGAGATCGCGCAATCCCGCGGCGCCGGGTACGGCTTCGCGCGCTACTGGATGCACAACGGCCTTGTCAGCGTGGCCGGCGAGAAGATGAGCAAGTCATTGGGCAATTCTCTAATCGTCAGCGAGGTGCTGCGCAGGGTCCGGCCGCCGGAGTTGCGGTACTACCTGGGCCAGGCACATTACCGGTCGCTGCTCGAGTTCTCCGAGGACGCACTGGCGGAGGCGGCTGCGGCATACCGGCGGATCGAGGGCTTTGTGGCGCGGGCCGCGGAGGTGGCACCGCCCCGCTTGGTCGGCGCGCCGGACGCGCTGCCATCCCTTCCGCGGCGATTCGCCGCCGCGCTGGGCGACGATCTGGGCGTCCCGCAGGCCCTCGCTGTCGTGCACGACGCGGTGCGCGCTGGCAACAACGCGCTTGCCGCGGGCGACGATGCCCGGGCGGGCGGCAAGCTTGGTGAGGTCCGCGCCATGCTGGGCGTGCTCGGTCTCGACCCCCTCGCCGATCCGTGGGCGGCGAGTCCCGCCCGCTCCGGTGCCAGTGACCTCCGCGGTGTCGTTGACGCGCTGGTGGGCGTTGCGCTTGCGCAGCGAGTGGCTGCCCGCGAGCGAAAGGACTACGCCGCCGCCGACGCTATCCGTGACGGCCTGCGCGAGGCTGGAATTCTGGTCGAGGACACGCCGCATGGCCCGCGCTGGGAGCTGAAGCAATGACCACGGGACCCCGCCGCAAGGGCACGGGCGGACACGGCAAGCGACGGCTGGCGGGCAAGGGCCCGACGCCAGCCGCGCACCTACGGCCCGGTCATCCGGCGCGGCGCCGCGCCGCCGCTGAGGACAAACGAGCTACTGGTGCGGGCCGCGATGCCGACCAGGGACGAGCTAGCGGAACCCCACGCGATGGCGGGCCAGCTGGCAGCAGCGGGACCGCCCGCGGCAGCCGTTCGGGCCGTGCTGGCCCGGGGGGGCAGAACGCCGCTGCACCCGGACGGCCCGGAACCCACCGCGACGGCGGCGCAGGCAAACCTGGCGCTGTTAGCGGTACGCCCCGCCGCGCTCGCGCGCCCGGCGGCCCCGGGCGGTCGGTGGACGGGCCGGAGGTGGTGGCGGGTCGTAACGCGGTACTCGAGTCGCTGCGCGCCGCCGTCCCCGCGAACGCGCTTTACGTCGCGTATCGCATGGAGCCGGACGACAGGGTAGCCGAGGCGATCCGGCTCGCCGGAGACGGCCGGATAGCGGTGCTTGAAACCGGTCGCGCCGAGCTTGACCGGCTGACCGGTGGCGCTCTGCACCAGGGTCTCGCGCTGCGGGTGCCGCCGTACGAGTACGCGCATCCAGGCGATCTGGCGGAGGGTGCGGGAGACAGCGGGGTGGCTCCGCTGATAGTGGCCCTCGACGGTGTGACCGACCCGCGAAACCTCGGGGCGGTGGCACGGTCGGCCGCCGCCTTCGGGGCGCACGGAGTGGTCATCCCGGCACGGCGATCGGTCGGCGTAACCGCATCGGCATGGAAGGTTTCCGCAGGGGCGATGGCCCACCTGCCCGTGGCACGTGCGGCCAACCTGGTCCGGGCGCTGGCGGACTATCAGCAGGCTGGGCTGTTCGTGGCCGGTTTGGATGCCCGCGGCGGGACTGACGTGGCCGACTTTGAGGTTGCTGACGGTCCGCTGGTGCTCGTCGTGGGATCGGAGGGGCGTGGCTTGTCCCGGCTCGCTGCGGAGCGGTGCGATCTCCTCGTGCGGATCCCGGTCGCGGCACGGACGGAGTCGCTGAACGCGGGTGTCGCGGCTGGGATCGCCCTCTACGAGGTTGCTCGCAGGCGGACCGGGTGGTGACCAGCCACGCGCAGGCAATCACCGCCGGGCTAGCGTCGGACACAGGTGGAGTCGTGCCGTGCTTGCTGCCCGTTCAACTACCCAATCGAGTTTTCGGCAGGGACAGGCGTTCGGGTTGTTCGATCATGCGGTTTCCTCACTCGCCAGTGCCAGCCACATTGTGAGGAGCCGGTGCGGGCTGGCTGGATCGTCATGGGGCTCTAGTCTTCCTCTCATGGCCGTTGATACCTCCACATCAGGAAGGGGCACGGTGCCTGTGATGGGCGGGGGGTGGCCCGAACGATATGGCGGGAGGTCTTGACGCCTGTGCGATACGGTTGCCTGCTGGCCAGCCGCGCCGGGTTACGACGTGTTCTCCATAGCGCTGGAGGTGCTCCACGGCATGCTTGACGCCGACCCGGATCTCCGGGCGGTAGGGCGCTGTCTTCTCGCGGCGATGGCGAAGGCAAAATGTACTCGATGACTGAGAGAAGCGGTAGTCCGATCGTGATCGTCGGCGGTGGCGTCGCAGGGGGCAACGCCGCCGTAACACTTCGGGAGGAGGGTTTCAGAGGCCGAGTCGTAATCATCAGCCGAGAACCGGGCATCCCCTTTGGCCGCCCTCCGCTGTCTAAGACGTACCTGCGGTCGGAGCAGGATCTCGAGGGCTGGTATGTCCGGCCGGCCGGTTGGTACGAGGAGCACGACATAGACTGTCTCGGCGAATCGAGCGTTGTCGCCGTTGATGCCGCCGCGCACACGGTGATCCTGGGCTCAGGCCAAGAGCTCGACTATCAGAAGATCCTGATAGCCACGGGAGGACGGAATCGGCGGCTTGAGATTCCTGGAGCTGAGCTGTCCGGGATCCACTACCTGCGCACGGTGGCCGAATGCGACGCGATCAAGCGGGAGGCTGTGGCGAATCGCCGCGCGGTAGTAGTGGGCATGGGGTTCATCGGTTGCGAGTTGGCGGCTTCCCTGACGCAGCTTGGGGTTCACGTGACAGCGGTCTTTCCTGGCAGAGTCCCACTGGAGAGGGTCCTGGGCGCGGAGATCGGCGCAGTGATCGGCGCGATCCACCGCGCGAACGGCGTCGCGCTGTTGGCCGGAGGTCAGATTGCTGCGTTCGAAGGGACCGAGCGACTGGAGGCGGTCGTGACCGCCAACGGCGATCGTGTCGCTTGCGACTTCGCCGTCGCTGGCATCGGGATAGATCCTGATGTTCCGACCGTCGCGGGCCCATCGATCGCGCAGGCAAACGGGGTTGTTGTCGACGAATTGTGCCGAACCAGCGCGGCTGACGTGTACGCGGCCGGCGATGTCGCGAACCATCTCCATCCAGTTTTCGGCCGGGTCCGTGTAGAGCACTTCAACAACGCCGAAAAGCAGGGAAGCGCGGCTGCTAGATCGATACTTGGCTCGGCCGCCGCATATGACTACATTCATAGCTTCTGGTCCGATCAATACGAGCACAAACTCGAGTATGTCGGCCACGCCACGAAGTGGAACGACTTTGTGGTCCGCGGGAGCTTGGAGGAAGGAAAGCTGGTTGGCTTCTACCTACTGGACGGACTGGTGCGGGCCGCCGTCGGAGTCGACCGCGGAGGTGATCCCGAGCTGGACCGCGACTCCGAGATGGCGGCCTGCGCACGCCTCGTAGCACTGCGAGCTCGGCCTGCGCGCGGCTTGCTTGCCGACGAACACGCGGACTTGTGGTCGCTTGGCAATGATCCGTGAGTGTCGCCGTCAACCGCTGGCTCAACCCGGTTCGGCATTGGAGAAGAGCGGGATGTTTGCCCCGCTGGCTGGCGCCAGCGGGCTGTCAAGCAGCGCGAGGATCAATTCCGCGACATCACCGGGTGTCAGGCCAGGATGAAGCTCGGGATTGGCCTGACGCAGCATCTGGGTGTCGACGGCGCCCGGACTTACGCAAATGGCGCTGATACCGTGCTTTTTTCCTTCTACCGCGATGGCCTCGGTCAGGCCGATGACCCCGTACTTGGAGACGTTGTATGCGGCCAGTCCCGGGAACTTCTCGGTGGCGTAGACGCCGGAGAGCGAGGCGATGTTGACGATCCGCCCTTCGCCGACGGGGCGCATGGCGGTGAATGCTGCGCGACAGCAGAAGAATGAACCTGTCAGGTTGACCGCAAGCGTCTCTTCCCAGGTCGCGGACGTCGTTTCGGCGAACGGCGCGGACCTCAGCACGCCGGCCGCGCAGACCAGCGCGGCGAGACGGCCCGCCCCCTCGGCGGCGGCGAAAAGGCGCTCGACATCCTCGACATTGCTTACGTCCGTGGGCACGGGCGTGGCTTCCCCGCCGCCGTGCCGGATCCGCCTGGCGACGCCGTCGAGAGCTTGGCGGTTACGGGCCGCAAGAACGACGTGAGCACCGGCCGCTGCAATGGCCTCGGCGGTGGCAGCTCCGATCCCTCGGCTGGCGCCCGTGACCACCGCCACCCCTCCGGCGAGCCAATGCATCGGGTCACCCACCGGCTGGGGCCCCGACACCGGGACCAATCACTCGCCGGTAGAGGTGCTCGTGAGCGTCCAGGCTCCGTTCCAGGTCGAGATGGCGCTCGGCATGGTCGCGGCAGGCCGAGCGCGAGATGCGGGTCGTCCTCCGGACGGCGTCGGCGGCTGCCCGAACATCACCGGGCGGAACCAGGAAGCCGGTCACACCGTCCGCGATCACTTCACCGAGTGCACCGCGCCTGAACGCGACGACGGGAGTCCCGCACGCCTGCGCCTCGGCGGCTGCCATGCCGAACGGTTCGTCCCACCTGGCGGGGTACAAAACGACCGCCGCGCGAGCCATGGCCACCCACAGAGATGTTCGGGGCACTCCTTGATGAACCGCCACGTCTGGCTCGGTACGTCGCGGGTCGATCTGCTCGCGGGTGTATTCGGCGTCGTAGGCGTCGCCGTAAACGTCGATCCGGACTCCGGCCGCGGCGGCGATGTCGATGGCTTCGGCGGCTCCCTTCTCGGGACTCAACCTGCCAGCGAATACGGCGCCATCCCCGGTTGTCTGCGACCAGGGGATGACAGCTGTGGGCACATAAGGCGGGAGGATCGCGTCGATGTGGGTGATCCGACGCCAGGCGCTCGCCTGGAAAGCCGATACGGCGGCAATCGTTGGAGGCCTGTCCCACTGGGCTCCGTGCCGAAGCGCCGCCGCCACAGCCTCGTCCGGGGGTAGGTGGAGCGTGTGCACTACGGGCGCTCGCAGCGCTGTGGCGAGTCTAACGGCCGGCGCGTCGAAGGCGTGATTGTGGATAACGTCGTATCGGAGTTCTTGCACCATCGTGTAGGCGCTGGCGAAAGCAGACTCGGCCGCGGCTGGGTCGGGAGTGGGCGGCCCAGAAGCTCGGTAGAGCGTGGTGGTAAGAGACCGTGGATCGACCCCGGTGTCGATTACCTTGACCCCTGGTATCTCCGATCCGGAGGCGGCGTAGACGTGTACCTCGTTCCCCCTGCCGACAAGGCCGCGCGCAAGATCGGACACGAAGGCCTGCGAGCCGCCACGCTGTGGCTCGCGGATGGCAGTCACAAGCGGCGCCATGATTGCGACCTTCATCGCGCCACCACCTTGAAGGCGAGGTCGCGCGGCGGATTGATCCCCAGGACCTCGTAGGGGACCCGTCGCTGGCTGCGGCTGCGGACCTCTGCGATCGCGTTGGGATAGAAGATCTCTGCCAGCTCAACCGCCTCTTGGTGACTGGCGAACTCGACCGACATCTGTCCGGCGAAGCAGACGTACTGGTAGTCGTGGGCCGCGAGCCAGTCGACGTTGTTCGGCCAGATAATGGCGACGCAGCCACCTGGCCTGCACACCCGCTCCATCTCAGCCAGGCCGGCCTCGCCGCCATGTCCCGAGGCTGGGGTGAAGGCGGAGCATGCGACGACCAACTCGGCGAAATCGTTGGCAACAGGCAGGTCATGGAAAAAGCCGTGGGTCACCCGTACGCGGTTCCCATGATCGGCTTCTGCAAGCTTCCGCTTCAGGATCTGGCGCAACGGCATCGCGGGCTCAACCGCCACCACCTCCCGCCCACGGTCGATAAGCTCAAGTGTCAGCCGTCCCGCACCCGCGCCGACCTCGACGATCCGGTCTGCGTTGTGTGGCAGCCATCCAAGGACGCCGGGATGGAGTCGCTCCGCGCTGACAAGCCGGTCATAAAGCTCCGGTTCAAGCCGGTACAACAGTTCCCAGGCCAAGGCGACGTCCGTTTGCGGATCACCGCGCCCGTGGGGGACAAACCGGCTCGCCTCGTCACGGGTCAGCACGCCGAGGTCCACAGCGGTGTAGCGCCGCCCCAATTCCCGACCCCGCCGGGTCGGAGTTTCAGGTTTGATCACCGACTTCAGCCCAGTTCTTATCGGTCTCCCACACGCGAACTGACCTCAGTAGCCCTTCCGGAAGCTCTGGCCGGAGCCGTTCCCAGAACGTCAGGGCGAGGTTTTCGGCAGTCGTGACGCGCCCCTCAAGCCACGGGACATCGGTATTCAGGTTGCGGTGGTCCACATCCCGGATGACCTGCCGGCATATGACGTCTGAAAGCCGTTTCAGGTCCAAGACATAACCGCTCGCATGATCGATTTCGCCGGCCACGACGACCTCCAGAACGTAATTATGCCCGTGCAGATTCGCGCATTTCCCGAACAGGCGCCGGTTCTCGTCATCGGATAGGCCGGGGTCGCACAGCTGGTGCGCCGCATTAAACGATTCGCGGCGGCTGACCAGGACGGTCATCGGGCTAGTCATGACTTTCGGTCCGCAGCGACCGCAGCTGCGTCGCTTTGAGCCCGATTAGCCATATCAAGCCTCCTAGATCGCCAGCCCGACGAAACGCCTCGGTCACGATGTCGTCGAGCATCAAGGACGGCAAGACGGGCACTCGTAGGCGGCGACCCCTGGCGCCGAGCTCCGTGTTGCTCGTACCCGTGGCCCAGCGCCGTAACTAGGCGTCGCGCAGCCCGCGAGCGGCTCGAAGACCGCGCCTGCGGACGCCGACATCGGCCGAGGAACGGGACCAATGTAACCTCACGGTCAAGCATAGCAGCGACCCCGTTCTCGTCATGGCTGCCCGGCCCGGCACCGGGGGCGGAAACCGCCGTTCACCGGACAGCTAGATCGAGTCCCGAGCATGGCCCTGCCCGTGGCGTTCCAGTTGAAGCCTGTGACTTGGCCGCTGCCATGATCGACATTTTGTGTGCGGGCGGGCTCGGTTCAGCGCTTACTCGACAATCTCGCCTTCCTCTTCGCGACGGACCGCATCGGAATACCAGGCCGCCGCCGATTCAGACGCCGAGCATGCAGGCGTGATCCGGGCCTGATCGGACAGTTGGCCTGCTTGTGCCAGATGCTGTCGCGGTCCAGTCTTCTTGGTCCCTGGCGCATCACATGCGCTTTGAGCTCGCGCGGGCTGCTTGCGACTCTCGGTCCGCCTGCTCCGGGAGCCCGATGACATGTGACACTTTGGCGAGTTTTGACTACTGATAGAGTGCTCGAGTGGGCGTGCCACAGAACGGGCCGGACCTCTCCTCGCTGAGCAGTCTAGACGATCGGGTGCGCGGCCGCCTGTATGAGTTCGTGTCCGGGCGTACCGAGCCGGTCGGGCGGGACGAGGCGGCCGCCGCGGTCGGGATCGGCCGCGCGCTGGCCGTCTACCACTTGGACAAGCTCGTCGGGGCGGGGCTGCTGACGGCCTCGTACCAGCGGCCACCCGGCCGGGGCGGCCCTGGCGCCGGCCGCCCGGCAAAGGTCTATACCCGATCCGGCCGTGAGTTCGCGGTGACTGTGCCGCCCCGGGAGTATGAGCTAGCGGCGCGGTTGCTCGCCGGGGCGGTCGAGTCTGACCGTTGCGGCCGAAGCCGGAAGGCATTGCATAGTGCCGCACAGCAGTTGGGTGCCGAGCTCGGGAAACGCTGCCGACCCGGCGATGTCCCCGGCCGGGGCGCGCGGCGGGCCGTCGAGACTGCGCTGTGCGAGCATGGTTTTGAGCCGTGGAGCGACGGAGAGGGCACCGTCCGGCTACGAAACTGCCCATTCCGACAGCTTGCGCAACGGTACCCCGACGTTGTCTGCGGCATGAACCTCGCGCTGATAGAAGGGCTCGTCGCGGGCCTGCGTGCGAGCGGGCTGCGCCCGGTGCTGGATCCCCGCCCGGGGCACTGCTGTGTCGCCATCACCGCAGGCAGGCCATGACAAGGGCATATCGACGGAGAACCCTGGGGACAGGACCTTGCCAGCCCTTTCGCTCTCACCGGAGTCCACGGGCCAAACGCGAAGGACGGAAGCGCTATGACGCGCGAGCTGAACCGTAATCCGCCTGAACCACCGTCGGCGCTGTCGCAGCCCGCCTCAGGCACCGCGAGGCTGGCGCGGCCGGCGCTGCGGGTAGCGACCGAGCGGGCTGCCGTCGACCTGGAAGCGGCGCAGCAAGCCGCAGCAGCGTTTCTCGTCGCCCTGGGGATCGATCTCGACCGGGAAGGCCTGCGGGCGACGCCTGGCCGGATGGCCCGCGCCTACGCAGAGCTGTTTGACGCGAAGCCTTTTCGGCTGACGACGTTCCCTAACGACGAGGGTTACGATGAGCTGGTGCTGGCGCGGGCCATCCCGTTCCGGACGGTCTGCGAGCATCACCTGCTGCCCTTCTCCGGCATCGCGCATGTCGGCTACCTGCCGGGCGAGCACATCATCGGGCTGTCCAAGCTGGCCCGTCTCGTCGGGCACTTCGCGGCCCGGCCGCAGACCCAGGAGCGGCTGACTAAGCAGGTCGCCGACTTTCTGGCCGCGCGTCTTCGTCCTCAGGGCGTGGGCGTGGTGCTGGAGGCCGAGCACACCTGCATGACGCTGCGCGGCGCGCGGGCCCTTGGCGCGAAGACCGTCACCTCGGCCGTGCTCGGCACGCTGCGCGCCGACCCACGCTCCCGGGCGGAGTTTTTCTCCCTGGCCGGCGTGCCGGGCTGACCATGCCGCCCGGCCGGGTGACGTCAGTGAGCTGCACCTCCGGCTCATCCTCGCCCTCGGGCCATATGTCGTCGACCAGAAGCCGACCCGAGTGATCAAAGTGAGTCGCGACCGCAAAGCGACGGATATCGATGAGGCCCACGCGGCAACGGTAACGTCTACCGAACGCCGCATGACTGCCCACCGGCATCTCGGTCAACGTGACGTGCCAATTCTGCCTGAAAGGTGATGGGCCAGACCGAGAACGACATGATCCTTGGCAGCTCGGCGCCGCGTTCACGCGGCACAGATCCCCGTAGCGAGTCGGCCCTACTGGTGCCAGCTGCACACCGTGCCCATGCCGGGAGCATCTCGGTCCCTTCGGGCGAGCTCAGAAACCGCTGGCCAGAAGGCGGTTCGCGCAGCGCGGGTGCGGATCGGTTACCATGGCGGCTGTCATGCGCCGGTGTAGCTCAGCAGGCAGAGCAGCCGTCTTGTAAACGGCAGGTCAGCGGTTCGATTCCGCTCACCGGCTCCACCCGCGTTAGGCCATTCTACCTGCGCGAACGCGGTCAGCGTGACGGTCGGTGTCCCTGGTGGTGGCGGTCATTGCGGCGCGCAACGGACGCAAAACGGACGCAGACTGTCATGACCCTATGTTTTTCGTGTCTTTCGCGTGCTTGAGATCGGGCAGGAGCGCGACCACCTTCTCGGCCGCGTCCTGGTGCGCCTGCCGCCGCACGTGCTGGTAGAGGTCCTGCGTGATCCGGGTCGTGGAGTGACCGAGTTGGTCGGACACGACCTTGATGTCGATCCCCGCCTCTAGCGCCAGGCTCGCCGCGGTGTGCCGCGCCGCGTGGAACTTGATCACCGGTAGCCCGGCCTCCTTGGTAACGGTCGCCAGCCACGCCGCTCAGATCCTCGCCAGGTCCGCTGATTAGCAGGCCGTCGCATCGTCGATGTAACGACGCCGCTCGTCGGCCGTTAGATCGCGCCCGGCTGCCTGGCGCGCCCATGCCGTGAGGGCCCGCGCACTCAACGGAATACGGCCGCTGGGTACGGCATCGCCGACGATCACGTGATCCCCAGTGCTGTCAACAGCCAGCCGACAAGCACCTGTACCAGCGGCCGATTCACAGATGAGTGCCTGGGACACCAGATCCCAGACGCGGATTCGGCGATCTTGACTGAGCGCCGCCAGCTGATCGGTACCCACGTCGACATCTCTTATGAAACCTCGCGACGACAGGCATTCTACGTCCGAAAGATCTTCCCTACGAAACGCCCGGATGACGCCTCGGCTGCGGGAACGGGCGGCAGACGCGGTACCTTGGGCGCCACTTCCCTTCCGTGCTCGGCGCCGACGTCTCGGCCGCCGCCATCCGCCGGGCGCGTGCCGCCGGGCCCCCCCCGAACGTCAGTTATCGCGTCCTTGACGTGCGGGATCCCGGCGAGGCGTCCAGGCTGCACGGCGAGCTGGGCGACGCGAACGTGTACATCCGCGGTGTCCTGCAAGCAGTGCCACCCGCCGCGCGCCCCCGGGCGGTCGAGACGATCGCGCGGCTGCTCGGTGCCACATTCGCACGGTCAACACCCTGCCCAACGGCGACCTGATCACGGTGCCGGCGATCTACGCCATTGTGCGGCCCCGCGCTAGGCGCGCTGAGCCGGCGGGCCAGCCGCGAGGAGTCAGCTCAGGTCCTGGCCGGTGAGCTGGCTGCGCCGGCTGATGCCGAGCTTGCGGTAGATGTGCGACAGGTGGGTCTCGACCGTGTTGACCGACAGGAACAGCTCGCGGCTGATCTCCCGGTTCGTCCGGCCGGCGTGGGCGAGCCGGGCGACGGCCTTTTCCTGCGGGCTGAGCTGGCCGGCGGGAACGCCGCCGCTGCGGCCGCCGGCCCGGCGAAGCTCGGCCAGGGCCTGGCCGGCGTACCAGCCCGCGCCGCAGCTTTGTGCTTGGCGCACGGCGTGACCGAGTATCCGGCGCGCCTTCTCCCGCTCGCCGCGGCGGGTCAGGACCGCCCCATACCAGGTCAGCGTCCAGCACTGGGCCAGCGGCATCGGCACCTCGCCGATCAGACCCACGGCCCGGGCGAAGCCCGGCTCGGCAGTAACGAGGTCGCCGTCGTGCATGGCACAAGCCGCCCGCCCCGCCGCGGCCACGGCGGCGGGCCACCGGCTCGGCAGCCTGCACTTCGCCAGCCGGTCTGCGACCCGCGCGGCGTCGTCGAGCCGGCCGGCGGCGAGGTAGGCGCCGATGGCGTCAGCCGCGTAGGGGATGTGCGAGGGATCGGCGACGCCCCATTCGCTGAGGCGCTGCTCCAGCAGGCCGAACGCCGTGCAGGCGGCGTCGATCCGGCCTTGGCGGAAGGCGGCCGTGGCGCGCAGCCTGAGCTGGCAGCCGGTCGCCAGATACCATGCCGGGTCCGTGGCCGGGTCCTCGCAGGCCGCAGCCTCGGCCGTCCGCCCGGCCTCGAGCAGGGCGAGGCCCTTGCCCGCTCGCGCGAGCGGGAGCCCGACCGGCAGCAGTTCCGCGACGTCGCACGCGCGCTCAGCCATCGCGAGGGCTTCGGCCAGCCGGCCGAGCCGGCACCGACACGTCGATCTCCATCAGCGCCCGGTCACCCACGACATAGAACCAAAGATCCACAAACGCGAGCTCACCATTGGTGCCGAGCGCGGACATCTTGTCGCTGACAAGCCGCGGGCGCCCCAGCAGCCGCCACGTCCCGTCGTCGCAGGCGGTCAGCCACGGCGACGGCGCCACAATCCCGCTCGCCGCCGCCCGCGCTGCTGCCGGGCAGGCAGGCGGGCACAGCGATGAAGACCTGTCCGGGGCCGTGATCACCTCCGATGCGCTCCACGTTCACCGCGACAACATCCAGCAGCTCACCGACCGGGGCGGCGACTACATTCTCACGGTCAAGGGCAACATGCCATCCCTGGAACGCGACATCGCAGCCCTGTTCCCCGCCGGCCCCGCCAACGGCGGGGCTTTCCCCTCACCACGTCACCAGTGGCCGCAGGCGCGGCCGCAACGAGATCCGCTCGATCTGGACCACCCCCACCTCGCCGGGCTGGACTTCCCCGGCATCAACGGAGGACATAGGCGGCGACCGCCTGCTCCAGCAATGGCCGTGCCTGCGGCCACTGGGCGGTAGGCGCGGCCGCGACGACGACGCTCGCGCCGGTCCGCCCCTGCGCCAGGCAAGCGATCTCCTCGTAATGGTGCGCGCCGATCCGGGTGACGTAGTCGTCGATGACACACGATCCGGTGCCGCGGTGGAACCGGATTCCCTGAGCGGCGGAAACCTCGTGGGCCGATGACGCATCGTCCTCTCGCAGCAGCTCCAGCCGGAAGGTGGCCCAGTTCTGCAGGGTCTCTTCGCCCTGCTGCGGGGTGGCGTTCAGGTACAAGAGGTATGCGCCGGCTGGGCTCAGCCGTGCGGCAGACACAGAGTCCTTGTCGCCCTCAACCGGTTGCAGGGATGGCGGGTACGAGAGCACGGCTGTCCTGTCGGGCAGCATGGCATGCCGCCACGTCGCTGGTGCCGCCCGGGGAACGAGCCGTGGGAACGATGGGCCGCTTGGAAACGCGAACGCGACGATCACAGCGATAGCAACCCCTGCTGCGGCAATCGCGATGCCGAGCCCGAGCGTGGCCCGCCGCGTGATGCGGGCGGTCATTGAGGCTCCTGGCCGCGACCGGCCCGCCCGGCCCTGGTGTGGGGATTAGGGCCGACGGTGTCCGTGCAATGGCGGGAGCAGCGGCTACATGCAGCCGTCGCCGTCGCTGGGCCCGCCGTTGTTGTCGGCGTCATGGTCGCCGCCGTTCTGCTGCGGGATGCACGACGCAGTGGTCTTCACTTGTGCTGGGTGCCCCGCGTGCAACTGCGACGCCGTGGATGCGCCGCAGCCGGCCAGGAGGGCCGTGAGCAGCGCGAGACCGGCAGCCGATCGGGCGGGGGTAAACGACATGACCAGACCTTCTTGTTTGCCAGGCTTAAATTGGACAATACACCTGACACTGTGATAGTCCCGCTACGTCTCACCCTGGGGCCCCCGGGCCAGCCCTGGGGCCCGCGCCCCGAGCGGCGTTCCGGCCGTTTGCTGCCCGCCCCGCGCGGAGCAGCACCCCGAGCGCCAGCAAGATCACACCTCCCACTGCCATGCCGATGCCTGCTCCGCCCAGGACGTCAAGTGGATAATGGACCCCCAGATACACTCGGGACCAGCCCACCAGGACGGCATACGTGATCCCCACCGTGGCGAGCGGCCGGGTCAGGAACGGCACGAGCGCTATGGCGACCGCCAGGGTGACGGCGGTGTGGCTGGAGGCAAAGCTCGTGCCGTGCGCAGGCTGCTGGCGCAGCACCGCGCCGGCGATCGCCCCGTAGGGCCGGGGCCGGTCGGTGATAGCCTTCGCCACGTGCGCCAGCGCCCATGCGGTCCCGGCGGCCACCGCTCCGGCGGCCACGGGCAGGGCGCTCCGGTTTCTGGCCACGACGTAGACGACGGTGAGCACGACGACGGCGATGATGCCCGCTGGCAGGAACAAATGTGAGAGCGGCGTCAGTACCGCTGCAGCGGCCGGCGGGACCTCGTTGAGAATCCGGAGCAGGCTCACATCCCATCTGACCGCTCCTGCTTTGAGCAACAGCGCCGCAACGCCGAACAGCGCTGCTCCCAGGGCCGCCAAGAGCCCGGCGGTCCAGGCCCTTGGAACCCGGGCCGGTCGCTTCGGCCACCACCACGATTCAAGCGAGATCATGGGGGCAAGACAGCTTGGCGTCCGCACGGTGGGCCCGGCGCCACCGGCTGGGCACGCCACCGACCAGAGGGTTTGTCGCGGCTACGAAGACCACCGCCACCCCTGCCATGAGCGTCGCTGCGGTGGATGGGCAGGTCATGGCCGGCCATGGTAGCGACTCACGCGGACGTCCCCGAAGGTGGCCGGGCAGGCTGTGCCTATGAGCTTGAAGGGCTTGAGCGCCCGGGTGAACCGGGTCATCGCCTGGGCGGACCGTCTGCAGCGCAGGCATGGCGTGCTGGGGTTCCCCTACGCGGTGGTGAAGAAATACGGCGACGATGCGGGCGGGCGGGAAGCCGCGCTCATCACCTACTACGGATTCCTGAGCATCTTCCCGCTGCTGCTGCTTGGGGTAGCGGTACTGTCACTGGTGCTGGCTAGTCATCCGGACCTGCGTGAGCGGCTCATCGCCGCGGTCGTGCCGCAGGTGCTGCGGTCCACGGTTGAGCCTTCGCTGGCCACCCTGCCGACCTCGACAATTCCACTCGTTGCCGGCCTGATCGGTTTGCTGTTCTCCGGAACTGGTGTTGTGTTCTCCGTCTACCGGACGCTGAACCATGTCGCAGCGGTTCCGCACCGCTGTCGGGCCGGTTTCGTCTCACGCCATGTCCGGATGTTGGTGACGCTGCTACTGGGGGCCTGGCGGTCGGTGCGCTCACCGTGGTGGCCACCGCGCTGCCCGGCCAGCCCGGGGTGCAACGAGCGGCGGCGGCGCTTGGGTCAGCGCTGGTCGTCTTCGCAGTGTTGCTGCTTGCCGCCAGGTTGCTGCTCGTGCGGCCCGCACCGGTCCGGGCCCGGTGGCCAGGCGCCCTCCTGGGCGCGGCGGTGGTGACGGTGCTACTCAACGTCGGGGCACCGTTGCCGGCCCGGCTAGTTACCAAGGCCGGGCCCGTCTATGGCAGCTTCGCCACCGTGGCAGGCATGTTCGCACTGCTCTACCTGATCGGCCAGGCGCTGGTGTACGCGGCCGAGGTCGCAGCCGTCCGCTATGCCCGGCTATGGCCACGCGCTGTGGACCTGAACCGCCCGACCGTGGCAGATGCCCGCGCACTGGCCCTGCTGGGCCGCGAGCAGGAACGCATCCCCGCCGCCCGCGTGGCACTCTGCCTCGCGCGCCCGGGCCCCCCACCGGTACCAGCTGGTTCCCCACCAGCCAACGATGGCCCAGGGCAAACCCGGCCGCCCCAGCCGCAAGCTGACTTGTAGCGTCATTACCGAAGCCTCAGGCCGGGCTCCTAGCCCTGGCTCGACCGAGTGGAGGCTTGGCGGAGCTTCTGGTCTGGCAAGATCCCGTGCGGAAAGGCACTTCTCGGGTGAAGCGTGGCGGCAGGCGGTCCAGGGTCAAGGTCAGCGCGGATGGCGCAAACGCCGGGGCTGACACCGCGGCTGACCATGTGACGGTGCTGGACATGGCGCTGGCGTCGCTGCCGGCCCACGCCCGGCCGCGGCCCGGCGACCCTGGCTCGCCGCGGGTGCTGGCCCGCTCCGATTCCGCCGGGGCCACCCATGTCTTCGCGGCAGCCTGCCGCAAGCGGATGCGGTCGGAGACCTTCTTCACCACCGCGGTGGCTCACCTGGGCGCCAGCGCCGCCGGCACCCTCATGGGGGGCGACGACATCGAAACCGACGTGCTCGCCGCCCAGCGCCAAGGGCTCACCGGGGCACTGGACGTGTTCGCCTCGGTTCGGCGAAAGGCAGCCACCAGGAACCGATCGGGCACGCGGCGGGCACGAAGAAGGGAACGGCTTCTTGACGGCCATCCGGCGCGATTACCTTCCGCACGGCCGCAACCCATGCCGCAAGCGCGGCGGCGTTTACGGCGCCGTGGCCGCGCGCGAGGGTGCCGCCGACGGTGTCAACCAGCCAGCGGCCACCCGAACCCCAGTACACGCTGATGGCGGCATAGGCCAATCCGGCGACCAGCGCCAGTTGCGCCGGACGCAGCCCTGGCTCACGCATGCCTGTTCTTGCCGAGAAACCGCTCGAGCCGACCGAGTGGCCAGGTATTGATCACGTCGCGGGGAGCGAGCCAGCCCCGCTGGGCCGTCCCGACGCCATAGCGGATGTTGGCGAGGTGGGGCGTGGCGTGGGCATCGCTGCCGACGGAGAAGACGGTGCCGTGCCGCTTGGCCCGCCTGATGAGATCGGCGGGGAGGTCGAGGCGGCCGGGGTAAGCGTCGATCTCCAGGGCAGTGCCCGTGCGGGCACACACTGCGAACACCTCGTCCCAATCGGCGTCAATGGGCGGACGCTTGCCAATTTTGCGCGTGCTCGGGTGACCGATGATGTTGACATAGGGGTTTTCGCAGGCACGCACAAGCCGCCTGGTCATTTCCTCGCGCGGCTGGGTGAAGTGGGAGTGGATGGAGGCGACGCACAGGTCGAAACCGGCCAGGAACTCGTCAGGCCAGTCGAGCCCTCCCTCTGGGTCGATGTTCAGCTCGGTGCCGTGCAGCAGCTTCGTGCGCCCGTACGCCCGATCGAGTTGCCGTACCCGATGCCGCTGCGCGAGCGCCTTCTCGTCGGTCATTCGCTGCATGTACAGGTTCGGGGCGTGATCGGTGATCGCATAGTAGGCGTAACCGCGCTCGGCCGCCGTAGCGATCATTTCCTCCAGCGATGCGAGCCCGTCGGTGAGGTTGGTGTGGGTATGCAGGTCACCGCGGATGTCCGCCTCGGTGACCAGGGTGGGGAGCCGACCCGCCACTGCGGCTTCGATCTCGCCGGTATCTTCCCGCAGGGTTGGCGGAATCCACGGGAGGCCAAGGTGGTGGTAAACCTCCTCCTCCGTCTCCGAGACGATCAGCTCTCCAGTTTCCACATCGAACAGCCCGTATTCCGATAGCTTGAGCTTCTTGTGCACGGCGATTTCGCGGGTGCGGATGTTATGTGCCTTGGAGCCGGTGAAATATTGCAGCGCCGCACCCCAGCATTCGGGCGGCACAACCCGCAGGTCCACCTGGATCCCCGCCACAACGCGGACCGAGGTCTTTGTTTCACCGCTCGCGATCACTTCCGCGACGCGGGGCATGCGGCTAAAAGCCGACATGAGCTCCACGCTATCGACCGCGGTGGCCAGAATGTCGATGTCGCCGACCGTGTCCCTCATCCGGCGAAGCGAGCCGGCGAAGGCGCATCGGCGGCAACCGGAAACCGGGGAAAGCACGGCAATGATCTCCTCGGCGAGGTCCATCGCCACGCCGACGTTCACGCGCTCACCGGCCTTGCTCATCAGCTCGATCCCGTGCAGCAGGCTCTCGACGGTCTTCGCACCGAACCCGCGCAGCCCCGCAAGCTTCTCCGCCCGGATCGCCGCCTCGAGTGCGTCCACCGAGTCGATGCCGAGTTGCTCGTAGAGGACCACAGCCTTCTTGGGGCCCAGGGTGGGAATCGTGGTCAGCCGCCGCACCCCTGCAGGGATCTTCGCCCGCAACTCCTCGAGCTGATGGATCACGCCCGTTCGCAGGTACTCATCGATCTTCTCAGCGATCGACGCGCCCACGTTTGGGATCCGGCGCAGCCCCTCGGCCTCGAGCCGGGAGATGTCTTCGGGATAGCCACCAACCGACCGAGCCGCTTTCTCATATGTGCGCACACGGAACCCGTCGCCACCAGTGATGGCGGTCAAGTCGGCGTACTCCTGAAGCACCGCAGCGACCTCATCATTCATGCGTGCCATGTCACTCGCTCCGGCTCACTGACCAGACCTGCTGGTCTGGCCAGTCAATCAGGTCCAGGCGACGGCCCCCGCTCCCCGGGCCCCCCGGGGGCAGCGATGGTGGTCCGGCTGATCGAGGCCCGCGGCTTACCGCCTATCCCCACGCGCCACCGGTGGGTGCCTGCCCGCGGCACGGTACGGCCCACCCGGGTGTGTTTTCTTGCCCGCTGGCCATCGCGCCAGGCGGCCCAGCATGCCCGTGACCCGGGTTGGTTGCGCTTTTGCACAAGTCATCCACGGGTTCGTGCACAGAAGCCTGGCTTGCCGAGGTGCCGACGGAGAAATGGCGGACAGCAAGGCGCAGGAAACGTGGTGGCCGGACATCACGCCTACCAAGCAAGGAAGCCGCCCGATGCAGGGGCCGCGCTGGTGCGGGCGCTGGCCCGTCTCTGGCGCTGGCACCGTACGCGAGGAGCCCTACACGAACAGCCCAGACCAAGTGCAGGATTATAGCGAAGAATTTCATTCTGAGCCGTCATTCTCGCGTGCCAGAATTTGTCCGCAACCCCTATCGGACTCTTTGGGGCTGCTTATTCGCCCTAGGGCCTTAACAATGGAATCTGCCGTAGTGAAGTAGTCTCTAAACTCTGCCGTAATGGTAGCTTGAAGAAAATCCTTGGTCAGCTGCGCTGTTTCCAGGACGATTTGATACTCCTCTCCAGGCCTTACTGCCGCGTCCGGGACTTGGCCAAGGTTGTCGGTTTAGCCATGCGAGGCGGAGTTCAATCCGCCTGGCCGTATCTATTCAGCCGGGGTGGGTGTCGCCGGCCGTGACCCGGATCACGGTCGGGTTGTGATCGGCGCGGGGGTTGCCGGCGTGTCGCGTTGATCTTCGGGTCGGCTTGCTGATCATTAGGGCGCATGCCGTCTTCGCCGGGTTTGCCTGATGCCGCTGGGCTGCGGGTGCGGCTGGAGGCGGCCGAGCAGCTGATCGGCGAGCTGCGCGAGGGCATGGCGGTGATGGCTGGGGCTCATCGGCGCGAGCTGGAAGCCAGGGATGCGGTGATCGCCCGGCAGGCGGGGACGATCGCCGGGCAGGCGGACCGGATCGCGCAGCTAGAGCGCAGGCTAGGGCGCGACTCCTCCAGTTCCTCGAAGCCGCCGTCGTCGGATAGCCCGTACACGAAGAAGAGCAAGGACCGGTCGCTGCGGGAGAAGACCGGGCGGCAGCCCGGCAAGCAGCCCGGCGCGCCGGGCAGGACGTTAGGGCTGGCGGATGACCCGGATGAGACCATTGAGTGCGCGCCCGCGGGATGTGGGCGGTGCGGGCGGGACCTGACCGGGGAGCCGGCGGTGCGCACCGAGCGCCGGCAGCGATGGGACATCACCCCGCCGCCCCCGCCGTACATCATCGAGTACCGCAGGATCACCAAGGTGTGCCCGTGCTGTCAGGCGGCCAGCGCCGGGCAGGTCCCGGCGGATGTGACCAGCCGGGTGGTGTACGGGCCGGAGACCCGGGCGCAGGCGGCGAACCTGGCCTGCGGGCATCACGTGCCGGTGCTGCGGGCCGCGCTGCTGCTGCGCCAGATGGCGGGGATCAAGGTCTCCACCGGGTGGATGGCCGGGATCCGCGGCCGCGCCGCCGCCGCGCTGGCGCCGTTCATGGAGCACGTCCGGGCGCTGCTGCGCACCGCCCCGGCGCTGAACGCCGACGAGACCCCCGCCCGGGCCGCGAAGAGCCTGACGTACGTGCACGTGGCCTGCACCCGCTACCTGACCTGCCTGCACGTGGCCGGGCGGTCCGCCGGCGACATCGACGCCGGCGGGGTGCTGCCCGGATACACCGGCGTGCTGATGCGTGACGGGTACGCCGGCTACTCGCATCTGACCGGCGCGCTGCACGCCTGGTGCGGAGCCCACCTGCTTCGTGATCTTAAAGACATCTACGACTTCGAGCCGGCCCAGCAGCGCTGGGCCTCGGCCATGGCGGACTTGCTGCTGCAGGCCAATTGCCACGCCTGCCAGGCGCGCGGGGCCGGGAAGGACCGCCTCGACGCGGACGTCCTGGCCGGCCTGCTGGACCGTTACCGGGCGCTCGCCGCCGACGGCCTGGCCGCCAACCAGCGGCGGCATACCCGCGCCGCCCGTGACGCGAGACGGGTGGCGCGCCGGTTCCGCGACTACGAGGACCTGATCCTCAGATTCGTTACTGACCTTGCCGTGACGGAGTTCACGAACAACGAGGCGGAAAGATCAGTAAGGCCCGTCAAGGTGCAGCAGCACAGCTCAGGCGGCTGCTGGCGCACCCTCGAGGGCCTGGCCGAGTTCGCGATCGCGCAGTCATACCTGTCCACCGCCGCCAAGTGGGGCATCGACGCCCTCGACGCCCTGCGCCAGCTGTTCACCACCGGCCCCTGGCTCCCGCCCGCCCTCACACCCCACGCTGCCACCAAGGCCGCATAATCACCACAGGCCAGCCCGGCGCAAGCCACGAGGCAGGGCCGACACCGGCTGAATAGCTACGCCTGGCCTGCTCATACGCTGCTGGCTCGGCCCCGAGGGCCAGCCCTTCAAGGTTGCTCCGCAAATTGGCTAGGTGCAAGCGCGCGATCATAACGAATTCATCATATCGTGCAATGTTTGCGGAAAAAGCTTGCGGGCTCCACTTGACGCCGCAAAGACGCAGCAAATCCACCTTGCAAGCTGACGCCCCATGACTGACAACTGATTCCACAAAACTCCACTCCCGCATTTTCTGGGAGCTGGCCATTCGGTCAAGCACTAGGACCACAACAGCTGCCTCGCCGAGGACCCCGATGAATGCAGCAATAATATGAGGTCCCATCTCATGGCCGTAAGTGATGAAGCCGACCGCAATTAGGATTGCAGCAAGAATGATGACTGATCGCCCTAGTTGCGGTAGTGATATCAGTTATCTTTAACCAGTACGGGCGTTCCAGCATGCGGTATCTAATCTTTAGCGGTTCGCCGCTCTTCATGAGATTCCTTATGGCTCGTCTTGCTTCCCAGTCATCAAGAAGCGTTGAGGACTGGGGCGGCAGTGTCGGGTTCGGAGTCGTTCGCAGCGTCATTTCGACTCGGGTACGTAATGATTCCCTGGCATGGCCGTCAATACATGCTGAGCTCGGCGAAGTTAATGACAGCCGCCTGTCAGGGCGTCATTGTCTGGCGACGCCAGGACAGGTGGATTGCGGTGGGCCTGGCGCCGGTCTTCTATCCCGGCCCTGCTGGACACTGGTGAGCCAGATGGCTTCCCATCTGGGTGCCGCAGGGCTCGAGGCGATAGACCGGGATCCGAAACCTGAGTCCCGCCCTGGGACGCCCTGGGTTAGCGATGCGCGTGATAGAGAGTATTTTTCAGCGTCCTGCCCGCTCTGTATTGACATCAGGATCGGGGAGGGCCATGACGTACGAGCCTGAGAACCACGTCCGGTCGGTCATTGTCGGAGACCTCAAGCTGCCGCCGGGGGGCGGGGCTGGCGAGGAAGCCGCTCAGGTCGACCCCACCGAGCAAGTTCCCATGCTGATCGAGCTCAACGTGCTCTACCCGGGCGGCCTGGCCGCGGTCCGCCAGGCGTTCTACGACCTGTGGGGCAACTACGCGGGCCGGGCTGGGGGCTCGTGGCCGGCCCAGTTTCTGCCGCCTGACCCCGTCCAGCCGCCCGTTCCGCTGGGGCTAGCGCTGGTTGCGCCCAAGCTTTACCAGTGCGTGCTGTCCCGGGCCGACGTGCAGGAGATGGTCGCCCAGGACCGCCGGTACGCCCGCCAGAGCGGGCGTCCTGCGGTCATCTTCCGGGTCTGGCCGGATTACACCCTGCGTCCGCAGATCGACCGTTCGGCGCCGACGGTGAAGGCAGATGCGGCCTGGCGTTCCTACGACGCGCGTGGCCACGGTATCGTCTGGGCCGTTATCGACAGCGGGATCGACGCCTGCCATCCGCACTTTTCCGCGCTGGAGCTGGCGGCGGAGGGCCGCGGGGCTGTGCTGCCGCAGGGCCTGACCAGTCAGCTGCACCGGGATTTCAGCTACCTGGTCAATCCGGTCGGTCCGCTGCCGTCGGCCGGGCCTGCCGCTCCCGGCGCGCCTGGTGGCCCGCCTGGGGCTCAGGCCCTGTCCGACGAGAGCGGGCACGGCACCCACGTGGCCGGCATTATCGCTGGCTGCTCACCGGACGGCTTGGCTCCGCGCGTCGCGGAGTCCAAGGACCCGGTGAACGGCGGGTACGTCCAGCGGGCTCGCGTCGGCAGGCTGTCCGGCATGGCACCGGCGTGTGAGCTGGTGAGCCTGAAGGTCATGCGGCGCAGCCCGCAGGGCACCTGGGTCACCTCCTCCAGCGCCGTCATCCGCGCCCTGACCTATCTGCGTACCGAAGTCAACGTCGACCCGGGGGTGCTGCGCGTGCACGGGGTCAATATGAGCTTGGGCTGTGAGTGGAAGCCCGACCAGTACGCCGCGGGCCAGTCGCCGCTGTGCCAGGCCGTGAACCAGCTGGTGGCCTCTGGTGTTGTGGTGGTGGTATCGGCGGGTAACTACGGGGCCAGCACGACCCGGGGGGACTCGGCGAATACCGCGGCCATCCTGGGGTCGATCACCGAGCCGGCACACGCTCAGGACTGCATCGCGGTGGGGTCGACGCACCGCGAGGCGCCGCACGCCTTCGGCATCACCTGGACCTCCGGCAAGGGCCCGACCCTGGATGGCCGGATGAAGCCCGATGTGGTGGCACCCGGTGAGTGGATTGCCTCGGCGGCCGCCGGCCAGGTCCGCGCCGCCGCGGGACTGGACCCGCCGTCCGGAGCCACCGACCCGGCGAGCCTGCTGACCTATGCCGAGCAGTCCGGCACGTCGATGGCGGCGCCGCACATCTGCGGCGTCATCGCCGCGTTCCTGTCCGCCCGCCCAGAGTTCATCGGCCGACCCCAGCAGGTCAAGGCCCTGCTGACGCAGAGCGCCACCGATCTGGGCCGGGAACGATTCGCGCAGGGCGCGGGCTTGGTCGATCTGATGCGGATGCTCGCGAACGTCTGACAGAAAGGGCTATGGCCATGCGGCAACTGCCGACCGGCGAACCGGTATGGGACCTGCAATTCAACGAGAACGGCCAGCTGACAGCACCTGCCCACAGTGACTTCCTCAACGAGGTCGCGACCGCGGGCGTCACCGACCTGTTCGCCTTCAGCCACGGGTGGGGCGCCTCCCAGGACAGTGCGCGGGGGCTGTATGACCAGATGTTCCCGATGATCCAGCATGCTGCGCACGGCCTGGCAGGCATCGGGACGATAGGCTTCGCCGGCATCTACTGGCCGTCGCTGTGGTTCCCCCCGACCCCGGCGACCCCTCCGCCCGCCGCCGGGGCGCCACAGGCAAGCGGGGACGCCCCGGTGGGCCTCAGCGCCGGGACCGCGGCGCTGTCCGGCGCCGACATCGCGTCGGCGCTCAAGTCCGGGTTCGCCGACCCGGCGCAGCAGGACACGATCACGCAGATCGGCCAGCTGATCGACGAAGGGGAGGCGGCGTCCGGCTCGGGTGAGCCGGACGCCGCGAAACAACAGCGGCTGGAGCAGATCAGCCAGCTGATCAAGTCGCTGACGCCGCCGCCAGCTCCCGACGGCGAATACGAAGACTCCGGTGAGACCGCGCTGTTGCTGACCAACGACCCGGTGACCGATTACCAGGCCGCCGCGGACGCCTTCGGCAGCGCGCCGCCGGCCGGTGCGCAGGAGGGCATCGGCGACTGGTTCGGCAAGGCGATCAACGGCGCCAAAGACGCCCTGCGGGTGTTCTCCTACACCACCATGAAGGCTCGCGCCGGGACTGTCGGCCGGGACGGGCTAGGCCCCCTGCTGGCCGCGCTGCACGCCCACTCACCTGCCGTCCGGGTGCACCTGATCGGGCACAGCTTCGGCGCCAGGCTGGTTTCTTTCGCGCTGTCCGGCGTCGGCACGCCTGACGACAGCCCGGTCGCGTCGCTGCTGCTCCTGCAGGGAGCGTTCTCGCACTGGTCCTTCGCCCACGCCCAGGACAACCCGTTCGGCAGCCCCGGAGCCCTGAACGCCTACGCCGACCGGGTTCACGGCCCCCTGGTGGCCACGCACACCATCTACGACTGGGCCGTCGGCGTGTGGTATCCCAAGGCCTCCTTCCTGGCCCAGCAGGACCAGGCGGCAGCAGTCGCGGACCGCTGGGGCGGCATGGGATCCGATGGCTTCCAGGCCGTCAAACCCGCCCAAGACCTAGCTATGCCCGCACAGGGCGGCACCAACTACGGGTTCGCGCCCGCCATCTTCTACCGGATCGACGCCGCCAGCGTCATCAACAACACCAACGGCGAACCCTTCTCCGGAGCGCACTCCGACATCAAGAAGCCCCCCGTGGCGCAACTAGCCGCTGCCGCCGCCGACCGCGCCTAGCAAACTAGGTCGCCACCCGGGGAAGCTGTCCTCCACGGGCACTGACACCCTTCCCCAGGTCGTGACGTCCTCCAGGTAGCCGAGCAGGCCGTGCCCGGTTCCCAGGTCGAGGCTGTTGAAGTCCGGGGCGCGGCGGCCGGTCAGCACCGGGGAGTCGAACCCGGCGGCCAGCGCCGCCCGCCCCCGGCCACCAGTTCCCTGATCCAGCAGGTCTTCGGCCGACCGTGCCGTACGTAGTGGTCGCGGCCGCGGGACCGGCCGTACCCGGCGGTGGCCCCGGCCGCGGTGAACCCGCACGCCTTGTACACCGTCCCGGCATGGGCCGCCGGGTCGGTGAAAGACACCACCGCCGCCAGCCGCACCCCGAACGCGGCCAGGTTGTCCCCGGGCAGCGCGCGCAGCATCGATGCCAGCGCCCGCGACGCCGCGTGCGGCACCGCCGCCGCGGCCGGCAGCACGCACAGCCGCTGGTTCGCGCACACCCGCGCCAGCCGCGCCGCCCGCTGCCCATCCGACCAGCCGATATAGGCGTCCCGCACCGGGACCCGCCACGCCGCCGACCCGAAGGTGCCCAGCACCAGCGGCACCCCACCGGCCTCGGCCACATACCGCAGCACCCGGCCCGACGCCGCCACGCCCAGGCTGTGATGCCCGGCCATCAGCGCGTTGTACCAGGCAACCTCATCCGGCCGGGCGAGCCGGACTTTCAGCTCACCGCCCTCATTTGCGCTCATCAGTCACCGGGCCGACATGCCACACCAGCCGCAGAAAGTCCAGCTAGGCAAATAACACCAGCTCAAATGGCATCCGTCACTACTTTGACCCTGTCCCTGGTGCCGGTCGCCCTAGCTGCTTCCGGTCCGCTCAGCGGACGGATCCTTGCCCTCCTACATCGGCCAGGACCACACTCAATAGCGTCCAAAGTCCCTATTATTGGGTCTTTCCGGAGGGCAACACAGTGCCCACAGTTAGGGGAAGCTATGACTGCACCACTGCAACCAGGTTGGCATCCCGATCGCAGTGGCGCGCCCGGCATGGCCGTGGCCGCGCCGCAGCCGAAGGATGATCCATTCTACTCCTACACCGGCAGCACGCCGCTGGCGAGCATCGCACCGGGTACGGTGCTGCAGACTCGCAGCTTTCCTTACCACATATTCGTCTTCCCGACGTTGCTCGAAACCACGCAGCTCCTCTACCGGTCGACCAGCCAGACCGGCAAGCCGACCGTTAACGTCACCTCGGTCATCCAGCCGCTGATCCAGTTCGACGAGAAGAAGGTGATCTCATACCAGTCCGCCTACGACTCGCTCAACCGGAACGACGAGCCCTCGTGTGCGATCTCGGGTGGACTCAGGCTCGGCGGAGTCATCCCCAACGTCGAGGCGGCGGTCTTCGGTCCGTTGCTCGCCGACGGATACACGATCAACATTCCCGACACCGAGGGCCAGAGGGCGGACTTCGCCGCGGGCCCCGAGTACGGGATGAACACGCTCGACTCGATCCGCGCCGCGTTCAACTCGCCGACTGTCGATCTCCCGCCCGACGCGAAGGTTGCGATGCTCGGATACTCCGGCGGTGCGATCGCCACCGAGTGGGCAGCCGAGCTCGCCCCGACGTACGCGCCCGATGTCAACGCGCGCATGGTCGGCGCGGCGATGGGCGGCGTGCTCGTCGATCCGGCGCACAACGTGCACTACGTCGAGGGGACCGGGTTCTGGTCCGGCATCATAGCGACGGCGCTCGTCGGGTTCGCGCGCGCGTTCGAGGTCGATTTCACGCCGTATCTCAGCGCCTACGGCGCGAGGGTCTTCCACGAGATGCAGACCGCGTCGATCGTCAACGTTCTCGGCCAGTACCCGGGCCTGAAGTGGGAGGACCTGTTCAGCCCCGAGTACCCGACTCCCGAGAGCCTGCCGCTCTACGTCGAGTGTGCCAACAAGCTGATCATGGGCACCGGCGGTACGCCGACGGCCCCGCTGTTCATCGGCCAAGGCGCCAATGGTGAGCTCGAGGGCACACCGGGCGACAAGCCCGGCATCGGCGCCGGCGACGGAGTGATGATCGTCGGCGACGTGCGCATGCTCGCCCGCGACTACTGCGCGAAGGGCACGACGGTCCACTACGAGCAGTACGACACGCTCAGCCACATCTGGAGCGTCCCGATCTGGCTGGTCAACTCGATCGCCTGGATCAAGCAGCGCTTCGCCGGTCTGCCGGCGCCGCAGAACTGTTCGTCGATCTCGGAAGGCAACCCGCTCGAACCGATTCCGGTTCCGCCAACAGCCAGCTCTCATACCTAACCGCTGCGACCAGCGAGCCAGGCTCCCGGGCTACCCCGGCGGGCGATCTGCGACCTCGCCGGGACGGGCGCCAATCGGGCGCATGCCCACGATCCGGGCGCCGGGGGTCTTTGCCCGCCCGCGCGGTGAATCGCCTCGTGCGACACCACGTCCCCAGCCTGCCCGCAGGCCCGGTCGTACTTCAGCCGGCCCGCCACCTGATCCGGGGAGAACCCGCTGCGCAACCGGACCCCTTTGGCCAAGCGGCCGTACGAGGTCGGCCGGGCTTCCCGTCCGCAAATACGGCGACCTGCTAGACCACCTTTCCACCCTGGCCCGCCAGACCATCACCTTCAGCGGCCAGCGGATCGAGAAACTCACCAATCCCACCCCAGTCCTGCGGCGGGCCTTCGAACTGCTCGGCGTACCGATCCCGGTCATCCTCCAGTAGCCAGTAACAACCTGGGCAGCCCGGCACTCCTCACCCAGCATCACCGCAGGCCAGCGCGCCGACAGCGCCACCACTAAAGCCAGGCACACGCAGTAAGCTCGCAGACGGTTCGGGAGTCAGCCCCGTCGGACCTCTCGGGACGCTACGGCAAACCGCAGCGCCCAGTCGGGCGGTCTCTATAAGGCGGCACTGCGCGCGTTCTCCCTGACATCCACCATCACTCTGCGTGACGCTTTCGACGACGTTACCGGTGCTCGCTGCCGACTCGGCGCGGCGTTCCCGAACCGGAGGTCACCGCCAGGCCCAGGTACCCGTCGACGATGCGAGCGAACGAGCTTCGTCGTCCAGGCCGAGCGACCGCACTGCAGTTTGGGAGTCCGCCCCTGGGCCGCAAACTCCCGGCTAACGCATTACGAATCGAGCGACGACCGTCCAAACGCGTCAGAGTCTGCGTCTCGACCTGCCCGGTCTTCCTCTCTTCGCGGTCCTTGGACACACCATGACCACACGTGTGCGCCAGTTGTGCCGGGCGCGTCGCGGTTTCCATGTTGCCTGCCTCCCGGGTTGGCATCCGAGTCCGCGCCAGCCGTTTGGGATAATTCAACGCCGAGCGGCCCTCGGGCACCGCTACTGGCACCGCTCAGCAGATCCTGAGCAGTTGGCCGACGGTTGTGTACAGGCCGAGAGTCATGACAAGCCCGCTCAGCATGTACGTGCCCGCCAGCCGTGCACCGCGCATGCGCAACTGCGCGGGAAGTGCCTGCCGCTCCAGGGCGAGCAGGAAGCCGAGCACGAGCGGAAGCAGGCAAGCGTTCATGACCTCCACGCTCACCGAGAGGTTCACCAGGTTGGGAGCGGCGACCACGAGCGCGGCACCGCCAGCCAGCGCCAGCCCGGTCAGCGTGTAGAAACCGACGGCCCGGGCCGGCGACTCGTTCAGGCTGTGGCGCCAGCCCAGTACTTCAGCCACTCCCCACGCCCCGGCCAGCGCCACCACCAGCGCTGCGATCAACGATGCTCCGATGATGCCCATGCCGAACAAGACGAGCGCCCCGGTCTGGCCAAGAAACGGGGTGAGCGCGACGGTGATCTCCCCCACGCTGTGCAAGGCCGCGCCGCTGTGGCCGGTGCCGATGGTCGCAGCGGTTGCGACCAGGATGGAAATCATGATCAGCTGCGTCGCCACCGACCCAGCCAGGGTGCCAGCCCGGGCCGACCGCAACCCATCGCGCAGGGCAAGCCCGCGGTTTCCCTTATCGACGACGGCGCTTTGCTGATAGAAGATCATCCACGGCATGATCACGGCACCGACATTGGCGGCGAGCAGGGTCCAGTAGCCGTGAGTGGCGAGGAGAGGGTGGGCCAGGCCGACGGCCAGGGCGGCGGGATGCGGCCGGGCGAGCAGGGCGGCCGGGATGAACAGGAGCTCGAGCAGGCCTACTGCGATGCCAACGTACTCGACCCTGCGGTGGCCGCCTAGCAGGACGAGGATGAGGACGAAGAGCGCGGCCGCAGCAACTGAGACCGCCCTTGGTATCCCGGCGAGTGCCCCGGCTCCCGCCACCCCAGCGAACTCGGTGATCAGGGCACCCATGCATGCAGCAAACAAGGTGGCGGCCGACACCCAGCCCCACATCTGCCCGAAGTTCGACACGATGAGTGATCCGTGGCCCTCCCCCGTCACCATGCCAAGCCGCACGGTGATCTCTTGGACAACATAGAGAACGGGAATCAGGACCAGCTGGGGGAGCACGAGCCGGTAACCGAAACTCGCGCCGGACTGTGCCGCGGTGATGACGCTGCCCGCGTCCGTGTCGGCCAGCATCACCATTACCCCGGGGCCGGCGAAGGCCAGGCAGACCCCGAGCCGCAGCCATGAGGCCCCGCGGAACGCCGCCAAACGGCTGCCGGTGCGCACCTCACCCCCGTCGGCAGCAATCGCAGGCACAGGCAAGTCCATAACGGCCATAGGAAGTCCCGAACTCTGGGCTGTCGGCATCGCCATCGTGCGGCTCCTCCCAACAGGCGATCAGCGATCAGAGTTTGGCAACCCTCACCTAATCAGGGATTGACGCGCGCAGAACGTGGCCTACGTCCACGGCCGCGCGGGCGTTGGTCCCCTCCTGAGGGAGACCGCGCGCTGAGGGCTGCCATGTCCCTGGACCCACGTCGATACAGCATCGTCCGTGTACGTGGCGGTCTCCGGCACCTCTGACAAGGCCGTCACCGGGGTTGGCCACGCGCGGGCACGGCAAACGCCTGCTACCCCGGCACCAGCCGGCCGAGGAACTCGGCTATTCGTCACTGCGGGCAAACGACTTCCTGCTCACGCCCCGAATCGAGGCGCTGACCATGCACGCGGCCGCTCCGCCGGCGACGGAGAGCATAGCGCCCGGCGCTGCGGCATTGCTGCCGGTCTTGCGTCGGCCGGTGCAGGCGGTTCAGACGCTCGCATCCATCGTCCTGCTGTCCGGCGGGCGGCTGGTGTTTGGCGCCGGGGCGGCCTTTCCGGGCCGCTTTGGCCTCCCGCAGCACCGCCTGTCGGAGGAGGTCCCCTTGGAGCGCAGGTTCACGCGGCTTGGACGAGACCATCGCCTTGTGGCGGCAGCTGTGGACCAGCCCCGGACGTCACCTCCTTCTACGGGGCCCTCTGATCAGGGTGTCGCCGGAGAGAGCTCGCGGGCGGGTGAGCTGCCGCCCCGGCCACCAAAACTGCATCTGCACACGAAAGGGGACTGGCGATGAAGGCCGTCCGCATCCACGAACCAACCGGCATCAGCGGGCTTGTCTACGAAGATGCGCCCGACGCCACGCCCATGATCTGCGACGTGCTGGTCAAGGTCGCCGCGTGCGGCATCACGCACAACGAGCTGGACTGGCCGCTGCGGACCTGCCGGAACGGTCATCAGCGGGACTCGATCATCCCCGGCCAGGAGGTGTCCGGAGTGGTCACCGCGCTGGGATTGGGAACGGCCGGGATCGCTGTCGGCGACGAGGTGTTCGGGCTGGCCGACGGCTACCGGGACGGGGCGGCCGCCGAGTACGTCGCCGTCGAGGCGCGTAACGTGGCCCCGAAGCCGCAGACCGCGGACCAAGTGCACGCCGCGGCGGTGCCGCGGGCCGGCCTGACGGCATGGCAGGCCCTGTTCGACCACGGAAAGCTGGCCGAGGGGCAGGCGGTGGTCATCCACGGCGCGGCCGGTGCGGTCGGGTCCACGGCGGTCCAGCTTGCCCGCTGGGCTGCTGGGTGAGCTTTCCGGGCTGATTAGTTGCATTCCCGGTACTTGCCGCACACGCTGCAGACGGAGACTCCAGGAGAAGATAGCGGGCGGCAAGGCTGGCTTCCCCGGTGGCCGGCGAAGGCCAGGCAGACCCCGAGCCGCAGCCATGAGGCCCCGCGGAACGCCGCCGGCGCAGATCGCCTTGAACACCGGTATCAGCGCGGCCGGGACGTCGCCGCCGGGCACGGCGAGCAGCGCCGCGGCCCGCCGCCGCAGGCTGCATCGCTCGCACCTGCCGCGTTCATAGAGCTTGTCTTCCACGCCGCAGTCGGTGCATGCGCAGGTGACGGGCTGCCCGGCGCAGCTGGCGCAGGTGTCAGCTCCCGGGCCGGGCGGTGCGACCGGACGCCGGAGCTGGCCGCAGGATGCGCACCGGACGCGACGGCGCAGCGCGGCGGTGTAGCACGGGTCGCAGACGGGGCCCTCGGGCCAGCGGGCCGCCGGCGGGCGGTCCTGGCCACAGCGGGCGCAGCGGGCCGAGGCCCGCGGCGAGCACGACGGGCAGACCGGATGCCCGCTGTCGGCGAAGTTGCATTCCCGGTACTTGCCGCACACGCTGCAGACGGCGCTGGGCATCCGGTAGCAGCTGACGCAGATGTCCGGCGTGCCGTCGCGTCCGCGGACAGCGACCGGCGCGGTCTTGCCGCAGTTACCGCAGGGCCGGTGGCGTCCTGGGCCGCGGCGGCGGCACACCTCGCACACAGGCCGGCCGTCGTCGTCTCGTCCGGCTATGGGCTTGACTTTCCCGCAGCCGGTGCAGGGGACGGCGAGCTGCCAGTTCCGGCACCGCTGGCACACACCGCCGTCGGCGCTGCGGTATAGCGGCATCCCGGCCCGGCCGCAGCGCGCGCACCCGGGCAGGGTCACGGTCTTCGACCCGCGGGCGATCAGCTCGGCGGCCAGCCGCCCGGCCACCGGTGGCGCCCCGTGAGCGAGCATGTCCGGGCCGGCGGCCAGCGCAGCGGCCAGTTCGCGCAGCACTGCCGGGCTGGTGGCGACCGCGTCCACCGCGGCGGCGGCCTCGCCGGCCGACGGCGAGGCGTCGATCTTCGGGAAACTTACGGCCGCGCAGCACGTCATTCAGGGACGCCGGCTCGGCGGACCAGGACCTCCAGCGCACTCTGCGGCGGGAGTCCACCGCGCTCGGCGGCCACCGCGCAGCCGGGGCGCTGCTGTTCATGTGCAACGGCCGCGGATCGCGGCTGTTTTCCGGGCCCGACCACGACGCCGGGCTTCTGGCCGAAATGCTGGGCGAGATCCCGGTGACGGGCTTCTTTTGCGCCGGAGAGCTCGGACCGGTGGGCGGGCAGAACTTCCTGCACGCCTTCACAGCGTCGATCGCGCTGTTCCCAAGGGCGATACCCGAGGCACAACCGCGGTGACCCGCCGGGCCTGTAACCCTGGCAACAGCAGGTTGCGGTGCGGGTATCGGTACAAACGCGTCCGCGGCCGAGCTCGGTCAGAGTGTGGCGGAAAGTGATCCGCCCGTGCATGCCCCAGCGGGGCCAGCACGCCCCACAGACCGGGCAGCTCAGCCGGCGCTCGGCCGCTGGCTGTCGATAGTCGTTTCCGGGCGTCGGCGCCGTTCGCCCAGCGCGGCGAGCACCGTGATCTCTCTGACAAGCTCGGGCCATAGCGCTCGGGGCAGGTCGTGGCCCATGCCCGAGAACCCGACAAAGCGGGAGTTCGGGATCGCCTTAGCGACCGCGAGGCCACCGCTCGGCGCGACAAGCGGGTCGTGGAGTCCGTGGACGACGAGCGTTGGAACCGCGATGCTGTGCAGCGCGGCGGTACGGTTTGGCTGGGTGGCGGTCGCGGCAAGCTGGCGGAGGTAACCAGCAGGGTCATACCCGCGATCCCAGCCCCGGCCGGCTACGTCACGCAGGTACTCCTCGTCGAACGGGTATCCGTGCGAGCCGATGAGGTGGAACATCTCGATGGCCGCGGCGACGGCGGCGGACCGGTCGGCAATCACGCGCGGCCGCAGCAGCTGGGCGTAGATGCGGGGTGCCGTCTGGCCCACTAGCCGGGATCCCGTGGAGGTCATGATCAGGGTGAGCGTGCGCACCCGATCGGTGTGCTCCAACGCGACGGCCTGCGCGATGAACCCGCCCATCGACGCCCCGACGAGGTGGACGTCGCGCAGCCCGAGACCGTCGAGAAGTCCGACTACATCTTTCGCCATGTCGCCGATCGTGTACGGCGGCGGCCGGCGTCGCACGATGACATCGGCAAGGCGCGGCGGCGGGACGTTGTGCAGGTGGGTGGAACCGCCCGCATCCCGGTTGTCGAACCGGATGACGAAATGACCGTGCCCGGCGAGGGCTTCGCACAGCTCGTCGGGCCAGGCGATCATCTGCATTGCCAGGCCCATGATGAGCACGACCGGCGGTTGCTTCGCGTCACCGAACGTCTCGTACGCCAGCTCGATGCCGTTGGCAGCCATCCGACCCTGGGTACGAGCGGCGACCTCATCCATTGCCGCAGTCTCCCATGCACCGACGCGGCCGAGCCGGCGGCTCCCGGCTGAACGTCGGCAGCGGGCGATCGCACTACATGGTGCAGCGGCGACCTCGCCGACCTCGGCAACCAGGCCGGGATTGGCCCAGCCGCCGATTACCGCGGCATGGCTCCAGCCGGGCCGCATTGCCGCGGTCGAGGTGACTCGACGGCGTCAAGAAGCCGGCAAACCACGAAGGAGACCTAGTGATCAGCCGTGACCGACAGGAGTTTACCTTCGACGGGCCAACCATCGAACGCATTTCCACGCAGCCCATCGCACCCAGTGGCCCGGCGTGCCTCCACCTCGCACGGCAGCACCGCGCGTCGATCCTGTGATCAGGCGTATCCCGTTATTTGGACCTGGCTGGCCCTCCGCAAGGGTGGTGAACGAAGCGACGGAGAGCGCCGAGATCGTGCGGGCGGTGACCGAGCCGGGCAAGCCGAGTGGGCTGCCGACTGCCAGCACCGTGTCACCGAACCGAACTGCGGCTCGAATGGCACACTGAGCTTGCGCACCACAATGACATCCAAAGGAGCGCCGAGTTCCTCGGCCACGTGGAAGGTGACCGGCACGGGCCGCGTGGCAGGCCGAGCAGGACGAGATCCTTGCCGCCCAGTGCCGCAGCTGTTGCGCACGGCCGTCCGCGTCCACACGATTGAAGAACAGCATCTCCTGCTTGACCTTCGTCCTGGTTCACAGGACGGCGCCACGGCGTTGCGCTCAACTTGCAGTGCGTACCCGTGCGCGGCGTACGTGGCGGCGACGGCGCGCGCTGGGCCGGGTGAGTGCACGGCGCACCCGGCTTCCGGCCCGGCCTGGCGCCATCCGGGATCCGCCTGGCTGGCGGTTGCCGGTGACGAAAGGCCATATCCGATCCGGGTCCGCAATGGTGGCGCAGACCCGCGAGGCAGGGGACCCCCGGTCCGGAGGCAGGGAGAATCGGTTACCTGCGCAAATAGCAGCGGCATTCCCGCTGAGCGGCCGGATTGCTATGGCGTGATCGCGATGGCTTGGGCGCCGGGTGCGGACAACACCGGTCCCCTCAGTCCGGTCACGTCGTGGCGCCGCAGCTATGGTGTTCCCCACCTGGCGCGCCGCCATCGGCGACGTCGCCCACGCCACCTGGCGCGCCTCCGCCGTCGGCGTCTCGCGCTGCTGCAAGCTGCAGCAGGCGAGGTGCCGGAAGCTGCGCAGGACGCGGTGAAGAGTCTCGACTGGCTTGCAATGGTACCTGCGGAACTCTGACCCTCCGGCAAGACAGGGCCCTGCACCAGCCCCCGTGCAACAGGCGGGCGTCAGCACGTGCCGCCGCAGGGCGGCCGGGACAGGCCGCATGGCCGGGCTTCACGCTTCAAGCATGCCGCGTAGCCGGGCGAGTGCGCGCTGGCGCTGCGGCCCGATGGTGCCGATTGGCACGCCGAGTATGCGGCTGGCCTGGTCGTAGGACGGCGCCGGATCGGCCATCAGCACTCCGAGCAGCGTCTGGTCGCGCGGCGGCAGTTTCCGGAAGGCCGCGAGCACCTCACCGTTGCGCTCCCGCCGCGCCACCACATCGTCCGGTTGGTCGGCATGCGGGCCCGGCGCGTCAAGCAGTGCGTTGTCGCCGACGGGGACGTGCCGCCGGCTGAGTTCGATTTGCTTGAGGCATTCCCGCCGCGCGGTGGTGGTGAGCCAGGCGGCAAGCCGGTCCGGCGAGCGGAGCTTGTGCAGGTGCTGCACTGCCCTCATCCAGGTCAGCTGGTAGACGTCCTGGCAATCGGCCGGCGACAGGCGGTGCGACCGGGCGATCGTCCACACCAGCGGCGAAAGCTGCTCTACCATGGTGTGCCATGCCTGCTGATCTCCTGCCACGCAGGCGGCGGCCAGGATATTCGTCGGGCCGTTTGCAAGGCTCATTGTCAGATCACGTTCTTTCTGTGCATTCCTGGCGAGCAGAGCCGTGGCTGCCGGGGGAAAGGTCGCTCGCCCTGGTCCGTCACCGGCGGCCAAACCGCCGGTCTCGTCGCGTTCACCCGGCTGGTAGAGGCTGACGTAGCATGCCTGACGTCTCGAGCGGTGCGGTGGACCTGCTGTCTCGCCGCGCTGTCGATTGCGATGCCAGCCGCGGCGGCCTGGCCAAGCCGCTTATCGGCTTCATTGGCAGGGAACGCGAGCTGGCGCGGGCCAAACGGCTGCTCCAGGGCAGCTGCCTGGTCACGCTGACCGGGCCGGGCGGCAGCGGCGAGACCCGGCTGTGCATCGCGCTGGCCGCGGAGGTGGCCGCGGAATATCCGGACGGGGTGTTCTTCGTCCGGCTGGTGCCGGTCCGGGATCCGAGGCTGGTGCCATCGACGATCGCCCAGAGCATCGGGCTGCAGGATGTCAGGGACCGGTCTTTGATGGCGCACCTGGTCAGCCAGCTGGGTGAGCGGCAGCTCCTGCTCGTCGTGGATATCTTCGAGCATCTGCGGGCCAGGCGAACGCGCGGGCATGCTCACTCCGGCGTCCGCGCCGTCGGCTTGCCGGCCAGGGCGGCGAGCTGGTCGGCAAGCCGCTGCCTGGTCTGTGGTGAACCCCAAGCGGCTGTGACGGCGGCGTCGTCGCCGGCGCTGACGGCCTCGAGCGCTGGCCGCTGCATGTCGCGCTTGGTCGCGGCATAGGCCGCGGCCGGGTAGCTGCCCAACTGGGAGGCGAGCGCCACCGCCCGGCCGAGCAGCACGGCGGGCTCGGCGATCTCGTCGACGACACCGAGCCGCAGTGCCTCGTCCCAGTCGATGGTGTCCGCGCGCAGCACCACCCGGCCGGACGCCGGGCCGAGGGCGTAGCGGACGATCTCCAGCCCGGAGCAGGGGAAAGGGTCGCCCACGGCGAGCTCCGTCAGCCCGATCTTCCCGGCGCCCATCACCCGGGTGTCGCAGCACAGCGCAAACAGGCAGCCTCCCGCGATCGCATGCCCGTTGATCGCGGCGACGGTCGGCCTCGGATGGGTAAACACGGCGAGGAAAGCGCGGGCGAGCGCGGCGAGGAACTCCGCGACGTAGCTGTCCGGCTCCTCGACGATGCGGCGCAAGTCCACGCCGGCCGAGAACGTGCGGCCCGCGCCGGTCAGCACGACCGGCGAGTCAGCACGGTCGACGGCGACAGTCAGGGCGCCGAGTAGTTCGAGGTCGAGCGCGTTCACCGGCCCGTGGTCGAGTTCGACCACGGTGACGCCGTCACGATCGTATGTGTTCAGCACGGCGGTGCCGCACCTTCTGGCCAGCGCGCGTAGTGGCACAGCGCGGTGCCGATGAGACCGTCGCCGCCGACGACGAGCGTTTCCAGTCGAGGAGGTCGCGCACGCTGCGGTAGACCACGCAGACACCCGACGAGCCGCCCCCACCTGCAACGGCGCGTCGAAGTGCAGCTCAGGGAACCGATTGAACGCGCTGACCGCGTACTCCCGCAACGCGTCAGGCCCGCTCAGCTCGCCGGCCGGGCGGGTGCCGGCCGCCTCGATGAACGGGGAGAAGTATGTGACATCGCTGGCGTAATGCGCGATGACCCGCTCCGGGTCGCGAGAATTCCACGCTGCTCGCCACACCTCCGCGATCGCCTGTGCTTGCTGGTCCGTCAAATTCCCACCTCTAGTACGGTTGTCATACCCTCGGTAGAGTGCACTATGACAGCCGTACTAGTCAAGCACGGAAGGAGCAATGATGCCCGGGTCCGCCAAGGAGCCCTCGGCGCCGCCGAGCGCTCAGCCGGGACGGCCGCCGCGCGAGCGGATGATCCGGGCCGCCGAGTACCTGATCCGGACCAAGGGTGTCGCCGGCACGGGCGTCCGCGAAGTGGTCCAACGCGCCGGGGCGCCGTGGGGGTCGCTGCGGCACTACTTCCCAGGCGGCAAGGACCAGTTGGTCGCCGAAGCGGTCCAGCTGGGGGGGCGGGTCGCCGCGCGGCGAATCGAGCGCTATCTCGCCGCACTGACCGAGCCGAAACCGTCGGCGCTGCTCGCCGCGTTCATCGGTGAGTGGCAGCAACTGTACCTGACCCGCGGGTTCGACCTCGGCTGCCCACTCGCCGCGACGGCCGCTGACATGGCCGCCACCAGCGAGCGGCTGCGCGTCGCGGTGCGGGACGGCTTTGCGGAGATGCAGCGGCCGCTCGAGCAGGCACTCGTCACCCTCGGCGTTCCCGCCGCCCGCGCGCCCAGCCTTGCGTTGCTGATGATCACCAACCTGGAAGGCGCGCTGATCCTCGCCCGGTCGCAGCGCGAGCTGACCCCGCTGGACGTCGTCATCACCGAGCTCGGGCCGGTGCTCGACGCCGCGGTCAGACCACAAACGAACGCAGCTGCGCACTAGGTCGCTCTTCGGGCGTCGCACGCGATCGGCTTCACCGAACCTAGACACAGCTACCACTCCCAAGGGGATTCCGCGCCTGCGAGGAAGACCGGGGCAGACTAGCAGGACCGGACACGCAGGGGTTGCCACACGATCGGGACAGGATGATCGGCGCCCGTACGCTATCTCCTGCATTACGGTCGTCAGGCGTCGGCCCTATTATGAGGCTTACATGCCCGAATTCCTGCCAATCGTCCATGTGACTCTGACAGTCAGCGATCTCAACCGCAGTGTCCTGTGGTACGAGCGACTCTTCGACACCAAGCTGGTTTTGGACGAAGAGCCCGGTCCATTTCGACGCGCTGTCTGGATCGTCGGAGGTCAAACCCTCGTCGGATTTCACCAGTTTCCCGATCCGGCTGACACTCTTCCCTTTAATGAGCGTCGCGTTGGCCTGGACCACCTGGCCTTTGCCTGCACTGATCCATTAGGCCGCTGGCATGGGGGGCGCCCACGTCAGGCCGGGGTGATCGTCCCGCCGCACGGCAAGCTCCGAGAGATGCCTGGGAGGTGTGGAGCGCAGCAGCCCGCGGGCGCGCTGCTTGTCACCGCGAGGCCGGGGCCGCCATGCGACGGCGGCGTGCAGCCCGCCGGCGTTGCTCTTCATCCCCATCCTGGCGGGTCTACCCGTTCGGGTGATCGATGTCCACGGGCGGCAAGTCTTGCACCTCGTGCTTGGTGATGTTGAGCTGGATACCGTCGTCGACCCCAGCCACGGCGCTGATCGGGATGGCCACTTCCTTGCGGCCCCACAAGTGCCCCTCTTGGAGGAGGACGTGGGTCACGTGGTGGTTGCGAGGGTCGATGACGAGCCCCTGGACCTGCCCGATGTCGCCGTCGGTGGCATGGACGTGCTCGCCGCGGCGCACGGCCACCTCGCCCAAGGGAACGGTGTCATAGGTGACGGTCTGCGAGACCGCCTGGACCATGTCGCCCCTCACGCCCCCGCCGCCGCCCAGGCTGGAGTAGGGCCAGGAGAGCACCTGTTCCGGGCCGTAGACCGCGTAGCCGCTGCTGCCCGGCACGAACTGCGTCTCTTCGGCGGAGTCGAGCTTCTCGAACTCCGCCATGGTGCAGCAGAGCCGGATTCCGCCGGTCGTGGGGTCGACAAGGTCGAGAGGAACAAGTCGGCCGAGCCCTTGCCGGTGTTTCGGTTCGACCACGAGATGGGTGACCGCGCGAGCGACGGGATCGACGACCACGCGGCTCAGCTCGCCACAGACCCCATCGGTACAGCTGGCTTCGGCTCCGATCGTGAACGGCGTCGTCTCTGCCATAGCCACCCTCCTCGTCTCCTTGGACCCTAGCGCCAACCCGCCAGCACCAGTGCTCGCGAAACGAAGAGTTCGCAGCGACACCGTCCGGTTGCGCCCGGCCTGGCCAGCGTTTACAAGAACATGAAGCTCGGCGTGGTATTGCTTGCGCTCTACTGCCGGGTGCTCGGAGGTGACGAACAAAGAGGGGCCGAGCGAGGCATCGCGGGTGGCCTGGCTGGCGCCGGCTGAGGCGGTGGCCGCGATGCCAGAGGCCAGGGCGGTCCGGATATCGGACGCGCTCCGGAGTGACGGCCCGTTCGTCCGTGTTCACGATGGCGACGTGCTCCTGGACACCGACTAGTCGAGCGCAGGCGGGCTGACATCTACCGGGGACCTGGCGCCGGTGGCGGCCGGACGGTGTTCGGGCGGTTCTGGCCCGATGCCCGGCCGTTCCGCGGCTGGCTCGCGGTCGCCTTGGCTGTCCGTGCTGGCTCCGGCGCTGGAAGCAGCCGGGATCTGGATGTTGACGGGATCCGTCGCAAGGGATCACCTGGCGCCAGGACCTGTCCGCGCTCCTGTCTGCGTAGAAACCGCGCAATGTAACGATTTCTATAACGAACTGGTCACACTAATCGCTCATAGCAGTGTACTGTCAAAGGTAATCACCCGCGCTGATCCCCCTTCAGCGCAGTACGGAGTCCCCGGATGCAACCCCCCGGCATCTGGGGACTCCATCTGTTGTCTCTAGCAGGCGCTGTTGCGTTAAGCGATCGCGTGATCATCCGGCGGGAGGATTTCTCGTCTGCATACGCTCCGAGGTTGCCGGACAGGCGGCCAGGCCGTCTCCGCAGCGGTGCGACGGCCGCAGAGAGAAGTAGGCCGGAAGATTTGCGGCCTCGTGACCACGTAGCCGCTTAATGCCACAGCCCCCGTGGGGATGACCCCGTGGCCCACCCGCTGACCGCTGGCGGTCTGCCGGCGGCCACAGACCGCGGCGAGGATCGGCAGGCAGGCCGGGCGGCCGTCGGGCACGAAACACCAGAAGTAGTCGGCGCGGGCGGGGTCGTGCAGGTTGCGGCGGATCAGCAGGTGGTGGCGGCGATCGTTGGCGGCGATCCAGGCGTAGGCGTAGCGGCGCTCGCCTTTGGATCCAGCCCCGCACGAGGTGATTGTCCAGGCCCGCCTGGGGACCTTCGTGAGCGCCTTATCGGCGCGTATCCTCGCGCCGGACGGCAGGGTCAGGCAGAACGAGCAGGCCACCCCGAACACGTAACCCACGCCGCGTTCTTCGCACAGTTTCCGCAGCTCGGGGTCCTGGCCGTAGACCTCGCCGGCGGCCGCCCAGGGCACCTCGATCCCAGCGTCCAGCGCCTCTGCCAGCATCTGCGCGCCGAGCTGTGGCTTGGTCGCGGGCTGCAGATCGCCGGGGATGCCCATCAGGTCGCAGGTGGCGGCGTCGGTCAGGTGCTGTTCGGGGACCCATAACCGGGAGGCGATCAGGGTGTGCCCGCGCGCGGTGGCGTAGGTGGCGTTCACGAAGTTGATCGCGTTGGTGACCCGGCCGGCGCAGCCCACGTACTGCGGCTTCACCCCGGCGGTGCGTTCGCCCTGCTTGACCTGGCCGCTTTCATCGAGGACCAGCACCGTCAAGCCGTCTGGATCGGCCAGGTGCTCCACCGCGAAATCGCGGACCGTCCGCATCGCGGCACCGTGATCCCAGGCGGCTCGTTCCAGCAAGCGCTGCATCTTGTCCGGAGAGGCGTCGCCTGCGTGCTGAGCCAATGACCAGCAGTTCTTGTCCGGCAGATCGCTCATCAGCCCGTCGATGTACTTGCCGGCCTGCTGCACCGGCTCCCACCGGGTGAAATGGGCCGCGAGCAGGCCCGCCAGCTGGTTTCGTTTCTCGCGGGCCAGTTGGGCGCCTACCATGGCGGCAGCGGCCGCCCCAAGATCGGAATCTGTCACAAGGCGATGATCACGGGGCGGCCGCCCTCATCCTGTGATCAACACGCCGTAATCTGCCCGATCCGGGGTCATCGGACCATCAAAGCTCACCGGCTGTAGCGACAGGTCACGAAGTACGGCTGCCGTATCAAGCACCACCGACCGGGTGCCTTCGGGATAGTCACGAAGAAGTTGCAGCGCGACATCGGCCCCGTAGGAGACGCCGTAGACGTTCCACTCCTTGATGCCGAGGGCCACGCGAAGGTCGGCGATGTCAGCAGCGTTCTCCTGTGTGTTGTACGCAATAACATCTGCCCCCTGTGCGGGCCAGGCGCCTGCGGCAGGCGGTGACGGCGGCGGCATCAACCGCGGTCGATGCGGCCTCGTAGTCCAGACTTACGGATTGCGCACTGAAGTTGTCCATTTCCGGGCAGCTGAGATGCGGATCATCGTGCAGTGCGCCCCGCTGGTTGACGAAGATGACATCGCGGTCAGCATTCATCCCACCGGCGACGACGCCGGGCGCGCTCAAGGTCCCGGCGCCGCCCGGACCGCCGGCCAGATAAATTAAGTACGACCGGCACACCGAGATTTCCAGCTTGGGCAAGGGCGTGGGCCACGACTGCATTCTGCATAGGGAGGTCAGTGATGCGGCAGTCCTTTTTGTTTATGGCTATTATCCAAATTAGCCACAAGGTCAGCGAGCCGAGGCCATAGGCGGACGTGATCAACCACATCTTACGATCGCGGAGCGGCCCGACAGCTGCGTGGGTGAACAGTGACGAACTCCTCGGAACGCGCTCCGGTCAAACTCATAATCCGCGGCGCGGGCCGGTCTGGCCCGCAGCGACGGCGGGCTGGCGGACGTCGGCGACATCCGAGGTCGCCGGGTTCCGGAAGGAAAATTGGAGGTCGACGGTGACGGTCAGGGACTCCACGCCAGCGGCGCCACCGCCACCGCAGGCGGTGGATGAGTTTTACGATGCCCGGCGCGATGTCTGCTACACCAAGCCGGTCCTGCGTGGCTGGCAGCACCTGTTGTGGTTCGAGGCGTCGCTGGTCGGCGGCACGCTGCTGCTTGCCCGCACGCACGGAGCCAAGCGGATCACAGCTATCGCCATCTACGCGGCCAGCGTCAGCGCATTGTTCGGGATCAGCGCGCTGTATCACCGCGGCAGCTGGACTGCCGCGTGGCGTCGGCGTCTGCAGCGCCTGGACCACGCGATGATCTTCTTCCTGATCGCCGGCACGGCAACTCCCGCTTTCCTCCTCGCTACCCGTGGCGCCTTTGGCCTCGTCTGCCTGATCGTGCTGTGGACACTCACCCTTGCGGCGGCCGCGATCCACATGGCATGGATGAGCGCACCAGAACTGGCGGTCGGTGCGACCTTCGTCGGGCTAGGCTGGCTAGCCGGTCTTGCGCTGCCGGGGGTGTGGATCCATGCGGGTGCCGCGCCGGGAGCGCTGATGCTCGCCGGTGGCCTGCTCTATACGGCCGGAGCGATTTCCTACCATCGCCGCCGGCCCGACCCGTACCCGTCGGTGTTCGGCTACCACGAGGTCTTTCACGCCTGCGTCTGCGCCGCCGCAACGTGCCAGTATGTCGCGATAGCAATGTTCATCGCCTGAACCGGGCCTGAGGAGGCCCGGTTCAGCGCGTGCCCGTTCTGCGGCGGTCCGGGCCGACGCGGGTAACCCGCCGCGCAGGCGCAGGCGCGCCCGCCAAGCGGCCGCACGCCCCAGGCCATGTCATGCGCCATCGTCCAGCTCGTCCAATGCGTCCATGGCATCACGCAGCCGCTCCACCGCAGCGAGAATCGCCGCGTCGATCACCGGGCCCTCGCCGCCGCCGATCGTGTCCGGCCGTGGCCAGTCATAAGCATCCACCACCGCCAGCGCGGCTTCCTCCAGATGGTCGGCCGGCGCACCGGCGTCCAGCAAGCTCGCCAACTGCCGCACGGGCTCCGCCAGCGCCGTGACCTCGGGCGGCGCATCGCGGGCAGGCAGACGGTGACGCATCGCCTGAATCACGCGAGCCGCATCTGCGCGGAACGCGTCTTCCCGCTCCCATTGCGCTGTGTTGCTCATGCCCGAACCATAGTAGGTACCAGTCAACGTGCAGAGTTCTGGTGCCCCGATCGGTTCGCGTAACGTGCCTGCCGGGGCCATCCGGCACAATGGCGTACGGCCCTCTGTGCACATTTGCCCGTACCCGGCTCTGCGGACGAACCTGTACGCTGCAGCCGGTCCTTGGATGCGGCACGGGCGTTCTGAGCGACGCTACGTACGCCTCGCCCTTGGGCAAGCGCGGCTGCGACCTTCGGCACGCCGGCGGGGTTCCAGAACTCGGCCACCGGTCTTGACCTGGGCCCTGGACCGGCACAGGGCGGATCGTCCGCCGGGCCGGGGTTGGCCGGGGTGCCGGTCGGTCATGGTGACCCGGGGGTGGCTCCTAGCGAGCAGGGCCCGGCCATGGGATAGCACAGCCGGGTCGTTGTCGCTGTAGGCGACGCGGGCGTACCGGTCGAAGCGGGTGGGCGATGTGATTCGGCGCCCGGGTTCTGATGCGATGGTTGGATCACCTTGGGGGGGATCTAGCTGATGGACGTAGCCACGTGCCGCTGTGGGTGCCAGAGCCCTTCGCGGTGGCGCAGGCTGCGGATGTGCCGCTGGCCGCGGACCTGTTCCACTACATGGCCGGCTGGGCCACCAAGATCGAGGAAAACACGATCAACATCTCGGTGCCGTACATGCCGGGCGCGAACTTCCACTCCTACACGCTGCGTGAGCCGATCGGCGTGGTCGGGCAGATCATCCCGTGGAACTTCCCGCTGCTGATGGCCGCGTGGAAGCTCGGCCCGGCACTGGCCACCGGCAACTGCGTGGTGCTCAAGCCGGCCGAGCAGACCCCGCTGACCGCGCCCAGGGCCGCTACCACACCGTGGCCGGGAACCTGCGGGTCAAGGAGGTGTGGGTTCCTCCCCGGGCAGACGGGGGTGCGGGCCGGGCGGTTCGTGATCTGCCACAACCCCGAGGCCGCCGGACGGGACAAGGCCGTCCGCGAGCAGCTGATCGCCCACCTCGAGCGCCTCATCGACGGCTCGGACCCCTGGCCCGCGGGTAAGCGCGACGAGCTCGCCGGAGAACTGCGAGCCAAGCCAGGGTTGCGCCGGTTCCTGCGGCGCACCACGACCGGGCTGCCGCGCACCGGCCATGGCGCGATCGCCCGCGAGAGGCACCTGGACGGCACGTGGCGGCTGCGCACCTCTGACCTCACCCTCACCGCCGACGACCTGGCTGTCGGCTACAAGCAGCTCATCGCGGTCGAGCGCGGCTGGCGGGACATGAAGGGCGCCCTAGGACGCCACTGAATAACGGCGGGCCGAAGTCGGCGTTTCTGCCGGCAATATGTTCGATCATCTGGGATGATCTTCTCATGCAGGGAAGATCGCGGTTGGACCGGGAGCTGTGGGATGCGGAGGCGATCGCCGGGGACCTGGTCCCGGCCGGGAGCGTGTTCGCGTTCCTGGCCAGGCACCGGCATGAGCTGTTCCCGGATGAGTTCACCGCGGACTTGTTCGGTTCTGCCACGGGCCGCCCGTCGCTTCCGGCGGATCTGGTGGGTGCCGTGCTGGTGCTCAAGGAGCTGTATGACCTGTCCGATGCGCAGACCGCTGATGCGCTGAAGTTCGATATCCGGTGGAAGGTGGCGTGCGGCCGGTCGCTGACCCAAGTGTCGTTTGACCCGTCGGCGCTGGTGTACTGGCGGCGGCGGATCGCCGCATCCAAGCGCCCGGACCGGGTTTTTGACGCGGTGGCGGCGGTGATCGCGCAGACGGGGATCTTGCGGGGGCGGCGGAGGCGGTGTGTAGACTCCACGGTCTTTGACGACGCGGTGGCGACCCAGGACACCGTCACCCAGCTGGTAGCCGCGGTCCGGAAGGTGGCCCGGGTGGTGCCCGGCGCCGCGGAGGTGATCGCCCGGGTGTGCCAGCTGGATTACGCCCGGCCGGGCAAGCCCGCGATCGACTGGGACGATGCGGCGGCCAAGCAGGGCCTGGTGAGCGATCTGGTCAAGGACGCGCTGACGGTGCTGGCCGCGCTGACGGGCGAGGACGCACCGGAGCGGGACACCGCGGCGGCGGACGCGCTGGGGCTGCTGGCGCTGGTGGCCGGGCAGGACGTGGAGCCCGCTGAAGGGTCGGACGGGACGGACGGGCGGTGGCGGATCGCCCGCAAGGTGGCCCCAGACCGGGTGATCTCAACAGTGGACCGGCAGGCCCGGCATACCCGCAAGTCGAAGTCGAAGCGCCGCGACGGGTTCCGGGGGCATGTGGCCGCCGAGCCGGAGACCGGGCTGATCACCGACTGTGAGATGACGATGGCCGCCGGGCCGGGCAGCACGGACGCGGAGAACGGCGTGAAGATGGCCGCCCGCGACCGGTTCTGCGGGCACCCCACAACCACGGCCGGCGACGACGCCGTGGACGCGGGCGTGCAGGCGCAGCCGGAGGACGCTGCCCAGATGCCAGCCCGCGACGCGTCCTGCCACGGCGGCCCCGCTGCCCCGGCCACTGCCGCCGGGTCCGCGGGCGCGCAGGAGCAGGAAGCGGCGGCGGATGCAGGCGCGGACGCACAGGCGGAGGCGGGTGCGGGTGCGGGCCCAGGCGCGCAGGCCCGGGAGGACGGTGGGCTGGAGGTCTACGGCGACTCCGCCTACGGCAGCGGGGAAGCCCGCGCCGCCTACCGCGACGCCGGCCACGACACGGTGATCAAGCCGGGGCCGCTGCGTCCGGCCGTGCCCGGCGGGTTCACTGCCGATGACTTCACCGTCGACGAGGGGCAGGGCACGGTCGTCTGCCCAGCCGGGGTCACCCGGACGATGACCGCCAGCCGGACTGTCACCTTCGGCGCCACGTGCGGCGCCTGCCCGCTGCGGCACAAGTGCACCACTGCGGCCGGCGGCCGGTCGATGACCATCCACCCGCATGACGACCTGCTGCGCGCCGCCCGCGCAAAGGCCAGGACGCCGGAGTTCAAACAGGCCTACCCCACCCGCTCGGCAATCGAGCGGATCATCTCCTGGACCGCGACCCAGAACGGGCGCCGGGTCCGGCTCCGCTACATCGGAACCAGCAAGAACGACGCCTGGATGCATACCCGATGCGCTGCACTGAACCTGCGCACCCTCCTGCGGCACGGCCTGACCCGCCGTAACGGGACCTGGGCCCTGGCCTGACCAGCCGTACCACCACCGTCCGCGCACCCTGCACGACCTCACGTGCCGCCCGGCAGGCTCCCACAGGCACCTGAACCGGTCCCAGGCCGACGATGCCAGGAAGGCACTGATACCCCGGCGCCACGGCCGGCTGGATCGGCCGCAAGCACGCCAACGGGATCAGAGGTTGTTCAGGGGAGTCCTAGGGCCAATGCCGGGGACTTAAGGGCCGCGTGCGTGTGTCAAGGACCGGTTACGGCGTGTCGCGGTGACTCCGGCCGGGTGTGTGCCTGATTGAGCCAGGTACGGACCGCGGCGCGTCGAACCTGAAAGAGGGGTCGGGACTCCTGTAGATCAGGTGATCACCAAGTCACTGATCACGGGAGTCCCGATGCGTACCCAGTCTGCCATGCGCGCCGCCGGGGCGCTGACCCGCACGGTCACCTGGACGGTCACGGTGGCGGCCGGGGTTTTCGGCCCGGGGCACCTGGGAGAGCTGACGCGGATCGTGCCGTTCGAGCTGGCGGACGCAGTGCTGGCGGAGACCGGCGTGGTGCAGCGGCGGCTGCGGTTACTGCCATCGCGGGCCGGGCTGTATTTCGTGCTGGCCATGTGCCTGTTCCCCGGCACCAGTTACTCCGGCGTGTGGCGCGAGCTGACCGCCGCGCTGCGCGGCGCCCCGTGTCCGGACGGCAGGGCGCTACGTGGTCTGCGGCGTCGCCTGGGAGCCGCCCCGTTCCGGCTGCTGTTCGAGACGCTGGCCGGGCCGGTCGCCTGGCCCCGGACCCCGGGGGTGCGCTTCGGCCGGTACCGGACGGTGGCATTCGACGGCTGCCGGTCAATCAAGGTGCCCGACACCGCCCGCAACCGGGGCTGGCTGGGGAAGCTGAACGCCTCGCTCGGGGAGACCGGCTACCCGGCGATCCAGCTGATGACGCTGGTGGAAACTGGCACCCGCGCGCTGATCGGGGCGGTGTTCGGATCCCCGGCAGACGGGGAGATCACCTGGGCGCCCGCAAGCTGCTGGACTGCCTGGACGACACGATGCTGCTGCTGGCCGACCGGGGCTTTGACGCGGGGGAGTTCCTGCGTGAGGTCGCCGCCACCAAGGCGCAGTTCCTGGTGCGGCTGACATCCACCCGCCGCCCGCCGGTGCTTAAGCAGCTGCCCGACGGGTCAGTGCTGTCGGTCATCGGCGGCGTAAAAGTGCGGATCATCGCCGCCGAGGTGACGGTCACCTGCGCCGACGGCACCCGCTACGGCGGCACCTACCGGCTGGCCACCACCCTGCTCGACCCCCGCCGCTACCCGGCGGCGGAACTGATCAAGCTGTATCACGAGCGGTGGGAGCACGAGGTCGCCTACCTCGCCCTCCGCCACACCCTGCTGCAAGGACGGGTGCTGCGTTCCGGTGACCCCGCCGGCGTCGAGCAGGAGATGTGGGCGCTGCTGACGCTCTACCAGGCGCTGCGGATCGCCATCACCGACGCGGTGGCCACCGCCCCGGGCACCGACCCCGACCGCGCCAGCTTCCACATCGCCGCCGAGACCGCCGCCGGCCTGGTGACCAGCGCCCGCAACGTCGTCGCCGGAGCCGCCGACCTCGTCGGCGACATCGGCCGCGCCGTCCTGGCAAACCTGCACGGGCCACGCCGGCCACGCGTCTACCCGCGGCGGGTGAAATCCCCGCTGTCCCGCTGGGCCAAGAACACCCCCGGCCGACCCAGCAAGGGAACGCGGATCGCCAAGATCACCACCGTCATCGGCACGCCCAGCCAGCCGGCTGTGACACGCCGCCGACGATCCTTGACAACCACAGGCGACCCTTAAGTCCCCGGCATTGACCCTAGGGCTGCGCCCGGTGTTCTGCTACCGCGAGGCGCATCCGCGCCCACGTTCAGCTGTGCTGGCTGGCGCTGCTGCTCATCCGGGTCGCCGAGAACGCCACCGCCGGCACCTGGCGCAATCTGCGCCACGAACTGGACCGCATGCACCTGGTCACCCTCGCGACCCCGACGGCCGCGTCGCCCAGCGGTCCTCGGCCACCCCCGGCCAGCAGCAAATCCTGCGCGCTCTTGACATGCCCGAACCACCGAAGTTCCTCGACTTCACGCTCCCAGCACGAGCTTGAGAGGCCAGCCCGGGCCAGGCCTTGTAGTAAACGCGACCCGATCATGCCTTCGTGCCGTTTCCCCAGGTCAGACACCAATTTCGCCTCATCGTGTGCCCATCATCTGCGGAAGTCCGGGCTGGGGACGCGAGATGGGCCACGAGGTGCTTGAGGCCTACACCGAAGTCAAGGCCGTCACCACCGTGCTCTGAATCCATCACCGCAAGATCAATCACCGCGGGCTGGGGCCGGGAAAGCAGGTCCGGCCCCAGCCCGGTGCCTGGCACACACGAGACGCACGCACGGATCCTGCCCGAGAGCCCGGCAACGGCCACCTGGTTACGTGCTGCAGCAAGCGCCGGGTGGCCAGGCACATCGGCAAACTGCCCGGCCGGACCGGATGGTGTGGACGGGCGATTTGCCCAAGACCGGTCCATGCGCCAGCTCGGTGACCTGGGCGACCGTACCGGCTATCCCTGTTACGTGCAGGAGCAGCACGGAGGCTGGCTGGTGCTCAACACCGGATAGGCGAAACGGGATTTCCGTGCTCAGGTGGATGTCAGGTCCAGGCCAGTCTTAGTGGCCTTGTAGACGGCTTCGGCGCGGCTGGTCGCGTGCAGCTTGCGCATGACGTTGCGGACGTGGAATTTCACCGTGGTCTCGGACAGATGCAGACGGGGGAAGGATGCCCCGGTTGCTCAGGCCGTTTGCGACCAGCCGCAGCACGCTCAGCTCGCGGCCGGTCAGCGGTGCTCGTGCCTGCGGGGAATGTATCGACCACACCATCGCGGCGGCCGAGCGGGAGTCGAACGCGCTGCCGTTCCGGGCGACCACGCGGATCGCGCGCACCAGTTCCATCGTGTCGACGTCCTTGACCACGTAGCCGCGGGCCCCGTGCTGAATGGCGTTTACCACCAGCGCGTCGTCCAGAAACGTCGAGAGCACCAAGGACCCGGAGCCTCGGATACCGGTCGGTCAGCCGGGCGCACAGGCTCAGCCCGTCGTTGTCCGATGCGGGCGAGAGCTTCATGTCGAGCAGCACGATCCCCGGGCTGGTCCGCTCGACGACCGCCATTGCCTCGCCCGGCGAACTGACCTCGCCCACGACCTGCAGGTCGTGTTCGCGTTCCAGCAGCGAGCGCACCCCCTGCCGGAGGATCGCATGATCATCGACAAGCACGATCCTGACCGGGCCCTCGCTGGCCGACTCCACCCCCGTCGGCCGCGTCTCGGTGCCGCCGGCGGCGAGCTGTTGTGAGCGGACGTCATCCGGCGTCCGGGGCCGGCTGGCGCTTGAGCCGGAACTGCGCCTGCATGCCGGGCGCGAGCACGCGGGTCTGGTCGCGGACGAGGATCTTGATGGGCGGTGCGCGGCCGGGGCGGCAGCTGACCGACACCTGATCCTCGGCCAGCGTGACGTCGACCCGGTGTCCCCGGTAGTGGACGCTGAAGCGCAACTGCTTGACCTCTGGCGGTAGCGCCGGATCGAACTGGAGCCCATCGCCGCTGGCCCGCATGCCGGACAGGCAGCTCAGCACGATGTCGACCGTGCCGGCCATGGCCCCCAGGTGGATACCCTCGGCGGTCGTCCCGCCCTGGACGTCGGCGACGTCGCTCTGCAGGGCCTGGGCGAAAAAGCGCCATGCCTGCCCGGGGTCGGTCCGGGCCAGGACCCAGGCGCTGACCACGCCGCTGAGCGTCGAGCCGTGTGCGGTGCGGTCGAGATAGTAGGCGACGGTCTGCGTGAGCTGCGCATCGGTCACCTCGTATCCCAGGTTTCGCAACAGCTCCCGCAGCTCGTCGCGGGACAGCAGGAACAGCAGCATCAGTACGTCGGCCTGCTTGGCCAGCTTGTACTGGTTGGTGCTGTCTCCCTCGGCCTCAAGTACCCGGTCCAGCCGCTGGATGTTGCCGTACCTGGCCCGGTAGCCCTCCCAATCGAACTCCTGCAGCTGGTCGTAGCCTTCGAACTGGGCCAGCTCGCCGCCGGAGTTGAAGACCACCCGCATCTTCTTGGTGATGTCGCGCCAATGGTCGAGCTCGCCGGCGCTGAGCCCGAGCTCGTGCAGCACCTCGTGCCGGTAGTGCGGTGGCAGATCGTCAAGGGCCTGCATCGCCCGCAGCAGGACCCACACCGCCATGACGTTGGTGTAGCTGTTGTTGTCCAGGCCCGGCCGGTCGCTGTCCGGGTACGCGTCGTGGTACTCGTCCGGGCCCATCACGCCGAGGATCTCATAGCGGTCCAGCCGGGGGTTGTAGGTCGCGAGGCTCGCCCACAACCGTGCGATCTCGATCAGCATCTCGGCACCCACGAAGCGGAGAAACTCGATGCTGCCGGTGACCACGTAGTGCTGCCAGACGTTGTAGGCCACCGCGATGTTGATGTGCCGCTGCAGATGGGAGTGGTCGGGCAGCCAGCGCCGCGAATCGGGGTTCAGGTGCAGTTGCTGGGTCTCCTCGCGGCCGTTGCTGCCGCTCTGCCAGGGAAACATCGCGCCCCGGTACCCCGCCGCACGGGCCGCGGCACGGGCCGCGCCGAGGCGTTCGTAGCGATAGTTGAGCAAGGCGCTGGCCAGCACCGGACTCTGGAAGTTCAGGAACGGGAAGAGAAATATCTCGTCCCAGAAGACATGGCCGCGGTAGGCCTCCCCATGCCATCCGCGCGCCGGGGCGCCGACGTCCAGGCGGGCCGAGTTCGGTGAGACGGTCTGCAGCAGGTGAAAAATGTGCAGGTGCAAAACCGTCTCGAACCACTGGTTGGCGCTGTCCAGCTGGATGTCGAGGCGATTCCACAGCGCCTCCCAGGCGCCCGCATGCCGAGCCTCCAGCTCGCCGAAGCCGGCCGCGCCCTGTGCGGCCTGGCGGGCCTCCAGCAGGGTCTCCGAGATCGCCCGGTCCCGGGAGGTGTACAGCGCGGCGATCTTCTCCACCGTCGCCGGGCGCCCCGGCTCCAGGTTGAGCGTGAGCGCGTGCGCGACGAACCCCGGCTCGGCTACCAGCCACCGGCCGGCCGCGGCGGGCGTCCCGTCGATCAGGACCCTGGCCCGGGCCGCGACCGCTATCCGGATACGGGACTGGCTGGTCTCCGCCTGCAGCTCGACGGTCTCCTCGCCCGCCTCGGCGGCGTGCAGCACCGCGAGATGACGCCCGTCCAGGTCGCGGTAGCGCTTCACCCCGGAGTTGACGACCCGCCCGTCCAGGCCCGACCACACCTCCAGCGTCCCCGACCAGTTCTCGGCCGTGAACGCGGTCTGCAGGCCGGCCAGGTGCGGGTCCTTCATGCTGACAAGCCGGCGCTGCACCATGCTGGTGCGCCGCCCGTCCGGGTCCATCCAGCGCAGCCGCCGGGTGAGCGTCCCGGCCCGCAGGTCGAGTTCCAGGCGATGATCGAGGACATCGGCGTCCCGGAGGTCGAACCATGGCCCTCCCGCCGGCCGGAACGACAGCGGCAGCCAGTTCGGCACGTTGACCAGGTCCTCGTTTTCGACCGTGCGGCCGGCGATCGGGGTCTGCAGCCGGTTCGACAGGCCCGCCACGTAGGTGCCCGGGTAGTTGACCCCGTCGGCGCGCGCCTCAGGCAGCGCGCCGCGGGTCACGAAGTATCCGTTGCCCAGGGCGCACAACGCCTCGCGCAGCCCCTGGTGCTCCGGGTCGAAGCCGTCGTAGACCAGCGACCACACGCTCGGCGGCCGTTCCCGCTGCCGCCGCCGGCGCTCCGCGGACGCCTTCCGCTGCTCGAGCCGGCCTTCGGCCAGGGCCTCCACGGAGACGTCGTCGAGGCTGGTCACCACCAGGTCCGCGCCCGCCTTGACCAGCAGCTCCTCGTCGCCGAGGCGGGCCACGCCCAGGGCCGCCATCCCTCCCGCCTTGGCCGCCTCAACCCCGGTCACCGCGTCCTCCACCACCAAGCAGCTGCCGGGCGGGGCGCCCAGCTCGTCAGCCGCGGCCAGGAAGATCACTGGGTCATGCTTGCCACGCGGGAAGTCGCGCCCGGAAATGTCCGCATCGAACAGCTGGAGCAGTGTCAGTCCCGGGCGGATGAACCGATAGTCCAGTCGCTGTTCGGCGGCGAAGGTGTCCAGCCGGATCTGACCCAGGAACAGCTTGGCGTTCGTGGACAGCGACGCCGCGGCGACCGGGATTCCGAGGTCCTTCACCGCCAGGATGAGGCGGAGCGCGTCGGCGAAGGCCACGAACTGGCCCATCCCGATCAGCTTGATCACATGTTCCTGCTTGACCGCGGCGTACCGCCCGGCCCGGCCGTCGGTGCCGGGCACGCCGAAGTACTCCAGCGCCCCCCGCGCCCCGGCAAGACGCGGCATGTCGGCCATCACCTGCCGATAGACCGCATGAGTGAACCGCTCAGGGGAGTAACTGGTCTCGCCGCGGATATCGGACCACTCGCCCTCCATCAGCTCCCTGAGCGCCTCCCGCCAGGCCCGTTCGTGCGGCGAGTCAACCAGCACGCCGCCGACATCAAAGATCGCACCCTGAAATTCCCCGGTCGTGGGTAAAGCCACCGGACCTCCCGCGGGGTGTGCACTGGCCCAGCTGCGCGTGGCGGCCTGGCCCGGGGAAGTCATGCACGGACTGTAGCCGCCGCGCAGACGAAGTGATAAAGCCGACATTACCGCCATGAGATCGATCACAAAACAGTCGCGCAGGGCCCGGGGTGACACCGCGCCGCGCTGCTCAGCGGCCGGGGCGAGGAGTCCGTCGAAGTGATCACCATGCACTACACGGCATGCGGTGGGGTGAGGTGACGGGCCTTGAGGCCTCCTGCGTCAAGCCGGGCAGCATCCGGATCTGGTGGCAGCTCGCTGAGGTCAACGCCTGTTCGTGAAGATCCCGCCGAGGTACGGGTCGCGCCGGACAGTCGACATCGCCCCGTTCCCGTGGGACCTGATCTCGGCGCATCTGCGCGCCACCGAGGGCCGCGAGTGCTCATGCGACCGTCCCGGCGGGGTGCCGCTGTGCGAGGGGACCGGGCACGTGTTCCTGGGCCGCAGAAAGGATCGGCGGGCTGGCGCTGGCCGGCAGGCCCGCGGGGGGAGTGCACCAGCGCCGGTCGGGTTACGCGGCATGGATCTTCAAGCCGACCACGACCGGCTGGTACCCGTAGCGGAGCCCGCGGCCTGCCCGGCCCGTTGCCGTGACAGCCGAGCCGTGGCCTGGCATGCTGGTGCGGCGCCGGGATTCCCGGCGCCGGGCGGCTGATCGCTCTCCAATCGTGCAGCGATCTTGGTTTGTCTCGGCCGACAGTGGCCTCATGCGAACGCGGTGTTTGCGAACGGCAGTTGACCCGCGGCGCGGTACGTCGCAGCTGGGTGAGGGTAAGTGCGCCGGCGGCGGCCGGGGTGGGGGCGGCGGCGAGGATGACGTGTGCTTCGGGGCGCGTGATGCCGCCGCGGGAATCGGCGAACGCGGCCAGGAAGCCGGGGAAGTACTCGCGCAGATGCGAGCGGAGCTTGTTGTGCGCGCCGGTGCGCGCCCACACGGCGTCTTGCTGGGCGCGGGCCAGCACCGCGATCGCCTGCGCCAGTTCGGTGTCGGCGGGCAGCGGCCGGTGCGCGTGCCGGTCGGTGCGCAAGACGCCGGCCAGCACGACCGCGTCGCCGTGGTCGGATTTGCGGCCCGCGATGGAGTGCCGGTCCCGGTAGCGGGCGACGGCCATCGGGTGGATCGGGTAGACCTTGCGTGCCCGCGCGGGGTCTCGATCGCCACCGGGATCGGGTCGTCGGCGCTGTCGCCGTGCTCGGCGAGCAGGCCCAGCAGCGCGGCCAGCCCGGCCGCATCGTCGCTGATCCGGCGGCGGGCCAGCAGCTGCCCGTCCCGGTCCACCAGGGCGATGTCGTGGTGGTCTTCGGCCCAGTCGATGCCGCAGAACACTTCCATGATCTTGTTCACCCGTTCTTGTCTGTCGTGTTGGCGCTAAGCCGTGCAGGTCACGCACGCTCCCTAATGGAAGGGCTCAAAGGCACCGCCATCCGATTAGCCGTTCGTGACCCCAGCTGCCCGCAGGGCCCCGGTCCTGGCTGGAGCTCGACCGCTCCCGTCAAGGTGAGGGGTCCATCCTGCGGGTGGCTCAGGCCACAACCACCCATACCGGCCCTGGTGCCGGTTTCGCGATATCCGGGCCGGCGTGTCGCGCACGACCACCGTGGTGGCGGCGGGCGGCACCGGGCCCAGGTCTCGTCGGAAGGATCGAGTCCCCCGGTCTACGGTGCGGATCACGCGGCATCAGCCGCGCCGCCACGACAGGCCCAGCCCCTCTCACATAAGGCATCGCGTGCCAGGCGCACTCAAGGCTTGGGCTCCGCGCGGGAACCGGGCTCGGGATCCGCCGATCTTCATCGAGCGCTCCCTCGCGCTGGAGCGGGGAAGGCGTGAGCCCGGAACCCGGCCCCTGCTGCGGCTTACACGCCCATTAGGCGCACTCGCCGACAGTCACCACCCGCACCTTTCGCTGCTTGTCACGGCACCAGACGATGGTGTGGTTCAGCTGCACGCCCATACGGCGATACTCCAGGTTCCGGGCTGCCGGTGCATTCTGCGCGCCAGCCTGATCCGCGCAGGGCGCCCGGCTCAGCGCCGCCCGGCATGCTGGGCATTGTCTTCCTTGTCTTCCTTGTCCGCGATGGGCGCGCTTGGGCCGCGTGCGGGTGCGGTCCAGGTACCCCGACCCTTGAGACGTGCAGGTCGAGCCGGTCGAGACCTTCCATGAAGAGCCTCGGATAGACCTGCGACCGTGCCAGCGGGCCGCCGAGATCGCCGGGCGCGGGCCCGCAGCAGCGGTCGGTCCCGGTCTCCGACATGCGCCCCGAGGTTCGCAGCCACGGTTAGACCCGCAGTCCTTTGGCTGTTTCGGATGTTCGGATGTTCCGTGCAGAGGCTATTTGGAGAAGGGTGCGCTCACCGTCGATCGTCAGCTCGGCCCCGCCCGACGTAGAAGCACCATCAGGCCCGCGATCCCCGCAGCGTCAGGGATCGGAGTCTCGATCATGCCAGGGACGTTGGCCGCCCATCCCGTAGAGAACCGACTGCATTCCACGCTTGGCTGCCTCGGCCCGGCCAGTGGGAACATCAAAACCATCCAGACGGACTGCTACCGTCCGATTTAGCCGCAAAGCCCGGTTTCCGGCCGACCGGGGGATTCACGCGCCGATCGGTTTGGTGACTTCGGGTGTCCGCGGGCGCTGGGAGGTCCTGTGATGGGCGTGGTGAGCCGTATCGACGGGTATCAGCGGCGGCACCGCTGGGCGGGTTTGCCGCTGGCAGTGCTGTACAAATTCGTCGATGATCAGGGCAACTATCTCACCGCGGTGATCACCTACTACGGGTTTCTTTCGCTGTTTCCGCTGTTGTTGCTGCTGGTCACCATGTTGAGCTTCGCGCTGCAAGGCAACCCGCACCTGCAGCAGCGGGCCCTGGACTCAGCGCTCACCCAGTTCCCGGTCATCGGGGATCAGATCGGCTCCAACATCCACTCTTTTCACGGCAGCGTGCTCGGTCTGGTGATCGGCTTGCTGGGCAGCCTTTACGGCGGCATCGGCGTCGTGCAGGCCGCCCAGAACACGCTGAACAAGGTGTGGGGGGTGCCCCGTAATTCCCGCCCGAATCCGGTCAAAGCCCGGCTGCGGAGCCTGCTGCTGCTGGCCGTCGGCGGTGGCGGGATCCTTTTGACCACCGTTCTTACCGCGGTGGCTGGTTTTGCGCGCGGTTACGGTGCGAGTCTCGGCGGTGGCGTCCGGGCCGGTCTGACCGTACTCACGGTCGGGCTGAATGTCGCGTTGTTCATCGTGGCGTTTCGGGTGCTGACTGCCCGCGCCGTCACTCTCCGGCAGATCCGCGGCGGTGCGATTGCCGCCGCGATCACCTGGCAGGTGCTGCAGTGGATCGGAGCTTATGCTCTCGGCCACGCACTCAAGGGCGCCACCGCCACCTACGGCCTTTTCGGACTCGTGCTCGGCCTGCTCACCTGGATCTACCTGGGCGCTCTCACCGTGGTGGTCTGCGCCGAGGTCAACGTGGTGCGCGCCGAGCGGTTGTGGCCACGCAGCCTGCTCACGCCGTTCACCGACAACGTTCGGCTCACCCCCGGCGACCGGCGGGCGTATGAGTCCTACGCCGTCACCGAACGGCATAAGGGCTTCGAAAACGTCAACGTCGACTTCGAACAGCCGCCCGGCCAGCCCCCACCCGGCCAAACATAGGGGCGAAGCTGCGCAGCGGGGCTGTCAGGGCCGCGATATGTTGGTGCCCTTGGCTTATTCGCCCAGATGTGCACCCGGTCGTTCAGCCCGGCACTGAGCGAGCTGCCGAGATCTTTCTGATCTGAACCGCTTCCTGGCACCCGGTGGCTGGATACTGACGCCGCAGAAGCAAATGTCGGGTCGGCCCGTCTAAGCGCCGGGTCGCACGGGTCGCGGCGGCGGGGCCTCGGTCTCCTTCGCCCACGAAACAGCGGTCCGCATTGACGCCGAGTGCATCCTGCAGCAGGTGACGCGGATGGAGGTGCTGTGGACGCGGACCGCGAGCTCGCGATCCGCCCCACGAGGGAATTCGTCGAGAGCATCTTCGACGAGCGCGAGGAGCCGTACGGGAGAAACGGCGACCTGCCGGCGCTCATGCGCAAGACGACCAGGGGTGCTGCAGCTGACACCGGACCACGTCGCCAACACCGCCCGCGTTGCGGACACGGTCAAGCGGATGCTGTTGAACCTCGCGACACCCGTGTAGGGTCTGCGGAGCTGCGCAACGCCTACGGCACCGGCCACGGCAAGTCAAAACCGCAGGCCCGGCCGCGTATAACACCGCGCTACACGCGGCTCGCGGTAGGCGCCGCTGCGGCGTGGAATGGGCTGGCGCCGTTCGATGCCAGCGCCGAACCGGCCGTGCGGATGGCCCGGGTACCGCCGCCTAGCGACGTAGCGGTCTGGTGTCTGTCCCGGCGGGGCCGTATCGTCAGCCGGTACCGGACGGGCCGAGCCTGGCGGCCCTTTGCATATCTCGATCGTCCCTACACACGGCGATTTGACGCACCGCTACGGGGCGTCCTGATCAGGGCCGAAGGTCCCCGCGGGCGGGACCATCGACAAGTTCGGGCCGGAACCCGCGCCATTTACGATCCTGATTAGGGAAGTCATCTTCAGCCGTTACGTGGCGGTGTTTGGATGAGCCGAGTTCGAGACAGCCCGGGAGGGCGTCATGGACCGCCTGAACCCACTGGATGCTCTGTTTGTCGATGCGGAGGATGAGGACCGGCACACGTCGATGGCGATCGCCTCGATTGCGGTGTTCGAGGGCCCGTCACCGTCGTATGGCGAGTTCCTCACTTTCCTCGGCGGGCGGCTGCCGCTGGTGCCCCGCTACCGCCAGAAGCTCCGCACGGTACCGTTTCGGCTCGGCCGGCCGGTCTGGGTTGAGGACCCGAACTTCGACCTCCGGTACCACGTCCGGCGGACCGCGCTGCCGGCACCTGGCGGGGACGAGCAGCTCAGCCAGTTAATGGCGCGGGTGATGGGCCAGCGGCTCGACCGCGAGTACCCGCTGTGGGAGTACTGGCTTGTCGGGGGGCTCGCCGCCGGTCGCTGGGCGCTGATTTCAAAGATGCATCACTGCATGGTCGACGGGGTCACCGCCGGCGACCTGTACCGCGTGCTCTACGACACGTCCCCCGAGCCTTCGCCGCCCGCCGTCGATGGCCGGACCGTGGGCGCGGAGCCCTCCCCCCTCACTCTGGCCGCTCAGGCGGCGCTGGACATGGTGCTGCTTCCGGTGCGGGAAGCCGCCGCGCTGAGCGGCGCTGTGGCCCATCCCGGCCGTGCCGTCCGGCAGACGGCCGACACGGTGCGGGCCATCGCGAAGCTGGCCCCATCTTTGTGGCCGGCCACCGGGTCCTCCCTGAGCGGGCCCATCAGCCAGCAACGGCGGTATACCTTGGCCCGGGCGTCGCTCGATGACGTCAAGACGATCAAGCGGGAGCTTGGCGGCACCGTCAACGACGTCGTCCTGGCCGCGATCAGCGGCGGCTTCCGGGCCCTCCTGCTCGCCCGCGGCGAGCATCCTGAACCGCATATGGTGCCGTCGCTGGTGCCCGTTTCTGTCCGGGGCCCAGCCGAATCTGCCCGGGGCCCAGGCGAGAAGATCTACGAGAACCGGGTGTCGGCGGTAGTGGCTAATCTGCCTGTCCATGTTGCCGACCCGGTTGACCGGCTCGCTGCCGTCCGTGACCAGCTGTCGGCGTTGAAGGTGAGCAAGGAAGCGATGGCCCCGGAGGCGCTGTTTTCCGTGGGCCGTTACACCCCGTTCCCGGTGTTTTCGCGGGGCGCCCGGCTCGTCTACTGGCTGCCCCAGCGGGAGATCGTCACGGTCACCACCAATATTCCGGGTCCCCGCGAGCCGCTCTACGGGATGGGCCGCCGGCTCTTGGAGATCTTCCCCTACGTGCCCATCGCCACCACGGTCCGCACCGGGATTTCGATCTTCACCTACTGCGGCAACGTCACATTCGGGCTCACCGCTGACTACCGGGCAAATCCCGACCTCGAGGTCCTGGCCCGTGGCATCGAAGACGGCCTGTCCGAGCTCCTGAAAGCCGCCCGGCACCGGCATCCGGCCAGCAGCGACGAACGACAGCAGCCGTGACTCAACTGTGAGCCATGCCGCCGCGGCGGCATGTGATTGGCCAGCGGTAGCTCTTGTCCGGGTGAGACCAGCGCCTGGCCTGCAGGGACGGCGAGCGGGCCATGCAGGAGCCGAACGGCGTTCCCGCTGAGCAGCGGACGCTCAGTAACGGGCAGCTTCCGGGCGGCTACTCGTGGCCGGTGGCCGCGACGAGCATGCCGGCGGCGAGTTGCCACTCCGGGATTCGGGAAATGTCCGGTCCCCGGTTCCGCATGCCTGCCCCACGCCCCGCGCGCGTAGCCTGCCGGAGGCTCGAGGGATCGCTCCTGTCGTGTTGTCCTCCCGCGTGCCGGGCAGAACCGCATCCGATCCTCGCGCATCCCCATTGCGGCAGAAAGATCGTCTCACGTTCGGACCTGCGCCAACAGGCCACCGTCGTCGGCTACGCGCCCGCGTCGTAGGGCGCTGCATGACTCGACGCAACCGCAGGTGCTTGATGCCGCCGGGAACCAGGCGCTCTTGGGCGGGGACCCAGTCAGCTGGAGATGTCCGTGCTTTGCCGCGTTCCGGGCGACCGGATGCTCCCACGACCGTGGCCGAGCCGATGTGCGCGGGGTGATCGCGGTGGCCAGGTCGTCCGCCCATCGCCAGGCTGCGGCGAGCCGGAGCCGCAGCTCCCGGGCGTAGCGGGACAGCCTGCCGGGGACCGACCGACAGCAGGCGCAGCCCGAGCCGTCTGGGTTCCCATCGGCGGGTGCATGGCGAGGCAGGGCGAGCATCTGCGCCCGTGCCAGCAGGTCGAGGGCGACGAGCTGGCACCGGTTTTTTTCGCGCAGCATCTGCGGTTCTCGGCGCGTCACTAACCGGCTGCGGTCCCTGCCGGCGAGCTGCGGGCGTCGCCGCGGCACGGTTCCGCGTCGTCGATGAAGGGATCCCCACGCTGGAAGACCTTGGCAAGTGGCGGCGGCGGTTCGCGGAGGCCGGGCTGGCCGGGGCGGCGCATCGCAGGACCGGAGCGGAGGCAGGAGATGACGGGGAGCCCGCTGGATACCGCGAACGCCTCGTGGGGGTACCAGCGGATCCAGGGCGAACTGCTCAAGCTTGGTCACCGGGCACTCGCGTGCCGATGGCAAGGGCGTGGTCATGCGGCCCGCTGGCCGTCGTGGTTGGCGCCACCGTGGTCGGCGTGGTCACGGTCGACGACATCCAACGGTCGACGACATCCAGTGGTGGCTCAGCCACCTTGCCGCCGTAGGTCACTGACGAAGAGGGCCGAGGTGCCTCCTGGTAGGGGACCAAGGGCCCTTTTAGCGCCCGGCGCTGCGGCCAAGAATCACCCACAGCTGGCGGTGCAGGTGCACAGAGTTCCGAGCAGGGGTCGATATCCGATGATGAGCAGGTGTTCGGAGCCGTCGGCTCTGTCAGTCCAACCAGTGGGGGCGGTGCCGGTGCGTGCGCGCCGCTTGACTGTCCCTGGCGGCTTCATCAGGTCGCGAGCGATCGGCGGGGCTGCGCGATGAGCAAGACTGTAGCCGGGCCGGAAGATCACGCCGGCGGAGCGGCTCGGGGGCGGGCGCTGCTGGACCGGATGGACCGGCTGACGGGGTGGCCGCTGCCCGTCTTCGACCTCGTCGTGCTGGGCCTGGCGTACTTCTTCGTCTTCTACGACATCACCGACATCGGCTTCGGGATGCCGGCGATCGCCCAGCAGTTCCACCTGAGCGATAACGATATAAAGTTCGTGGCGATAGCCATCGGGCTGGTCGGCTACATCGTGGGGTCGAACCTCATCGGGGCGCTCGCGGACTGGAAGGGCCGCAAGCTCGCGTTCCTCACCTCGCTGCTCGTCTCCGGCCTGGGTTCCCTCGGCACCGCGTTCGCGACCGGGCTCGTCTCGCTGTCGATCTGGCGCTTCCTGACCGGTATGGGCGTCGGCGCGGCCCTCAACCTGGCGTCGACGTACGTGGGAGAGCTCTCTCCTCCCGCGAAGCGAGGCCGTATCTCGGTCACGATGTTCATGATCGGCATCATCGGCCAGGCCATCACGCCGTTCGTGGCCCTGGCCCTGGTGCCGAACTTCCATAACGGCTGGCGGATTCTGTTCCTCATCGGCGCGTTCATCGGGCTGGCGGGCGTGCTGTTCGGGATGCGACTGCCGGAGTCACCCCGATGGCTGATCCAGCGCGGCCGCATCGAGGAGGCCGACGTTATGGTCGGGTCGATGGAGCAGCGCTTCGACCCGGTGGACCTGGCGGCGTCCGCGGCGCTGATCGCCGCTGAGCGCGAGAGCGCTCCACCGACCGACGAGGAGGAGGACCCGGGCAGCACCATGCACGAATTGCTGCACGGACGGTACGGCCTGGCGGTCCTGGCCATGGTCGCCATGTGGTTCCTGTGGTACATCGGCAACTACGGGTTCCTGGGGGACGCCGCGACCCTGCTCTCCGTGCACGGCCTGGGGATCGGCAGCTCCATCCTGTACCTGGCGGTCGGAGCGATCGGGTACCCGGTGGGGGCGGCGATCATGATCTTCACGGCCGACAAGGTCGAGCGCAAGTACCTGATCTTCGGCGCCACGGTCGTCTGGTTGCTCGGGATGCTGCTGATCGGGACCCTCGCCAACGGCGCGGTCGTGACCGTCGGCTCGTTCCTGGCATCGCTGGCCCTGGGGTCCTACCTCCAGGTGGCCTACACCTTCACCGCCGAGAACTTCCCGACCCGGCTGCGGTCCCGTGGGTTCGCCCTGGCTGACGGAGGCGGGCACCTGGGCGGGGCGGTTGGCGCCCTCCTGCTGCCCACGCTGGTAGCCGGCGCTTCGTTCTTCATCGGGTTCGCCGTCATCGGAATCACCGGGCTGCTAGCCGGCCTGATCGCCCTGGGCGGTCCGAAGACCAGCGGCCGTTCACTCGAGAAGGTCTCACGATGACATGCCCGCAGCTCGCCTGGAGGGACCTCACGCTGCCTGGGGGATGACGCGCTCGGCGTGGTGGGACCGGTGCACGCGGCGCTTACCCGGGCCGGGGTCCTCAGCGGCGGCACCATCAGAGATGTTCCCGCCTGGCGCGCCGTCGCTGGGAGCCCCACCGGGCGCGTCGCTGCCCGCCGGGGCGGCGGCGGCTGCGCAAACGCCGGACCGTCAGCGCGGCGTCTGCGCCGCCCCGCGCTGCGAGCTGTAGTCGCGAGCTATGTCCGGCGCCGCGCTGCCGTCCCATGCAGGGAGATTGTCGTCGCCGGCCGCGGTCCTGGGTTGCGGCGGCGGTTTCCGCCGTGCCGGGAACTGGCCGCCCTCCAAACCGGCGGCCTGGCAACCCGGGCACCCGGCGCCCGCAACGGCCGCACCACATCCCCTGCAACCTGGGCAGCCTGCCCCGGGAGCGGCATCACCCGTGCCCGCTGCGAGGCCTGCCGGCTCCGGTGAGACGCCACCATCCGGCTCAAAGCCTGCGCGGGCCGACCCGACCGGCCACCCGCTGCATGGCCGTTATGGCGAGCAGTGAGGACCCGCAGGGGCAGGTGCCCTGCACCGGGTCCGCGTCGTGGCGGGCGGAGCAGCCGGGCATTCACGGTGCGACAGAGTAGGTCGTCGGGTGCCGACTAACTCCTCCGGCCGGTGCCAGTCTCGCCGGCGGGTGCCGGAAGAGGACCGTAGTCAGGTGCCCAGATCGAGGCATCCACCGCGGCCTCCACGTCGTCATCGCTCATCACCGGGGCCACCCCGCTGGCACAGGCCTCGCGCGCGACGGCGATCGCGATGGCGCGGGAGATCGGCCGCAGTTCCGCGATGCGGGGATAAAGGGCCCCATCACTGAGCCGCCGCGTGGTGACGTGGTCGGCGAGAGTGGTCGCTGCCACGAGGAACATCCTGTCGGTTACCTCCCTCGCCTGTGACACGATCGCGCCGAGGCCCACCCCGGGGAAGATGAACACATTGTTCGCCTGCCCGACCACACAGTCGCGGCCGCCGACCCGCACCGGGTCGAAGGCACTGCCGGTCGCCACCAGCGCGCGCCCCTCGCTCCAGGCGAGCACATCGGCCGGGGTCGCTTCGGATTTCGCGGTCGGATTGGACAGCGGCAGCACGATCGGCGCCCGGGTGCGGGCGGCCATCTCGCGGATCACCGGCTCGGTGAAGGCGCCCGGAGCCGCTGACGTGCCGACCAGGATGGTCGGGGCGAGTTGCCGGACGACGGTTTCGAGGTCGTAGTGGCTGGCGGGTCTGAAGCCAAAGCTGGTGAGCTCGGCCGCCGGCAGCGCGAACGGGCGCTTGTCGTCGTCCAGGTGGTCGCGCCCGTCGAAGACGAGGCCGCGCGAATCGACCATCACGATCGCGCGGCGAAGGTTGGCGCCGGGGTCCTGCCCGCGGATGACCGTCTCGGCGAGTCGCGCGATACCGGTGCCGGCCGCGCCGGCGCCGAGGAAGACCAGCCGCTGGGCGGCCAGCGGCTCGCCGCGCAGCCGCAGCGCGGCCAGCAGGCCGGCGAGGACCACCGCCGCGGTTCCCTGTATGTCGTCGTTGAAGCTCGCGATGCGGTGGCGGTAGCGGCCGAGCAGCCTGATCGCGTTGTGCTGCTTGAAGTCCTCCCACTGCAGCAGGGCGGCGGGGAAGACCTCCAGAACGGCGTTGACGAAGGCCTCGATGAAGGCGTCATAGGCGGCGCCGCGCAGGCGCGGCCTCGGGTAGCCGAGGTAGAGCGGGTCGGCGAGCAGTTCTTCGTTGTCGGTGCCGCAGTCGAGCGAGACCGGCAGCGTCAGGTCCGGGCGCACACCGGCGCACGCGGAGTAGAGCGCGAGTTTCCCTACCGGGATACCCATGCCACCGGCGCCCTGGTCACCGAGCCCAAGGATCCGCTCGTTATCGGTCGCGACAATCAACCGGACGTCCGGCCGGCCGATGTTACGCAGCACCTCGGGGATGCAGCCAATGTCGTCCGGCGTGATCCACAGGCCCCGCAGCCGGCGCTGAATATGGCTGAAAATGCGGCACGCGTCGCCGACCGTCGGGGTGTAGACGATCGGGGCGAGTTCCTCGATGTGGTCGACGAGCAGCCGGTAGAAGAGGGTTTCGTTGCGCTCGTGCAGCGCGACGAGGCCGATGTATTTCTCCAGGTTGTCGGTCTTGCGCCGGACGTGCTCAAGTTCGAGTTCCACCTGCTGTTCGATCGTGAGGACCCGCCAGGGCAGCAGCCCGCGCAGGCCGAATTCCCCCCGCTCCGCGCGGGTGAACGCCGCGCCCCTGTTCACCGTCGGCTCCTCAAGGATCTGCGTGCCGCGCATCCGCTCCCTGGCAGGAACGGCGCCCGCCGCCGCGGTCACCCCCGGATGCTCCACCAGAGCCTGTCCGAGCACAGATGGTCCGATCAGCAGCGACAGGACCCCCTCCGGAAGGCCGGCCTCCACCAGCGCTTCGGCGAGGCGAATCGCGAGCAGCGGCACGTCGCGGGCGGGCTTCCAGACCACACAGTTGCCGTAGACCAAGGCTGGGGCGATCTTCCAGGCCGGGATGGCGATCGGGAAATTGAAGGGTGTGACAACACCCACCACCCCGATGGGCAGGCGTTCGACCAGTATCTGCTCCCCCGGTCGCGGGCTGGCGAACAGCTCGCCGACCGCGCGGTCCGGCTCGGCGGAGTAGAACCGCAGGGTCTGGACCGCCCGCCGGACTTCTCCGACGCCCTCCGCGAGGGTCTTGCCCTCCTCCCGGCTGAGTTCCCGGCCGTAGGTGCCCGCCTCTCGCTCCAGCCCCGCGGCAGCTCGGGCGAGAACCGCGCCCCGCTCGTGGGCCGGTGTACGAGCCCATCCGCGCCAGGTCCGGCGGGCCACCTCGACCGCTTCGTCGAGCAGTGCGGATGTGGCCAGTGAGAAGGTTGCCAGCACCTGGTCCGGAGCCGCCGGGCTGGTGTCGCACGCGGTCGGACCCGCACCCGGGCGCCAGGTGCCGCCGACCAGGTAACGCAGCGCTATCTCTTCCGGCGCGCCGTCAGAACCTCGGCTCAGCTCGTTCTCGGCCATCAAGGGCTCCCTTCCTGGAGGGGTTGATCGGGGTCAGAGCGCGGCGACCGACTCTCCGAGCACGGCCAGACCCTCCTCGAGTAGCTCCTCGGAGATCACCAACGGAGGCAGCAGGCGCAGTACGTTGCCGTAGGTCCCGCACAGTAGGACAAGGACACCGTCCTGGTGGCAGCGCGCCGCAACCGCGCGAGCAGCAGCCGCATCCGGCTCTTTCGTACCGGGACGCACGAACTCCAGAGCATGCATTGCCCCCCGGCCCCGGACGTCGCCGACCGCGGCGTGAGCCGAGCGGAGAGCGTCCAGCCGAGAAGCCAGCACCTCACCGATCCGTCGGGCGGCGCCCACCAGGTCAAGCCGCTCGATCACCTCCAGGCTGCCGAGCGCGGCCGCGCAGGCGATCGGATTGCCGGCATAGGTCCCGCCGATGCCGCCGGGGTGAGCGACGTCCATGACCTCGGCTCGGCCGGTGACCGCCGCCAGGGGAAGCCCTCCCGCCAGGCCCTTGGCCGTGGTGATGAGGTCCGGGACGACATCCTCGTGTTCACAGGCGAACATGGACCCCGTCCGCGCGAACCCGGTCTGGATCTCGTCCGCCACGAAGAGCACGCCGTGCTGCCGGCACCAGGAAGCCAGCGCGGGCAGGAAGCCGGGCGCGGGGACGATGAAACCGCCTTCTCCCTGGATCGGCTCGATGACGAGTGCGGCGACCGCGGCCGAACCCACCTGCCGCTCAATCTCGTCGATCGCCCGAGCTGCGGCCTGCTCGCCGGTGATCTCCGCCGGCTCGCGGTAGGGGTAGGACGTCGCCACCCGGTAGATTTCGCCTGCGAAGGGCCCGAAGGAGTGCTTGTACGGCATAGCCTTCGCGGTCATCGCCAGCGCCAGGTTGGTGCGGCCGTGGAAGGCATGGTCGACGACCACGACTGCGGGTCGTCCGGTCGCCGCGCGTGCATACTTCACCGCGTTCTCAACCGCTTCGGCACCCGTGCTGAACAGGGCGGTGCGCTTCTCATGGTGCCCGGGGGTGATCCGGTTCAGCGCCTCGCAGACCTCCACGTACGGCTCGTAGTGGGTCAGCAGGAAGCAGGTGTGAGTGAAACGGGCCGCCTGCTCCAGCACCCGGGCGACCACAGCCGGTGCAGCGTTCCCCACGTTGGTCACCGCGATCCCCGAGCCAAGGTCGATCAGGGAATTGCCGTCGACGTCGATGACCACACCGCCTGCGGCACGTTCGACGAACACCGGCAGAGTTGCCGAGATCCCCGCCGGGACGGCTTCGTCCCGGCGACGGGCGAGGGCCAGGGAGCGGGATCCCGGGATCGGGGTGACGACCGATCGGACCTGCGGCACGTCCAGCGCGATGGCGGACCCGCCGTGCAAAGACTGCGCAAGGACGTCCTGGCCCATGGGGTGCTCCTTCGGAGGGCTTGGCGAGCGACCGGCTACCAGTCACGTTGCCAGCCACCCCGCCAGATTTCACCTGGCCACGGTGGCGAAGACGCTCGCGCCGCATAGCCAGGGTGGCCGTCACCGCCCGTCGGGCTCCGAGGGGATCGACTGATGTGAGTCCGGCGCCCGCGGGTCCGGGCCCTCAGACCCCGCCAGCTCTAGCGCCTTCAGGGCGAGCCACAACTCGGTGCGGTCATGCGCAGAGTCCAGGTTGCGTCCGGTCAGTTCGGCGATCCGGTCGATTCGGGCACGCAAAGTGTGGCGGTGGATTCCCAACGCCCTGGCTGTCGGTACCTGCTGACCGTTGTGAGCCAGCAGGGTGTCCAGCGAGCTGACCAATTCCGTGCCGTGCTTGAGGTCATGATCCAGCAAGGGGTCGAGGGCTACCCGAGCCGCCAGCAAGAGGGACTCCGGCGAGTGCGCCGCCAGCAGCAGGGTGTAGGTCGACAGGGCGGCGAACCGCGTTACTCTGCGGTCCTCGGCACGACCGGACCGCAACGCGAAGCGCGCCTGCCGAACCGCGTCCCGGGCGTCCGCCAGTCCGCGGATCGCGGAGACCCCAGCATGCACGGATCTGCGGGATCGGCGGTTCACCCGCTCCATCAGCGCGTCGAGGTTCAGGCTGTCCGTCCAGGGCAGCAGCAACAGCACCTCCCCCGCCAACCCGGCGGCCAGACACGTCAGGTCGTCCTCCGCCACGACCGAGGCAACCGCGTCATAGGTGCGGTTCGCCGGCTGCGCCGACGCCATCGCCATCGCCACCACCGAGATGTCGGTGGGGAACCCGAGCGCCGGCAACGCGGTACTTGCACCTACCGGGGCCACCCCCTCCAGCAGGCCCCGCAGCACGTCGGCCCGCACCCGACGTTCCGCGTCAAGTACCGCCTGAGGGCGGTCCAGCCCGATCGACAGGAGCGAGTTCGCCTGCACCAGGGCGAGCTGGCCGAGGTGCCCCAACTCGCCGTGCGAGCGCGCGGCCAGAATGCCCTGAGTGCCGCGGGTAGCATCCAGCGACAGCAACACCACACGCGGGCCGTTGACGTCCAGAGTCGCGCCGAAGGGCGCCGGGGAGCGGCGAGGATGCGCCATCTCATCACGAGCGATCCGGGCCAACCCGGCCGCGTCCTGACCGCTCGACGCCGTGACGCCGCCGTGCCGATCCAGAACCACGTAGTCGCCGGGCAGGTATCGCCGCAGCGCCTTCAGAACCCCTGTGGGGCCGCGACGCAAGGCGGCTCTGGCCATCGCCTGCTGGGCGTCCGCCAGTTGCTGGATCACCCGTCGCTGCTCCTCGGCCAACGCCGCTGCAACCGCCTCCGTGATGGCGATAAACGGCACCGGAAGGGGAACCTCCAGCAACGGGATCTCCCGAGCAGCGGCGGCCTCGACCATCGCCTGGGGTACCCGGTCATGGCGCAGCCCCACCCCGAAGCCCAGGGCTGCTATGCCCGCGTCAGCCAACCGGTCGACGTAGGCCTCGAGCGCGGCCCGGCTAAGGGGCAGGCCCATGCCGGTGGTCAGCAGTAACTCACCGCCACGCAGCCAGGGAGACGGGTCGGCCAGTTCGATGGGATGAGCCCACCGGATCACCCGATCCACCGCAGAACCGCCGGCGAGGACCGTCAGCTGCAGTTCCTGCCGCGCCACCAACCCGGCCACGGTCAGCGGCATCGCGCTCCCTCCTCGTGCGCGTCAGCGGGCTTCCCGGCCACCAGGGACCCGAAGTATCCCCGGTCCGAGGCCACCGGAGCGCCCGCCATCGCCCGCTTACCCACTAGCTACGACCCAACTGAAGCATCTGAGGCTCAGGACACTAGGAAGCTTAAGCGACCAAAGTCGCCATGATCGAGTCAAGTGTGTGGGCGGGTGGGTCGTTTCTCCTAGTGGGTGGAGTGTTCAGGCGGCGAGGCCAGCCTGGTGGGCGAGGTCGTCTATTGCAGCTTCGTAGGCACGTGAGGCGGTGCGGAGGGCGGAGTCCGTGGGTGGGCTGGGGCCGGTGATCTGGGCCATGCCGGGGATGAGGAACGCTGGCTGAGCCGGGTGAGGAAGAGGGCCTGGCGGATGCCTTGCGGGGTGATGTTGTAGCGGCGGGTGTGCGGGACCCGCTCGATCATGCCGTGAGCGCGGAGCCGCCGCAGGTCGTAAGTGATCTGACCGCTGGTCATGTCCTCGGGGTGCCAGAGGAGCCGGCGCGAGCAGCCAAGGTGGGACGCAATGCACACTGTCCCTGCAGGAGCGGGATGAGGTTCCCCCCGAACCGTGGAGGACTCCCTATGCTGCCTCTACTTTAGCGGGATTCTCGTAGTCGATGGGCGATTTCATGCCACAAGAACTGTGACGCCTGCGGCTATTATAGAAGTCACATACCCAGCCCACCACGATTTCCCTCGCCTCATTCCGTGTGCTAAAGTGATGACGCGATAGCACCTCCCATTCCAGGGTCGAGAAGAACGATTCCGCTGCTGCATTATCGAAACACGACCCCACACGGCCCATCGACTGGCGGATCCCAAGCTTGGCGCATAGGCCGGTGAACTCATCGGCGGTGTAGGTGGAACCCCGGTCCGTGTGGAAGATCACTCCGGCGACGTTCCCGCCACGGGCCGCCACCGCCATCTTGATGGCCTGGCCTGCCAGGTCAGCGTCGGGATGGGCGCTGGTGGCATACCCCAGCAGGCGGCGGGAGAACAAGTCGAGGGCGGTAGCCAGATAGAGCTTCCCCTCGTCTGTGGGTATCTCGGTGATATCCCCGCACCATTTCACATTCGGCAGTCACCCACCGTTAACGAAACCAGCCGTCGAACCGGGGGTGGTGAATGCTTACCAAAGAAACGCCGCAAGGGGCTGACCCGTCCGGACAAAAAGAAGCGGCCGTTCCCGGATCTGCCGAAACGCGGCTTCACCGCGCCGGCGGCCGTCCCCGGCGGTGATCTTTGCCGGGCTGGCCCGGTGTGTCGTCTTGCTTACTGCCAGCCGACTCTGGATGATCATGGCTTATGTCCGAGTTGCCGCCTCCCGCTCCTGGCTGCGCGTCGTGCGCTGCCCGGGACGCGCAGGTCGCGGAGCTGGCAGCGCAGGTGCAGGCATTGCAGGAGCGGATCGCTGACCTGGAGCGCGCGGCGTCGCGGAACAGCGGGAACTCGTCGATGCCGCCGGGGTCGGATGACCTGCCGGGGCGGAAGGCGCCGCGGAAGCAGCGGCGTGCGCAGGAGCGGGCTGAGGGGAAGAAGCGGAACCGGGGCAAGCAGCCCGGGGCGCCGGGGGCGACGATGCGCTGGGAAGACCCGGACCGGACCGAGAACCATTACCCGGAAGGGGCATGCGGGTGCGGCCGGGACCTGGCCGATGCGGCTGACCTGGGCGTTGCCCGGTCCTATCAGCAGGACGAGATTCCGGCGGCGCCGGCGGAGCGGGTCCAGCACGACCTGCACGAAACGCGGTGCGCCTGCGGGCGGGAGCACGTCGCGCCCCGGCCGCCGGGCGTGCCGGACGCGGCCTTGTCCATCGGGCCGCGGCTGCGCGCCCTGGCCGTTTACCTGGTCGTCTTCCAGCACGTCCCGGTCGAGCGGTGCCGGGACCTGATCGCCGGCATGGCCGGCGCGGACATCTCGGCGGGGTTCATCCACTCGTGCCTGCGCAAGGCCGCGGACCTGGCCGCGGAGGTGGTGCGGCTGATCCGCACCCTGATCACCGCCGCGGCCGTGGCGGGGTTCGATGAGACGACGCTGCGGTCCGGGCCGGCCGGGGAGAAGAAATACGTCCACGGCGCGTTCACCGGGCAGTACTCCTCCTTTTACCTGGGCACCCGCAGCCTGGAGACAATGCGGCAGGCCGGGATCCTGCCGGATTTCGCCGGCGTGGTGGTCTCCGACCGGTACCAGAACTACTTCCACGAGTCCTGGGAGCACTTCGCCGGGAACCAGGCTTGCCTGGCTCACATCCTGCGCGACTACCAGGACTGCGCGGAAACATACCCGGATGCCGTCTGGCCGGTGCAGGCGCAGCGGGCGCTGCGCGGCCTGATCCATGCCTGGCACGCCGCCCGTGACCAGCAGCTTCCCGCCATCCCCGCTGCCACCGCGGGACCGCTGGAGCACGAGTTCCGGCACGCGGTCCTCGCCGGGCTGGCCAGCGTGCCCCGCGTCCCAGGCCCGAAGAACAGCACGAAGCAGAAGCCGGGCCGCGAGCTGCTGGAGTTCTGCAAGAACCGCCAGGCCGACGTGCTGCGGTTCACCACGGACACCAACATCTGGCCCACGAACAACATCAGCGAGCGCGGCGTCCGCCCCCTGAAAACACAGCAGAAAATCTCCGGCCGCCTCACTAGCGACGACGTCACCCAGGACCGCCTCGACATCCGCAGCTACCTCGACACCGCCCGCAAGCACGGACGCAACGCCTTCGCCGTGCTATACGACCTCATGCTCGGCGCCCCCTGGCAGCCGCCTGCCCAGGCAATCTCGCCGTAAGGATAAGGCCAACCCCGAACCACAGATCACCCGGCGTGCACGGGGTGAATGCTTACTTTCTTTGACCGCCCCACCAGGCCCTGGCGGGCCATCGACTTAGCGACCGTCTTCTCGCTGATCCGCCATCCTTCCTCGACCAGGTCACGGGTGAATGCGCGGCGATCCGTAGGTCTGCCCGGACGCTTTGAACGCAGCAGCCACCGCCTGGTCCACCTCGGCGCGCCGCTGCTGGGACGGCGTGCACGGCCGGTCGTGCCACTTGTGGAACCACGACTCCGACACGCCCAGAGCCCGGCACGACACCGCGTACGGCACGCGGTGGCTGGCCTTCTGGTCGGCAATGAACGCGGCCCGGCTCAACGCGTCGCCTCCCTCACCCAGAAGACCCTCGCTTGAGGACATCGCGCTCCATCCGGAGCTCGGCATTCTCGCGGCGCAGCTGAACCAGCTCAGCGCGCTCGTCGCGGGACAGGCCCTCCGCCTCGCCCCGCTCGACCCGGTCGCGGGCGACCCAGTTGCCCAGCGTGCCCTCGTTGATTCCAAGGTCACGCGCCACCTGGGCGATCGGCTTCCCGGTCTCCCGAACGATCCGGACCGCGCCCACGCGGAACTCCGGATCGAATGTCCTTCGCTTCTCCGGCATGGCTACCCCTTATAGCCGATGCCTCCTCGATCCGGGGGGAAGCTCAGGAAGAACTTCAAGAAGTGCTGCGGCTCAGCCCAACCGGCGGGTGACCGCGACTGAACTTCGATCGTCGTGGTTGCGCGCGAGTGGCTCGGGTGGTGGGACTTCACGCGATCGCCTAGTCGTCGCTCTGTGCGCCCGAGATCACCCTTGTGGCCGGGCGGAACGGCGCCCAAGGCCCAACGCTCTGTGCGGTCGCGATCGCCAACCCGCGGTGGACAGCCGGACAATGGTCGCCCACCGGGCGTTCTGGGTCACCACCGCCGCGGCCGGTCAGGTCATCGCCACGATCACCATGTGGTGCTTCTGGTTCGGAGGACCGAATGAGTTCAGGGCCGCTGCGGGGTCTAAGGAAAGGGGTCCAAGGTAGAGTTGCACGGTTTCGAGCATCGCGAAGGGAGCCACCATGCCCACACGAGAGACCGCCCCCACCGGCGCGCCCTGCTGGGTCGACCTGATGACCTCCAGCACCGAGCGCAGCCGGGTGTTCTACTGCCAGTTGTTCGGCTGGGCCGCGGAGGAACCCGCCGAGGAGTTCGGCGGCTACTTCAACTTCACCAAGGACGGCGTCCGGGTGGCCGGATGCATGGCAAACGAGCCCGGCTCGGGCGCGGGGGACGTGTGGTCGGTCTACCTGGCCACCGATGACGCCAGGAAGACCGTCGACGCCGCCGCCGCGCACGGAGGCCAGGCTCTCGTCCCAGCCATGGATGTTGGTGACCTCGGCACCATGGCCGTTGTCACCGACGCCGGCGGCGCGGCGATCGGTGTCTGGCAGCCCGGCCTCTTCCAGGGATTCCGTGTCCTCAGTGAGCCCGGTACCCCGAGCTGGTTCGAGCTGCATACCAGGGACTACGAAGCCGCCGTCGGCTTCTACCGCGACGTGTTCGGCTGGGACACCCATGCCGTGAGCGACACCCCGGAGTTCCGCTACACGACGCTGAGGGACGGCGACGGCTGGCTGGCCGGGATCATGGACGCCTCCGGCTTCCTCCCCGACGGTGTCCCCGTCTGCTGGTCGGTCTACTTCGGCGTCGAGGACACCGACGCCGCGCTGGCAAAGATCGCCGACCTCGGCGGCTCGATCCTGAGGGCTGCCGAGGACACCCCATACGGCCGCCTCGCAACAGCCGCCGACCCGACCGGCGCCCAGTTCAAACTCGTCGCACCCAACGCGGCCATGCCGGCGAGAACCTCCTCGAACTGAGGGGCTCGCCACGCTTCGAAGAACGACCTGCTCGGTCGATGGATCCACCGGCGAGACCATCGACCGAGCAACGGAGGCACCCCAACGAGCACAAACCACGGCTCGGCAAACATCTCCGCTGTGTCGGTCAGGGGCGCAATAACGGACACGAGGCGTCAGCCCAACCGGCTGTGGACCCGTACTCAGAGCAGGGTCATCTGTGCCATGGGCGTCTGCTGACGCTACGTCACGTGCGCAGAATCGGCAGGGCGTTCCGGATCAGCCTGGGCGGGTCGGGCTAGCCTTAGCACCGGGCGTCACGCGCCGTGGCCATGGTCGAAGGTAGGGATCGCCTGAGTACCAGGTACCGTGAGCCCATTCGGGGATGGCCGGTGTGGCAGCCCTCGGCCCTGATCACCTGGGCCGCGAACCCGGCGGGATCCCGGCCTAGCCAGGGAGCGCCGTCCCGGATCGGGTACGGGTTGCTCCAGGAATCCAGCTCCTCGCGGTCGCCGTTATCCCTGGGCGGGCCGAACATCTGCGTCCCGTGAGGTCCACGGGTACCTCCCGGAGTTCGGGTACCGGATCTTCACCGAGGCCGCGATGCGAACCGGGCCGCCGGGGCGTCCGCACGTTGACGAGCGGGGCCGTCACTTCACGTATGCGAGGGGCACGACGGCGGGCGGCTGCGCAAGCGGCTCGCTGACGTACTGGGAACGGATGCCCTTGATGTAGCGCCGGCACCGCTCGGTTAGTCCATCGGCGGTCTGCATGCGGCCCTTGGTGACCAGGACGCCGAGGTCGGCACCCTTGAAGCGGTAGTTGCCGGGCGCATACACCCGCAGGTAAAAGCACTCATCCTCGTGGGTTAACTGGTGCCAGTCGTGCGACACCCGGTCGAAGGCGAGAGCCCCCTCCTCCGCGAGGTGGTAGGTGCCCGTGCGCGGGGCGGCGAGGATCCGCTCGACCGAGTCGTTCGGCTCCTTCATGATCAATTGTGACCAGACGTCGACCGCCGCCAAGTGGCGCCACCGCTCGTTGATCTCGTCGACGTCGATGACGTAATCGACATCCATGTACTCGAGGAGGTGGAACAGGAACAGCGGGATGTCGGCGTACGCCCCCGCGGTGACGTTGGTCATCGAGGACGCGCCGGAAATTCGGGGGTTCAGCTCACCGAGGTAGACCTCGTCGGTGTCGAGGTCGATGAGCACGTCGACCTCGAAGAAGCCTACGTAGCCCTCCTGGCCGAGCCGGCCTCCGAGCCGGCGCACGAGCTCCATCGCCTTGCTGCGGTGCTCATCCGACAGCGCCAGGGGGAACAGGTCGTTGCCGCACCATCCTCCCTGGTACGGGGTGAGCTCCGGATAGCCGGTGAGGTCGGTCATGAACGGCCCGACGACCGTCCCGTGCCGGGTCAGCGCCGCCTCCACCGCGGCGGCCTTGTTGTTGATCCGCTTCATCACCTTCGCCTGCTGGCCGACGATGTCGCCGGCGTGGGGGGCCCAATCTGACTCCGAGGCGACGAAGAAGGTGGTCTTCCCGGAGTCGCCGTAGGGGGTCTGCACGACGAGGTCGGTACCGAGTCCCGCATCGACGGCGACGCGGACCAGCGTGCCCCACGAGTCGACCTCCACGAGCACGTTCGGCACGCTCAGCGCACCGGCCTCGTTGCCGAGCACCGTCGTCACGATCTTGGAGTCCAGGCGCCGGCGCAGCGCATCGGACGGCAGGATGATTTCGTACCCCAGCTCCGCGCAGATCCGCTCTGTCTCCTCATCGAAGAACACCATCGCCACCTTCGGGCGGCCGCCGCGGGAGGCGACGAAGGCCCGCACCTCGGGGTCCCGGAGCAGATAGTTGTTGATCTCCTCGCCGCTCTTGAACTCCACGTACGGCTTGTGCTTCGGGCTGAACACTCGCGGGTGCTCGCCGTCCCAGGAGTCGAAATAGGCGACGTAACTAAAGTTGCGGACCCAGCGGTCGATACCGAGCAGGTTGAACGCGGTCGGCCCGAAGAAGTAGACCGGCGTGGTGTTCGTGCGGAAGAAGCTACGGATCTCCGAGATCCCCTTGAGCAGGCGACGGGACGTGGCCGGGACATTGCCGGCTAACTCGCTCATCAGAACCTCCGGGCTGGAGGGAGAATCCTACGAACGAGCCTAACCCCGATCGCGGCCGCTTTTCACGGGTGCGTCTCGCCGAGTCGACCGCGGGAAAGGCCCGCCACAACACCTGGGGGCCGTGCCGCCCCCCGTCTTGCCCAGCGAGCCCGGCGAGAGTGGCGCCGACCGCGTCGAAAGCCGGCCGCGCGTCGTGCAGCATCGCCGGTGACTGAGCGTCCGGCCACGAGGACAGCTTGGCGGCCACCGTGCCCGTGCCCGGGCTGACGTATGCCATCTGCCCGTGGATGCCCAGGCAGAGCAGGACGTCGCCGTGTCCCCGGGGCAGGGACCAGAACTGGTTGCGGTACCACCCGCCGGGAAGGTAGCCGGACGCGGAGCGAGCGAGGGCGCCGCGGATGTCCGGGTCGACGGTCCACGAGGCGCGAGGCCAACTCGCCGGGACCACGCGGCGGCCGGCTACCTCGCCATCGGCGAGCAGCATCGTCCCGAACCGCGCGAGGTCGCGAGCCGTCGCGCACATCCCACCGTCGTGGATCGCAGCGCCAAGACCGTCACAGGTGATCTCCGCGTCGCGCTCGGCGCCGATCGGTGCCCGCAAGAGCACACTGACGAGGTCGGCCATCCGGGTCCCCGCCGCCCTCTCGCAGACCCATCCGAGGTACGTCGGTCTCACAGGAACGGTACTCGAGACGCCGCCGTGCTCGCGTGCCTTCCCCAGCGCCGTAAGGTAGCCGTACATGGACCGTGGCACATTACGGTGAGACGCCGGGCGCGCCAGCCCGTTGCCTCCTCCATGACGCGCACGTCGGCGTCCAGGTCGAGGTAGTCCTCGCCGAACTTCACGCCAGAGCGCATGTCGAGCAGGTCGCGCACCGTGGCCGACTGGTAACCGCTGTTCTCTAGCTCCGGCACGTGGTCGGTGACGAGCTGCGCGGGGGAGAGCAGGCCGCGGTGGACGAGGTTGCCGACCACGCAGCCCAGCCAGGTCGATCCTCGTCCGGACCGTCCGTCAGGGTAGCCACGTGCGTGCCCTCGGCGACACCGTCGAGCGAGTGGGACCACGTGGAGCCCGGCCACCGGTACGTCACCCGTCCCCGTGCCGGGCGGTACTCCGCGGTGTAGAGGGTGCCGGTGCTGGAGGAATAGGCGGTCGAGCGCAAGGGCGGCCGCAGGAACGCCTCGACCACGCGGTCGGGGTTGTACGGCCGCTCCGCCAGCAGGGCCCGCAGCCGCAGAGCACGGGCCACGCTGCGGGTGAGCCGGTCGTGCTCCGGCCACTCGACCCGCTTCTGGTGGTTGGTCGTCGCCGGCGCGTCGGAGAAGTGCGCCGGCCGGTCCGGGTTGATGTACGCCGTGAGCGCACGGCCCTCCCGGTCGACCACGAGGATGTTGTACGAGAGCTGCACGGGCAGTCGTGCGAGGGCCGCCCGGGCCTCGACCAGCGTACCGCAGGTCTCGAGGACGTACCGGAGGATGAGCGGCACCCCGAATCCGTCCCCCACGGCTCGACGCCCGCCGAACGCCAGCGAGATCGCGAGGCCGTCGTCGTTCATGCCGTCGAGCAGGCCCCACAGCTGGTCGTTCGTGCCGATCACGCGGCGCCCGCCGAACCGGCTGGCCAGGACTACACCTTCGAAGAGATGCTCGTCGTAGTCGTAGTTGCGCACCAGGCCCGGCCGGTCCACGCCGAGTGCGGCCTGGGAGCAGCCGGACACGAACGGCGGCGGGTTGTACATCGCGAGCATGCGGGCGGCGGTGTCGTCGCCTCCCGCGAGGTCTGCTAGCCGCTCCCAGGTCGGCACGAGTTCGGGCATGTGGATCCGCAGCCTGCGGCGCGCCTCGTCGACATCGGGCCGGGCCGGACCTCCAGGGCGCAGGAACCACGCCCGGTACGCCGGCCACAGCTCGCGGTGAAGCGCACGCCACCGCTGATCGCCGTCCGCTCCGGCGACGTCGACGGCACGAAGGCGCAGCTCGCGCCGTCCGCCATGAAACGCGCGGCTGCCGTCGACGGGTTTCGGCCAGCGACCGGTCCAGGGCTCCGCGTCCGGGTGCCAGGTCTCCGGTGAGGCCAGATGGACCGCCGCCTCATCCCAGCTGAGCCTGCCCATCATGGCGTCGAAGACGACTTCCAGTCCATGCATGTAGTGGACGTTCGCACTCCCGCTTGACCTGACGCAGGTCGGTCCCGGACCTGTTCGCGCGACACGCCGTCCTCGTTGACCGCAGGTGGGCACGTCGTTGACGAGGGCGGTCACCTCGTCAGCGCGCTTGCCATATGACTCGGCCACCAGCTCATGATCCATTTTCCTGCCGCAACTGGCTTCTGCCATGATCTGCATAACCCCTCTCAGCCAACTGGATCCGTCGGTACCCGCGGATGCCGGCGTTATGCACGGTTTGACATCCTGGTCTACTAAATTCGGAAGCCGCATGCGCACGATCTCTGATCTCGAGCAGGCCGGGACGCTGCACCGGGCCGTCACATTCGGCCCACGGGTAGCCCGAAGCCTCCGCCCAGCCAGCTCCGCGATGGACTGCATGGGTCTGGCCCGGGCACCCGCCGCACCGGGTGCTTGCGCAGGCGCCGATCGGGGGGTGGCTGTCGGCCGGGGTGCTCGACACCTTACCCGTGGCGAGCAGGCGGCCCGGCTAGTGGCGTCCGGCTTGGCCGCCTCAGCTCCGGCCGCGCTGGCCGACGTCGTCGATTGGTCAGGGCGGCATGGAAAGCAGCCGCAGCGGCGGCCGGCGAGGTGGAAGTGCTCGACTCGCGCCGGCTGGGCGGGACGTGGGTGCTCGGCCGGCTATGTGAGCGGCTGGAGATCAGCCGCGCGATCCGGCGGGTGGCGGCGGGTCGGCGGCTGGACGGGGAGGCTACCGAGCGGGTGATCTTCGCACTGGTGGCGCAGCGGGCGCTGCGGCGGCGAGGAGGGGGCCGTCCATTTGCAGCACACCTCGCGCGGCGAGGTGCTCGAAGGCGGGGGCCAGCGCGGCGATCGTACGTCCAGAGCCTCGCTCGTAGAAGGTTCGGCCTAGTTCTGGTGAACTTGGCATCGCGGTCCCGGAGGAGGAATTTGAACTGGCCGGCGCGCTCTCCTAGATCCATCAGCAGGTTCCGGGCCTGCTGCGCCGTCCATGCACCTGCCGGGTTGGTGGTGACACCGAGGATGTTGACCCGGCGGCTCTCGATCTCCATCACGAACAAGACGTACAGGCGTTTGAGGAACACGGTGTCGACATGCAGGAGGTCGCAGGCCAGCAGCCCTGATGCTTGGGAGGTCAGGAATTGCCGCCACGTCGGGGAGGCCCTGCGGGGTGCCGGGCCGAGCCCTGCCGCAGCCAGCGGACCGTCCCTTCGCCGATGCGGTGCCCGAGGCCGACGGCATGACCGGCGGCCAGGATCCGCGCTGACCGGTGCCGCTTCAGCCCGCGCATCGGCCTCAGTCGCGCCTTCAGCCGACCATGATTCGCCTCGACCGGGTTGTTCGCATACTGCTCAGCGACGTGCAATGCCGAGGGCACGAGCTCATCGAGCACCCGCGGGTAAACGGGCGCACGGTCGGTCGTGACCTCCACCGGGATCGCGCCCGCCCCCATTGCCTGGGCGAAGAACCGCCGCGCGGCCGCCAGGTCGCGCCTTGCTGATAGCAGGACATCGATGATCTGCCCGTGCTGATCGATCACCAGTGCGCCCGCAGTGGCGTCCTGACCGATTGAGACCATATGCACGATCGCGCATGCGTGCGCCCATTGAGGTGATCTCAGGCCAGTCGCGGCAACGAAATGAATGATCGTGCATATGGCGCCTGAGGTGGGGCCGACATAAGAGGGTAGACTTCCCGTATGCACGATCGTGCAAATGACCTTGCCGTCTGGGCGGAGGAGATCCGGCGTCGGCGACTTGAGCTGGGACTCCGCCAGTACGAGCTCGCTGCGCTTGCTGGCGTGTCCACGCGTTTTGTCCATACCCTTGAGCAAGGCAAGCCAACTGTGCGGCTGGACAAGGTACTCGCGGTGCTGAGCCAGTTGGGTCTGGATCTGGTGCTGGAGCCTGGTACTGGCGTTATCCGCCAGGGTAAGGGCTGAGTAAGTTGGCCCGTACCCCCCTGCGCCAGCTGCGGCTTGTCAAGTACGCCGACGTCTACAAGGCGGGCGTGCTGGCCGGCGTCCTGCACCGGTTGCCGGACCGTACAGAGTTCCGCTACTTGCCGGAGTACCTCGACGCCGGGGGGGCGCCCGTGGCTTGGAGCCTACCCACGAGGTCGGAAGCCTTTACCGCACCCGCGGCGGCGGTGCCTGCATTCTTCGCCGGATTGCTGCCAGAGGGCAGGCGATTGATGGCGCTGCGCCGCACTGTGGGTACCTCAGCCGACGACGAGTTCTCGATGCTGCTAGCGGTTGGCGGTGACACCATCGGCGACGTTCAGGTCGTCCCGGCTGGCGATACACTCGCCGACACCAGGCCGATCGTTGTTGATGACTTCAGCAAGGTCGTCTTCGCCGACCTGTTCGCCCAGGCAATTGGCCAGCGGCCGGATCGCGTCGCCCTGCCGGGCGTGCAGGACAAGATCTCTGGACAGATGCTGAACGTGCCCGTCCATGGCCGGTCACGCGCCTACATCCTGAAGCTCAACCCGCCGGAATTCCCACACCTCGTGGAAAACGAGTACTTCTTCTTCCGCGCGGCCGCGCACACCCGGCTGAGACTAGCCGATGTCGAACTGGCACATGATCGGCTAGGGGCGCCGGGCCTGCTTGTGCACAGATTCGACCGGATCCCCGGAGGAGACCACCTCCGGCCGCTTGCCGTCGAGGACGCCTGCCAGGTTCTCGGCCGATGGCCCGGCGACAAGTACGTGATCTCCACCGAGGACGCCATCACTGGTCTTGTACGGTGCTGCCGTGCACCCGGCGTGGCTGCCCTCGAACTCTACCGCCTGCTCGTCTTCGCCTACCTCTCAGGCAACGGAGACCTTCATGCCAAAAATCTCGCGATACTAAAGGACCAGCGGGATGAGTGGAGAGTCACCCCGGCGTACGACCTGCCCTCCTCAGCCGTCTACGGCGACCGCACCATGGCACTGCCCATCGGCGGCAGAGTCCGTCAGCAGATCTCCTGGCCGATGCTGCGAAGCCTTAGCCTCAATCCACCGCCCGAATTCAGATGATCGCGTTGCGGGGCAATGGCCCAGTGGACGTGATCTTGAGGATGGCAGGGGACGTGGTTTTCTCGCCGCTCACCTTTCTGCGGCTTGTCCACGGTTTCTGATCGGGGATCTTGGCTGGCAGTTCGCCGGGTGGCCGCTGGGGCCGTGGGAATGCGTGACTGTGTCTGGGCTGGTCAGGCCGCGTGGGCGGGCGGGCCGCAGGCGGCCTCGAAGAGGCTCATCCAGTGCTGCTCGCGGTGCCAGCCTTCGGGCAGGTGCAGGGTGATCTCGCCGCGGCCGTGGCGGGCGGTCCGGGCGGCGACGTTGATGAGGTCGCGGCGCAACGTGGCGCCGCGGGCCTTGGCGTAGGCGAGGCTGGCCAGGGATCCGGCGGCGCGCAGCACGTTGTGCGCGATGGCGGCGCAGGCGAGCCAGGTCGCGTTCGCGGGAAACGAGCCTGATGGCAGGTGCGCGAGGGGCCCGTCGGTCCAGTCGGCGAACAGCTGTTCGACCTGGGCGTGGTCGCGGTGGTGCTCTTCGGCCTGGATGGTCGCGAACGGGGAGTCGGTGAACACGGCGTGGTAGCGCCAGACGGGGAACATCTCGTCCTGGCCCTGGGCGGCCGTGCGGTTGAGGTCTTTGACCCGGCGGACGATCAGCCGGGCGGTGATGGCCTGCCCCTTCTTCGAGGTGAAGGCGGTGTAGTGCGCCTCGGCCACCTCGGCGTCCGCACCCAGCAGCGCAGCTGGTCGTCCCAGATCGCCCGCGGATATCTGATTGGGGTCCAGGCATCCTCGCCGATGGCGGCGATCGCCGCCTTGACGGCCGGGTCCATCTTCGCCGTGACCGAAAAGCACGCCCCGGCCCGGCGGACCGCGCCGGTGAACGCCGCGGAGTAGAACGCCGAGTCGGCCCGCACCACGAGCGTCCCGGCGCATCCGGTGGCGCGGGCGGTAGTGACCGATTCGGTGGCGAAGGACGCGGCGCCCCGGGCCGAGCCCGCGTTGCCGCCGCGGAGCCTGGTGGCGGCGATCACCGGCGCAGCCAGCGGCGTGCTGATCGTGGCGGTCAGCGCGTTCAGCCCCCGCACCAGCAGGCTCTTGCCCTGGATCTTGGTATGGCCGAACGCCGCGCCCTGCTTCTTGCGGCCGTAGACACGTTTTTGCATCGAGTCGATATCCACGAACGCCACCACGTCCTTGCCGGGCAGCAACGGCGTGCGGCGGGCCAGGTCCGCCAGCAGCAGCCGGGCTCACCTTCTCCGCCTGCCGGGCGTTCCCCCAGGAGAACGAGCGCAGGAACGACCCCAGCGTGGACGGTGCCCGGATCCCGCCAAACAGCGCCGGCATCGCGCCATGCCGCAGCAGGTCCATGTCGTCGATGCTGTCCGCCCCGGCGACCATCCCGGCGACCAGGCACGGCACTTTCAGGTGCGCATTCACCCCGCACCGGCCGGCGATGGCCACATGCTCGCCGGCCAGCGCGGCAAGGCCGGCCCGCTGCGCCAGGGCCATCACCGGGACCAGGCCCGCCCGTGACACGAGATTCGGGTCATCAAACGATGCGTGAATCTTCGCCAGCCCGTGCAACAATCGCACTTGCGAGGTGTCCTCTCCATCTGGGGAATGGAAGTGTTAGCAACTCCCATCGTCCCAGTTCAGAGGGCACCTTTCGCGTCGGCGCGCCCGGCAGAACCCTATTTACGCGGTGGATCGAGGCCTTAGCGAAGCCATCGGCATTCCCGGACGGCTAGCTGCCGACGTCGTCCGCGAGCAGGTCACGGCTGCCGACACCTGGATCGAGAAATTCAGCCAACTCCCCTTCGGCGCCAACACCATCCGCAACCTACGGCGACTCGCCCGTTCCCGCATCCGTCATATTCAGCCTGAGACGCAGCAGCGCACCCAAAAGCCGACACAGTCGGAATAGCTAACCGTCGATATGGGGCAATGCGTCACCCAGTCCGAACGGCCAACATACACACTCACATCGGCATGTGCGGTCGACTCGGAACACCCGTCGCGGCTCGCCCACGTGCAGAACGACCTGATCTGTTCGGCCAACCGCGTCCAGCACCGAACCGCTGATTCCGCCCATATCGGCGGCAGTGTGCGCGCCCCCCAGTTCGAAGGCTGATCACGCAGTGTGAGTTCGTCGTGCCAGGAGGAGCGCCCAGCCTGACGGGCCTGCCGGGTACTGCGCACGACGAAGTAGTAGCCAGACCGGGTGACTTGTGATTGTTTTGCGCTCCACGTAGCCGTGCTGCTGATCTGCGGCGGCAGCGCTGACGACCAGCTGTTCACGAGCGGGCGCGTTCGAACGAGCTGGCTGGAATCAGGTGGCGGCCGGAGGCTGCCCACACTACGTGACCGTGTGTTCCGGGCCTGCGGAATCCGCCTGCACCCGATCCCGGGCAGGCTGGGCGGTGCTGCCTGGCGTCGTGCCCGGGCGGCGCCACTCGTCGCTGGTGGTGTCCGGCCGCCCGACGTTCACGACCTGGACGGGCAGGTCGCCAGCCGCGCGGAGCACCTGGTCCGCCACCGTGGACCCGGTCAGCAGACGCGACCAGCGCGAGCGGCGGCGCGACCCGATCACCAGCTGGCAGGCGCCGGCTTGGCGCGCGGCCCGGATCAGTCCCGAAGCGGTATCGCCGGCCCTGACCTCGACCAAAGTCCCGTGCAGCTCGCCAAGCAGCCGGCGGTCCTGCTCCAGCCGCGTTCCCGCTGGCCGGCCGAGGTTGTCGATGGCCCGGACGTGTACCCCCTGGAGCCTGGCATCTGACAGCCCGGCCAGGCAGGCGGCGTAGCGGATGAGCCATTCGTCGGCGGGCGACCCCTCCAGGCCGACCACGATGACCGAGGCCTGCACAGGCTCGCTGACACCGCGGGCGGCCAGGAACGCCGTGACCGGATCGGGAACTGAGTCATCCAGCCACAGCTGCGCGAGCTCCCGCAGGGCAGCGAGATTCGCGAAGCGGAAATAGCTCGACAATGCCGCATCCACGCGTTCTTGGGGAACAACCAGGCCCTGGGCCAGCCGGCGGCGAAGCGCTGCAGGCGCCAGGTCGACGAGCTTGATCTCGCCAGCCCGCAGGAACGCATCCGGCACCGGCTCGGCCGGGTGCACGCCGGTGACCCGGGAGACCAGCGCGCCCAGCGATTCGATGTTGGCGACGTTGAGGGTCGTATAGACGTCGATGCCGTTGGCCAGCAGGCCGCCGACGTCCTGCCAGCGTTTCGCGTGCCGCTCACCAGGCAGGTTCGCGTGGGCCAGCTCGTCCACCAGGGCCAGTTCGGGCCTGCGGTCCAGGACCGCGGTAACGTCCAGCTCCGCAAAGCTGGCGCCCCGGTAGGTGACCGTGCGGGTAGGGAGCACTTCGAGGTCGGCGAGCTGAGCAGCGGTCGCCGCCCGCCCGTGCCGCTCCCGGTAAGCCACGACCGCGTCGACGCCCGAGCGTCGCCGGGCGCGTCCGTCCCGCAGCATCGCGTAGGTCTTCCCCACCCCGGGGGCAATCCCCAGGTAGGTGCGCAGCCTGCCCCGGCCGGCACGCGACTCCATCGCGTCATATGTAGAAGCCTGAGCGATCAGATCCGGCCGGTCCTCAAGGCCGGGCAGGGCGCCGCTGGTCATCGCTGGATCCATTCGGACATGCGTACAGTCAGAGCGCGGCCGGTGCGGCCCTGGCCACCCGGGGCAGCCGCCAAGGCCACCGGCGACATGAACCAGGTCGTGCCCCTGTCCGAGCAGCCCTGCCTGGCAACGGCGCCAGTCCAGACGCTATCCGCTGGAAACGACACATGCCAGCGGTCCCCGCGAACCGCCGACCAGAGCCAGCGCACAGAACTCTGTTCTGCGCACCCAGGACACGGGCGACGCTGAGTCCGCAGACTCGGCAGAACGGCTACCCGCGGCTGCCGTCGGCGCACCGGCCACGCACTGCGATCATCGTCAGGCGCGGATGTGCAGACGCGCCGGAACAGCGAGCGTCCGCGACGCCGTACCTGGGCGTGAAAAGGCTGCGGTCCGCGCTTGCTCGCAGCCGAACCCCACCAGCAGACGTGCGGTGGCATAGACGTGCCTCATCACGGCTACTTAGCGTATCTGGTTAAGGCCGGAATCGTTTTGCTGCTATTCCCGGCTGCGGCGCAGCGATGACCCCGATCGCTCAATGGAAGCCATGCAGCCCGTCCGCCACGTGCCATACCGTCGAAGACACTGCCAGAATGGATGACGGTCGGCTGGTGATCTGGAACCCGCTGTACCGCACCGAGCCGGCCGATGCTCACCATGGGCGACCCGTATAGAGGGAGGCCGGCGAGATCACCGAGCAGATGAGCGTCACCGGCTCCGAGGGGACCGGCCGAGGCGTCAGCGAGGCCACGGCGGCGGACACAGACGCCACCGACGAGGTTGAGGCGGCCGGTCATTTCCGCATCTACCTCGGCGCGGCCCCAGGCGTCGGCAAGACTTACGCCATGCTCAGCGAGGCCCAGCGCCGACGGGGGCGGGGCGCCGACGTCGTCGCCGGGTTCGTCGAGGCCTACCGGCGGCCGCTCACCGAGGAACTGATCAACGGCCTGGAGGTCATCCCCCGCACGGCGGTCGACTACCGGGGAACCCGCCTGGAGGAGATGGACCTCGACGCGGTGCTGCGAAGACGGCCCGAGATCGCCCTGGTCGACGAGCTCGCCCACACCAACGTGCCGGGATCCGGCCGGCACGACAAACGCTGGCAGGATGTCCTGGACATCCTCGACGCCGGAATCAACGTCATCACCACCGTCAACATCCAGCACCTTGAAAGCATCGCCGATGAGGTCGAGCAGATGACCGGAGCGCCCGTCCGGGAACGGGTACCGGACTGGGTGCTGCACAAAGCAAACCAGATCGAGCTGATCGACTCCTCACCAGAGCAACTGCGCCGCCGGATGCTGCACGGCAACATCTACCCGAAGCAAAAGGTCCCCCAGGCCCTCACTCATTTCTTCCGCACCGACAACCTGATCGCCTTGCGGGAGCTGGCGCTGCGGTTCGTTGCCGACGCGTCGGATGAAGAACTCCTGGAGCACCTCCGGCGGCATCAGCCTCAGGTCCTGTGGGAGACGACCGAGCGCATCATGGTGGCCGTCACCGCGGCGCCGGGGACCGAGGTGCTGCTGCGCCGCGCGGCCCGCATCGCATCCAGGGTCAAGGGGGAACTCGACGTGGTCCACGTCATCGTCGGCGACACCAGCCCGCCTGCGGACGGCCGGTCGATCGACGGGCTGCGAGAGCTGACAGCTGACCTCGGCGCCCGCTGGCACGAGTTAGAGGATGACGATCCCGCCCGGGGCATCGTCAGCTTCGCACGGCAGCATCAGATCACTCAGATCGTGATCGGGTCCATCCAGCACAGCTGGTGGCACATTGCCGGCGGCGGGCCGATCGTACGGCGGATTATCCATGAGGCGGGCGCGTGCGGCATCGACGTCCACCTCATCGCCCGCCACGAACTGCCTCCCGCCGAGGCCTTCGAGCCCAGTGCCGCCAAGCAGTCCTGACCTCGCACAGGTCACGTAGTCCGGGAGCCGGATGGCGTCCACCACACTAACAACGGCTTATCGCGTGCCAGATCGTCCGCGCGACAAAATGACCATTATGCACGGCAACGGCAGCGCAGATCAGTGCCCCAGAGTGCCCCTAACGGCGGGTAGGCCTGCGGGGAGCAAGAGGTCTCCGCTTTGCCATTGGCCCGGCAATCCCGGGTTCGATCCAACGAGCGGCCCGGCTTGTCTGCATAATTATGCATCGCCTCCCGCGCCGAGAACGCACGCATCTGCCGCTCTTCGCGCGCTGGGTCGTGTGTCTACATGCTGTCGGCCGGTGTCCGGCCATGTGCCAGGACTCAAGCCGACGCGACGGCCTGCGGACTAACTGCCGCTGCCGTACGGCCGGGTGATGATCTCTAGCAGGTGGCCAGCGGGGTCTTCGAAGTACAGGCCCCGGCCGCCGTCACGGTGGTTGACCGCCCCGCGCTGGGTCTTGCCGGGATCTGCCCAGTACGGCAGCTCCTGTTCGCGGATGCGCCCAAACGCGGCGTTGAACTCTTCCTCGCCAACGAGAAACGCATAGTGCTGGGGCGCGATATCCCGGCTTGTCTCTGCGAAATCCAGCGAGACATCATTGTCGGCCGTTACCACGAGAAAGTTGCCGAAACGGGTAGCCGTCGGCAAGCCAAGGATCCCGGTCAGGAACGCCGCTGACCGCTGCTGGTCGTGACACGAGATGATGGTGTGGTTCAGTTGCACGCTCACACCATCGATTCTGCCGACCTTCCAGCGCTCCGAACAGCCCGCGGTCGAGGACATACTGCAGCGCGTGCCCGCGCACGCCATCCGCTCATGCTGCTGTGGGCGCTGGTGCCAAGCCGCGTCGGCCGGTCAGGCCCGCTGGTACACGGAGATGTGCTTGCCGCCGTCGGAGCCGAACGGCCGCCGGTTCCAGACACTGTAGCGTTCCGCCCAAGCCCGGGGCGGTACATTGAGTTGGTACCGCACGTTAAGCGCGGGCCAAGACCAAGTGGGTGGTCGTCATGCGTAGGTACCTTGTCGTCGCGAACCAGACCCTGCCGGGCGCGGAGCTACGGGAAGAGCTTCGCAGGCGGATCGAGGCGGGATCGAGTTCCTTCTACGTGCTCGTCCCGAACACCAGCGCCGCGCACTACCAGGCTGTACCCGCTACCCGTGGCGCCCTTCTGCCCAGTATGGCGTGGTGGGCGACGGATTACCGTGGCCCCGCCACCGACGAGGAGGCGACCGCGCAAGCCCGGGAACGGCTCAACGAGATGCTGGCCGACCTCGCTGCGCAGGGTGTCCACGCCGAGGGCGATCTCGGGAGTTCCCGCCCACTCGAGGGCATGGAGAAGGTCTTTATCGATCACCAGTTCGATGAGATCATCGTGGCCACGCTGCCCCAGCACCTCTCGCGCTGGCTCGGGGCCGACCTACCCCATCAGGCGGAGCGCCGGTTCAAGCTGCCGGTCACGACCATCATCACGCAGCGCTGACCCGCGAGTCGGCGGCGCGCAGGCCCCGGACGTTACCTGCGCGAGCCAGCTGGACGCCGGGCGTATGAGCCCGTCCGCTGACATCGCCGAGCGGCTCATGACCTACTTCGGTGCGGGGAATTATCCAGGGGGACGAGCGGGTCTAGCCACGGTGACGAGCGGGTAAAGGGCGGGATCTGACGCAAAATTTCGCCATGATTTCGCGATTATCCCCCACGGCGGTACGTCTGGCCCCCGTCGGCCATGCCTGCTTCATGATCCCGGCCATTTCTGGAAGCATTTTCAGAAAGATGACCGAGATTATGAAAGCTGGCCCCGCCCGGCCCGCTGCTCGGTGTGCGGCATGTGTACCGGTTCCGGGGTGGCGGGCATGTGGGCGTCACACCCGGCCGGACCGGTTCTTGCGGCGGCGGCCTCGGGCGCTGATGAGGTCGGGCTGGTGGTGTTGCGCCTGGTGACCGGATGTCTGGTGCCGCCTTGCGCTGCGCTGGCTGTGTTCCCCGCTTGGCGCGCTGGCTGTGTTCCCCGCCTGGCGCGCTGGCCGAAGTGCGATGTCTCGGCGGTCGGCGGGTGTGCCCGGTTCACGGCCGGGGCAGTGCGGTGCGCCGCCTAGATTGAGGCCATCGCCCAGCCCGCCAAGGTTGCTCAGCAGGGTACGACCCGCGCGCCCGGCATCGAAGGGAACACGCGTGAAGCGAGCCTTCGTCCCTGCCGCCACAGCCGCAGGCGTCGTGCTTGTGGTGGTGGCGGCGTTCTTGCTCGGCCACCAGGTCGCGTCATCCGGTTCCGTTAACCACGCGCGTGCCGTCACCATCGCGGCAACCGGGACGGGCGCCGCCCACGGCACCACGGCACTGACAAGCGGGCCATCGGTGCTGTGCGCGTTGACCGACAGCGGCTTCGCGGTCGCTGGGCACCCCGGCCGCAACTCAATTCCGGGCCATTGCACCGTTACCATGGTCACTACCTCCGGCAACGGCGAGATCGAGCTGCACTGGCCAGGCGGGCAGGGAACCCGGCCAGTGACCACGACTTACGTCTTGGGCAGGCCTGCCCGCTGAACAACGACCAGGCCAGCGAACGCCTCGCCGGTCTTTGCCCTGAGCGCTCCTCCGCACCCGCGAGGACACCTCGGTTTGGCGGCGCATGCTGCGAGTCACCGGCACCGCAGTCCGGCCGGCTGGTCTTCGCCCGCTTGGACGAGTGTCTCTCTAGAATGTGGCCGTGGTGGATCGGGGTGCAACGTCAGGCGGGTACTTGCGTTTCCCGCATATCCGGGGCGACCTGCTCACGTTCGTCGCGGAGGACGATGTCTGGATCACCGGCGTCTCTGGCGGCCGGGCCTGGCGGTTGTCGTCCGACCGGACAAGGGCCAGCTACCCGCGGTTGTCTCCCGATGGCAAGAGCCTGACCTGGACCAGCTGGCGCGACGGGCTGCCCGAAGTGCACCTGGCTAACCTGGAGGGCGGGCCGAGCCGCAGGCTCACCTATTGGGGCGACGTCACGACGCGGGTATGCGGTTGGACAGCGAACGGCCAAGTGATAGCCGTCACCGCGGCCGGCCAGCCATTCTCGCACCATACCTGGGCGTATGCCGTCCCAGCCGACGGCGGATCGCCGTCACGGCTGCCGTACGGTCCGGTGGGCGACCTGGCGGTGGGACACCCCGGGGTGGTCCTGCTGACGGCCGTCACCGGCCGGGATCCCGCGCATTGGAAACGTTACCGAGGCGGTGGGACCGGCCAGCTATGGCTGCAGCGCGGCGCAGCCGCGGCGGCCGCAACGGAAAGCCCTTTTGCTCGGATCCTGCCGGACCTTGGCGGCCATCTGGCAAGCCCCCTGCTTGTTGGCAGCCGCCTGGCGTTCCTGTCCGACCACGAAGGCATCGGCAACTTGTACTCCTGCCGACTCGACGGTAGCGGTCTGAAGCGCCATACGGATCACGGCGACTTCTATACGCGCAACGCCAGCACCGATGGCCGTCGCGTGGTGTACCAGCGCGCGGGGGAGGTCTGGCTGCTCGACGACCTCGAAGGCGAAGCCCGCCCGCTCGATATCACACTCGGCTCCGCTAACCCGGCACGCCGGCCTTACTTCCTGTCCGTAGATGACCACCTGGACGGCCTGTCGTGTGACCACACTGGGCGGGCAAGTGCCGTCGAGGTTCAAGGCACGGTGCACTGGCTCACCCACCGGGACGGGCCCGCCCGGGCCTTGGCCGTGACCCCGGGTGTCCGCGCCAGGCGCCCCCGGGTCCTCGGACAAACCGGCCAGGTGGTGTGGGTGGTCGACGCTGACGGCCAGGACGCGCTCGAGCTGGCTCCGGTCGCCGGTGTTCCGTCCCCTACCTTCGCGGCTTCGGCCACGGGGGCGGATGAGGCCAGGGGGGCGGGTGCAGCCATGGCGGCCACAGGGGCGGATGCGGCCTCCGCAATCCCAGCTACCCCCGGCGCTGTCGCGCAGGCGGCCGGACACCGCCGTCTTGCGGCCGGCCGGTTGGGAATGGTGGCCAGCCTCCGCGCCGCTCCCGATGGGACAAGCGTCGCGGTCGCCGCACGCGACGGCCGCCTGTACCTTGTGGACATCGCCACCGGAGACGCGGCCGAACTGGCGGTATCCGACGACGGGCCGGTGACTGGCCTGGCCTTCTCTGCTGACTCTGCCTGGCTCGCCTGGTCACAGCCGGGACCACAACCGCTCCGCCGGATACGCCTCGCGCACTTGGCAGACCACGCCGTTGCGGACGTGACCGATGGCCGGTTCGCCGACACCGATCCCGCGTTTACCTCCGACGGCGCCTACCTCGCCTTCTTGTCCCGGCGTAGCTTCGATCCCATATACGACGCGCACTTCTTCGATCTGTCCTTCCCCTACGGATGCCGGCCCTATCTGGTGCCGCTTGCCGCAACGACTCCCTCGCCGTTCGCCCCGTTGCCCGAGGGGCGACCGGTCGATCTCTGCGCAGGAAGCGACGGCGGCGAGGACACGGGCCAGGACGGCGGCGAGGACACGGGCCAGGACGGCGGCGAGGACACGGGCCAGGACGGCGGCGAGGACACGGGCCAGGACGGCGGCGAAGGCGGCGCGAGCGCTCAAGGGGACAGCGCCGCGAGCGCTGACGGTGCTGGCGGGCGGGGTGCTGACGGTGCTGGCGGCAGGTCCAGGCCGAAACAGGTGACGGTTGACTTGGAGGGCCTCGCCGAGCGGGTGGTACAACTTCCGGTACCCGAGTTCCGCTACTCGTCCCTGCGCGCGGTGAAGGACGGGCTGGTGTGGCTCAGGGAACCCGTGTCGGGAGCGCTGGGCGAGGGCGGCGCGGATCTCGATGCGGCATCGCCGCGGCCGGCCCTGGAGCGTTTTGACTTGACGATGTGCAGGTGCGAGGAGCTGGTCGACGAACTTGACTGGTTCGAGGTGAGCGGTGACGGCACGCGGATTGTGGTGCGCGATCAGTCAGACCTGCGGGTGCTCCCGTCGCGCCGCAAGGTCGACGCCGACGACTCCGATGCGGGTGTGTCCGTCGACCTGTCCCGGCTGCGTGTCATGGTGGACCCAGCCGAGCATTGGCGACACGCCCTTGACGAAGCCGGCCGGATAGTGCGGCACGACTTCTGGGTGGCGGACATGGCAGGGGTGGATTGGGACGCGATCCTGAACGCCTACCGGCCGCTGCTCGATCGGCTCGGCGGATCGGACGACTTCGCCGATCTCCTCCGCGAGGTTCTGGGCGAGCTCGGTGCCTCTCATGCGTACGTGAGCCCTGCGCCGCAGCAGTCCCAGTACCAGCCGGTAGGACAGCTCGGCGCCGACCTGGAACGAGACGCTGAAGGCAGCTGGCGGGTGGTCAGGGTGGTCCCGGGCGAGTCTTCTGATCCCCGGGCGCGTTCACCGCTCGCCACGCCTGGTGCCGCGATCCGGCCTGGAGACAAGCTGATCGCGGTCGACGGACGGCCGGTTGATGCCCTGACCGGCCCGGCTCCGTTGCTTGTGGGCGCTGCGGGAAAGCCTGTGGAGCTTACCGTGAGCCCGGCGGGCCCCGCCGCCCTCCACGCCCTGCCGCGGCGCGTGGTCGTGGTGCCGCTTGATGACGAGGAACGGCTGCGCTACCAGGACTGGGTGGCTGACCGGCGGCGCCGGGTCAGGGAACTGTCCGGCGGCCGCGTTGGCTACCTCCACGTCCCCGACATGATGGGGGCCGGCTGGGCGCAGTATCACCGGGACCTGCGCCTGCAGATGGCGGCCGACGCTCTCATCGTGGACGTGCGCGGAAACCGTGGTGGTCATGTCTCCGAACTCGTCGTCGAGAAGCTCGCGCGCCGGATCATCGGCTGGAACGTGCCGCGTGGGTTACGGCCGGACACCTATCCCGCTGACGCGCCGCATGGCCCGGTCGTCGCTGTCGCTGACGAGTTCTCTGGCTCCGACGGCGACATCGTCACCGCCGCGATCCGCATCCTGCGCCTCGGCCCGGTCGTCGGGACCCGGACGTGGGGCGGGGTGATCGGAATCGATCACTGGCACCGCCTGGTGGACGGCACGGCTGTCACCGTGCCACGACACGCCACGTGGCTCGATACCTACGGATGGGGCGTGGAGAACCACGGGGTCGATCCCGATGTCGAGGTCGTCATCTCCCCGGACGACTGGGCACGCGGTGCCGACCCACAGCTCGACACCGCAGTCCGGCTCGCCGTCGAGGCCATCGCCGCGCAGCCGCCCGTCACGCCACCGGGCACCTCGGATCGCCCAGCCCGGCGCCCGCCGCCGCTCCCCCCACGGCGCTGAGCCGACCGGCGCGGCAGGCCTGCCGCGCCTGCCGACGGGTGCGCCGCCGCCGCGCGCCGTGAGCCTGGGAGATCATCGTCGGCGGTTCGCATCCTCTGCGGAAGTCCGGCCAGTAACGAACAGCTACGCCATCGAGCACGTTGCCAGCATGACCGCGCCATACGGCAGCCGTTCGGGATCAGTGGTTTGAGCACCTTCCCGGGTGCGGGGAGTAGTCCGGGGACGCAGGCGGAGACCGTAGCGTGGCTGTCGTGACAGGCTGCGACAGTACGACGCCCGGCCGGCCCTCACTCGCCGTCCCAGCCATCCCGGCCTCCGCCGGAGCGCTGATCTTCGATCGGGCTGGCAGGCTGCTCATCCTGAAGCCCACCTACAAGTCCGGCTGGACCATCCCCGGTGGGGTGATGGAAGCAGACGGGGAGACCCCGTGGGACGCATGCAGGCGCGAGGTACGGGAGGAGTGCGGCCTTGACGTACGCACAGGCCGCCTCGCCTGCGTCGACTTCCGCCTGCCCCGCCCGGGCAGGCCCGGGCGGGATGCGGTTCCTGTTTGACTGCGGTGCCCTCGACCCGGCAAGCCTCGCTACCGTGGTCCTGCAGCCGGAGGAGATTTCCGAGCACAGGCTTGCCGCGCTGCCCACCGCGCTCACCCTGCTGAGGCCGCCCATCCGGCGCCGGGTGGGCGCCGCCTGCGCGGCGGCGGCACCTGTGTACCTCGAGGATGGTTACCGCGTACCGGATGTTGGCTCTGATCCGCTCAGGGCTGACGCGCGCGGATCAGGCAGGAAAAGACCCCGCTGATCCCGGATTCACTGCGGTGTTCACCCGCAAGGGGTGACGACCGCGCCATCGACCGCATTCAATATCGAAGTATCGGCGCACGGGAGCCGTGCGCGATTGTGGCACGACCGCTCAAGAAGGTGAAGCAAAATGCAACCCGAACAGCCTGGCGCGCAGTCGTCGGCCGCAATGGTCGCGGCCTCATGGCAAGCGACGCTTTTCCTTGGCGTGTTGACACTGATACTCGGGCTGATCGTGAGCTTCCATCCGACCGGATCGCTCAATGTGATTGCCGTCCTGCTCGGTATTCTCATGGTCATCTCGGGGATCTTCCATCTGATCCGGGTGTTCGACAACAGCGAGCCGCACCGGGTCTGGCTGGGCATCGCCGGCCTGCTGTTCATCGTGGTCGGCGTGGTGCTGATTCGTCACCTGCACCTGACGATGGCGCTCATTGGCCTATTCATCGGTATCGTCTGGATCATCCAGGGACTGGTCTCGCTCATCGCGGGACTGTCCGGCGGCTCCCGTGAGGGGCGGGGCTGGTGGATCTTCTTTGGCATCGTCAGCCTGATCGCGGGGATCGTGGTCGCTACCGCCCCGGTTTCGTCCCTCACGGTGCTCGCGGTGCTGATCGGAATCTGGTTCATCGTGATGGGCATCTTCGAGATCATCGGCGCCTTCGTGCTCCGGCACATAGCCAAGACGACGAGAACGAATCTGGCCCACGCGTGAGACGGCGAGATTGCCCGCCCCGGTGCCGTCATGTTAGCTGGCCCGGTGCTCGGCAGTGCCTGCCCACCACATCGTGACAAGCTCGCGGCCGGGCGCGCCGAGCTGGAGTGGGTGGCAGCCGGGGCGCGATCCCAGTTCGCGCAGTGCCGCCTCGAGTTCGCCAGCTCGCCCCGGCGGTAGGCACAACCGGCGGCGGGTGACCTCGACCAGTTCGGCGAAGCTCGCGAACTCGGCGGTGGCCGGCCGGGTCCAGGCCGTAGCCGTGACGTCGAGGCCGAGGGCGGTCAGGATCGCAAGCACGTCCGCCGCGGTCGGGCCCTCCGGACGGCGCAGGCCATGGAGGCGTTCCCAGAGCGGGTTCAGCGCGGCCAGGGGATGGCGGGCCGTCACCTCGACCACGACCCGGCGCCGTGCCCGCCGCGTGAGCGCCGCGACGAACGGTTCAAGATCGGGGACGTTGTAGAGGACATGATGGCAGGTGACGACGTCCGCCGCGCCGACCTCGCCTGCCGCTTCCGGCCAGCTGGCCGTCACCGTGCGGGCGCGGGCACCTAGCCTGGCCGCGGTTGCGGCCAGCGCGCTCAGCAGCTCGTGATCGCGATCCACGGCGGTGATGGCGGTGGCAAGTGGCGCAAGCGGCAGGCACGCCGCGCCCGCACCCGCGCCGACGTCGAGAACCTCACCGGGCGGTTGCAGCGCCTCACGCTCGCGTTCAAACGAGCACCCGAACGGCTGCCGCACCTGGCGCTCGGCACGCCGCTCGAACACCTGTCTGGGCAGCTCCCATGGCGACTCGCTGACCTGCGAACTGATCTCATCAGGGATCGCCCAGCCGGCCAGGTCCCGGCGCCAACGGTCGAGCAGGACCTTCAGCGGCTCTGGTGTCACCACGGGCCCGCTGCCCCATGCTGGGCGTGCCCGTCATGGCCGGACGGGGCGCCGTGGCACCCGCCGGGGGCGCCGCCGCCATGGGCCACACGGTCGGCGGCGCCGTCAGCGCCATCAGAGCCCTGAGCGTGGGCGGCGCAGGCAGTGTGGGCAGTGTTCGCAACGCTATCCACGGGCGCGCCGCCCATCATTTTCAGCATCCCCACGCCGCCCGTGCGGACGAATCTGATGGCCAGGATCGCTGCCGCGGTGAGGAATACGATGTTGAGCCAGGTTGTGTAGTTCCAGGAGACGCCCGCCTCGGGGATAGTTGCCGCGCTGCGGGCGGGAATCAGGCCGAGGCCGCCGAACACGAACTCGATGACGTATCCGGCCGCGACCATGGAGGCATAGAACGTGCAGAAAAGGAAGATTGCCATGCGGGTGCCGTAGTACTTCCGGTAGATGGCCAGGATCGGCAGGATGATCAGGTCCGCGAAGATGAACGCGATCACGCCGCCGAAGCTGATGCCTCCCTTCCAGAGCACGGCCGCGAGCGGGACGTTCCCGATCGAGCAGACGAAGCTGAGCACGCTCACCAGTGGCCCGATCAGCGGTCCCCAGATCTTGGCTAGGGTCTCGTGGCCGGTGAGGAAGAAGCCCTGCCAGAAGCTCGCGGGTACCCAGGCGGCGACGGCTCCCGCGATGAGCAGCCCGCCGACCACGTCACGCCAGATCGCGGCGATTTCCATTACGAAGATGTGCGAGACGGCGGTGAACCCGCGAGCCGAGGCGAGCCGTCGCCAGAACGAGCCCGATCCGCTCGCCGACATGTCCATGGCGGCGTGGCCCTCCATAGATCCGACCACGCCGCGTTCCGCCTGCTCGCGCGCCGAGCGCAGCAGCCGGTCGCGCAGCAGCAGCCGGAACAGGACCGCGAGCAACACGATCATGATGGGGCCGCCGGTGAACTCTGCGGCGGTGAACTGCCAGCCCATGAGCAGGGCAAGGATCACGCCAAGTTCGACGACCAGGTTGGTGGAGGCGATTTCGAACGCCATCGCGGCGGTGAAGTTCGCGCCCTTGCGCAGCAGCGAGCGCGCGAGCGCGACCGCGGCGTAGGAGCAGGAGGATGAGGCCGCGCCGAGCCCGGTCGCGATGGCCAGCGACCTGGCGGCATCGTTACCGAGGAAACGCACGACGGTCGACCGCCGCACGGCCGCCTGCAAGACCGCGGATAGGGCAAAGCCGAGGATCAGCGCCCAGGTGATCGCCCAGGTCATCGATCCCGCGATTGCGAGCGCGTGACCGATCGCGTCAAGCAGCCTCATCTCACTCCCTCAGCCAAGCGGATCCGCACCGACCATATACCCATATGGGGTATACTTCAAGGCGACCAGCTTGATGCAGGCCGGCGCCTGGTGATCGATTATGGCGGTATCGGCGAGGACGGGTGCCGTCGCGGCCGCGGCGGCTCGCGGACTGCTTCAAGGCGCCTTGAGCCCGGGCAACCGGCGGGCTGGCCGCCGGTCCCCGCAGACTGGATACCGTTACAGGCGCTCGCCAACGATCAGGGCGAGGTCGACAAGCCGGACGCTGTAGGCCCATTCGTTGTCGTACCAGCCGAAGATCTTGACCAGCTCGCCGTCGGCCTGCGTTATGGCGGAGTCGAACACGCACGAGGCTGGGTCGCCGACGATGTCGCGCGAGACGAGCGGCTCGGTGCTGTACTTGAGGATGCCGTGGAGATCTGTGTCGGCCGCATGGGCGAAGGCATCGTTCACCTCTTCGACGGTCGCGGGTCGGGACAGTACCGCCGCGAGGTCGGTCAGCGATCCGTCCTCCACCGGCACCCGGACGGCAATCCCGTCGAGGCGGCCGGCCAGTTCAGGGATGACGACACCCGCGGTGCGCGCGGCGCCCGTGCTCGACGGAATGATGCTGCACGCCGCCGAACGGGCCCGGCGCAGGTCCGAGTGCGGGGCATCGAGCAGCATCTGGTCGCCCGTGTACGCATGGATCGTCGTCATGAGCCCCTTGACCAGGCCGAACGTGTCGTGCAGCACCTTGGCCATGGGTACCACGCAGTTCGTGGTGCACGAGGCGTTGGAGATGATGTCGTGGTGCTGTGGGTCGTAGGCGCCGTGGTTCACTCCGATCACCACGGTGAGATCGACGCCCTTCGCAGGTGCGGAGATGATGACCTTACGGGCGCCGGCCTTGAGGTGTGCCGTCGCGTCCTCGCGGGTGCGGAACAGGCCCGTGGATTCGACGACGATCTCGGCGCCGGAAGAGCCCCAGTCGAGCTCGGCCGGATCCCGGTGCTTGGTGGCCACCACCGGCCGGCCGTCAATGACAATCGCGTCCTCCGACACCTCCACGTCCCGGCCAAGCCGGCCGAAGGTCGAGTCGAACGCGAGCAGGTGCGCGAGAGTCTTTGCGTCAACCACGTCGTTCACGGCCACGACCTCGATGTCGTCGCGCTCCAGGGCTGCGCGCATGAACATGCGGCCAATGCGGCCGAAGCCGTTGATTCCGACTCTTGTGGTCATACTTCCTCCAGGCAGCTGTCAGACTTGTTCTGGTTCCATCTCGATGGAACCGCACGGGCACACACACCCTGGTTCATGGTGCGCTGGTGGCCGCCACTGGGAGGAGAGGCATTGGGTACCGCGTGCGAGGGTCGTTGGTCCTGTGCCTGACCAGCGCCCACCGGCTCACCGTGGCAAAACGACGGTGGGCGTGCGCGGTCTCACCCAGGCGGCTGAATCCTGCGGCCCGCGACGCCGGCGATGCTGATGCGCATGAAGCGATCGTCACCGTCAGGCGCCCAGTGCCTAGATACGAGCTTCGATAGGCGCTCCACCTGACCCGGTTCTTCGATTTCGGAACATTCCCCGACGATGGTGACCGACCATCCGTTGCCTGCCGCTAGGTCGTATTCGTCGGCCTCGAATGCCACAACGGCCCGTTGCACCGCTCTCGCGAGCCTTGATCCATCCCAGGTCCGGACGACGACCGCCTCATCGTCCACGACAAAGTCAACCGGCTGTACCGCGGGCAGGGCCTGGTCGGAATATACGATCCGGCCGATTTGCGCACTCGCGAGCAGGTGCAGGCATTCGTGCCACGACAGGACATCCGGCCCCGGAAGATGGTAATGCACGGCGAAAGCCTGCTGCGGCAGCTTGCCCGTTCCGGTAGGGCTGAACGTCCCGTCGCGATGTGTCGAATTGAAACAAGCCACTCCCGGCGCCGTTGTTTCCAACCTGTGCCGGACCGGCTGATCTCCCGCGCTGAGTGTCCGATGGGCCTACGGTGGTGTGCCGCGGCGGCAGGGTTAGTCATGCACCTGCATGCGGACGACCACCACCGGGCAGTGCGCGTGATGGACGCAGTGCATGCTCACCGAGCCGAGCAGGGCGCCTGTGAAGCCGCCGTGCCCACGGCTGCCCACGACGAGCAGGTCCGCGTCCCGCGCCGCGTCCAGCAGCACCTGCGCAGAGTTGCCCTGTCTGACCACGGGCCGCACCCGGACGTCGCAGCCGGGGTCAACGGTCTTGTTGATGGCTTCGGTCAGCGTCTTTTCCCCGATCTCACCGAAGTCGCCGTCGCCTTCCGTGGAGACAGGCGCCCACCCGTAGGTTCCGTAGTTCACCGGATACTGCCACGATAGCACCGCGTCTACGGTCGCGCCCGTGAGCTCAGCCTGCCGCACCGCCCAGCGCAGCGCCGTCATCGAGGACGGCGATCCATCTACTCCGACCACGATGCGCGGGATCCGGCCATCCTTCTGCCCGGTCATCGTCTTGCTCCTTAGTTCTTGGTACCAAACCTGCTCTTAGCCTGCCCGGCCCGGCCCGGCCGGCGTAGAGGCATTCCGCCTCGTCCGCGGGGACCTTCGCCTGTGGGCTACTCGCCCGGATCGGGCCAGCTCGTGCCGGGCCGGCTCGGCCGGGGCCGGGTCGTTTCGGCGCGCGCCCCACGCCCCCCGTTATGGTTGATCTGCCGCCGCGGCAGCGCGAGGCTGATGTCCGGTGGAGACGGTGACAGGAGGACGCGTGCAGTACCGCTTGTCGAGAGCTGTCGCCGGACCCTTCCTGCACCTGCTGTGGCGGCCATTGATTACCGGTGCGGGGAACGTGCCGGAGCGAGGCGGCGCCATCGTGGCGTCGAACCACCTGTCGATCGTTGATTCGTTCTTCCTTCCCCTCTTGCTGGACCGGCCGGTGACCTTTGCCGCGAAGTCCGAGTACTTCACCGGTACGCGCCTGATCGACCGGGCAACCGCCATCTACCTGCGGCGCACAAAACAGCTCGCGGTAGACCGCACCGGCACCCGGGCCGCCCGCGGGATGCTGGAAGCTGCCCTCGACCTGCTGCGCAAGGGTGAGCTGTTCGGCATCTATCCGGAGGGAACCCGCTCGCCCGACGGGAGGCTGTACCGCGGCAGGACCGGAGTCGGCTGGCTCGCCCTGGCGTCAGGACTGCCGGTGGTTCCTGTTGCGATGATCGGGACGGATCACGTACTACCCCCGGGCAGGGCGATTCCGCGCCTGGGCCCGGTCGAGGTGCGTGTCGGCAAGCCGTTGGCGTTCGGACAGCACGCGGGCACCGGGGCACCTGCCAAAGCCCGACGGGCGATCACCGATGACGTGATGCGCGCGATAAGGGAGCTGTCCGGGCAGGAGTATGTGCCCGTCTACGCATCCACCAGGAAAGAGCAACTCGGCGATGCGGCAGCCGCTGAGCGCTGAGGCGTGGGAGGAGCCTGACGCCAGGCGTGGAAGCCTGACGCCAGGCGTGGGGGCGGCTGACTCTCAGAGGTGGCGGTCGTCCTCGTCGTCATCGGGATAACCACCGCGACCGGGTGGCGGGATGACGGGGAATGCCTGGGTATCCGCTCCAGGCGCCGTCGAGACTCGGTATCTGGGCGCCGCCGCGGATAAGGTTCCTGGCGCCGCTGCGTCTGGGTATCCGGGGACCGCTACCTGCCCTTGCCGTCCTGCAGCGCGCTCCCGCGGCTCCCCGCTCGATACGGCGGGGACGTCCTCCGGCCTCGCACCTGGATACCAGGCATGGTCCGGGACACCGCTGGGGACATGGCTGGGGACATGTTTGGGGACATGGCTGGGGACATGGCTGGGGCCGGTCACCTGTTCGCGGTCGGCCGTTTCGCTAGTCTCACCAGGGCCGGATGCCACCCGCCAGGTGACATCACTGCGCCCGTTCAGGCCGTCCGCCGGGTGCGGGAGTCCTTGGCTGGCAGCAGTGCCGTCGGCGGCGAAGCCCGGTGCCAGCCAAGGCGGTTCGCTTTCCGGTTCGGGTGCAGGCTCCCAGGGCGGGCCCGCTGCCCGCCTGGTCCGCCTGCCCACCTCGAGTTTGGGAATCGGTCCCAGCTCCGGCCGCTGCCGCTCTTGCGCTGTGCTCCAGGGCCGCGCGTCATCGTAGGATCCGGGTCCGGCGGTAGGGGGATTCACCGAGGTTGTGAAGTGCGGACTGGGCTCCGCCCCGGTTCCCTGGGCCCACGTTCCCCGGGCCCCGGTTCCCCGGGCTCCGGTTCCCTGGCCGGGTTCGCCGATCCGCGTAGCAGCCGACCGCGCCCGCTGCGGCTCGCCCGCGGGCTTGCTGCGTGCGCGCTTGCGCCGGTGCACCGCTACGGCGACGGTAAGCAACAACAGGAGAAGCAGGCCACCAGCGCCGATGATCGCGTAAGGCAGCACCGTGGTGCGGCGGCGCGGCGCGCGGGCCCGCGGAGCAGTGGCGGGCGGTGGCGGGCTGGCTGGCATACTGGCGGTCTCGATCTTGGCGGCGGCGCTCAGCGCCTCCTGCGCGTCAGCGGTGCCGTACCCGGAGCCGTTCTTCAGGCCCGTCGGACGGCCGAAGCGGGCGCCTTCGGTCAGGGCCTGGCCGACCTGCCGCGGCGTCAGGCCCGGATACCGCGCCCGGATGAGCGCCGCCATGCCCGCCACTTCGGCGCTCGCCGCGCTCGTGCTGCTCATCGTGCCGTAGCCGGTCGCGGAGCTTGCCGTGATAACCCCTTCGCCGGGCGCGGTCAGGGTCACATAAGAGCGTCGGCTCGAGAACCATGCCTTGACGAAGCCCTCGTTGAAGGCGCCGACCGAGATGACGCCCGGGTCCGCCGCGGGGTAGTTGACCTGGCCATGCTCTGCGCCATCGTCTCCGGCGGGTGCGACGAGGACTGCTCCTTTGGCGAGTGCGTACGCGACCGCCTTCCGCTCCGCTGTGGTGCCGCCCGCGGCGGCGGCCGCGCGCGGGGTGCCGTCTACGCCCGCAGCGCCCGGATCCAGTGGCAGATCGATCACCTGCGCGCCATGACGTGCCGCATAACCGATGCCCGCCGCGATCGCATCGGGCAACCTGGATGCGACGGCGGGATCCGCGCGCAGCGGATCGCTTCCCTCGAGGCTTACCCGGACCGAGAGGATCTTTGCCCTCGGTGCGACGCCGATGATGCCGTCCTTGTGCCCCCGGCCATGCCCGTGCCCGGCGATGAGCACTGCCATGGCCGTGCCGTGAACGCCCCAGTAGGTGTCACCGCTTTGCCGCCCGGAGTGAGTGTAGTCCGGGCCGGCGATCACTGATCGGGACAGATCGGGCTGGGACGGGGTGACGCCGGTGTCGAGCACCGCGACGGTCACGCCGCCCCCGCGGCTGACCTGCCACGCCCGCGTGACATGGACCTCGGTAAGCCACCACTCCCGGTCACGCACCTGGTCGGCGAGACCCGGCGCTGCCGTGAGCCCGACCGTCACTGCCGCGGCCAGCGTGGCGGCGAGTGGCGACAGCCGGGCGGCCGAACATGAGTGACAAGACAGCGATGCCTTCCGTTATGCGGGCAATCCGGAATTCTGCCACGCTCGGGCCGTCCAGTCCCGGATTGCGAACTCAGCCACCACCAGGGACAGGCGAATACCCAGGCGCCCGCCGGTGGCAGTATCCCCGTGGCGTGGCGTGGCGTGGCGTGGCGTGGCGTGGCGTGGCGGGGCGTGGTGGCATGGCGGGGCGTGTGTGGCGTGGCATGGCGTGTGGCATGGCGGGGCATGGCGCGTGGCGGGGCGTGGCGCGTGGCGGGGCGTGGCGCGTGACGGGGCCTAGCCTGACGAGGCCTGGCGTGGCGCGTGGCGCGGCCTGGCGTGGCGCGTGGCGCGTGGCCTGGCGTGGCGCGTGGCCGTGGCCTGGCGGCGTGGCCGCCGGCTGCGAGCGCCGCGCGGATGGTCGCTACGGCGCTGCGGCGAGCCGCACATGCGCTCCGGGCGGCAGGCCCAGCCGCTGAGCCGCATCCCCGGCGTTGACCGCGAGCGACACCAGCCCGGCTGAGTCGGCGAAGGCGACGAGCTCACCTGGTGCGACGGCGGCGAAGGTCTTGAGATAGGGCACCGTGAGCTGGCGCCTGCCACAACGCACCACGAGCGTTCCGCCGAAACCGGCGCCGAGAAGCCCGATCTCTGATGCGGCGATCGACAGCTGCACGTTGCCGAACCTGTCAACTGACATCACCTCACCCTCGACCTCGCCGTCATGTACGCGGCTGGTCGGCGCGGGCAGTGTCACCAGGTCGGCAATGGCCTGCTCGGTGCCCACCGCGGCCAGATCCAAGCCGTTCGCGAGATGCGCGGCGACCGGGGTGAAGATGTCGCGGCCATGGAAGGTCGACGATACCGGGTGCAGCCACAGGTCGCTGTTGCTGAGCTGGGCGGCGCGGTCCGCGCCGCCCGCGGCCGCGATCGCCCAGGAGAGCACGCCGTTGTCCGGGCCCACGAAGATCCGGTCGCCAGCGTGTACGGCGACGCCAAGGCGCGCCGTACCCACGCCCGGGTCGACGACCGCGACATGCACGGCCGGCGGCAGGTAGGGCACGGTCTGCGCGAGCACTGCCGCTCCACGCCGAACATCGCCGGGCGGCACCAGATGAGTGAGGTCGATGATGCGGGCATCCGGGGCGATTCGGGTTGCCACGCCATGACACGCGGCGACGAATCCATCCTCCAACCCGTAATCGGTCAGGAACGTCAGGCAGTTGTAAGGGGCCACGAGTGGTGAGCGTACGTCGGACCGAACCGATCGGGGTAGGCCCGCGCACGGCATACGATGGTCGAGTTCAGCGGCACCGCGACGGGCACGCGCCGTCGGCGTGCGGGATCGCTGGGCGCCGCGGAGTAGCCCGGGTACAGGCCCGGGTGAAGATCGGGTCAAGGCCCGGGTGAGAGCCTGGTCGAGCCAGGACGCAGGCAGCTATAGCCGAGCAGGCGGGTCGGGAGATGCCAGCAGAACCGCTGTCCGAGCAGGACATGCGGATCCTCGCGTTCGAGCGGCGATGGTGGCGCTATCCCGGCGCCAAGGAGCAGGCAATACGCGAGATCTTCTCGGTGCCCGCCACCCGTTATTACCAGCTGCTCAACGAGCTGATCGACCGGCCCGAGGCGCTTGCGTTCGATCCGCTCCTGGTGAAGCGGCTCCGCCGCCAGCGAACGGAGCGGCGGCGGCTGCGCTCAGCGCGCCGCCAGTCTTGATGGGCGAGGCCGGAAAGTGCCAGTCGACCAACCGGAAAAATGCCAGTCGACCAAGGTGAGGGGTATGCCGTGGAAAGCGAACCGACAGTGGGTGATGTTCCCGAGCCCGCCACCCCGGAGGGAAAGGCCGGGCTGACCGCACTGCTACGCGATCCGGGTAGCGGGCTTGTCGCGCTCGACTACGATGGCACGCTCGCGCCCATCGTGGCTGATCCGCTGACGGCCACCGCCCACCCGGGTGCCCCTGAGGCGCTGCGCAGGCTGAGCGCACGTCTCGGCACGCTCGCAGTGATCACAGGTCGGCCCGCGGCGCTCGCGGTCGACCTTGGCGGCCTGAGCGAGGTTCCCGGGATCGTGGTTCTCGGCCACTACGGCAGCGAACGCTGGGAATCGGGTGTCCTCACCGCTCCGGCACCACCCGCCGGGCTCGCGATGGCGCCGCGCAGAACTGCCCGGCTTGCTGGCTGGCGCGGGTGCCCCGCCGGGTACCTGGGTCGAGGACAAGGGGCGCGCCATCGCCGTGCACACGCGCCGCACCCCCGACCCTGACGGCGCCCTTGCGCTGGTACGCGAACCGCTGGCGGCGCTCGCCGAGCGTGCGGGGCTTGTCGTGGAACCAGGCAGGATGGTGATCGAGCTACGGCCCCCTGGCATGGACAAGGGCGCGGCGCTCGCAAACCTGGTAGCAGAACGGCTGTCGCGGGCGGTGGTGTTCTGCGGAGATGATCTCGGTGACCTGGCGGCGTTCGCGGCTGTGCGCGAGTTTCGCTCGGCCGGCATCCCCGGTGTGACGGTCTGCAGCGGGTCGGCGGAGGTCACGGCGCTCGCCGAGGCCGCCGACCTTGTGGTGGACGGCCCGGACGGCGTGGTTGCCCTGCTCGGTTCCATCGCGACCGCGCTTGGCGGTTGATTGCCGGCGCAGGGCGATTCGGTGAGCCACGGGGCGGGCGGCTCAGTCCGGGCGGCTCGAGGGCCGTGCAGTCCGGGCGGCTCAGTCCAGGGCGGCTCAGTCCAGGGCGGTGAGCTGGTCGGCGAACCATTGCCTCGGCGGCAGTGCGGTCGCGGCTGCCACGAGGCGAGCACACCGCGCGAGCCGTTCGGAAGAAGGCATGATCAGGGCCTGGTGCAGCGCGTCCGCGGTCCCGGAGATGTCAAAGGGATTCACCAGGAGCGCGTCTGCGCCAAGCTCTGCGGCGGCCCCGGCTTCCCGGGACAGTACCAGGCCGCAGCCGCCGTTCTGACAGTACCGGGCCCTCCTTGGCCACCAGGTTCATGCCGTCCCTGATCGGGTTGACCAGCAGCACGTCCGCCAGCCGGTACGCCGCGAGCGAGCGCGGGTAATCGTCGACGACCTGGAGGACCAAGGGATCCCAGTCGTCTGTGGCGTACTCGTCCTCGATCTCACGGGCGATCCGCTGCACGGACGCCATGTACTCGCGGTACTCAGGCAGGTTGGGCCGCGATGGGTAAGCGAACGCCAGATGCACCACTTTGCCTCGCCACTCGGGATGAGTGGCGAGCAACTCGCGGTAGGCGGCGAGCCCGCGCACGATGTTCTTGGACAGTTCCGTGCGGTCGATCCGGACGATGAGCTTGCGCTCACCGACCGCGTCTCGCAGCGTCTGCATCCTTGCCGCGACGTCCCTTGCGCCTGCCCGCTCCCGCAGCCCGGCGCCGTCCACGCCCAGCGCGTGCACCCCGACGCGGGTGACGCGGCCACGGTACCTCGCGGTCCGGCGCTTCTTGTCCACCTCCGCATCGAGGAATTCCGCGCAGCAGTCAAGGAATGCCTGCGCCCAGCGCTCGCACAGAAACCCGGCATGATCCGCGCCGAGGATGCCGTCGAGCACGTCGCGCGCGATGTGGTCGGGCAGAATCCGGTAGTAGTCGGGCGGCGCCCACGGCGTATGCGAGAAGTGCGCGATCCGCAGCGTGGGATGGGCATCCCTGAGCATCCGTGGCACCAGGGTGAGGTGGTAGTCCTGCACGAGTGCGCGGGCGCCCGGTCGGCCTGTTCCTACGTCGACGATGCCAGGCGCCTCATTGGCCACGTCCCTCGCCGCGGCCGCTAGAGCGCCCGCGAATGCCGCGTTGTAGGACCAGTAGGACGCCCACTCACGCTTCCAGGAGAGCCCGAAATGTGGCCTGTTAGGCGTGTCGTAGAGCAGGTGGTGGACAAACCAAAGTGTGGAGTTGGCCACCGCGTTGTAGGCGCGGTGGAATGTCACCGGCGGGATGTCGAGCATCTGCACGGCCGCGTCGGTGTCGTGGCCGTCCAGGTCGAGCCTGCCGCCCGGAGCACGGCGGGCCGCCTTACGGTCCGCTTCGCTGAGCGCCGCGCAGATCCACAGGACGTCCGTGCCGGGCCCCGCGACCGAGGAGAGCCCGGACACAAGGCCACCGCCGCCACGTCGTGCGGCGAGGCTGCCGTCGTCGCTCAACGAGAACGAGACCGGCCCCCGGTTGGAGGCGACGAGAACCTGGTGCTTGCCCATGTCCTCCCAGGTTAGCCGAGCGGTGATCGCGAAGCGCGGGCATCCCCGTGGTAGGGACCCCGCCGCCGGGCGCCGTTGCGCTGGACCGCTCCCGCGTCGGTTAGAGTGCTCAGTATGGCCTCATGACGCCTGCCGACGGCCGCGCCCAGGGCGCGACCGCGTCACAACTTCATGCAGCTCATCCAGAGGGGTGGAGGGATTCGGCCCGGTGAAGCCCCGGCAACCACCACGGTGGTGCGTGCTCGCCCGCGTCTGGCGAGTCCCGTGACAGGTGCCAATTCCGGCCCGTGGCCAAGGTGGCCGCAGGGAAAGATGAGGAGAAAGGGCCTCGTTACGTGAGCAAAGTCTCCCCCAATAGTGAAACCTCAAGCGCGCCCGCTTCGGTTCACGCGTCCGGTCTCGCTTCGGTTCCCGCGTCCGGTGCTTCGGTTCACGCGGGTCCAGCGCGCGGTCGCCGCGCGCCGGGCCCGTTCGGTTTCGCGACGAGGTTGTCATGCCGCGAGTGCGGGCACACCCGCGACCTCGGGCCCTGGTACGCCTGCGAGGAGTGTTTCGGTCCCCTTGAGGTTGCCTACGATCTGCCACCACTGACCCGGGCGGCCATCGAGTCCGGTCCGCACAACATCTGGCGCTACGCGAGCCTTCTTCCGGTGCCCGCCGACGTGGCCGCCGCCCCTAACACCGAGCCTGGCTGCACCAGGCTGGTGCGCGCGGACAACCTTGCCAGGGCACTCGGCATGCACCGGGTCTGGGTGAAGGATGACAGTGGCAACCCGACCCATTCCTTCAAGGATCGTGTGGTGGCGGTGGCGCTCGCCGCCGCGACGACCATGGGTTTCAAGGTGCTTGCCTGCCCGTCAACCGGGAATCTGGCCAACGCGGTCGCCGCGGCGGCCGCACGCGCCGGAATCCGTTCCGTGGTGCTCGTGCCCGACGACCTCGAGCAGCAAAAGATCATTACGACCGCGGTTTACGGTGGCACGTTCGTGACCGTCGATGGCAGTTACGACGACATCAACAGGCTCGCCTCGGAACTGGCGGGCGAGCACGAGGACTGGGCCTTCGTCAACGTCAACGTGCGGCCCTACTACTCGGAAGGGTCCAAGACCCTCGGCTACGAGATCGCCGAGCAACTCGGCTGGCGGCTGCCAGAACAAATCGTGGTCCCGGTCGCCTCCGGGTCCCAGCTCACTAAGATCGACAAGGCGTTCACTGAACTTTGTGCTTCTGGCCTGGTCGATGAGTCGCCATACCGCGTGTTCGGGGCTCAGGCGACCGGGTGCGCGCCGGTGGCGGCGGCGTTCAAGGCCGGTCACGATGTGGTGCGCCCGGTCAAGGCGGACACGATCGCGAAGTCACTCGCTATCGGTAATCCAGCAGACGGGCCCTACGTGCTTGACGTGACGCGCCGGACGGGTGGCGCCGTTGAGGATGTCAGCGACGACGAGATCGTGTCGGCGATCTGCCTGCTGGCGGCCACCGAGGGGATCTTCGCCGAGACCGCGGGCGGGGTGACCGTGGCCACGCTGCGCAAACTGCTCGCGGCGGGCCGGCTCGACCCGGCTGCGGAGACCGTCGTCATCAACTCCGGTGATGGCCTCAAGACACTCGACGCGGTGGCGCGCGGTGGCGCGGCCGACCGCGGCGATCCAGCCTTCGATCGAAGCGTTTAGAGAGGCGGGCCTGGCATGAGTGTTTCTGTCCGCGTTCCCACCATCCTGCGCACCTACACGGGCGGTGCGGCAGAGGTGACAGCGAAGGCCGGCACCTTGCGCGAGGTTCTTTCGGGCCTGGATGCGGCTTACCCGGGCATCGCCGGGCGGATTCTCGATGAGAGCGGCCAGATCCGACGATTCGTCAACGTGTATGTGGACGACGAGGATGTCCGGTTCGCCGCAGGGCTCGACACACCGGTCCCCACAGGCACACAAGTCTCAGTAATCCCAGCAGTTGCGGGCGGCTGAACCGCTCGGCCGTGATGCCACCCTCTGATAACGTTGTCGCAGGTTGCTGAGCCATTCGTGTGATTCCGTGGGTAACGGATGCGCAACGCTTCCTCTAGGAGGTATGGTCGTCTGCGGTCGCCGCGCGGTTTCGGTCGGGCAGCGATCGACGGGCTCCGCGGTTGCCTGGGCGGGGCTCGAGGCCCGAGCGCAGTTAGGGAGTTGTTTGTAATGCCGCAGGGCACCGTCAAGTGGTTCAACGCGGACAAAGGCTACGGCTTTATCGCGGTCGACGGTGGCAGGGACGTGTTCGTGCATTTCTCGGCGATCCAGTCGGATGGCTACCGCACCCTCGAAGAGGGACAGCGGGTCGAGTTCGAGATCACGCAGAGCGACCGGGGACCGCAGGCTGAGGCTGTCCGCTCCCTCTAAACGTTCTGTCACGTTCGCCGGATGACCCGGTCGCCCGCTGGGGGGACCGGGTCATCTCATGTCAGCCTCAGATGTCAGCGGGAATGACTGGCACCGGCGACGCGGCCGCCGGGCAGTGGGAATGGCGGGTGCCCGGGACGTGGCCCCGGCACCCGGGACTCACCGGCGACGCGGCCGCCGGGCAGCGGGAATCGGGCAGCGGGAATGGCGGTGCCCGGGACATGGCCCCGGCACGCGAGGTCGTTACCAGCCGTCCCTCGGCCGCCTTTCGGCCGCCCCTCATGGGGCGCGCACGTGCGCACTTCGGGCCTTGGCTTGCACTCTCGACCGGAGAGTGCTAAACAAGTCGTTGGCACTCTCACGTTGAGAGTGATAACTCGCTACGGCGGGATCGGGGCGATGAGGCCCGGGGCGTGGCCGGGAAGGGACTGGCCGCGGACCGAGCCGTCCGTCGCGGGCGTCGACTCGGTCTGCGCACGCCAGAAAGAGTTCCGGAGGACTGGAGCCTATGGCAGCCAAGATGATCGCGTTCGATGAGGATGCGCGACGCGGCCTCGAACGCGGCATGAACCAACTAGCTGACGCCGTCAAGGTGACCCTCGGCCCTAGGGGACGCAACGTCGTCCTCGAGAAGAAGTGGGGCGCCCCGACGATCACCAATGACGGTGTGTCCATTGCCAAGGAGATCGAGCTCGAGGATCCCTGGGAGAAGATCGGCGCAGAGCTCGTCAAGGAGGTCGCGAAGAAGACCGACGATGTCGCCGGCGACGGCACCACCACGGCGACCGTGCTTGCCCAGGCGCTGGTGCGCGAGGGCCTTCGCAATGTGGCCGCCGGCGCCAACCCGATGTCCCTCAAGCGGGGCATCGAGGCTGCGGTGGAGCGGGTGAGCGAAGAGCTTTCCAAGATTTCCAAGGACGTCGAGACCAAGGAACAGATCGCGTCCACCGCATCCATCTCCGCGGGCGACACCGCGATCGGCGATATGATCGCCGAGGCGATGGACAAGGTTGGCAAGGAAGGCGTCATCACCGTCGAGGAGAGTCAGACCTTCGGCCTCGAGCTCGAGCTCACCGAGGGAATGCGCTTCGACAAGGGTTACATTTCGCCCTACTTCGCCACCGACCCCGAGCGCATGGAGGCGGTCCTCGAGGACCCCTACATCCTCATCGTCGAGTCGAAGATCTCGGCAAACAAGGACCTGCTGCCACTGCTCGACAAGGTGGTGCAGTCCGGCAAGCCGCTGGTGATCATAGCCGAGGATGTCGAGGGCGAGGCGCTCGCGACCCTGGTCGTGAACAAGATCCGCGGTCTGTTCAGGTCCGTCGGGGTGAAGGCGCCCGGTTTCGGTGACCGTCGCAAGGCCATGCTCGGTGACATCGCCATCCTGACCGGTGGCCAGGTCATCAGCGAGACCGTCGGCCTCAAGCTGGAGTCCGCCGATCTTGACCTGCTCGGCAAGGCACGCAAGGTTGTGGTCACCAAGGACGAGACCACGATCGTCGACGGTGGCGGTGACGCCGACCAGATCTCTGGCCGGGTGAACCAGATCCGTGCCGAGATCGAGAACACCGACTCCGACTACGACCGCGAGAAGCTGCAGGAGCGGCTCGCCAAGCTGGCCGGCGGCGTTGCCGTCATCAAGGCGGGTGCGGCTACCGAGGTCGAGCTCAAGGAGCGCAAGCACCGCATCGAGGACGCGGTCCGCAACGCGAAGGCCGCCGTCGAGGAGGGCATTGTGCCCGGAGGTGGCGTCGCGCTGTTGCAGGCTGGGCGCAGCGCCTTCGAGAAGCTCGACCTGGCGGGCGACGACGCGACCGGTGCGCAGATCGTGCGGCGGGCGCTCGAGGAGCCGCTGAAGCAGATCGCGATCAACGCCGGCCTTGAGGGCGGCGTGGTGGCGGAGAAGGTGCGGTCACTCGAACCGGGCCGCGGGCTCAACGCAGAGACCGGCGATTATGTCAACATGTTCGAAGCTGGCATCATCGACCCGGCCAAGGTGACCCGGTCGGCGCTGCAGAACGCCGCGTCGATCGCCGCGCTGTTCCTTACCACCGAGGTAGTTATCGCAGAGAAGCCGGAGAAGGAGAAGGCGCCCGCTGTCCCAGGCGGCGGCGGCGACATGGACTTCTGATCAAGTCCGTCCTTCAACGCAGCCAGGGGTGGTCCCGCAGGGCGGGACCACCCCTGCGCGCATCCGCGGCCACGCGGGTGCGGTTGCTCGCCGTACCGGGTGCCCGGTGCGTGCGCTCGGGGTGCTTCCGTGGCCGGGCGGGCCGTCAAAGGCTGATTTTCCTCAAACGGCGCGGTCGGCTCAGGTCTCGTTACCGGCAAGCAGGTCCGCGGCATCAACGATGTCGTACGCGTACCCCTGCTCGGCGAGGAACCGCTGGCGATGGCCGGCGTAGTCCGCGTCGAGCGTGTCGCGGGACACCACGGCGTAGAACCTGGCGCGGCGGCCGGCCTGCTTGGGCCGCAGGATCCGGCCGAGCCGCTGCGCTTCCTCTTGCCGTGACCCGAACGTGCCGGACACTTGGATCGCCACAGCCGCCTCCGGCAGGTCGACGGAGAAGTTCGCCACTTTCGACACGACGAGCGTGGTGACCCGCCCCGCACGGAAATCGGCGAACAGCCGTTCCCGCTCGGTCACCTTCGTCTCACCCTTGACGACTGGAGCGCCCAGGTGCTCCCCGAGCTCGTCGAGCTGGCCGATGTACTGACCGATCACGAGCACCCGCTCGCCGCGATGCCTCCCCGCGAGATGCTCGACTACGGCGGTTTTGGCGGCCGTGGTCGAGCAGATCCGGTAGCGGTCTGCAGGTTCGGCGGTCGCATAGCTGAGCCGTTCCGCGGCCGGCAGCGTGACACGCACCTCGACGCAGTCGGCGGGCGCGATCCAGCCCTGCGCCTCCATTTCCTTCCACGGCGCGTCGTAGCGTTTCGGGCCGATCAGGGAGAAGACATCGCCCTGGCGGCCATCCTCGCGTACCAGCGTGGCTGTCAGCCCGAGCCGCCGCCTGGCTTGCAGGTCCGCAGTCATCCGGAAGACAGGTGCGGGCAGCAGGTGTACCTCGTCGTAGATAATCAAGCCCCAGTTCCGCGCCTCGAGCAGCTCAAGGTGGGTGAAGGCGCCCCTGCGCCGAGTCGTCATGATCTGGTACGTGGCGATGGTGACCGGCCGGACCTGCTTGCGGATCCCGCTGTACTCACCGATCTCATCCTCGGTCAGGCTCGTCCTGCGCAGCAGCTCGGCCCGCCACTGGTGCGCGGCGATCGCGTTCGTGACCAGGATGAGCGTGGTGGTCCCGGCCAGCGCCATCGCGGCGGTCCCGACGATGGTCTTGCCCGAGCCGCACGGCAGCACGACCACGCCGCAGCCGCCATGCCAGAAAGCCTCGGCGGCTTCCCGCTGGTAGGGCCGGACCCTCCAGCCATCTGTTGTCAGGGCGATCTCGTGCTTCTCGCCATCCACGTAACCGGCCAGGTCCGCCGCGGGCCAGCCAAGCTTGAGCAGCACTTGCTTGAGCCGCCCGCGCTCGCTCGGATGCACAGCCACCGTGTCGGCGTCGATCCGCGGTCCGGTCAGCGGCGCGACCTTCTTGCTGCGCAGCACCTCCTCGAGCACGGCGCGGTCGAGCGCGGCAAGCACGAGCCCATGTGCGGGATGGCTGTACAGCTGCAGCCTCCCATAGCGGCCCATCGTCTCGGCGATGTCAACGAGCAGCGAATGCGGGACCGGGTAGCGCGAATAACGCAGTAGCGCATCCACGACCTGTTCGGCGTCGCTACCAGCGGCGCGTGCGTTCCACAGCGCGAGCGGCGTGATCCGGTAGGTGTGCATGTGCTCTGGCGCGCGCTCGAGTTCAGCGAACGGCGCGATCGCCTTGCGGCAATCGGTGGCCAGCTCATGGGCGGCTTCAAGCAGCACGGTCCTGTCCGACTGGACGATCAGTGGCCCGTCGGTCACTCCCGGTCCCTCCCTCGCCGTCGTGCCGTCAGCCGGGCCTCGCGGCGGGGCTCCTGGGGCATCACCGCGGGCGGGACGCCGTGCCCCAGGGACCACTCCGCTGACTCCGCCAACTCTGCACCCCCTGCGGGCCGCGCGGGCAGATTACCGGACAAGGTCCCATCCGGC